>DATLDM010000066.1:0-9369 GCA_035525875.1 Aestuariivirga sp.
GGCACTCCCCGGCCACTACCGTTACAATCACCGGATGTATTGCCACTTCATGCAGGAGCGAAAACCGCCGGCGGAACGCGGCATTTTTATCGCTGGCGATGATGTGTCGTGGACGCCGGGCTGGGTTGAGGGCGCTGTGCAAACGGGGCTCAACGCGGTGTGGGGCATCATGCATCACCTGGGTGGTGAAAGCCCTACTGAAAATCCAGGGCCTGGCGATCAATTCGAATCGCTGAAGCCGCTGGAACTTCCGGACTAGAAAAGAAAATTTATTGGCAGGATACGGTGCAGGCGGAGGGGGCATCGGTGGTGGCTTGCGCGGTGGTAAGGCCAACCATGCCGCCAGCGGCGAGCGTCAACAACACAAGGGCCACAAAAATACGACGCAAAAATTTCGTATCGGCCTGTACAGAATTATTCAAAATAGTTCCCCACCAAAACGCGACTCACTTCCGCACGTGAATCACTCTACCATCTTGGCTCCTCATAAGCTTTAAAATTTGGTGAGGCAATGGTTAACGGGGTGGTTCGAATCAAGATTTTCGAATATCAACGAATCTTCCGGCCAAAGCCGCCGCGGCAGCCATCTGTGGACTGACGAGATGGGTGCGGCCACGGTAACCTTGGCGTCCTTCAAAGTTGCGGTTGGAGGTTGAGGCGCAGCGTTGCCCGGGTTTCAGCTGGTCCGGATTCATGCCGAGGCACATGGAGCAGCCGGGTTCGCGCCATTCGAAGCCCGCCGCCTTGAAGATCTTGTCCAAGCCTTCGGCTTCGGCCTGTTCCTTGACCAGGCCGGAACCCGGAACGATCATGGCATAGGCCAGATTCCCCGCGATTTTCTTGCCGTTTACAATCTTTGCCACATTTCGCAGGTCTTCGATGCGGCCATTGGTGCAGGAGCCGATCCAGACCACGTCAAGCGGGATATCGGTCATTTTCTGGCCGGGCTTCAGGCCCATATATTCAAGAGCGCGCCATTTCGACTGGCGCTTGCCTTCATCGGGGATGTCATCGGGGTTCGGAATGGCGCCGGCAACCGACATCACGTCCTCGGGCGAGGTGCCCCAGGAGACGATGGGCGGCAGGGCTGCGGCATCAAGCTTGACGATGCGGTCAAAATGGGCCCCTTCATCCGTGTGCAGACTGTCCCAGTAGGCCCGCGCCTTGTCCCAGGCCTCGCCCTTGGGCGCCTTGGGGCGGCCATGGAGATAATCATAGGCTTTCTGGTCGGGGGCTATCATGCCGGCGCGAGCCCCGCCTTCAATGGTCATGTTGCAGACAGTCATTCGGCCTTCCATGGAAAGATCGCGGATGGCTTCCCCGGCATATTCGATGACGGAGCCGGTGCCGCCGGCGGTGCCGATTTCGCCGATGATGGCGAGGATGATGTCCTTGGCGGTGGCGCTGGCGGCGAGCTTTCCGGTCACATCGACCAGCATGTTCTTGGCTTTTTTCTGGATGAGCGTCTGGGTGGCCAGGACATGCTCGACTTCCGAGGTGCCGATGCCGTGAGCCAAGGCGCCGAACGCGCCATGGGTCGAGGTATGGCTGTCGCCGCAGACAATGGTCGTGCCGGGGAGGGTGAAGCCCTGCTCAGGCCCTACGACGTGGACAATGCCCTGGCGCTTGTCGCGCTCATGGAAATATTCGACGCCGAAATCCCGGGCGTTCTGGGCCAGGGTTTCAACCTGGATGCGGCTTTCTTCCTCGGCAATGCCCTTGCTGCGGTCGGTGGTCGGCACGTTATGGTCAACGACTGCCAAGGTGCGCTCGGGATGGCGCACCTTGCGGCCTGTCATGCGCAGGCCCTCGAAGGCTTGGGGGGAGGTCACTTCATGGACGAGATGGCGGTCGATATAGAGCAGGCAGGTGCCGTCATCAGCCTCGTGGACCAGATGGTCGTCCCAGATCTTGTCATAAAGCGTGCGCGGCTTGGCCATTTACAGTCCCAAAATGAAGGTTGTGGCTGCTATTTAGTCCTTGCCGCTGACATGTCAAATGCCCGTTCCTGCATGGGGCTTTGCAGGATTCAGGCCTTTGTTGCCTGGAGCGAGAAGGCGAGCGGGAGTTTCGGGAAGCCTTCGGGCAGGACCCACATGCGGCGTTTGCCTTCGACAGGCACCATGATGGGGGCGAATTGCCAGGCTAGCTCTTCGTGTTCGTGCAAATAATCGAGGCGCAGGCCGGAGCCGATCACCGCATTGATGATGTCGCTCAGGGGATGAATCCATGAATTGGTTGTTGTTGCGGTGACCGGGGTGGTGTCGCCGGTATAGGTTGTCGCTTCATCTTCAACGATTGGGGCGTTCTGCGGGGTGCGCCAGTCAAAGCCGTGTTCAAGGTTTGGGGTTTTTTCATTGAGCGTCATGAGCGAAGGGTGGCCTTCGAGCAAATATAGTGTGCCGCCTGGCTTCAACAGTGAGGACACAACCCTGGCCCAGCGCGCGACATCCGGCAACCAGCCTATGGCGCCCCAGGTGACATAGACCATATCGAAGTGGCCTGTGATCAGTTCGCGGGCGTCATAGACATTGCCTTCAACGAAGCTGGCATCAAGGCCGGTTTGTTTTTGCAAGTCACCCGCCGCGGCGATGGCAACTGGCGAGAAATCGAGACCCACGCAGGAGGCACCGCGCCTTGCAAGGCAGAGCGTGTCGATGCCGAAGTGGCATTGCAGGTGGGCGATGCGTTTTCCGCGGACATCACCGATCTCGCGGTCTTCGATGCCGTGGAGATTGTCGGCGCCATTCAGGAATTCCTTGACGCGGTAGCCGCCTGCCTCATCCTTGACATGGATGGCGGCGCGGTCATTCCAGTTGGCGAGATTGACTTTGAGATAATCGGTCATGGCTCTTGCTCCAAAAGAAAAAGGCCGGCATCGCTGCCGGCCTTCGAAATGTTGAGCAGCGAAAAATTACTTCTTCTTGCTCTTGCCGCTGGCCTTGGCTTCCGCCTTGGCCTTGGCTTTGATTTCCGCACTGGCGGCGGCGCTGACGGCGGTGGAGGCAGCGACTTCCATATCCACCTGGTCTTCAAATTCGCTGGCGCGGCGTTCGACGATGCGGGCCGACTTGCCGGTGAGGTCGCGCAGGTAATAGAGCTTGGCCCGGCGCACTTCGCCACGGCGCACAACCTTGATCGAGTCGATCAGCGGGGAGTACACGGGGAATACGCGTTCAACGCCTTCGCCGTAAGACATTTTGCGGACGGTGAAGTTTTCATTGATGCTGCCGCCGGAACGGGCGATGCAAACGCCTTCATAGGCCTGAACGCGGGTGCGCTCGCCTTCAACGACTTTCACGTTAACGATGACCGTGTCGCCTGCGCCAAAAACCGGCACGCCGCGCTGGGCGGCAACGATGGCCACCTGCTCTTTTTCGAGCTGTTGAATGATGTTCATGACAGATATCCTTTAGAGTTGGGCGGGCTATAGCGGGTCAGGCCACATAAATCAATTCTTATCGGGCAGATATTTCCGCCAGAGGTCGGGCCGGCGGACCTTGGTTAAGGCTTGGCGCTGCCCATGCTTCCATTTGGCGATGGCCTTATGGTCACCGGAGAGGAGAATCTGAGGGATTTCAAGGCCTTCCCAGATGCGGGGTTTGGTATAGTGGGGGTGTTCCAGAAGGCCATCTTCGAAGCTTTCCTCGTCGCCGGATTCAGGCTTTCCCATGACGCCGGGGAGCAGGCGCACCACGGCATCCAAAAGGGCAAGGGCAGCGGGTTCGCCGCCGGACAGGACGAAATCGCCAAGGGAGACTTCGATAAGCTTGCGGTTTTCGATGACGCGCTCGTCGATCCCTTCAAAACGGCCGCAGACGATGAGGCAGCCGGGCCCCGCCGCCAATTCTCGCACGAAGCCTTGCGTGAGGGGGATGCCTCGGGGGCTCATGAGCAGGCGCGGGCCCACAGGGGGGGCGGCGTCGATGGCGGCCGCCAGAATATCAGGCTTCAGCACCATGCCAGCACCGCCTCCGGCGGGATGATCATCCACGGTGCGGTGCCTGTCGGTTGCTGACGCACGGATATCGCGGGCATCGAGGGACCAGAGGCCGTCATTCAGGGCTTTGCCGGCGAGCGAAATGCCGAGCGAGCCCGGAAACATTTCGGGAAAGAGGGTGAGGATGGTGGCGGCGAAGGTCATGTCAAATGTCTTCCCTCATCCTGAGGTGCCCGCGCACTTCGCGGGCCTCGAAGGATACCGACGCACCTCTGCAAACAAATGCTTCGAGGCTCGCGGGCGTTGCCCGCTCGCACCTCAGCATGAGGACGGAACTATTGAGCATCGTCATTGTCCAGATAGCCTTCAGGCAGATTCACAATGATCTTGCCGCTGCTGAAATCTTCCTGCGGCACGAAGGCATTGGTGAAGGGGATGAGAACAGTTTCGCTGTTGCCGTCAACCGCTACTTCCAGCAGATCGCCGGCGCCGTAGTTTGGCATGGCGACGAGCCTTCCCAATTTGCTGCCGTTCTCCAGCACGACATCAAGGCCCATGAGATCGTGGGCATAGGTTTCGTGGGTTTTGAGTGTTGGAAGTTTCTGGCGGGCGACGAAAAGTTCGACGCCTTTCAGCGTCTCCGCTTCGTTGCGATCGTTCACGTTCTTAAGGCTCGCAATGAAATTATCCTTTGTCGCCTTGAGCCTGGTAATTTCAAACTGCTGGCCAAGAGATGATTGCAGCGGGCCATAGCGGCCAATGCTCATGGGTTCAGAGGTGAAGCTCATCAGCTTCACCTCGCCCTTGATTCCGTGGGCTCCCACAATCACGCCAACGAGAACCTGATCGCGCGGGGTGCCCATCGCCTGACTTAAGCCTGTGGGGCCTCGGCGGCGGGCGCTTCGGCAGGCGCAGCGGCAGCAGCAGCGGCAGCGGCTGCAACTTTTGCGGCGGCATCGGCCTGCAGCTTCTCGCGCTCCAAACGCTTCTTGCCGGGAAGGGCTTTCTGCGGATTGTTGCGGGCGGTACGCTTGGCAACGCCTGCCTTGTCGAGGAAACGCAGCACGCGGTCGGTGGGCTGGGCGCCCTTCTTCAACCACTCGGCGGCCTTGCCGGCATCGAGCTTGACGCGGGCTTCATCGGTCTTGCCGAGCATCGGATTGAAGGCGCCGATCACGTCGATGAACTTGCCATCACGGGGCGCGGCATGATCTGCCACCACGATGTGATAGTAAGGGCGCTTCTTGGTGCCTGCGCGCGCAAGCCTGATTTTCATTGCCATGTCTCATTACTCCTTAATGTTCGAGATCATCGTTTTTTACCCGGAAGACCCGGGAATCCTTTGAAGGGGTTGCCGCCGCCGAGGCCGGGTAAACCACCGCCGCCGAGGCCTGGCAGCGATTTCGGCATTTCGGGAAGCGAGCCGCCTGACATCATGTCTTTGAGGTCGGCGGGAATTGCGTTGGGATCAAGGGCTGCCAGTTCGGCTTGCATCTTTTCAAGCTCGGCCGCATCGGGAGCACCCTTGCCGCCCATCAGCTTGCCGAGCATGCCCTTGCCCTGGCCCATCTGCTTCATCATGGTTGCCATCTGCATGTGCATCTTGAGCAGGCGGTTGATTTCCTCAACCTTGGTGCCGGAGCCCGCCGCCACGCGCTTCTTGCGGCTGGCATTCATGATTTTCGGATTGCGCTTTTCGTAGGGAGTCATCGACGAGATGATCGAGACCTGGCGCTTCAGGATGCCGTTGTCGAGGTTGGCGCCATCCACCTGTTTCTTGATCTTGCCCATGCCGGGCAGCATGTTCATCATGCCCGCCATGCCGCCCATCTTCTGCAACTGCTTGAGCTGGTCGGCGAGGTCATCCAGATCGAAGGCGCCCTTCTTCATGCGCTCGGCGATCTTGCGGGCCTTGTCCTGATCGATGTCCATGGCGGCGCGTTCGACGAGGCTCACCACGTCGCCCATGCCGAGAATGCGGCCGGCAATGCGCGAGGGGTGGAAGTCCTCAAGGCCTTCGAGCTTTTCGCCGGTGCCCATAAGCTTGATGGGCTTGCCGGTGACGGCGCGCATGGAGAGCGCAGCGCCGCCGCGGCCATCGCCGTCGATGCGGGTGAGGACGATGCCGGAAATGCCGATCTTTTCGTCAAAGGCGCGGGCGAGATTTACCGCGTCCTGCCCGGTCAGCGCATCGGCGACAAGAAGTGTTTCATTGGGCTTGCAGATATCGCGGACGGCTGCCGCTTCAGCGAGCAGCTCTTCATCGATGTGAAGGCGGCCTGCGGTATCGAGCATCACAACATCGTAACCGCTGATGCGGGCTTCACTCATCGCGCGCTTGGCTATTTGCGTCGGTGTCTCGCCCTTTACGATAGCGAGGGTTGCGACCTTCACTTGCTGGCCGAGGATGGCGAGCTGTTCCTGGGCGGCGGGGCGGCTTGTATCGAGCGAGGCCATCAGGACTTTGCGCTTTTCACGGTCCTGCAGGCGCTTGGCGATCTTGGCCGTCGTCGTGGTTTTGCCGGAACCCTGCAGGCCCACCATGAGAATTGCCACGGGCGGTGCGGCGCGCAGGTTGAGGGCGGACTGGTCGCTCCCCAGGGTTTCCACCAGCACGTCGTGGACGATCTTCACCACCATCTGGCCGGGCTTTATCGACTTGACGATCTCGGCGCCCACGGCGCGTTCCTTCACCTTGTCGATGAAGGTGCGGACCACTTCGAGGGCCACGTCCGCCTCGAGCAGGGCGCGGCGCACTTCGCGCATGGCCACATCGACATCAGCCTCCGACAGCGCACCGCGACCGGTGAGCTTGTCGAATATGCCTGACAGGCGATCGCTTAAGGTTTCAAACATGCTTCGTACTATCTTCTATCCTTAACCTTCTCCCCTCGTGGGAGAAGGTGGTGAGGCCCTCCTTAGGGCCGAACCGGAAGAGGGGGCTGCTTGACGTAAATATAACTCGTCCAACAGCCCCCTCTCCCGTCACTCACTTCGTGAGTGCCACCCTCTCCCACAAGGGGAGAGGGCAGAAAAGAGGCATCAAACCGCCCAAACGAAAATGACACCCGGAAACGATACTCGTTGCCGGATGTTGGCCGCCTTATGTCCCGAAACACCAGGGTTTCATCGCATAAGATGGCGCCAGATCGTTAAGGCGTCTGACGGAATTGAGGGGGACATAGGGGAAACGGGCGGAGAAGTCAAATTACCGAAACTGCATAGTAACATAACTCATTATCGGTTGCCACACACCAAGGAGGGCAGATAGTCCAGCACAAGCAACTGAGCCCGCCGTCCAAAGTGCTGCCACCTTGTTTAAACGACCAGACTTTTGGATAGTGCTTTTCAACGCGGACATCCAAATGTGCACATCATCTATCGGAACTTCTCTCACCTGGCCATTATCTATTTCAAATGGGACAACATTCACTCGACTTGCGATGTACCACTTATAAGCTGCAACTCCACCTGAAACGGCCGACAAGACTGTCAAAATTAACGCAATAAGTTTCATTTTAAACCTATTTCGGCATCACCGTTGGTATTGCGGAATTCATGGTGGGCTTCACCATGTTTCAATTGCTCCGAGAGCGCGTGAACTGCGAGGAACGCGGCATTGGCTATGGCTTCAATGTAAGTACCACCATAGGCCATAACACCAGCGATTTCCGGCACCTCGGCAAGCCAGCGGCCGTCATCCTCGTGTTCGATCTCAAGGGTAAGTTTCATGAGAGATGTGTACCAGATGACACCTAGATTGAACATAGAAGGAAGTTGGCTGATTTCTTTGCGCCAGGATGGTGTTGGATAGTTCAGGCGTGTAATGGATTTGAGGGACACTGCCTCAAGTGTTCGGGATCTTTGATGAGGAGAGTTGTAGCGATGAGTATTGATCTATTCTTTCATTGCGATTGGTACTGCCATTAAGTTTGCCCGGTTGGAGGCTTGAACATTCGTTCTAAAGTCTCATCGACCATGTCTGTCACGTCTACTGTGTAGATGACTTTTTCGCTATCTGGCTCGATATATCCGTCGTAGTTGGGATCACTGAAAATCCGTTCGACAGTTACAGAATCAACTCCTATTGAAAGGAAATACGCAGATTTATCTCGATTATAGTTTTGCCAATCCCATTGAAAATCGAATAGCTCTCGTTGTTTTTCGAGTTTGGGGGCGAGAAGTAGAAGGTGATTTTCGCCGTAGAATACATCTGGCGCGATTGTGCCTTTCGCATTGTTACATCGTCTGCACAAAACCACGAGATTTCCAGGTTCTAGTTTCCCACCCAAAGTTCGCGGAATGTGATGATCTATGTGGAGTTGGTCGGCGGCACCACACCGGAAACATTGGTTATCAAATAACTCAAAGAGCTTAAGCTTGAAAACATTGACAACGTCCCGGTGTTGAAATTTTTTCAACCAGAAGTCATATTTTTCTTTGCTCCGGTTCATAGATTCGCTCAATGCGCCGGGGCCAAGACCCCACGCTCTATCCGGTTCTCCCGCAGCATGAAGACCATCAGGCCCGCCAGAATCGCGGTGCCAAAGGCGAACCACCACATTTCGGTATAGCGGGCGAAGAGGTCGAAGAGGTAGCCGCCGAGAAATGCGCCCAGCGCGCCGCCAAGGGCGTGACCGCCTGAAATGAGTCCCATGGCGAGGCCCATGATCTTCAGGCCCAAGTGCGAGGCGACGAGGCTGGCGGTGGGCGGCACGGTGGAATAATCGAAAATGCCGTAGATGACGGCGAAGAGGAACATCATTTCATAGCTGGTGCCCACGTTCATCAGCACGAGGAAGGAGAGCGAGCGCACGAGATAGATGGAGCCGAGCAGGAGCGGGCGGTTTACCCGGTCAGTGAGATAGCCGGAGGCGAACATGGCGGCGAAATTGATGGCGGCGGTGAGGCCATAAATCCCCGAGGCCGGCACAGGCGGGAAGCCGCAGAAGGCGGCATAGGGCAGGAAATGGGTTTCAATGGCCCCCGTGGTAGTGATGCCGCAGATGAAGAAGCTCCAATAGAGAATGTGGAAGGTGGGATTGGTGAGCAGGAACTTGAGGCGGGTCCACAAGGGCTCATCGGAAATGGTCTCCGATTTCTGCGCTGCCTCTTCTTCGGTGGGTTTCAGCATGACCCAGATGACAAGGGCCATCAGCGCGCAAGCCGCGGCCGCGGCGATAATGCTCCAGCGCCAGGAAAACCAGGTGAGGCAGATGGCCAGCAGCGGCACGGTGATGAACTGCCCCGCCGTTGCGCCGGAATTGGCGATGCCCGTGGCGAGCCCACGGTTTTCCTTGAAGAGCTTGGCAAGGGCCGTGGAAATAAGATGCATGTTGGCGGTGGCAAAGCCCACCCCTGCGATAAGGCCGTAGCCAATGATAAAAATGGCGGCGACCGGCACGGTGGCGAAGGCCAGCAGCCCGGTT
>DATLDM010000101.1:0-58530 GCA_035525875.1 Aestuariivirga sp.
GCACGGTCCGCGGCGGGATCCCAGAACGGGCCATCGGGTTTGTCCAGTCCGGAGACGCCGCCCTCCGGAATCAGGAACCGCACCGGGCCCTCCATCCGGTTGAGCTTCTCGACGATGAAGCGGCCGATGCGGGCGCACTCCTCCGGGGTCGTGCGCATGAGGGTGACGTTGGGGTTGTGCCGGTACAGGTTGCGGTCGCGGAACTGGGCGGGCACCGTGTCCATCGCCCAGAAGTTCACCATGTCGAGCGCGCCGCACGAGCCGACGTAGGG
This sequence comes from Aestuariivirga sp., assembly GCA_035525875.1. GTDB lineage: Bacteria > Pseudomonadota > Alphaproteobacteria > Rhizobiales > Aestuariivirgaceae > Aestuariivirga. The sequence continues at coordinate 273 of DATLDM010000101.1, forward strand.
CAGCCGCGTGCGGATGATCGAATCCAGGCGCGTGGGCCCCGCGGAGAGGACGCCGCCCACGATCTCGTCCGCGATCTCGGTGGTGGTGACGTCGATCACCCCGGCCAGCAGGCCCGAGTCCACCAGCTTCTCCATGGACTGGCCGCCCGTTCCCGTGGCGTGGAATACAAAGCACTCAAACTCTTTTTCAACCCGGGCGCGGATCTGGGTGATGCAAGGCGTCGTCACCCCAAACATGGTGAGCCCCACGCCCCGCTTGTCCGCCTTCTCGCGCTTCACCGCATTCAGCGCCATGCCCGCCGCCGCATGGGCCGCATTGGCGATCACCTTGCGCGAAATGGCATTGAGCCCCGCCACATCGACAACCGCATACATCATGGCAATGTCCGATGGCCCCACATAAGGCGCCACATTTCCCGAAGCCACGGTTGAAACCATCAGCTTGGGAACGCCGACCGGCAATGCCCGCATCGCCGTGGTTACAATGACCGTATTGCCCGAACCACCAAGCCCAAGCACGGCGCCCACATCCCGCCGGCTCACCATGAACCGAGACAGTGCTTCCGCCATGGCGCCCACCGCAGCGCCCCGGTCCGCAAGACCCAGCACCGCCGCCGCGCCCTTGGGATGATGCCGCGCCACCTCACGCGCACTCACGTCAGCCTTTGCCTTGCTCGGTGTCGTGGAGACATCAACCAACACAACTTTTGCGCCCGCCTTTTCGGCCCGGCGCCTGGCGTAGCGCAGTTCCGCCTCCTTGGTGTCCAGCGTGCCGATAATGTAGACCTTGCCCACCCTCAGCTCACTTCGCGCGGGCCCAGCCGGCCTTCACGTGCTTGATGCCTTCAAGATAAACGCTGTCCTGCGACGGGAAAAAATCCCGCCACACCCGCGTCGCCGCCGCCAGCGCCGGAAGCGCCCGCCCGAAAGCCTCAATGGTGAGCCAGCCATCATACTTGGCCGCCCGCAAAGCCTTGTAGGTTGCCGCCCACGGCACATGGCCCTTGCCCGGCGTGCCCCGATCATTTTCGGAAATATGCACATGGATCATGTGCTTCTTGATCACCTTGATCGCGGCGATGGGGTCCTTCTCCTCGATATTGGCATGGAAGGTGTCATACATGCCCTTGATCGCCGGATGGTCGACCTCGTCGAGATAGTCCGCAAGCTGCTGCATGGTATTGAGGAAATAGCATTCAAAGCGGTTGAGCGCCTCAAGCGCAAAACGGATATCGTGCCTGGCCGCATAGTCGCCCACCTTGCGGTGGAAAGAGATGCCGCGCTTGATCTCGGCTGCCGTTGCACCATTGCCGGTGAAATAGCCAATCTCCGAATGCATAGGCCCCGCGATAGTCTTGGCGCCAAGTGCTTTCGTGCAATCGATCACCCATTTGGTGTAGTCCACCGCCGCAACCCGCGCCGTCTTGTCCGCCGCAAGCGGATTCTTCCCTCTGGGGCCAATCACGCCAACAACGCTGCGTTCAAGCCCGATCTTGTCGAGCTGGTCGCCCAGCCTCGCGAAGTAACCGGGCGTGCCTTCGAACACCGGTATTTCAACCGTGTTATAGCCCGCCTTCTTGATGTTCTTCAGAATGGCCGTGTGCTCAGCCGTGACATGACCCGTCCAGAGCAGCAGATTAAATCCCGTCTTCATCGCAAACCCCTCAAAACAAAGACAATTAAGACAGCCGTTCCGGAGGGTTTTGTCAATTTATGATATGCGCCTGTCAACCGCTTAGATGGGACGGGACAGGATCAATTTCCTTGAATGGAAATCCCGTTGTCGTCGATCTTGATCTCCACCCCGTTAGGCTTCTGCCGGTCCTGGTAGACCTGATAGCCCAACACCACGACGGCCACGCCGAAAACCGCTGTGATGGCGTAGAGCAGGTTTCGGCTCATGATTTCAGCCGCGCCTGACCAACCGGAGAACGAACAGCAATATGCAGGCGCCGATGGTAGCATGGATAATCGCCGCGATAACACCGCTGCCGATTGAGATTCCGAGCCTCGGCAAAAGAAAACTGGCAATCGCTGCACCGACAATGCCGACGATGATGTCGCCAAGCAGGCCGTAGCCGCCGCCCCTCATGATTTGCCCGGCCAGCCAGCCTGCGATAGCGCCAATCAACAGAAAGATGATAATCCCGACCAGATCCATTCTTGCCTCCTGCAAAGTTGAGTGCCGCAACCAAATTGCCGCCCTGATTGCATGGTCTGATTCGACCCCCTTCGCAAGTTTTCCCATTTTGGAGATAATGTGTAAGGTGCCTGAAGCTATTGCATGGAATCACGCGAATGGCCCGTGACTTTGATCCATCGGCCGATTTCCGGGCCCTCTTCGAGGGCTCCCCAAACCTCTATCTTGTTCTTGATCCGCACTTCAAGATCGTCGCCGTCAGCGATGCCTATTGCCGGGCGACAATGACTGATCGCAAGACAATTCTCGGACGCGGCGTCTTTGAAGTATTCCCGGATAATCCCGCTGATCCAAAAGCGACCGGCGTCAGCAATCTGCGCTCATCGCTTGAACGCGTTTTGCAATCTAAGCGTCCCGATGCGATGGCCCTGCAAAGATACGATGTTCCCCTCGCCGCCTCCGGCGGCGGCGGTTTTGAAGAGCGTTACTGGAGCCTGCTCAATTCGCCTGTGCTTGACAATCAGGGCGAGGTTTCGTGGATCATTCACCGGGTGGAGGATGTAACCGAACGGTGGAAAACCGAGGAAGTCCTCAAGCAGGAAAGCGCTTTCTACGATATTGTCATCGACAACATTCCGGCCATGGTCTTCGTGAAGGATGCGGTGGATCTTCGCTTTGTCCTCATCAACCGCGCCGGCGAGGAACTGCTGGGCATCGACCGCAGCGAATATATCGGCAAGTCCGATTATGATTTCTTCCCTCGGGAGCAGGCCGACTTTTTCATCACCAAAGACCGCGACGTTTTGCGGGCCGGCGGTTTACAAGTCACCCCGGAAGAGCCCATCAACACGCGGCAGCGCGGGGTACGATTCCTGCAAACCCGGAAGATGGCGGTGCCCGACGAGCACGGGCAGCCCAAATACCTACTCGCGCTCTCCGAGGACATCACCGAGCGCCGGCAAGCTGAAATCGCCCTTCGTGCGAGCGAGGCGCGGCTTCAATTTCTCGATACCCTGGGCAAGGAAACTGCCAAAAGCTCCGACGCGGTTGAAATCCTCGCAACCACGACACGCATGCTGGGCCAGCATCTCGGCGTCGCCATCTGCGCTTACGCCGATATGGAACCGGATCAGGATCACTTCACCATCCGGGGTGATTGGAGCATGGAAGGATCTCCAAGCATTGTTGGCTATTACAGCCTTGCCGATTTCGGCCGGCTTGCCGTCAAAAACCTTGGCGCCGGCTTGCCGCTTGTCCTGAACGACATCCTTGCCGAACTTGCGCCTGAGGAGGCAGCGACGTTTCAGAGTATCGGCGTTGCCGCAACCATCTGCATGCCGCTGGTCAAAAACGGCCGTCTGACGGCGCTGATGGCCATTCACGACCAAAAACCGCGGAACTGGAACGCTACGGACCTGGCTCTTCTAGGCGAGGTCACTGAGCGCTCGTGGGCCCATATTGAACGTGTGCGCGCGGAGATTTCGGTTCGCGAGGGCGAGCGCCGCCTTGTCCAGGCGCAAAAAATGGAAGCAATCGGCAATCTGACCGGTGGCCTGGCCCATGACTTCAACAACCTGCTCGGAATCATAATCGGCAACCTGGATTTGCTGCGCGGACAGCCCGGAGGCGGCATCACCAAGGATCCGAACCTCGAACAGCTGACCGGCGAAGCCCTTGACGCCGCCTTGCGCGGGGCCGATCTCACCCGGCGGCTGCTGGCCTTTGCCCGCCGCCAGACATTGCAGCCGCAGCGCACTGATCTCAACGAGCTTGTCGAAGGCATCAGCAAACTGCTCAGACGCACGCTTGGAACGGACATAGAAATCAAGTTGAATCTGGAGCCGCAGGTCTGGCCGGTCAACGTCGATCCATCGCAGCTTGGGGCCAGTGTTATCAACATCGTCAACAACGCGCGTGACGCCATGCCCAACGGCGGCACGCTGACGATTACCACAGGCAACCGCCAATTGGATGAGGATTATGCCGCCGCCCATTCCGATCTGGCCCCCGGTGACTACACCCTGGTTGAGGTAAGCGATACGGGAAGTGGCATGCCCGCGGAATTGTTGAATCACATCTTTGATCCCTTCTTCACCACCAAGGAACAAGGCAAGGGAACGGGCCTTGGCCTCAGCATGGTATTTGGCTTCATCAAGCAGTCGTCGGGACATATCAACGTCTACAGTGAGGTGGATCACGGCACCACATTCCGCCTTTATCTGCCACGTGCCATGACAGCCGCGGATGCCCCGGCGGCACCCAAAGCATCCACGCAAAAAGGGCACGAAACGGTTCTCGCCGTCGAAGACAACGAGGGATTGCGCCGCGTTGTTGTGCGTCAGCTAAATGACCTCGGTTACCGTGTGCTTGAAGCGCCGGACGGAGCGGCGGCCCTCAAAGCTCTGGAAAGCAAACCTGTTGATCTTCTGTTTACCGACATCATGATGCCAGGAGGAATGAGCGGCTATGATCTTGCCAAGAATGCCTTGGCACGCTGGCCCTCATTGAAGGTGCTGTTGACCTCGGGATTCCCCGAAACCAAACTTAATCGCAATGGCAATGCAGCGATTAAAATGCATCTGTTAACCAAACCGTACCGGAAAGACGATCTGTCCTTGGCCCTGCGGAAAGCCTTGGATGCCATCTGAAGCCATTAGGACAGTATTAAGTGGCCCATGTTTGATTCGGAAGTGAAAGGATCTTTTCTGTGATGCAACAGGAAGCGCCAGCACTAAGGCCTGCCCGGCGGGTGCTCGTCATTGATGACGAAGCCGCCTTTTGCCGCTTCATGGCCCGGTTGATCAGCAGCCTGGGCTATGAGGTCACGACGACATGCCAGGCCAAATGCGCTTACCTTGATGAACTGAAAGAACCGGATATCGTGTTTATCGACATGATGATGCCTGACATGGACGGCAGTGAAGTTCTGGAAGTTCTGGCCGACCATAAAATCAGGTCCGCCATCGTTTTGATGAGCGGTGCAGATACCAGCCTGACAAAAGCCGAAGCCTTTGCCAAACAGGCCGACCTTCGCCTTATCGGCGTGCTCCACATACCGTTCCGCTTGAAAGATGTCCAATCCATTCTAGCAGCGGATTAAGCCGGTATTGCCAGCGCCAAAGCCGGTTCCACGCCCTCCTTCAGTGCTTCGGGCTTGCCCGATGCGACAGGCAAAAGCGACGCTGCGTTTGCCGGGCTGAGAAGTTGCGCATGTTCTCCCGATCCGGCCCATGCCACACTCAGCACGCGTGCGTCTTTAAGCAGTGGGGTTAGCCGCCGGAGCAGGTAATGGTGTTTTGCTTCGCTCGGCGCCGTCAAATAGCACAGGCAAACAAATCCAACATTGGCCATGTCGATTTGGGGAAACTTGCCGGGCGCGATGACGTCTTCCGGGAGCATCTCGTGAGGGATGTTTTTGGTTTTCAACAGCGCCGAGAACGCCAGCGTTGCCGCAAAGTTGAGCGGGCCGTGGGCCGAGACAAGAAGGACCGGCGCCGGGCCTTGCCCGGTTTTGTCTTCCGGCCAAATTTCATCAAGCATCTCGGAAAAGGAGTGGGCAACGGCCGTCTGGCGCTCGATTGAAAGCACGCCGCGCAGATGGTCATAATTGGCCAGCATCAATCCTGGAACCGCAACATCGTTTAGGAAACTGTCGAGCCGTTCCTCCTTGAGATAAACCTCCGCCTGTTCGGCAGCTTCAAGCGGATCTGAGGCGAGGAGGCGTTGGTAGAACGCATGTTCGGGCGCCAGCACCGGCTCGCTGCCCAGAAGAACGTCAAAGAATTTGAGCGACTCGATGTTGCGTCCGATAACCAGCAGGCCAACCGTCAGCGGCGTTGCGAGAATGAGACCGATTGGCCCCCACAGTGCTGCCCAGAACGCCGCGGACGCAACAATGGCAAAGGTGGAAAGCCCCGTCATCTTGCCAAAGAACAACGGCTCCAGCACCTGCCCGACGATGATTTCAACGGTAACGATGATGCCTATTGTCAAAAGCGCCAAACTCCATCCTTCGCCGATGGCGGCGGCGATGATAACGGGAAACACCGCCGAAAGGAACGTCCCCACATAGGGCACGAAGCGCATGACTGCCGTCAATACACCCCATAAAATCGCCCCCGGTATGCCGATGAAGGCAAGGGCCACTCCGATGAACGCCCCCGTCAGGCCGTTGATCAGGATTTGCGTTGTAAACAAATGGCTCAACCGGTGGCCGGCATCATCAAGGGCTGTGGTTGTCCGGTGGATATCTCCAGTGCCCGCCAGGCGAATGAGCCGGTTCCGCAGGTCCTCCCGGTTGAACAGGATGAGCACGACCATAAGCAGCACGATGCCGAACTGCGTCAGCGGGTGTATGAGGACCGCCACCGCCGTGATGATCGGATCGAGAGGTCCGAAATTGGTTTCGCGGATCTCAACGGGAATTGGCCGGTTCGAACCGATGTTCGTGAGCGAGGTTTGTTGCGGCTGCTGGAGCTCAACCTGCAGGTCCTTCAGCACGTTGGCCGCTTTCTCGATAGTCCCCCCGCCCGAGGTGGCAAATTTCAGGCTGCGCGCCTTTTCGCGCAAATTGCTCTCATATTGCGGAAGGTCACCGGCGAGGTTTGTCAGGCTGGTGGCAACGAGTGCGGTCAGCCCCAGCAAGACCACGAAGGCGAAGCACACCACCGTGATAATGGCCGCGGACTTCGGAATCCGGAGCCTCTGCAAGGCCCGCACACAGGGCGCAAGGAGAAAGGAAAGCAGGATGGCGAGCACGATGGGGATGAGAATCGGCTGGCCGTAATAGAGAATTGCGCAAACCGCCAGGAAAATGACCAGGCCGTTCACCAGATTCTGGTTTCCGGGGGTTCGCAAAGCGCTCTCGCTGAATATTTTCACAGGCAGTGGCCGCATCTCGGGTTTTCCTTGCACCGCATGACGGCCCTCGCTACGCGACCATGGACATGCCTATGCCGTTCTGAAACGGATAAAGGAGGTATTTGTTCCGTACTTCCTCGTTCCGGGGCGCAAGATGGTCATTATTGCCATTCTCAGAGTTTTGTGTTGATAAGACTTTGTCGATAGTGCCCTGCCTGAAAAGGATATCGACCTCGCCATTGATGATTTCGGCACCTCCTATTCCTCCCTGGAAAGGCTGGCCTGGATTCCCTTCACCTCGCTCAAGATCGACATGCGTTTCATCTCGGAAATCGCCACCAGCAGCACTGCGCGCATCATTGTGGAGTCGGCGATAAAGCTGGCCAAACGCCTTAATCTCCCCACTGTGGCGGAAGGCATCGAAACGGAAGGCCAACTGGAAATATTGAAAGACCTGGGGTGCGACCGGGGGGCAAGCATGGCCCTTCGCCCGCGCTATGGAATTCCACTCGGCGATGGACTGGATTGAGATGAACGGGCAGAAGGAATCTGGCTAATGAACATTCAGGCGGCCAGGAATGGTTCCAACTGTTGCTTTCGGCGCGAGTAGTTTTGTTGATCCGATTGAGGCACCAAGTTTTCCGCCAGTGCGATCCAGTCTTGAGCCAGTTGAATCCACAGTTGCTGAGAAACGGGGTTTTTAGCTCCTTCAGCTCTAAAATAGCAAAATTGCGCCTGGGCCCAATATTCCGAGAACTTGCTTTCGCTCATCACGCACCTCACACCGTCATTTGTTGTCAACGTTGCGGCAATTCTATGGCTGCATTGTCCATTTTGAGAGGAATCCCCATTCAACGGCGCTGCTTTAGCCAACTAAGTACCGCTTGCCAAACCTTGCCATTGGCGCAAATCTAACGGTGTTAGCATTGGCCGGGCGCAGCAATATCGGTTGGTGCAATGGTTACGCAAAGCTTGGAGGATTGAATTCATGAACACAAAACAAGCCCTCGCCCTTCTCGGGATTTCCGACGCTGATTTTCCCCCTGCATTGCGCCAGCAATTTGATGACGAAGGCTATTTTGTCATTGAGAATGTTTTTAGCCCCGCTGAAGTGGATGAAATGCGTTCGGAATTTGAGCGTTTGCGGGCAATTGAGGGCCAATACGGCGGTCATGAAGTGCACATTGAGCCGGGAGCCCCTCGGCTTTCCAATCTGTTCAACAAGTCGGCCGCCTTTGACCGCTGTTTCGCTTGCAAGCCCGCGTTGGCAGCGGCCGCCTATCTGTTGGGCGAAATCCAGATTTATTCACTCAACGCCCGCAACCCCCAGAAAGGCCAGGGCCAGCAACTTCTGCACAGTGATGTCCCTCGTACCTCACCGACGGATTGGCGGGTCGTTAACTCGGTTGTCATGCTTGACGATATGACAGAAACTAACGGACCGACCCGCGTGGTCCCTGGATCGCACAAATGGGTCCCCATCAATGTGCCCGATGTCAACATGGCGGAAGTCAGGCAGATCGAAGTCCATTCCGATGATTTGGCGATTATCCCCAAAGACCCGATGGCCCCGCACCCGGAGGAAATCAAGGTCACAGGAAAGGCAGGGTCAGTGGCAGTGATCAACGGTCATATCTGGCATGGCGGAACGCGAAACGAGAGTGGCGAGCCGCGTCGCGTATTGCATCTGGCAATGGCGCGCCGTGACCTGCCGCAACAGCTGAATGAGCGTGAGCACCTGACGCCAGAACTGTTCAACAGGACCAACCCGAGCCAAAAGTTCCTCCTCAATATTGAAGGAGCGACACCCAAGGTGAAAGGCTACCCTCCGATACCAACGGAAGCACGGGTTTGGACGGCTGCGGAGTCGGTCGAACTTAAACACTGAGGCGACCGTGGCGGGATTTGAAAGCGTGGTGGGCCCGCCAGGATTTGAACCCGGAACCAGACGGTTATGAGCCGTCAGCTCTAACCATTGAGCTACAGGCCCCCACGCCGACGCAGTGGCTACAGCAATTCGCGCGCCTGTGCTATAGGCCAGATGATGTTGACCCAGATTCTCACCCCCCAGGCCGCCGTGGAGCAGCTCATTGAGCTCCATGCCAAGGCCACTGCCAGCCTGAAATCCTGCCTTGACCGCTATTTTACCACCCGCCAGGCCCCAACACCCGACGAACGCAGCAGTTTTTGCTACCCCCAATTGCGCGTGACCTACGAGGCCCAGGGCGTGCAGCCGTCGATCTCGCGCGCCTTCGCCAAATTCCAGGGTCCGGGCACCTACGTCACAACCATAACCCAGCCCGCCCATTTCCGCCGCTATCTGGTGGACCAGCTCTCCTATCTGGTAAAGGATTACGCCGCCACCATCCAGGTGGGCGTCTCGCTCCAGGAAATCCCTTACCCCTACGTCCTCGACAAGGGCGATGACTTGGGCGGCGAAGGCACCAAGGCCGCTGAGCTGGCGCTCTATTTCCCCGTGCCGCGCCTTGATCTGGTGGGCGATGAAATCGCCGACGGCAATTGGGACCACATGCCGGCCCACCCCCTGCCGCTCGCGATGTTCGATGCAGTCCGGGTTGATTATTCCCTGAAGCGCATCCAGCATTACACCGGCACCCATTGGCGCGACATGCAGCCCTGGATACTGCTCACCAACTATCACCGTTATGTCGACCAGTTCATTGTCTGGGGTGTTTCGCAGTTGAGCGTTGAAAGCTCTTATGAATCCCTGCACCTGCCGGGCGGCGGCACCATCGTGCGCGGCATGGATCCGGCGACCATCGCAAAAATCATCGAGGGCTCGCTCTGGCATCGCTACCAGATGCCAGGCTACCATCTCAATAAACGGGACGGCATGGGTGGCGGTGTCACGCTCATCAATATTGGCGTGGGTCCGCCCAACGCGAAAACCATGACCGACCATTTGGCCGTGCTCCGCCCCCACTGCTGGCTGATGATCGGCCATTGCGGCGGCTTGCGCCAATCCCAGCGCATTGGAGACTATGTGCTGGCCCACGGCTATCTCCGCCAGGATGGAATCTTGGATGACGTGGTGCCGCCGGAAATTCCAATCCCGGCCTTGGCCGAAGTGCAGGTGGCCCTGCAGCAGGCGGCCGCCGCCGTCACCGGCGAAAGCGGTGAAGCTTTGAAGGCGCGGCTGCGCACTGGAACCGTGGTGACCAATGACGACCGCAATTGGGAACTGCGCTGGAGCCAGGAGCGCAAGCGCATAAACCTGTCGCGCGCCATCGCCGTCGATATGGAATCAGGCACGGTGGCCGCCCAAGGCTACCGTTTCCGCGTGCCCTACGGCACCCTGCTCTGCGTTTCCGACAAGCCGCTCCACGGTGAAATCAAATTGCCGGGTGCGGCCAACGCGTTTTATGACCGCGCCGTGAGCGAACATCTGATGATCGGGTTGGCCGCGCTCGACCGCATGCGCGGCGAACTCTCGCAGCTTCACTCCAGAAAGCTGCGCAGCTTCGACGAGCCGCCTTTCAGGTAAAGCGTGATCGCTGCAGATTGGACAACACGCCAAAAATCAAAAGCCTGCAATTTCTCTATGAACACATGTGTCATGGGGTGACTGCGTCTAGTCCCCCGCATCAAGGCGTGTTGCCTTCGGATTTGTGCTGCTGCCCGGACCGTCTATGTCAGGCCGCACGATCAGCCAAAAAAGTACCGCCTCAGCAGCCCCGATAACCGCAAACAGCGGCACGAGTACTGCGAACTCCCACTTCATAAAAATAACTAACCCCGTGAGGAGGCTGATGATGGCAAAACTAAAGACAAACGCGATCACGAATCCAATTGCTGCAAATCTCAGCAAAGTGGTTTTCCCCGAACGCAGCATTGACCGCCATATTGGAATAATGACGGTTGCTTCAAGCAGATAAGTAGCAATTGCAACGATGACACTAAGCTGTAGGAGAGTACGAACAGTATCCCACTCAAGAGGATCAGACTTTCCTACGAAAACAGAATAAGGAGCCAAAAAGACAATTGGCAACCATGGAACAGCCAGAAACGAAAAAATGAACCGGCTTCTAAAACTCATTCTGTGAAGCAATTGCATGATTTAGCTCCTCTCCTTCTACGCTTCGAGGTTGAATGCGAGAAGAAGTTAAAATTACTGTGAAAGCGGATTTAATCTCGCTCCGAAGAGCCCTCATCCGGCCTTCGGCCACCTTCTCCCATGCCTTGCGGCACGGGCGAAGGCGATAATCTCACAGAACTTCGCCTTCTCCCGCCGAAGGTGGGAGAAGGTGCCCGACAGGGCGGATGAGGGCCGCTTCACGATGCATAGAAGCTGAAAACTGAGTTACCGATTCAGGCGATACGGTTTCTGTATAGCTGCCAGAAAAGATAGAGCACCGCCGCCACAGCAACCGCAGACGGATTGAGCGATGTCAGCAGGTCCCTGACGTTGCCATAAACCGAAGTCACAAAGCCCCCAGCCCCCTCACCCATGAGCAACGCGACCAATACCGTCACGAGCACGAGCTGAAAAAGCAAAGTAATTACGATCCGGAGAAAATCCGTTATTTGATCAAGCATGACAGCAAGCGGGCGAAGGCGGCGCGAAAGCCGCCTCCGCGCCTTGAATTACTTGCGGGCGACAGCAGTGCCGCGGCCCGAGAACAGCCACAGGATAAGGCCCAGAACGATCAGGCCCACCAAGCCATTCGAACCAAGCTTGCCAACGAGGCCGGTCAGATTGTCAACCACCTGCCCAAAGAACGGCATCGAAGGGCCGCCGATAAGGATAGACAACACAATAGCCAAAGCAATAAGCACAAGGCTAATGTCGATCAACTCACGCACAACGTTTTTTACGTGTCCGAACATGTCCATAGTTACCCCTCCATTCGCGGAATGCGAATCACCTGCGCAGCATGCCACATTTTTGCGCAGAATTCGTTAACGGGTATTAACGAAGTGTCTCGGTTTGAAATTCTGCTTCAGGCTGGGGCGAAAATCCGATGAACTCTTCCCTCGATAAACCGGGTAATTACCAACGGCAGCATCGTGTAAGTAATTGTTTTAAGGCCATAATAAATTGAATCCTGGCTTGGCCGTTAAAATTTGAAATCCTTTGGAACTTTAACATCCGATCCGCGTTTCGTGTCTTAACAAGCCGATATCGATGCACGAACCCGTTTGGCAATCCTGACGCTGGTTGCCAAGACAGAAAGAATTTAATGGCCACAATACTTATTGTCGACGACGAAGTGTTTATTCGTGGTGTTACGGAAATGATGGTTCAGGACCTGGGCCACGAAACCCTTGTCGCCAGTAACGTAGATGAAGCCCTTGCACACCTGCAGTCTCCGCAGCCTATCGATGCGCTCTTTACGGATATCCGCCTCAAATCAAATGTACTTGGCGGGATTGAGCTTGCCCGGCAAGCCATCGGGCTTCGCCCCGAATTGCGCGTGCTCTACACCACGGGCAATTCCATGACCGAGCAGATGACAACATTGTTTGTTGAAAACGCACACTTCATGCAGAAGCCTTATACGCCCGGTCAACTCCAGAACTCCATGGAAAAGCTGCTCGCAGCGTCATTGTGAAGTCCCCCAACATATTCACCAAGCTCCTCTCCGAGGGCGCCGACAAGGCAGGCGCCCTGCAGAGCGCCATTTTCAACAGCGCCAACTTCTCCAGCATCGCCACTGACGCAAAAGGCGTCATCCAGATCTTCAATGTCGGCGCGGAGCGGATGCTGGGCTACACGGCGGCCGAAGTGATGAACAAGATAACTCCGGCCGACATTTCCGATCCGCAGGAACTCATCGCCCGCGCCAAGGCCCTGAGCGTCGAGCTCGCCACGCCGATCACCCCGGGCTTCGAAGCTTTGGTCTTCAAGGCTTCGCGCGCAATAGAAGATATCTATGAGCTCACCTACATCCGCAAGGATGGCAGCCGGTTTCCGGCGGTGGTGTCGGTCACGGCGCTGCGTGATGCGCAAGGCGCCATCATTGGCTATCTGCTGATCGGCACCGACAACACGGCGCGCAAGCGGGCGGAAGAAGCGCTGCTCAAGGCAGGCGCCTTGCAGAGCGCCATTTTCAACAGCGCCAATTTTTCGAGCATCGCCACCGATGCGAAAGGCGTCATTCAGATCTTCAACGTCGGCGCCGAGCGCATGCTGGGCTACGTGGCTGCGGACGTGATGAACAAGATCACTCCGGCCGACATTTCCGATCCGCAGGAACTCATCGCCCGCGCCAAGGCGCTGAGCGTCGAGCTCGCCACCCCGATCACGCCGGGTTTCGAAGCCCTGGTCTTCAAGGCCTCACGCGGCATAGAGGACATTTACGAGCTGACCTACATCCGCAAGGACGGCAGCCGGTTTCCGGCGGTGGTGTCGGTCACGGCGCTGCGTGATGCGCAAGGCGCCATCATTGGCTATCTGCTGATCGGCACCGACAACACGGCGCGGAAACTTGTCGAAGAAGAGCAGAAGAAGTCCGATCAGCGCCTGCGTGACCAGCAGTTCTACACCCGCTCATTGATTGAATCCAACATCGACGCGCTCATGACCACCGATCCTTCCGGCATCATCTCGGATGTCAACAAGCAGATGGAGGCACTAACCGGCTGCACCCGCGACGAATTGATCGGCGCCCCCTTCAAGGACTTCTTCACCGATCCGGAACGGGCCGAAGCGGGGATCAGGCGCGTGCTCCGCGAAAAATCAGTGACTGACTATGAGCTGACGGCCCGGGCCCGCGACCGCAAGCAAACCGTGGTCTCCTACAACGCCACCACCTTTTACGACCGGAACCGCAAGCTGCAGGGCGTCTTCGCCGCGGCGCGCGATGTGACCGAGCGCAAGCGGGTGGAAATGGAGCTGAAACAGGCCAAGGCCGTGGCCGAGAGCGCCAGCCGCACCAAGTCAGACTTTTTGGCGAGCATGAGCCATGAAATCCGGACCCCAATGAATGCGATCATGGGCATCGCCGACCTGCTCGCCAAAACAACGCTTACTTCGGAACAAGACAAATATGTCCAGGTCTTTCGCCGCGCCGGCGACAACCTGCTGAATCTCATCAATGACATCCTCGATCTCTCAAAGGTCGAAGCCTCGCAGCTCGAACTGGAACGGACCGGCTTCTCATTAATGGATCAACTGGAGATCGTGATCGAAATGGTTGCGGCCCGGGCCCATGAAAAGGGTTTGCCTCTGATCTGCGAGATCGCGCCAAACGTGCCGGGTGACTTGGTGGGCGATCCCACGCGGCTGCGTCAGGTTCTGCTCAATTTGATTGGCAACGCGGTCAAGTTCACCGAAAAAGGCCAGGTTTCCCTCCACGTAAAGCTGGAACCGGACACACATACTCCAACGCTGCGGTTCACGGTGTCGGACACCGGTATCGGCATTCCGGCGGATAAGCTGGACCGCGTATTTGAACGCTTCACGCAAGCCGACACTTCCACCACGCGCCGCTTCGGCGGCTCCGGCCTGGGGCTCACGATTTCGAAGCGCCTGGTGGAACTGATGGGCGGGCGCATCTGGGTTGCAAGCGAAGTGGGTGAAGGCAGTGTATTTGCTTTCGCCGTGCCGTTCGAGAAATGGGCGGGAGCCACTTTGCGCGGCGCCGTGCTCGTCGGCCCGGATCAGGGATTGCCGTTGACCCCCTTGCGTATACTTCTGGCCGAGGATTCCCCCGACAACTGCCTGGTCACCATGGCCTATCTTGAGGATACACCGTACCGGATTGAAATCGCCGAAACCGGCGCCATCGCCTGTGAGATGTTTGCCGCCAGGCCCTATGATCTTGTGCTGATGGACCGGCAAATGCCGGTCATGGACGGCTTGACCGCAACGCGGAAAATTCGCGCCTGGGAACAGGCGAACGGAAGGCCACCCACCCCCATCATTGCGCTCACCGCCTCTGCCCTGAAAGGCGACCGCGAAATGTGTCTGGCCGCGGGCTGCACGGCCTTTTTGACGAAACCAATCAAGCAGGAAGTATTGCTGCAAGCGATCAGGGAACATTCGAGCGCAGCTTCGCCCTCAGTATTGGAGAAAGTGGCGCTCCCCGTTTTGAAATCCAGCATTGCCGAGCAGGTCCCCGCTTATCTGCGGAACTGCCGGCAGAATGTCATCGACATAGGGGACGCCCTTGACCGCGTTGACTTTGAGACCGTGACAATTCTTGGGCACAACATGAGCGGTTCCGGCGGCATGTTTGGCTTCCAGGCAATCACGGACATCGGCACCGCCATTCAGCTGGCCGCCGAAAATTCTGACAACGACGCCTCACGCAAATGGGTAGGCGAATTGTCCAGTTACCTGGATCGTGTCGAGGTCGCTACCGGCTAACAGGACGCATTGCAAGGCCAATCTCCCCGGCATTATTCTGCAAGAAACTATGAAAGGAATGTCTTATGACCACCTCCGGCGGATGCCTGTGCAAGGCAGTACGTTTTTCGGTGGCCGATGCACCTCTTGCGGCACGGGTGTGCTGGTGCCGTGTCTGCCAGTATCTCGGCGCTGGAAACGGCGCCATGAGTGTCTGCTTCCGAGCCGATGCGGTTTCGGTGCAGGGCGAGGTGAAATGGTTTGGAAGCACCGCTGACAGCGGCAACCGCATGAGCCGCGGATTTTGCCCGACCTGCGGGACGCAACTGTTCAGCAAGGCTGAATCCCGCCCGCACCTGACCTTCATCCGCGCTGGAGCCCTCGATGATCCAAATCTCATGAAGCCGCAAATGACCATCTGGACCGACGCGGCACCGAGTTGGGCCTCCATAGATCCCGCCCTGCCGAAAGTGCCCGGCCAGCCGCCGCCCGTGGCATAAAAGATTTGAGTCCCCTCATGCTGAGGTGCATCGCACTTGCGATGCCTCGAAGCCCCTGTTTCAACGGGAGCCAGCCCTTCGAGGTCTAGCTTCGCTAGGCACCTCAGGGTGAGGTGGTCGCCCTTATCCAGCCGCAATTCATCGCCACATCAGCGCCGGAAATTCATCGGGAGCCTTTCAAAATGTTAAAAACCCTCTTCGCCGCCGGCACGTTAACCCTTGCCGCCGCCTGCCTTACTCCGGCCCTGGCCGATGACAACAAACTGGTCCGCAGCATTTCGCTCTCCGGCCATGGCGAAGTGCGCATGGCCCCCGACCTCGCCATTGTCACCGTAGGGGTTATGAGTTCAGCGGCAACCGCCCGTGCAGCCCTTGATGCCAACACCAAAGCCATGGAAGGCGTCATGGCATCGCTGAAGGAAGCCCCCATCGAGGCGCGCGACATCCAGACTTCGAACTTCTCGGTGAACCCGCGCTATGACTACGGCCAGAACAATGCCCAGCCGCCGAAGGTCGTGGGCTATGACGTGTCCAACAATGTCACCATAACCGTGCGCAAGCTGGACAGCCTCGGCGCGGTACTGGACCAGGTCGTCTCGTCGGGCTCAAACCAGATCAACGGCGTGATGTTCCAGGTGTCAAAGCCGGAAGCCGCAACCGATGAGGCCCGCAAGCTTGCCGTGGCCGATGCCCTGCGCAAGGCCCAAGTCTACACCGCCGCCAGCGGCGTCTCGCTGGGACAAGTCATTTCAGTGTCGGAAGGCGGCGGTTACCAGCCGCCCCAACCCGTCTTCAAATCCATGCGCGCCGAAGCACAATCAGCCGATGTACCCATCGCCCAGGGCGAACAGGTCATCGCCGTGGATGTGAACTTCACGTGGGAAATCAAGTAAGTATCAATTAGAAGTGACCCTGCTGCCATTGCCTGACAGCAGGCTTCTGTTAGGGTCCGCCCATGCCCATCTGCGAACGTGATCCCTGGCGCGACCAGTATTTCGAGAACATTCCGTGCCCGGACAACGTCATGATTCCGACCGATGATTTTGACGCCTGGCCCTGGTATCCCCAGCACAACTGGATTTATGACAAGCTCCGCATGGCCCAAAGCCAGGGCCTTGCCGCAGGCCCTCATGGCGTGGCGCCTCCGGGCTATCCCGTTTTTTCCAAACCCATCACCAACCTGAAAGGCATGGGTGTGGGCAGCCGCGTCATCAACTCGCCCAAGGACATGCTGGCTTATTCAGCCCCAGGCCATTTCTGGATGCCGCTGCTCGAAGGCGCCCATGTCTCAACCGATTGCGCCATCGTTAAGGGCCAGATGAAATGGCTGCGCCATGCCACCGGCGTTCCCGGCCCCGAAGGCACCTTCAAATACTGGACCCTGCATGCCGACGAAATGCCGGAACTCGCAACCTATCTCAAGACCTGGGTGGGCAAATACATGGCCGCTTACACCGGCATGATGAATTTCGAAACCATCGGCGGAAAAATCATCGAGGCCCATCTGCGCTTTGCCGACCAGTGGTGCGATCTCAACGGCAAGGGCTGGATCGAGGCCATGGTGCATCTCTATACCGATGTCACGTGGGCTTACAATGAGCAGCGCCGCGTCGGCTATTCCATTCCGCTCTTTGCCCGCCACAACAGCAATTTTGTCCACCCGCCGCGAGACCTGCAAGCCCGCATCCGCGCCATGCCCAATGTTTCAAGTCTGCAGATTACGTTTTATGATGGCAAGGACGCGGGCCTCTACCCCATGCCCCCCGGCGGCTTTCGCGTGGGGATCGTCAACGCCTGGGATTTGCAGGCAGGCTTCGCCGCCATCGATGAACTGGCCAAAGCCTTCCCCACCCATTCACTGCTTCGCGCCTGAAAATTTCCTCACGCGGTGCTCATCTCTAACCTGTCATCCCGGCGAAAGCCGGGACCCAGACTTGCAATCAGCAAAGATGCGGAAAGTCTGGGCCCCGGCTTTCGTCGGGGTGACAGAATTTTGGAGATTGCCAGAAGAAAAGATCACGCGCCTGAAATATCCACGACCTGCGCTTTCGGCAGCGCCCCGGCCCCCGGTTGCTCCGGCCAATGCTTGTAGGTCTGCACGCCGCCCGAAGCCCGCACCTTGGCAATGAGATCGAGATCAACCTCGGCATAAACCCATTGCGGCTTGTTCATTTCTCCCAGCGCCAAAACCCCGCCCGGCGGAAAGCCCACATCCGATGGCGCGTAGATTCCGGCCATCCCGCAGTTCGCCGGGCATGCCGCACTCCAGGGACTCGCCCCCACCACCGGCGAATGCACCGTGTAAACCTGGTTCTCCAAAGCCCGCGCCACCGCACCCGTCCGCACCCGCCAGTAACCCCACTCGGTTTCTGTATTCGATGGCGCCAGAATGATTTCCGCCCCCGCTTCGGCCAGGGCCCGCGACAGCAGCGGAAATTCGATGTCGTAGCAAATCAAAAGGCCGATGCGCGCGGTGCCCACATCAAATACCGTGAGCGCCTTGCCCGAAGCGATATGCCAGGGCTCGCGCTCCCACGGCGTCGGCATGATCTTGTCGTAATGTCCCCGGATCCCCGTAGGCCCGAAAATATGCGCCACATTCATCGTGCAGCCCGGCCGGCGCTGCGGGCCGGAGCCCGCGACAATCGTAACGCCATGTTTCGCCGCGAGCCTGGAATGAACCCGGTCAAGCTCCGGCACCAGCCCCGACACCACATCAAACGAAGCCTGCACATCGGAAGCTTTGCCGCCGATGCCCGCCAGTTCCATGCTGCCATATTCCGGAAACACCAGAAGCCTCGCTCCCGCACTTACGGCCTCTTCGACCCAGCGTGTGATCTTCGCCTCGTAGGCGCCCAGGTCTTTCAATTCATCGAGGGGATACTGCGCGGCGGCGATCTTAATTTTTCTTGTCATCATCATCATCCACATGGAAATCGTGCAGGATGCGGTGGAACACCGGCACCAGCATGATGCCGGCTATAGCGAAGAGTAGCAGGCCGCAGACGATCGCATAGAGCCCGGCGAAAATCTTGGCGCTGTCATGCTGCAGTTCGCCCATCGGCCCCATGCCGGAAAGGATCATGGCGGAGTTCACAAAGGCATCGGTGAATCCCATGCCCTCGAAGCCCATGTAACCCGCCATGCCGATGGCCAGCGCCGCAATGATGGTGCCCAAAGCCACGAGGCCATGGCGCAGCAGGCGCTGTGAAAAAACCTCCCGGCTCGCCAGCCTGTTCCGGCGCTTTTCAAACTTCAGCAGGTGCTTCACCGGAAAATCTTCTCGCCCTGCTCGTCGATGATCTGCCGACCCTTCACCAACGCGATATCCGCCGCCTCGTCAAGCGAAGTGAAGCGGTCGGCGCGGACAAAGCTGTGCTCCTTGCGAACTCCGTCAATCTCTTTCGAAATGACGCCCGCCAATTGAAACTGCCCGCCCTCCTTGTAGGGCCGCGCCTCGATGGTGAAGCCCTTGTGCTCGGCTGACTTCACCGCTTTCGGTGCCGCCGGAGCCCCTCCTCCGCCGCCAAACAGTTTCTTGAAAAACGACATCGTGGAGTCCTTTCAGCCCAAGTCTTGCCCGCAATCTAACACCTATGCAATCACGCGAAAAGTGATTGGCCAAAGTCATCCCAGCACCATAAATTAGCGTAACAGATAAAGTTCCAATATCAAAACAGTGAGGAGAACCAGCCATGTTCGATATCGCCATGAACGGAACAAAGCACCTTGTGCTTGACCGCCGCAAATTCTTGAGCATCGCCGCAGGCCTTGTCGCCGCCGGCGTCATTCCCAAAAGCGCGCTGGCTCTCGCCGCGCCCTATTCCTTCAAGCAGGGCGCCTATGACATCACCGTGGTGAGCGATGGCACGTTGTTGGTGCCGCTATCCGTGGTGAGCCCCGATGCCAAGCCTGAGGACCTCGCCAAATTGCTCGGTGCCATGGTGCAGGGCGACAAGGCCCAGTTTGAGGCCAGCCCGCTGCTCTTCAAGTCAGGAAGCGATGTGATCCTCATGGACACGGGCTCCGGCGCAGGCTTCCAGCCAACCTCCGGAAAGATCGCCGAAAGCCTCAAGTCAGTCGGCGTCGATGCCAGCGCCATTACCAAAGTGATCTTCACCCATGCTCACCCCGATCATCTCTGGGGAACCCTCGGCGCCGATGGCAAGCCCATCTTCGCCAATGCCTCGTTCCACGTGGCCGAAGCCGAATGGAATTTCTGGACAGCCCCGGACCTCGCCGGCAAAATGCCCAAGGACATGGAAGGCATGGTGAAAACCACGCAAGGCCAGCTCGCCGGCATCAAGGACAAGGTCACCATGTTCAAGCCCGGAGCCGAAGTCCTGCCGGGAATCAACGTGCTGGACACGGCGGGCCACACGCCGGGCCACGTCTCGTTTGAGCTCGCCGGCGGCGATGGCCTCATCATCACCGCCGATGCCATCACCAATCCGCTGGTCTTCTTCCCCCACCCCGACTGGAAATTCGGCTTCGACGCCGATCACGACATGGCAATCGCCAACCGCAAGAAACTTCTCGACATGGCTTCAACCGGAAAGAAAAAACTCCTCGGCTACCACTGGCCCTATCCCGGCATCGGCATGGCCGAAGCCAAGGACGGCGCCTATGTCTATGTGCCTGCGGCGTAAGCCTTCCAGCCGAAGTAGGAAAGCCCGGTCGCAACGATGAAGGCGACCCAGCTGAACCACAGCGGCACGGCGTAGGCGTCAATCGTCACCGGCCAGCCAAAAATAGCCCGGGCCAGTTGCACAAGTGCGATGATCGCGAAGACGATCGCCGCGGTAAGCGAGAAATTGCGCGCTGTCATGTTAACCTCCTTTTCCTGAGGTTCGGGCGCTGGCCATGTGGTCGGAGCCCGAAGACCATGATAGGCGCTTTGACCACGTCCTGAAAGCCTGGCGTGTACAGATTCTAATCTGCCGTCACCAATGCCCGCGTCGCCGGTTCCAGGCGTAAAGAACATCGGCAAACCTGTCGTAGAAAAATCGCGTGACAGGCAGCATTCCGGCATTTCCAAAAACTGCGGCCAACCAGCGCTGCCCCGGCGTAATCAGCCATAACGCCACCATCACATCAGCTCCGGTGATGAGTTTTCCCCGCGCATTCGTCGCATGCAGCCGCCGGCGGATGTCTTCCAGAGAAGCACCGAACTGCTCCAGGGCATCCGGTTCAAAATTGATATCCCGAAAAACAACCCGACCCTGCTTCACAAGTGCCAATAGTTTCCGCTGTTGGCTATTGATCCCCGCATTACAAACTGGGCAACGCGTATTGTACCAAACAGTGAGTTCGGAGTTCATAGTCATCAGCGAAATCTACACATCGGAGAGTGCAAATTCCATTCCTCTTCTCTCCATGGTCGGCTCCATATCGAAATTAAACGCAATGTTTTCGGAATTATTTCCGACCTAAATTACAGCTGTTCCTCAATTTTTTTATTTTTCCTTGGTGAGCACCAGTGAGGTTACAAGCATAAAGACTTCAAAATTTTTATCTGCAACTCCGCGTGAATCTGCTTCGCTTGAAAGCGTAAAAGTTTTCCCTTTTGCCTCAGTGAACCCCGTTGTCCAATAGAGCTTAATACCTATGCTACTGGTGGTCTTAAGAATAATCGTCCTGTGAACCTCGCCAAACCTGAGCAAGGGTTCCGCAGTAATTTTCGGTTCGTCCAGCTCAATACGTTCAATGGCTCCTTTAAACCGCTTCATTGTAAACTCATTGGCCATCTCGCCATGCTTTTTAATATCTTCGCGAGAAAGTCCGACATAGTTCTGAAGATGAACGCTGACAATTGAGCCCTTCTCGCACTGTTCCACTTGGCAAGTATAGAAAATTGTCCCGGTATCTCGCTCCTGCCGGTCCCAGCCGCCGATTGAAAAGCCACTCCCTTTTGGGTCAATGCTGAACTTTAGAGTGCTTTCTTCAGCGACCGCCAAGTGAGGCAGCAAAAAAATCAAAAACCAGCGAAGAACTATCGACAGTCTCATGAACAAAATCCAATCCTGAGTATCGTTTGAGGTTCAAACTATTCTAATGGGCAGTATTTGCAACTGCCCCTCTGCTTGCATCGGAAATCACAATTCAGCCTACATCAAAAAATCATGCCCGGCACAAGTCCGGGCATGATGAGAGTGGTGAGAGTTAAATTTGAAACTTAATTATCCAGGAAACTCCTGAGCTTCCTTGACCGGCTCGGATGCTTCAGCTTCCGCAGCGCTTTCGCCTCGATCTGCCTAATGCGTTCGCGCGTTACGCTGAACTGCTGGCCGACTTCCTCCAGCGTGTGGTCCGTGTTCATGCCGATGCCGAAGCGCATGCGCAGCACCCGCTCTTCGCGCGGCGTCAGGCTCGCCAGCACCCGCGTTGTCGTCTCGCGCAGGTTGGCCTGGATCGCCGCATCGATGGGCAGCACCGCGCCCTTGTCCTCGATGAAATCGCCGAGATGTGAATCCTCCTCGTCGCCCACCGGCGTTTCAAGGCTGATCGGCTCCTTGGCGATCTTCATGACCTTCCGCACCTTTTCCAAAGGCATGGAAAGTTTTTCTGAAAGCTCTTCCGGCGTCGGCTCGCGGCCGATCTCGTGCATCATCTGGCGCGAGGTGCGCACGATCTTGTTGATCGTCTCGATCATGTGCACCGGAATGCGGATGGTGCGCGCCTGGTCGGCAATCGAGCGGGTGATCGCCTGGCGGATCCACCACGTGGCGTAAGTCGAGAACTTGTAGCCCCGGCGGTATTCGAACTTGTCCACCGCCTTCATCAGGCCGATGTTGCCTTCCTGGATGAGATCGAGGAACTGCAGGCCGCGGTTGGTATATTTCTTGGCGATGGAAATGACGAGACGCAGGTTGGCCTCCACCATTTCCTTCTTGGCAATGCGCGCCTCGCGCTCGCCCTTCTGCACCATAGCCACGATCTTGCGGTATTCCGGAATCTGCAGGCCGGTGGCGGTGGCAAGCTCATAAATCTCGTCGCGGATGACGCGGATTGATTCCTTCTCGTCATTGGCAAATTTCTTCCAGCCAAATTTTGTGAGGCGCGCAACGCGCTTCAGCCAGTCCAGGTTCAACTCGTCGCCCTGGTATTCCTTCAGGAACTCCGTGCGCGGAACCTTATAGGTCTCGGCCAGACGCATAAGCCGGCCTTCCAGCGAATTCAGCCGCTTGTTGATGTCATAGAGCTGCTCGACCAGCGCCTCGATACGCGCATTGTTCAGCGCCAGCGACTTCACTTCGGCGATGATGTCATCGCGCAGCTTGCGGTAGCGCCGTTCCTGGCTCGGTGAAAGCTCGGTCGACTCCGCCACTTCCTGGTCCTGCAGCTTGCGCAGCGATTTATACTGCTTGGCAATGCTGTCGAAAATTTCCAGAACCTTGGGCTTCAGCTCCGCTTCCATGGCGGACAGCGATACGCCGAGATCATCGCCCTCATCGTCATCATCATCTTCAATGACCGGCTTGTCGAAATCTTCCGGCGAAAGCACGTCGCCATATTCATCGTCGCGCTTGCTGGGTTGCGCCTGCTTCAGCCGCTCGGGGCGCTTCAACTCCGCTTGCTTGCGCACTTCTTCCTTGGGCGGAACATAAGGCTGAGGTGCGGCCACCGGCTGGTTGTTCTTCGCATCAGGCCCGGCGTAAGTCGCTTCAAGATCGATGATGTCACGCAGTAAAATCTTTGCTTCGTTCAGTTCGTCGCGCCAGATGATGATGGCCTGGAAGGTCAGCGGGCTTTCGCACAGTCCGGCGATCATCGCCTCGCGGCCCGCCTCGATGCGCTTGGCAATGGCAATTTCGCCTTCGCGTGAAAGCAGTTCAACCTGCCCCATTTCGCGCAGGTACATCCGCACCGGATCGTCGGTGCGGTCGGTCGGCAGCTTCGCCGCTTCAACCTTGATGACGGCGGTTTCCGAACTCTCCTCGCCCTCGACCTTGGCGACGACGTTTTCGGTTTCTTCTTCGCTTTCGACAACCGTGATGCCCATGTCAGCCAGCATCGAATAAATGTCTTCGATCTGGTCGGAAGTGACTTCCTCCGAAGGCATCACCGAGTTTAGTTCATCGAGCGTCACATAGCCCTTGGCCTTCGCCGTCTTGATCAGCCGCTTGACGGCCGCATCGGTAAGATCAAGAACAGGTGAGTCCGAACCTTCCGCCGGCACATCGGCGGCGTTGTCCTGGTCTTCCGCCGCATTGGCGTTGTCTTGATCTTCAGGCTTGGTTTCGCGGACTTGGGCAGCACGGGCCATGGGCAATTATCTTTCGTCGGGTGGGTGCGTGTGATTCGCACAAAATTGGGTGATTCGGGTGAAAACTAGGCCTCACGGTCTTAAACACCGCTTAACCTTCGTTGGTTCCGGGCCTTACGAGATGACGTCAACAACCCTGCCAGACGCAGCGCCGAACCCTGCAATGAGGGCCTCGGAGCCAACCGCCGATAGCAATTGTTCACGCACCCCGGACAGGGCGTTGAAATTCTCCTCCGTCGGTTCGGCAGTGAAAGCGGCCTCCGCCGCCTTAAGCTCCCGATCGAGCGTTATGGTTTTCCGGTGCAAGGCGAACATTTGACGCAGGCCAGTCCGCGCATCATCTGGTGCAGCCGCAGGACCAAGAAACCATTCGTTCAAACGCGTCGCCTGGTTTTCGAGGTGGTCCAGACTAGGGCCAAAGCCTCGAGACAACAGGTGGCCCTTGAGCCTCGCCGTATCAAGGCCTTGCTCAAGCGCGGCGCTATTTATGATTTGTGTACGGAGGGAGTCAAGCTCGCGGGAGGCGAATTCCGCTGCGGCAAACTCGTCCAGAAAATCCCTTAACAGGTCAGGATGGTTGACGAAAGTCAGCACAATCAGCCGTTCCCGCCGTTCCAGAGCCTTTTGGGCGCCTGCAAAGGCCGCCATGGCCTTGAGCTGGGGCGAGGCCGGTTGCGGTGTTTCCCAGGCTTTTTGCCCCTTTTTCCACGGTTTTTGGGGGAAATTGGGCGAGCGCGGCCGGAAACTGCCCCCCGTCCGGTTGCGTTGGAAAAGCTGGTCGAACCGGGACGTGAGGTCGGCCATATAGTGCTTGCGCACCGTTTCATCGCCAATTTGGTTCAAAAGCCCGCGCAAATCCCGCTCAAACTGCGCCTTGCGCTCCGGTGTGGCCCGGTCGTTTTCGGTCAGCGCCCGCCGCCAGATGACGTCCGACAGGGGTTCCGCCGCCTCGATCACAGCCTTCACCGCCTCCGGCCCTTGGGCTTTGAGCAGATCATCCGGGTCCTGCCCCTCCGGCAAAAGCGCGAATTTCAGCGAATGGCCCGGCTTCAGTAATGGCAGCGCCAAATCCAGCGCCCGGTAAGCCGCCTTGATCCCGGCACTGTCGCCATCGAAACACAGCGTCGGTTCCGCCGCCGCTTTCCAAAGAAGTGCCAACTGGTCTTCCGTCAAAGCCGTGCCAAGCGGAGCCACCGTATTGGGAAATCCCGCCCGGTGCAGCGCAATCACATCGATGTAGCCCTCAACCGCAATGATGGCATCCAGTTCATGGGCGGCCGCCCGCGCCTTGTCGTGGTTATAAAGCACCGCCCCCTTGTGGAATAACGGCGTCTCCGGTGAATTCAGGTATTTCGCCGCCACGTCGGCCTTCAAGGCCCGCCCGCCAAAAGCAATCACTTTCCCGCGCGGATCGCGGATGGGAAACATCACCCGGTCACGGAAGCGGTCATAGGCCACCGGAATGTCGTCGCCAGAAATCACCAGCCCCGCTTCCGCCATCTGCTCAACCGTCACATTCTTTGACGCGAGATGCGAACGCAGCGCCTGCCGGTCATCTGGCCCATAGCCGATGCGGAATTCTTTTTGGATCGCCGCCGTCAGTTGCCGGTCCGCCAGATAGCCCCGCGCCTTGGCGCCCCGCGCACCTTGCAACTCCGCCTCGAAAAACGCCGCGGCAATTTCCATCACATCATAGAGACTTGCGCGAACCTCTTCGCGCTTTACATCAGCTTCCGAAAATTGCGGCATCGGCAGGCCCGCTTCCTGCGCCAGCCGCTCGACGGCTTCCGGAAAGCTCGCCCCCTCCTTCTCCACAAGGAATTTAAAAATATCACCGGAAGCCTTGCAGCCGAAACAATAGTAGTGCCCCTTCCGGTCATCCACATGGAATGACGGGGATTTTTCGTTGTGGAACGGGCAGCAGGCCCAATAGTCGCCCTTCCCCACATTGGTCTTGCGCCGGTCCCACGCCACGCGCCGCCCCACCACGGAGGAAATCGAAACCCGTCCGCGAATGTCATCAAGAAATGAAGGTGGAAACCGCATGCCTATGTCCTAGCAAGACCACGCCTTGCCAGCAACATATCGGCATGCCAGCATGATAACTCAACAAGGAGGCCCCCATGGCAATCAAGAAACTTTACACCGCTCACGTCACATCAACCGGGGGGCGCGGCCAGGGCCGGGCTGTATCCGCCGATGGCATGATCGACTTCAAAATCGGCCAGCCCAAGGAGATGGGCGGCACCGATGATGGCCTCAATCCCGACCAGCTGTTTGCCGCGGCCTATTCCACCTGCCTCCTGGGCACGATCAAATATGTCAGCGCCAAGGAAAAGAAAACCGTTCCAATTCATCCGGACTCGTCCATCACCGCGCATGTGAGTTTCGGCCCGCGCTCCGACAAGAAGGGGTTCGGCATCGCCGTAGCATTGGACATCAGCCTCCCCGGCGTGCCCAAGGCGATAGCCGAAAAAATCGTCAAGAAAGCCCATGTCGCCTGCGCCTATTCCAATGCGATCCGGAAGAACGTGAAGGTCACGACGAAGATCGTTTAGCTCCCAAATTCTCTCCATGGTCGGGCTTGACCCGACCACCCAGACTTAGCCGCACAAACCAACGTTGGAACACTGAGCGGTAAGAATAGAAATGAAAAATCTGAGTTTAATCAGTCGAAGGCTGGGTGGTCGGGTCAAGCCCGACCATGGAGAGTTCTAGTTTAACCAAGCAACCCCCCAAGAACTTGGAGACAATCCAATGCCCCTCACCGACCGTAAAGTGCTGACCTTCGATGTGGTCGGCACCCTCATCGACTTTGAAACCGGCATCCTGGATTATGTGCAGGGAAAATCAAAACCCGCCAGCCCGCAGGCCATCCTCGAAGCCTATGCGATTGCCGAGGACCGCCAGCATCAGGAAACTCCGCACTTGGCCTTCCCGTCGATGATGGCGCCCATGTACCGCGAGATGGCGGCAAAGCTCGGCCTGCCGAATTCGGAAGAAGATGTGCAGGGTTTTCGCCTCTCCATTCCGCGCTGGCCCGCCTTCCCCGATTCTGTCGCCGCCTTGAAACGCCTGCACAAACGCTTCCGCCTCGTGGCCATGACCAATTCGGATAACTGGGCGCTGTCACATTTCGCCAAAACCCTGGAGCAACCCTTCGATGATCTGGTGACGGCGGAAGATGTGGGCTGGAACAAGCCGGATCCGCAGGTCTTCGCCTATGCCCGTGGGCGTCAAAGCGTGCTGGGCTTCAAGTTCAACGACATCCTGCATGTGGCCCAAAGCCAATTCCACGACATCACTGTCGCCACGCGCCTGGGCTATCACGTCTGCTGGATCGAGCGCCGCAAGAACAAGCCGGGCTTCGGTGCAACCCCTGTCGTGGCAAACGTCGTCATCCCCGAATATCACTTCGCCACCCTCGCCGAACTTGCCGACGCGGTGGATGCGGGGAAGTAAGACCCACACCCCATGTTATCTGTCACCCCGACGAAAGTCGGGGCCCAGACTTTGGGCATGTGTTTTGGTTGCAAGTCTGGGTCCCGGCTTTCGCCAGGATGACAAGCTAAGGAAATTAGCTAAGTAGACTTTTCACAATCCCACCAGCCTTGGCCATGTCCATCTGGCCCGCGTACTTGGCCTTCAATTCCGCCATTACCTTGCCCATGTCCTTGACGCTCGAAGCGCCAACTGCGGCAATCACGCCCGCCACCGCCTTCTTCGCCTCGTCATCGGACAATTGCTTCGGCATATAGCTCTGGATGATGTCCATCTCCTCGCGCTCCTGCTGCGCCAGTTCGGGCCTGCCACCCTGCTCATACATGCCAAGGCTTTCCTGGCGCTGCTTCACCATCTTGGCGAAGAGGTCGATGAGGCCGGGATCGGGGGTCAGGAGCGAGTCATGTCCGTCCGTGCGGCTGTTGATGTCCTTGTCCTTGATCGCCGCATTCATCAGGCGCAGCGTCGAAATCTTGCGCTTGTCGCCCGCCTTCATGGCGGTCTTCAGGTCGTCGTTGATTTGGGCACGAAGGCTCATGGGGGCTCTATCCTTGCTTGGAAAACCCGCTGGATAGTCCCTATCGCCCTGCGCCGCAACCTTGACGGATGCGCCCTGCTCCCCCATAGAGTTTGAAATTCCCGGAGATTCCATGATGACCAGCCCGAAAAAGGCCAAGGCCAAACCACGCAAGGCTTTTAGTGATTGGGACAAGCCCCGCATCACCGGCCTTCTCGTCCTCGCCGATGGCACCGTCATCGAAGGCCAGGGCTTTGGCGCCGAAGGCGAGGCCGTGGGCGAAGTCTGCTTCAACACCGCCATGACCGGCTATCAGGAAGTCCTCACCGACCCTTCCTACGCCGGCCAGATCGTCACCTTCACCTTCCCCCACATCGGCAATGTCGGCACCAATGACGACGACCTCGAAACCACCAACCTCGCTGCCTCCGCCGCGGTCAAAGGCTGCGTGGTCAAGGCCCCCATTACCGACCCCGCCAATTACCGCTCGCACAAGCACTTCGACAGATGGCTGAAGACCAAGGGCATCATCGGCCTCTCCGGCGTCGATACCCGTGAACTCACCAACCTCATCCGCGATAAAGGCATGCCGAACGGCGTCGTCGCCCACAATACCAAGGGCAAGTTTGACGTGAAGAAGCTGCTCGCCATGGCCAAGGCCTGGGGCGGGCTTGAAGGCCTCGATCTCGCCAAGGATGTCTCGCTGACCCAGCGCATGGAGTGGGACGAGAAGCAATGGGATTGGACCACCGGCTACACCACAGCGGTGGGCGGTACCTACAAAGTCGTCGCCATCGACTACGGACTCAAGCGCAATATCCTGCGGTGCCTCACGAGCGTGGGCTGCGATGTCACCGTCGTTCCCGCCAACGCGTTGGCCTCTGATATTCTCGCCATGAACCCCGATGGCATTTTCCTGTCTAACGGCCCCGGCGATCCCGCCGCCACCGGCGAATATGCCGTGCCCGAAATCCAGAAGCTCATCGCCAGCGGCAAGCCCATCTTCGGCATCTGCCTCGGTCACCAGATGCTCGGCCTCGCCCTCGGCGCTAAAACCAAGAAGATGCACCAGGGCCACCACGGCGCCAATCACCCCGTGCAGGACTTCACCACCGGCAAGGTTGAGATCACCTCAATGAACCATGGCTTCACCGTGGACCGCGACACCCTGCCCCAAGGCGTCACCGAAACCCACGTCTCGCTCTTCGATGGCTCCAACGCCGGTCTGGCGCTTGACGGCCACCCGGTTTTCTCAGTCCAATACCACCCGGAGGCCTCCCCCGGCCCGCAGGACAGCCACTACCTGTTCGAGCGCTTTGTAGGTGAAATGGAAAAAGCAAAACACTAATCCCTCCACTCTCCATGGTCGGGCTTGACCCGACCACCCAGACTTTGCCACATTCGCCGAATTCCAGCCATCCGAACGAACCTGACCAATGGGTGGTCGGGTCAAGCCCGACCATGGAGAGATTTGTGCAATCCAAAATCAACCTCGCCGAAAAGCTTAGCAATTTCTCCGACTATTTCTCTCCCCGCACCATCGCCCAGTACAATGAATGCGATATCATGGTCGTGAAAGCCAAAGGCAAGTTCGTTTGGCACAGCCACGAAGATACCGATGACTTCTTCCTCGTCCTCAAAGGTTCCCTCGATATCGAATTGCGCGATAAAACGATCACACTGAATTCCGGCGAGATGTACATCGTCCCTAAAGGCGTCGAACACCGCCCCGTTGCCCGCGAAGAGGTCCACCTCTTGCTCATCGAACCCACAGGTACGCCAAACACGGGCAATGCCGCAACAGCCGCCAAACGTACCCTCGCCTAGCCCAACGCAACCGTTGCCCGGTTTCTGCGTTTAAACTCCTCAGCCACCGGGAGGAGCACAATCCATGTCCCATCTCGAACCCGAAGAACCCGAAACAGAGTTACCCACCGATGAGGCCCGTGCCGGTGTGACAGGCCATAACGTCCGCTACGTTCTCGCTTTTGGCCTTGCGGGCGTGATTGTTGCTTTCGCCGCGCTATTGTTCATCTACAACTAGCAAAGGGAACAAAAGAGTCCGGCCGTCGTTTCATGTGAAGTTAACGGACGGAAACCCATGGAAAACGCAAATCTTAACAATCGTATTTTCTGGGGCATGGCCCTGCTGATCATGACCGCGACGATTACGGTCACCTCCACGCTCGCCTGACCTATTTTGCCATTGAAACCTTAGCCGCTCTGGCACATACGCTTGCATTTCTTCAACCAGGAATGCAGCGCCCCCATGTCCTTCACCAAGCTCGACGAACTCGGACGGAAACTTGAAGCCCTTGAGCATGCCCAGTCCATGCTCAGCGTTGACGAGGCGGTGCAGATGCCGTCGGGCGGCGGCGACAAGCGCGCCGAGGCCATGTCCATGCTCGCCGGCATGTATCATGAGATGGCTTCAACGCCCTACGTCGCCGAGTGGATCGCCGACGCCCGCAAGGAACCTTTGAGCGACACGCAAAAAACCGCCGTCAATGAATTCGAGCGCAGTTACATCAATCTCACCTGCCTCTCGTCGGATTTCGTCCGCCGCCAGGTGTCAGCCCGGGTGCGCTCCGAACAGCTCTGGCGCGAACTCCGCTCAACTGGAAACTGGAAGGATTTCCTCCCCGCCTTTGAAGGCATCGTGAATCTGGCGCGTGAGGAAGCCCAGCTTCGCGCCGGCGTTCTAAAACTCGCCCCTTACGATGCGCTGATCGAGCAATTCGATCCCGGCAGCCGCAGTGCTGACATCACGCCGGTTTTCACCGAACTCAAAGCCTTCCTCAAAACCTTTATCCCCGAAGCTCTCGCCGCCCAGGATGAACGCCGCGCCAGGCATCCCGCCAAGCCCTTCAACGCCCCCTTCCCCATTGAGAAGCAAAAGGCCCTCGGTGAAGCCATGATGAAAGCCATCGGTTTCGATTTCACCCATGGCCGCCTCGATGTCTCGCACCATCCCTTCTGCGGCGGCGTGCCGTCTGATGTGCGCATGACCACGCGCTACACCACCAGTGAATTTCTCTCCTCCCTCATGGGCATTCTCCATGAAACCGGCCACGGCCTTTATGAACAGGGCCTGCCCAAGGACTGGGCCCATTGGCCTGTGGGCCGCGCCCGCGGCATGGCGGCCCATGAAAGCCAAAGCCTGTTTGTTGAAAAGCAGCTGGCCCGCAGTCCCGCCTTCTGGGAATGGGCTATGCCGGTCGTGCGTGAACATCTGGGCGAGGCGGCAATCGCCGGCTGGGACCTTGATGACATTCTAGCCCACGTCCACCGCATCGGGCGCGGGTTGATCCGCGTCGACGCCGATGAGGCAACTTATCCGTTGCATGTCATCCTGCGTTACGAGATCGAGCAGCAATTGATCGCCGGAAATCTTGGGCCGCGGGACGTGCCCGAAATCTGGGATACCAAGATGCGGGAATACCTCCATCTTTCCACCATCGATAACCCGAAGGACGGCCCCATGCAGGATGTCCACTGGCCCTCCGGCGCCTTCGGCTATTTCCCCAGCTACACCTTGGGCGCCATGATGGCCGCCCAGCAATGGGCCGCCGTCGAACGCGAAAATCCAGACGTGAACGATGACATCCGCAAGGGAAATTTTGCCGGCATCAACGACTGGCGCCGCAAAAACATCTGGTCGAAGGCCTCAACCCTTTCAACCCCGGAGCTCATGCGCGCCGCCACCGGCGAAACCCTGCAGGTCAAATACTTCACCGAACATTTGCGCAAGCGCTATCTGGGTTAGGCGGCTGCGTATTATTGCAACTCCCAAGCTTCAAACCAGCCGTTGGAATTCACCAGCTTGTAAGAGCTCCACACCTGCACAAATTCAGGCGAGCGGCTGAACCAGGCGATGTATTCGATTCTATGACCGCGCAGCGTTGGCGTATTGGAGCGGCGGTCAACAATCACAAAATCTGGCTTCAACGATATCAGATCCTGGGTCACGATCTCGGCCGCCCGCGCGATGATTATATCCTGCTGCTCAGCAGGTATCAGCCCTTTGCTGACGGCAGGCAGCATCCAGAGAGATTGGAAACGGCTGGCCCAGGCAATGTTCCTTGCTTCAATATAGGGAAAAATCACGCCCAGGTCATGCGTAAGCGCCATCATGCGTTGTGGCTTGCGTCCAGCGAGAAGTTCATCGATATGAGCCAGGCGGAAATTTTGATTCCTGGCAAAATTCACCCACCCACTGATCATGACGGCCCCAAGACAGCCGATCACAACGATCCGGGCCACCACGCCGGAGTGCCGGAAAACGTTTAGGAGAATGGGAATTAACACAAAAATCAGCCCCGGCAGAAGTTGATAGGTCCAGCCTTTCAGTTGCGCGAGGTAGCACAGGAATCCCCCCAGGCCCGCGAATATCCAAACCCAATCGCCACGCTGTTGCGCCCTCCGGTGCCAAATGAGGTAAGCCGCGATGCCCAGAAACAGCAAAAAGCTCGCAAC
The DNA here is from genome assembly GCA_035525875.1 of Aestuariivirga sp. Classification (GTDB taxonomy): domain Bacteria; phylum Pseudomonadota; class Alphaproteobacteria; order Rhizobiales; family Aestuariivirgaceae; genus Aestuariivirga. The sequence goes on from DATLDM010000101.1 coordinate 32,844, forward strand.
CGCCGGGCGCAAGACCGCTTCGGAAAATGTGCTTTGAAAGGCCCCATAAGTAGGCAGCGCCAGCGGCAGAATCTCGGTGAAATATTGCGGTGTAAACTGCCAGACAAGAAGTGGATAAACCGCAACTGAAACTGCCACGCCGATCATCTCGGCGCGAAACAGGTTCCGCCAGGCCCGCGTCTCCCACAGCAGAAATGCTTCAACCATTAAAGGAATAGCAAGCAATTGAGGTTTGAAGGACATGCCCACGCCGCACAAAAGCCCTATCAGAATGCGAAGGCTTTTACGTGGCGCACGGCCCTCCGATAATTGAGCTGCGGCAGCCACATAAGGCAGCGCCAGCAATGCGGCAAAATGCTCGCGTTGGCCAAATGCCTCGGCCGGCGCAAGCGTCAGCGCCACCGCTGAAGCAAGGAGCAGCATAGAACTGTTCTCGCGGGTTTCTCCCGCCGATTGCAGGACAAGTCGGGTCAGGCCCAAGGCCCCGGCGATAGCCAGGCAAACATAGCCAACATAGGCAATATGCGGCGACAGGCCCAAAATTCGCGCCAGCCAAACCGGTGGCATGGTTATCCAGAATGCCAGTGGCGGATTGGTCTCCATGATATCCACATAAGGCACCGCACCATCCAGGATGCGCCCGTCGGCCATGATGAAACAGGACACATCTGAAGTCAGCGGCACAATGCCATGAAACACCAAGGCAGCGGCCAGAAAACCGCCGCAGGCAAGTGCCAATGTCGTCCCGCCAATATCCTGAAATTTCAAAATTCAGTCTCTGATTCGCCTGGCACCCATTTTATCCAAAATCACCCCTACTTCATCTCTCCCTCATGTCAACTCGCCACCGCAAGGCGAAACGGCAAACCGTGGCAGCCGGCAGGGAGCTGTCACACACCTGTCACGACCGCCCATTACGCCACCTGACTCTAATCGCAAAGGAGTCGACCATGCGCCTTTTCACTTCAGCAGCTATTCTCAGCCTTCTCGCAACCACGGCTGTCGCCGGCCCCACCGTCACCGAGATCAAGGCCCCCGACTTGCCGCTCCCCGAGGTCACCTACCCCGGCGGCAAGACGCTGAAGCTCAATCTCGGCATCGGCTCCGCCGCCTGGCATGATGCGAAGGATCCCGCCGGTGTCGTCTGGACCATTACTGATCGCGGCCCGAACCTGGATTGCGCCGGCATTGATAAGCTCACCGACCTCTCAATCGATAAGCTCTGCGCCGGTGACGATACAGGCAAGAACTTCAGCCTGCCGGATTTCACCATCACCATCGCCAAGATTGAAATCGGCGCTGACAATACCGCAAAGCTTCTCGAAACCATTCCGCTGAAAGGCAAGTCCGGCAAGCCGGTCTCGGGCCTCCCCTTCTCCTCCGCCAATTTCAAGCTCGAAGTCGCCTATGATGTAAATGGCAAGGTCATTCCGGGCGATCCGTCCGGCCTTGACACCGAAACCCTCGCCCGCCTGCCCGATGGCAGCTTTATCGTCGGCGAGGAATACAGCTCTTCGGTTCTGGAAATTGCCGCCGATGGCACCGTGCTCAAGCGCCATGTGCCAGCCGGCGTTGAAGCCGAACTCAAGGGTGCCGACTATGAGGTTGTGGGCTCGCTGCCTGCCATCATTGCCAAGCGCACCCTGAACCGCGGCATTGAAAATGTCGCCGTCTCCGCCGATGGCGCAACGCTTTACGTGCTCATGCAAAGCCCGCTCGCCAATCCAGACAGCGCCGCCTACAAGAAAAGCGCCGCCACCCGCCTGTGGAAAATTGAACGCGCCAGCGGCAAGGTCCTGGGCGAATATGTTTACATGATGGATGATCCTACAAGCTTCGCCACTGACAACAAGAAAGAAGCCCAGAAGCAGAATGCCGTGCGCCTCAGCGAGATGGTGGCCCTGGCGCCCGACAAGCTTCTGGTCATCGAACGCATCAGCAAGACCACCAAGTTCTACACGGTGAACCTTGAAGGTGCCACGCCGCTCGATGCCGCCTTCGATGATGTTGCCACTTCGCCCTCGCTTGAGCAGCTCAGCGCTGCTGACATCGAAGCCAAGGGCATCAAGCCACTGGTTAAAACCCTGGTGCTGAACTCCGACGACATCGAGAACATGCCAAAGAAAGTCGAAGGTGTGGCCGTCATGTCGCCTACCTCGTCATATCCGACTCTGATTTCGGCATCGAAGGCGATGAAACCCAGATCCGCCGCATCACCTTCCCTGAGCCGGTGCTGCAGTAAGCCTCGCGACGTCAACCATACCGGGCTTCATCTGCGCCTATCACTTTGGCGCAGATGGAGTTCCCACTCCCCTCACGGAGCCAAAACTTGAAGCCACGGCACTTGCAGGCGATGGCTGGATTTGGCTGCATCTCAATCTGGGAGACCAGCGCTGTCTCCGCTGGCTCAGCCAAAGCCTTGCCGTGCCGCAAGGTTTAGCCGTTGAATTTACAGAAACTTCCCACAGGCAATATCTCGCAAGCCACGGTGATTATCTCACCGGCCACCTCAACGACTTCCGCCATGAATTTGACCGCGACTGCAGCGAGCAGGCTTGGCTTCATCTCCTGATGGCAAAAAACTTTCTGCTCACCGGCCGCGTCAAGGCCCTGCAATCGGCCGAACGGCTGCGCCGGGACCTGGCGCGCGGCATGGTTTTTGTGGGCCCCGCCCAGCTCCTGTCCCACACCATCGCCAACTATCCCGATACGCTGGATGGCCTGCACCACCGCCTCCTTGATGAACTCGAAATCATCGAGGACCATGTGCTGGATGAGCGCCACCGCGGCGAACGCAAGCGCCTGATGCTCGCAAGGCGCGAAATGGCCCAGCTCCACCGCCACATGCGCAGCCTGCGCCGCGCCCTGATCAATGCCGAGCGCGCCCTGCCCAATTTCCCCGAGGGGCTGGCTCCCGTCATTCCAAGGCTCGCACATTTGGATCAGGATTTTGAGGTGATGGAAGCCCGCGCCCGCTTCTTCCATGACGAAATCGACGCCAAGCTCGCTTCCGAAACCAACCGCCAGCTCTATATTCTCTCGGCCCTCACTGCCGCCTTCCTGCCGCCAACCCTGGTGGCGGGCCTCTTCGGCATGAACTTTGAAGGCTTGCCCTGGTCGGGCTCGTCCTGGGGCTTCTATTTCGCGCTCGGCCTATGCCTGCTGTCCTCGGCTGCGGTGTGGCTGTTCCTGTGGAACGCAAGTCGGCGATAAGTGAACCCACAAGATCGCGACCGCCGGATTTGGAACACTTTGTCGTCCTATAGACCATGCCACCAAATGGGACTGCGATGCGACATCGCGTCCAAAGAGTGGTCGATTGGAGTCTAAATCATGTCGAATAAATTCAGCACAATAGCTTTGGGAACCATGCTGGGCCTCAGCGCCGTGGCTTTCTCAGGCGCCAACGCCTCAGCCGCTGCCATGTTTTCCCTGTCGCCGGCTGTGACCAGCCAGGCAAATGCCGCCAGTGACGGCATCGTTCAGGTCAATCACAAAAAGAAATGGAAGAAAAAATGGCATAATGACAATTATGATTGGCAATACCGCAGGCACCGCCATCGTGACGGTATATATCTGAGTTTTCCGCTGATCATCGGCGGCGCCTACGCGGCCAACCGTTACTATGACGATGATTATTACGACGATGGCTACTACGACTATGATGACGGCGGCGGCCTGAGCAGCCGGCATATCCGCTACTGCCTGAACAAATACCAGTCCTACAATCCGCACAACAATACCTGGGTGGCGTATAGCGGCAAGATAAAGAAGTGCTACAGCCCCTACATGTAAATTTTCACCAATAGAAAAACCGGCGTCCGCATTGGGGGCGCCGGTTTTCATTTCCGGTTGTTGAATTCACTTTTCCTGCAGGACCGACAATATGTGGTCGGCGGGATCCTTGAACCAGGCGATGGCCTTCGGGCCCATCCCGCCGTTATCATTACGCATGACGCCTTTTGCATCGGTCTTTATGTCTGGCATGTCGTAATGCTCCATGCGAACCCCGCGCTTCCCGAGCTTTTCAACAGCTTCGTCAACGTCATCGACGATGAAATTGAGAACCGTATGTTCCGGCGCATGGTAATCGGTTGAATGGTAGATGAAGACCGGAACCCCGCCGCCGGCAAGATGCAGCTCAAGGCCTTCCGGCGTTTCATTTACGTCAAGGCCAAGTGTTTCCGAATAAAACGTTTTTGCCTTCTTCAGGTCGGGAACCGAGAAACTGCTGAATGCCTTGGTGCCCTTGAACATCAGACCCTTGTTTCCGAGTGTTTCCATTGCTTTATCCATTGTCGGCATGCTCCGGTAATTTCGAACGTTTGGCGGTTGCCAACTCGTCGAGTTCCTTTTCAGTCATGGATTCATACATTCCGCGTGAGGCACCCTTCAAATCTGCCTTTGGAATTTCACCGCGTTTTGCCGCCAAGGCGGCGCCTGCGGCTTTCTGTTGGGCTTTGGATTTGGCTGGCATCACATCCTCCTGTGATTTGCAAAGGTTAACGTCAGCAAAACGCCAGATCGGGCCGTAGGTTCCTTTTTTTGTCATTAATTGGAACAAATACTGGGCAGGCCCGTTAAAACCCCTGTCATTAACCCCCGCAAGGAGCACGCTATGTCCTATACCGACCAGAAACCCAAAACCACGGACTCGCGTCCCGGTGTGAACGTCACCCAATCAACCAAGGGGTCCGGCGCCACCGTGGCTTATATCATTGCCGCCATCGTGGTAGTTGTCGGTGCCTATCTTCTGTTCTTTTCCGATAACATGAGCACCACGACCGTGGTTCCGTCGGTCACCCAGAATAACACGGTAACGCCTGCACCGGAGACACCGGCTCCCGTAACCCCGGCCCCAGACGCGGCAACGCCGCCCGCCGTGGAAACTGCGCCAGCGGCCCCCGCTCCGGCGACCCCGCCTGCAGCGAACCCTTAACGCTGCAATTTGCCTGGTGGCGCGGCAATTCCCCTTGCCGCTCCCATAAATCACGGCAACGGAAAAGCCTCCCTCCGCGGGGGGCTTTTTTGTGGGCTCACCGCTTTGTTTTCTTCTTCACGTGGGTTTCTCCGGCGCGGTACTTGGCGATTTTCGTCACCAGGTCGTAGGGGATCGGCTCGTCAAGCGGAAACTGGATGGACCCCTTCGCAACTTTGTATTTCGACAATTCCTACTTGAACGCCGCATTGCCGGAAGGCGTCGCATAAAACCCGATATGGTCCTTCCACGCGGCGAAATGAACAAGATTGCTGCCGTTCAGCTTGAACGTCGGAATCTGATAACTGATGGCCTCAACCGCCCCCGGCGCCGCTTTCCGAATTGTCTGCCTGATTTTTTCAAGAATGCCCTGAACCTCTTTTGGAAATGAGGCAATATAGGCGTCCATCGTCGCGAATTTCACTTTGCTGGCCATGGCTGGACTCCCGCTGGCTAAATCCTCTGGGCATTCAGCTTAAGCGCCTGCCACGCCACCGTCATCACCCATGCACTCCAAAAGCTAGAACACGAATTCGAAAAATCCACTTTGACATGCAGGAAGGCTCTAACTTCGCAAGGTCAACATCGATGTGGCGGTTAAATCTCTCTTCGAATTTTCCTGGCAATGACCTCAAATCCTCTGCTTTTTGGATGAATTTCGTCGTGCCAATCGGCTTCATCGGTAACCAGATTTCTCACGTCCACATATTTGGCATTGCTGTGTTTGCCAAGTGTTTCACGGAGCCTGTCATTATAGTAATCCATGAACTCCCTAATGACCTCTCGCTGTAATTTCTTGTCAACGATGCTCCGCTGCCGCATCGGTTTCTCTATCCAAATATCGTTCATGGGGACGGGATAATCATAGCCATGAATGATGACCTTCATTGGATAGCTCGCACCCATCTCGTCAAGTATAAGATCGAAATAATACATGACACGCGAGACAGCTGCAGCGGTCTGGACCCCGTCAATCAGATCTTTAGCGCCCATTCCGGCTTGAAAATCCTTGAGCATCACGTAAAGTCGTCCGCTTCCGAGGAGATCGTTACCGCCACCACTAAGTAACATAAATGAAGGCATTCTTTCTCGGTAATGGTAACGAAGGTAGTTCAAGTATTCATAGAGCTTGTTTCTGTCCTGCCACATTGCCTCAAGCGTGTCGCCGGCGCAGTCAGTACTCCAGATTGCTAACGAATCCTTTCCGCCGTGAATGAATTGATCGATTATTTCTTTGATCAGGAATGGATAGAGGTGCCAAGAGTCGCCCTCGCTAATGCCATAGGGGCCTTTGTAGCCTGAGCCGTTGACGATCTGATTGTAACGCTGATGGCGGCCACGCCGAGTTCCACCGCAAAAAAATCCCGGATCAAGCATCGCTTCAAAGTCAGCGAGAGTGGAAATATCAACCAGATCACGCCGCACCTTGATGCGATCAGTTGGCCATGCAACATGCCCGTCGTCCTTATCGTAATAAACATACTGGGAGTCGTCAGACGTGATTTTTCGCGAACTGCTGACAACTCCATCTGAACCACCGAAAATTTCATCTAGTGAAATCTTATGACCAACCATGTTTTCCTCCAACCGATAGTGATGTTAAGCAAACATTTCATCGACATCATACCGCGCTGCGACCCACGAGGTGTACTCATGTTCATGCCCTGCCAAAGTTACTTCATCTCCGTATCAATAAGTTGTTAAGGTTGCGCGGGGCCTATAAACAAGCGTCAAAGTTGTGTTAGATTACCGTGGCAGTCAAGGCCTGGTGGCTCCACGAAGACATCACCTTTTTGTTGCCGGTTTGGCTCCAAAACCTACCAAAACCTGCGCCCTTGCTTTCGCCCCCCTTTTCCGCCATACACCCCCCAACTTCGACCACCCAGCCGGGGGCTGAACGGAAGGTCTGGCTTGCCAGATAGGAGAATAAGCTCCGTCTTCCCGTGTCTCCGCTCTTACGTTTGACCGGTCTTTCGAACCTTTCCCTGGTTCGTCAGAGGCTCTGCGCTGGATGGCGGAAAACGAAACGAGAAACAGAAAGGTTATCAGAACATGGCTCTGTATGAGCACGTATTCATGGCCCGTCAGGATGCCTCGCCGGCCCAGGTTGAAGCCCTGGTCGAGCAATTCAAGGGCGTCATCACGGCAGGCGGCGGCAAGGTCGGCAAGGTTGAGTCCTGGGGCATCCGCTCCATCTCCTTCCGCGTGAAGAAAAACCGCAAGGCCCATTACACCCTTATGAACATCGATGCGCCCTATGCGGCTGTTGCTGAAATGGAACGCCTCATGCTGATCAGCGAAGACGTCATCCGCTTCATGACGGTTGCGGTGGAGGAACACGAAGAAGGCCAGTCGGCCATGTTGCGCCGGCGCGATGAGCGCGAAGAGCGCGGCAGCTTCGGCGATGACCGCGGCTTCGGCTTTGGTGGTGGCGGAGGCGGCGGATTTGGCGGCGGCGGTGGCGGAGGCTTTGGTGGCCGCGGCGGTGCCGGCGGCGGTCGTGGCCGTCCCCGTGAAGATCGTGTCGAACCAGTGGCGGAGGCCCTCTAATGGCTATGGAACAAACTGCCCGCCGCCCGTTTTTCCGGCGCCGGAAGAGCTGCCCCTTCACCGGTGAAGGTGCGCCCAAGATTGATTACAAGGATGTGCGCCTCCTGCAGCGCTACATTTCCGAGCGTGGCAAGATCGTGCCAAGCCGCATCTCGGCGGTCTCCGCCAAGAAGCAGCGCAAGCTCGCCCAGGCCATCAAGCGCGCCCGCTTCCTGGGCCTGCTGCCCTACGTCTTGCAATAGGAGAATTGAACCATGGAAATCATTCTTCTTGAGCGCGTCGCCAAGCTCGGTGCTTTGGGCCAGGTCGTAAAGGTGAAGGACGGGTTCGCCCGTAACTTCCTGCTGCGCCGTGGCAAGGCGCTGCGCGCCACCGAAGCCAACAAGGCAAAGTTCGAAACCCAGCGCGCCGTGCTGGAAGCAAAAAATGCCGAGCGCCGCAAGGGCGCCCAGGCTGAGGCCCAGGGCCTTGATGGCAAGTCATTCGTCATCATCCGCCAGGCCGGTGAATCGGGCCAGCTCTACGGCTCCGTTAGCCCCCGCGACATCGCCGAAGCCGCATCGACCTCCGGTGTGGCCGTCGAACGCAGCCATGTGCTGCTCGATACACCGATCAAGACCATCGGCCTGTACACGGTAACGGTAGCGCCCCACCCGGAAGTTGAAGTGAAGATCACCATCAACGTTGCCCGTTCGGCCGATGAAGCCGCCGCCCAGCAGCGCGGTGAGAACCTCGCAGGCCCCGTCTCCGACCGCGCCGAAATCCGCGCCGCGGCCGAAGCCCTCTTCGACGAGGAAGCCGCCATCCCCGAAGAACTTGCAACTCCGGCAAGCTAAGCTGCTGACATCGTTTGCAATTGGGCCACCTGAAACGGTGGCCCTTTTTTATGGACACTCTCCATGGTTGGGCTTGACCCAACCACCCAGACTTGGAGAAGCGAAAATCTACGCCAGATGTTCCAGATCAACCTTGAGCGCCACAGCAAGTTTCTTCAGCGTAGCGATTCCACCTGTCTTGTGGCCTGACTCGATGGCCGCAATCATCGGGCGCGAAACCTTGGATTTCTTCGCAAGGCCCTCCTGGGTGAGCCCGCGATAGCCCCGCCAGATTTTAACCGGGCTTTCCCCGGCAATGCGGCGCTCGGTGATGTCGAGTGGTATCACCTCGTCTTCGCCGCGTGCAAGCCGGGCTTTTGCCGCGTCATAGGCCTTTACGTCGGCAAGCATCTCCGCATCGTCCATGAGTTTCTTCAACTCATCCATGGGCAATACGGCAAACTCCTTGCCGCGGCGGGTGATTTTTTCAATGCGCATCAGTAGATATCTTCTCTTGGCCCCATGTCTAAAACCAGCATCACGAGGCGCTTGTGGGGGTGAGTCAACCCGTCTTTTGCACAGGCCTGTGAATAACGCGTATAATTTGATTCAGAATCAATTCAACCTAGAGAAGCTGCTACCCTCCAACCATGGCCACTCAAGCAAACCTCCGTCCCGTCGAAGCCGACGGTCCAGACGATACCTTCCGCACCCCGCCCCACAACCTTGAGGCGGAGCAGGCCCTGCTCGGCGCCATCCTGGTGAACAACGAGGCCTGCGACCGCGTCTCGTCGTTCCTCCTGCCCGATCATTTCTCGGAGGCCATCCACGCCCGCATCTATGAGGCGGCCTCAACCCTCATCCGCATCGGCAAGCTCGCCAGCCCGATCACGTTGAAGACATACTTCGACAGCGACGCCACCATGAAGGAAATCGGCGGCCCCGCCTATCTGGCGCGGCTTGCGGCATCGGCCACCACCATCATCAATGCGGAAGAATATGGCCGCATGATTTATGAGCTGGCCCAGCGCCGCAAGCTCATCGGCATCGGCACCGATATCGTGAACGAGGCCTTCGACACCCCCGTGGAGGAAACCTCCCGCGATCTCATCGAGCGCGCCGAGCAGACCCTCTACGGCCTCGCCGAAACCGGCAAATACGGCCAGGGCTTTCATCCCTTCGCCCGCGCCCTGTCGGACGCCATCGACATGGCCGCCGGCGCCTACCAGCGCGATGGCGGCTTGTCCGGCATTTCCGCGGGCCTCAAGGACCTCGATGAAAAAATGGGCGGGCTCCAGGCCTCCGATCTCATCATCCTGGCCGGCCGCCCCGCCATGGGCAAAACCGCGCTCGCCACCAACATCGCCTATAATGTCGCCAAGGCCTACAAGGCGGAACACCAGACCGATGGCACCGTGAAGGTGACGGACGGCGGCGTGGTCGCCTTCTTCTCGCTGGAAATGTCGAGCGAGCAATTGGCCACCCGCATCATCGCCGAGCAGTCCGGCATTTCGTCGGAGCGCATCAGGCGCGGCAAGATCACCGAGGATGAGTTCCACCGCATCGTCGAAGTCAGCCGCGAATTGCAATCGTTGCCGCTCTATATCGACGCCACTGGCGGCCTCACCATCGCGCAGGTCGCAGCCCGGGCCCGCCGCCTGAAACGCCAGCGCGGCCTCGGCCTCGTGGTGGTCGATTATTTGCAGCTTCTCGGCGGTTCCGCCCGCAAACAGGCCGAAGGCCGCGTGCAGGAAGTTTCCGAAATCACCGTGGGCCTGAAAGCCCTGGCCAAGGAACTCGCAGTTCCAATCATGGCTCTCTCGCAGCTTTCGCGTCAGGTCGAAAACCGCGACGACAAGCGCCCGCAATTGGCTGACCTCAGGGAGTCCGGCTCCATCGAACAGGATGCCGACGTGGTGCTCTTTATCTACCGCGAGGAATATTACCTCGCCCGCAAGGAGCCCCGCCCCAACACCACCGAGCATCAGGAATGGCAGGACCTGATGGACAAGGTAAACGGCGTGGCCGAAGTCATCATCGGCAAGCAGCGCCACGGCCCTACGGGCATTGTCGAACTGCAGTTCGACGCCAGCCTCACCAAGTTCCAGAACCTCATCCGCGCCGACTACCTGCCGGAGCAGTTTTCGTAACCTTGAAACTGTCGCCCAAACCCCGTAAAGCCCGGGGTCCATGGATCAAACCGCAACTGCCACGCCCAAGGATCTTGCCGGGGCTGTGCTCTCGATTGACTTGAGCGCGGTCCAGAAGAATTGGCGTTACCTCAACAGCCACGCGGGCTCGGCCGAATGCGGCGCCGCGGTCAAGGGCAATGCTTATGGCCTGGGGGTTGAGCCCGTGGGCCGCGCCTTGTGGGAGGCGGGCTGCCGCAGCTTTTTTGTGGCCCGCCCGAAGGAAGGCGAAGAGCTGCGCGGCGTGCTGCCCGAAGCCGTGATCTATGTGCTCGATGGCCTGTTCCCCGGCCAGGCGGAATTCTATGCCCAGAACAATCTGCTGCCCGCCCTCATCTCCACCGAAGAGGCGCGCGAATGGGCGGCCTTCGGGCGCGTCTATGGCCGCAAGCTTCCTTGCGCCATTCATGTCGATACGGGCATCAACCGTCTGGGCTTTCCCATCCGCGAATACACCGCTTTGCTCGCCGAGACCGCGACGATGGAGGGCCTCAACGTCAGCCTGCTCATGAGCCATCTGGCCTGCGCCGAAGAAGCCAGCCATCCCCTCACACATAAGCAACGCGATACGTTCCGCGACGTCCGCGCAAAACTTCCCGGCGTTCCCGCCAGCCTCGCCAATTCCAGCGGCATATTCCTGGGCAAGGACTACGCCCACGATCTCGTCCGCCCCGGCATCGCCATCTACGGCGGCAACCCGACCCCGGCGCTTGCCAATCCCATGCAGGCCGTGGCCCTGCTCGAAGGCACCATCCTGCAAACCCGTACCGTCCACGCCGGCGAAACCGTAGGCTATGGCGCAACCTGGCAGGCAGCCCGCGAAACCCGCATCGCCGTGCTGGGTGCCGGCTACAAGGATGGCGTGCCCCGCGCCCTGAGCTCCGGCAACACGAACACCCCGCCGCAAATCTTCCTCGGCGGCAGGCGCTGCCCCATCATCGGCCGCGTCTCCATGGACATGATGGCCATCGACGTCACCGACCTGCCCAACGCCGTCAGCCGCGGCGACCGCGCCGAAATCCTCGGCCCCAACATTCTGATCGATGAAGCGGCGGGCTGGGCCGGCACCATATCCTATGAATTGCTCACCCGTTTGGGCAGCCGTTATGCCAGACTCTATTCTGAACTCGATTCGGGGCCTGAGACTTGAACCCTTTCCAACCCATCGGCCGTGCCGTGCTTGCCCTTCTGGCGGAAATTGGCCGGGTCAGCCTTTTCCTCAAGGATGCCATAGTGCAGGGCCTGACGCCCACCTATTATGTCCGCCAGATTTTTGAGCAGATGTGGCGCATCGGTTATAACTCGCTCCCCGTTGTCGGCCTCACCGCCTTCTTTACCGGCGGCGCCCTGGCCTTGCAGATCTATCAGGGCTCAACGCCGGGAACGGCCAGCACCCTGGTTCCAAATATCGTGGCCCTTGGCATCACCCGCGAGCTCGGCCCCGTGCTGGGCGGCCTCATGGTGGCGGGCCGCGTCGGCGCCTCCATTGCCGCCGAACTCGGCACCATGCGGGTCACCGAACAGATCGATGCCCTTGTCACCCTGTCAACCAATGCCTTCAAATATCTCGTGGGGCCAAGACTCATCGCCGCGGTGATAACCCTGCCCATTCTAGTAGGCATAGGCGATACCATCGGCATCATGGGCGGCTACATCGTCGGCACCCGTTCGCTTGGCTTCAACTCCTACGCCTACATCAAAACCACGGCGGATTTTCTGCATATGGATGACGTCACCTCAGGCCTCATCAAGGCCGCCGTCTTCGGGCTCATCATCGCGATCATGGGGTGCTATCACGGCTTCAATTCCAAGGGCGGCGCGCAAGGCGTGGGCCGGGCCACCACCAATGCCGTTGTCTCCGCCTCCATTCTCATTCTCGCCGCCAACTTCGCCCTCACCAACCTGCTGTTTACGGAGTAGGCGATGGCTGACGGTCACATCATCCTCCAGGACGTGCGCAAGAGCTTCGGCCCGAAGCACGTGCTGAACGGCATCAACCTCGCCGTGCCGAAGGGCCATTCGCTGGTGGTGATCGGCGGCTCCGGCACCGGAAAATCCGTGATGCTGAAATGTGTGCTCGGAATCCTCCGCGCCGACTCCGGCTCCATCCGGATCGGCGGCGAGGAAGTTATCGGGCTGAAGGGCAAGGCGCGCGATGATTATCTCGCGCGCTTCGGCATGCTGTTTCAGGGCTCAGCCCTTTTTGACTCGATCCCCGTCTGGGAAAATGTCGCCTTCGGCCTGATCCAGGGCCGCAACGTGCCGCGCGCCAAGGCCAAGGACATTGCCATCGAAAAACTCAGCCAGGTTGGCCTTAGTGCCGAAGTGGGCAAGCTCTACCCGGCGGAGCTTTCCGGCGGCATGCAAAAGCGCGTGGGGCTGGCCCGCGCCATCGCCGCCGATCCCGAGATCATTTTCTTCGATGAGCCCACCACCGGCCTTGATCCCATCATGGCCGACATCATCAACAAGCTGATCGTCGATTGCGTGAAGCGCCTCGGCGCCACCACCATTTCGATCACCCACGACATGGCCTCGGCCCGCAAGATCGCCGATGACATCGCCATGATCCACAAGGGCGAAATCATCTGGCAGGGCCCCGCCAAAACCATCGACTACAGCGACAACCCCTACGTCGACCAGTTCATCCACGGCCGCGGCACGGGGCCAATCCAGATGGAAGTGCTGAAGGCATAGGAGTAAACCGTGACTGTGATAGCAGCCGTCTCACTTTTCGACGGCGTGATGTTGATTGCCGACAGCAGGGTGACGGTCACGCCCAGCGGACAACGCGCTTATCATTGCGATATCGCCCAGAAGATTATCCCTCTAAACGCCAATATGGCGTTGGCATTCTCTGGTGACGTTCGAGCCGCAGCAGTGCTCGCACCGAGTTTGATCCACTATATGAAACGGCGCCGACGGCTCGACACCGTGAGCCTGCTGCAATGGTTTCCTCGATTCCTCAAAGTGACGTATCGTCAAATGCAGGCCAAGCCGGCGGACGGCATGCCATTTGGCGCGATTCAATTCATCATCGCCGCGATCATTCCGAATCGCACGAACCTCGTGGATAGGGCCCGTGTCGCAGACATTCTGCGCAGAGCCGTATCGCCGGATGCATCGATGCGGCGAAATTGGATGCCCAATGTTGTGATGCGGGTTTTAATGACGCCAGCGGAGATGACTCAAGTTCCGATTCCCGGCGCGCCCGCCGTCGTGTTGGGCGTCATGCGGTCGCCAGCATTCACGCTCGAACGATTCGCGCCTCTAAGCTGTGTCGCAATTGGAAGCGGTCACGGCGCTGTGGTGGAGATGGAAAGAGCCGCCGATTGGCTTTTCGCTAACGACGCCGACATGTTCGTTAAGATGGGACTAGAGGCAGCGGTGCAGGACTTCGTGGCGCAGAACGATGTGGATTCGGTCGGCGGAATGTATCCGTGCGTAAAAATCGATAAACGCGGACTGGCATATCTTGGAGGTACGCATCAATTCCCGCTATGCGAAGTTGCGCTGATGGTTGAGCCGACAACAAAACGTTGGGTCCAAGAGAATCGAACTACGGGCAAAAAGCAGCCGCTTCTCTGGCCGTGGGAGATAGTGAAATCCGTTCCTAGCGCCAACCGTCGATTTGATGACTATCGAAAGGCGGCCGAGCACTTCAATCCAAGACGAGGAAAGCGAACTTAGCAAGTTCACGATGATCGTGCCCGTTGCTGGGCATTGCTGCTATTCCTCCTAGATTTCGTTTGTGCGACAGTAGATGGGTGAGAGCGAGCGAATAATGTACGACAAACGAGCAAGAGATATCCTTTTTGGGATGTTCTGGAAGGGCGGTTGGAAACGGGATGCAGACAGGTCCGTTCACCCTGATGACTTCGCTTATGCCAAGAGCAAGCGATACATGTTCGACGCTATCACATTATCTCACGATCAGATGGTCGAACAATTGATCGAAGAGCGTGAACACGCAGACCCTATCGCTCTTTCCAGTGCCTTCTTGGCAAGCCTTAGTAGCCGACGATTGGATTTGAGATCCGCTTTTGGCAGCTATGGCTTTGCCTTGAATTTTCCTCGTCACCAAATTGCGGCGATACCAGCGTCAATTGTTCCTTCTGGCGGGCGACGGTGCGATTGGTGCGGTTTTTATGAATTCCAGAGCCCGGCTGAAATTGATCTGAACGTGTTGAATTTTGAGCGCCACAAGTGGGGTGGTATTCGTCGAGACAATCCAATCTACGCTTGGCTCGACCTATTTCTTTTTCGCGAGGAGGGCCTTCAAAAGCCCACGAACGCAGACAAACAAATGATGCGTCAGATATTAGAGACAGCACGCTCTATGAAGCCTAACGCGACTGCTGACAGCCTTGAGAAGGCGTTAGCGGGCGTTTTTAAGTCTTCCAAGGCCGAGCGACGCGTCCTTATAGAAATCCTCGCCGTTTGCGGTGTGCTTCAGCCAAGAAGCCGAGGGGGCTATTTCGGTGAGTTTACTTTCGCGTTTGAGCGCGAACATACTGGCCAGCACTACAATGACTGGGGCTATCCAGCGATTTGGTGGAGAGGATCGGACGGCATGAGCGAGACTGCCCTTTCCGCATACTTTCCCGACTTGTAAACGACCGCTTCCGGCTGCCAACGAGCGAAGCGCCAATTGGAAAATGCACTCAAAAAAGAGGCCGCTGTGAGGCGGCCTCTTCCGTGAGATGCGTTCCATCAGCATCCCGGTATGAGATCGATCAGGCAGTAACCCCGCCCGAGAATTCGATCCGCACGAGCCTGACGGCATACGCTGTGAACTCACTCGACATCGGATCACCTCCTTTCAATTGTTAATGACAGGGCCAAATGTGGAGGCTTGCGCAATTAATTGCAAGCCTGCATTTTGGTCGCCGAAAAACAGGGAAAAATCATGCCATCTGCCGATCTGATCATCACCAATGCCCGCCTCCTCACCATGAATAAGCAGGCCTTACGGGCCGAATCGCTGGCCATCGCGGGCAACCGCATTCTGGCCGTGGGCTCCAACGCCGAGATGAAAGCCCTGAAGGGCAGTCACACCCGTGTTATCGACGCCCAAATGAATACGGTGGTGCCCGGCATCGTCGAAAGCCACATTCACCTGTTTGGCGGCGCGGTCGAGCTCGACAGCCTGATGATCAACAATATCAAGGGCTTCCCCGCCGTTTCGGCAGCAATACGCGAATATGCGGCGGCCAACCCGAAGGACCGCATCATCATCGTCAACAGCGCCGCCCCCGTGTCGCTGGGCGACGATGTAGCCATCACCCGCCAGGTTCTGGACAGCATCATCGCCGACCGGCCCCTGGCGCTCATCTGTTTTGACCACCACACGGTCTGGGCCAATACCAGGGCGCTGGAAGCCGGCGGGCTTTTGCATGGCGCCAGCCTCACCCCCGGCAATGAAATCGTCATGGGCGGCGACGGGCTGGCCACCGGCGAACTGCGTGAGGCGGCTGCATTCGCGCCGCTGCTTGAGTTGACTGCCACCGGTGGGCGCGAATGGCTCGGCATGGTCACCGGCGAAAATCCCGTGCCGCCGGCCACCGCCGCCGAGCGCCTCATCGACCAGAACTTCATGAAGCGCGGGCTGGAATACTGCGCCTCCCTCGGCATCACCTCGATCCACAACATGGACGGCAACTGGTATCAGCTTGAATTGCTGAAGGCGCTCATGGACAAGGATGAACTCATCGCCCGCGTCGAAGTGCCGTTCCACCACAAGAATTATTTTGAAACCTCCCGCGTCGATGAAGCGGTCGAGATGCGCAATCAGTATCAGGGCGACATGCTGCATTCCGGCCGGGTGAAAATTTTCATGGATGGCGTTCTCGAATCCATGACTGCGCTGATGCTTGACGATTATCCCGGCTTTCAGGGCGAACGCGGCGCGCCGCTGTTCACCGCCAAGCAATTCAATGAAGTCGCCACCCGCGCCGACAAGCATGGTTTGCAAATCAGCGTTCACGCCATCGGCGATGGCGGCGTGCGCCGCACGCTGGATGGCTATGAGGCCGCGCGCAAGGCCAATGGCCCGCGCGACAGCCGCCACCGCATTGAACATATTGAACTCATCGACAAGGCCGATATCCCACGCCTGAAACAATTGGGCGTCATCGCCTCGCTGCAGCCCATTGTCGGGCTGGGCGTTCCCGGCAATCCGCTGGAACCCTGCCGCACACGCATCGGCGACAAGCTGCCGCAAGCCTACGCCTGGCAAACCCTGCGCGAAACCGGCGCCACTGTTGCCTTCTCCTCCGACTGGCCCGTGTCTCCGCTCGATCCCTTCCTCGGCATCCAATCCGCCATGACATCGCTTCCCCTCTCGCCCGAAAGCAGGCCGCAGGCTCAAACCCTGATGGACACGCTCGACAGCTTCACTGCCGCCGGCGCCTACACCGAATTTGCCGAGGCCAAGAAAGGCAAGCTGATCCCCGGCATGCTGGCCGACGTCATCATTCTCAACGGCAATATCGAAGCAACCCCCGCAGCCCAGATGTCAACCCTGAAACCCGTCCTCACCATCTGCGATGGCCGGATTACATTTGAGAGATGATCTCCTGAGCCGTCATTCCGGCGCACGCTTCCCATTTCCGTCATTCCCGCGAAGGCGGGAATCCATCGTGGACACCGTAAAGTTGGATCCCCGCCTTCGCGGGGATGACGGATTATTGTTTGGATCTGTGCGCCGGAATGACGATCTTTTTTA
This sequence comes from Aestuariivirga sp., assembly GCA_035525875.1. Lineage (GTDB taxonomy): Bacteria > Pseudomonadota > Alphaproteobacteria > Rhizobiales > Aestuariivirgaceae > Aestuariivirga. Next base: position 50,103 of record DATLDM010000101.1, read on the forward strand.
GGCGGCGCTTCTCAGCTTCTCGACTTCGACTAGCGCCGCGCGCGTTTCCTGCACGATGATGTCAACCAGGTCGCGTGCCACAAAGGCCTGCCCGGTGCGCGCTCCCCCACTTCCGTCATTCCCGCGAAGGCGGGAATCCAACGTGAACACCGCAAAGGTGGATCCCCGCCTTCGCGGGGATGGCGGCTTTGAGGTGGCGGATGACGGATTATTGTTTGGATCGGTGCAACGGAATGACGATCTTTTTTAAGCGGCGCTTCTCAGCTTCTCGACTTCAACGAGCGCCGCGCGCGTTTCCCGCACGATGATGTCAACCAGGTCGCGCGCCACAAACTCTTGCCCGGTGCGCGCCAGGAGTTCCAGATTCTCGCAGGCCTTTCCGGCCCGCCTGGCGCCCAGGCTTGAAACCACGGATTTCAGCGCATGCGCCGCATTGGCCAAGGCCCCCACATCCTGTGAGCCGGCAATGCCCTCGATCTCGGCCAGGCGTCCGGGAACCTTCTCGACAAAATGGTTGGCCACCCGCTTGAACAGGGCTTCCGTGCCGCCAATGGCCTTCAGTTCGGCAATGACGCTGTGATCGATGACGGTGTTGGCGGCAGTTTCCACGATTGAGGTCCTGTCTGTTGCTTCTGTGCGTCAACCTTAATGGCCGAATCTTAACGCGGATTTTGGTCGGGCCACCGGATTCGACCCATTAGTTAAAGGTAAAATTATCCTTTTTAACGATTGCGTTCTCTAATTGTTCCGGGCTAGATACGTCATGGCCAAATCAGCTTCAAGTTTCGTCTGCCAGTCCTGCGGGAGCACCGCGTCCAAATGGGCCGGGCGCTGCGACAATTGCGGTGAATGGAACACGATTATCGAGGAAAAGGGCTCGGCCCCCGTTTCCGGCGCCAGGGGGGCGAGCCTGCCCAAGGGCAAGGCCTCCCGCCTGGTGGGCCTGCGCGGTGAAAGCCCCCCTCTGCCCCGCATCCAGACCGGCATCGCCGAATTGGACCGGGTTGCCGGCGGCGGCTTTGTGCCCGGTTCCGGCGTGTTAATCGGCGGCGACCCGGGCATCGGCAAATCCACCCTCCTCCTTCAGGCCCTGGCGTCTCTCGCCCGCACCGGCGCCCGGGTCATTTATGTCTCCGGCGAAGAGGCCATCGCCCAGGTGCGGCTCCGGGCCCAGCGCCTGGGGCTCGATGACGCCAATGTCCTGCTCGCCACCGAAACCAATGTGTCGGATATTCTCGCCACCCTGAACGAGGGTGAGCCGCCCGCCATCGCCGTCATCGATTCCATTCAAACTCTCTGGTCGCCCGTCATTGAAGCCGCTCCCGGCACCGTGTCCCAGCTCAAGGCGGGCTCGGAAGCGTTGGTGCGTTATGCCAAGCAAAAGGGCACCGCCATGTTGCTCGTGGGCCATGTCACCAAGGATGGCCAGATCGCCGGGCCGAAAGTCATCGAGCATATGGTGGATACTGTCCTCTATTTCGAAGGCGATCGCGGCCACCAGTACCGCATCCTGCGCGCCGTCAAAAACCGCTTCGGCCCCACCGATGAAATCGGCGTCTTCGAAATGTCCGATGGCGGCCTCAAGGAAGTCACCAACCCCTCCAAGCTTTTCATGGGCACAAGCGACCGGCCGACGCCGGGCACCGCGATTTTCGCCGGCATGGAAGGAACGCGGCCCTTGCTCATGGAAGTGCAGGCCCTCGTCTCGCCGTCGCCGCTTGGAACGCCGCGGCGCACCACCGTGGGCTGGGATTCCAACCGCCTCGCCATGATCCTCGCCGTGCTCGAAGCCCGCGCCGGCGTCATCATCGGGGCCAACGACGTTTACCTTAATGTCGCAGGCGGCCTCAAGGTGCGCGAACCTGCCGCAGATCTCGCCGTGGCCGCAGCGCTGCTCTCCTCTCTTACTGGAACTGTCATTCCCCACGGCACCGCGGTCTTCGGCGAAGTGGCCCTTTCCGGCGCCATACGCCCCGTGGGCCAGACGGAAGCCCGCCTTAAGGAAGCGCAAAAGCTCGGCCTGCGCGAAGCCGTTGTCGCCGCGGCAACCGAGCAGGCGAGCTTCAAGGGCTTGAAAGTAAAGTCAATTGAAACCATTTCTGATCTCGTCGCCTGGACTGCTGCACAGGACAAAGGTTTAAGACGAATCGTCTAGATCAGTTGGCAAAAGCTCCCTATAAGGTGGCTCATCCGACCAACCGGGAAAATTTTATGCCCTTCCAACTGCTTGACCTCATACTTTTTGGAATCATGCTGGTCTCCGGGCTCCTCGCCCTGATGCGCGGGTTCACCCGCGAGGTCCTCTCCCTTGTCGCCTGGGGCGCTTCCGCCTTCGCCGCCTATTTCGCCATCAAGCAGCAGGCCCTGCTCGATCTCGCCATGCCTTATGTGGATAAGCCCATCCTCGCGCAAATCGCCGTGGGCGCCATTGCCTTCGTCATCACGCTCGTCATCGTGTCGCTGATCAGCGTGAAAATTTCCGATTCGGTTGTCGACTCCGCCGCCGGCGCTTTTGATCGCACTCTCGGTTTCCTCTATGGCCTCGCCCGCGGCTTTGTTCTCGTGGCCATCGCCTATCTTTTCTACGGCTGGCTCCTGCCCTTCGACAAGCAGGAAGACTGGGTGCGCAATGCCTCCTCGCTTCCGGCCATCAAGGCCGTGGGTGAAACCCTGCTCAGCTTCATGCCGCCTGACATTGCCGAGACACTATCCAACACGGCGCTGATGAAAAATCCCGATGGCCCGGCAACCACTCAACCGGCGCCCAACGCCGCAAAACCTGAAGCCGGCTATCAGTCCGGCGAAACCCAGGGACTGGACAACCTCATCGAAGGCACCGGCAACAGCACCCAGCAACCCGAATTCGGACAAAGCACCGGCCAATGACAGAAGATTTTGATATGGACGGTGACCGCTTGCGGGAAGAATGCGGTGTCTTCGGCGTTTACGGCCACCCCGATGCGGCAGCACTTACCGCACTCGGCCTTCACGCCCTTCAGCACCGCGGCCAGGAAGCCGCCGGCATCGTCACCTTTGACGGCGAACGCTTTAACGCCGAACGCCGCATGGGCCTGGTCGGCGATCACTTTTCCAGCGAGAAAGTCATCAACCGCCTGCAGGGCCGCTCAAGCCTTGGCCATGTCCGCTATTCCACCACCGGCGAAACCATCCTGCGCAATGTCCAGCCGCTGTTTGCCGAACTTTCGGCGGGCGGCCTCGCAGTGGCCCACAACGGCAATATCACCAATGGCCTGACACTCCGCCGCGAACTCATTTCGCAGGGCGCCATTTGCCAATCCACCTCCGACACCGAAGTGATCCTGCATCTCGTCTCGCGCTCCAAAAGGAACCGCATCATTGACCGCTACATCGATGCGCTGCGCAGCCTTGAAGGGGCCTATGCCCTCGTGGCGCTCACCAACAAGAAGCTGATCGGCGCGCGCGATCCTCTCGGCATCCGCCCGCTCATTTTGGGCGAGCTCAACGGCGCCTACATTCTCTGCTCGGAAACCTGTGCCCTGGACATCATCGGCGCGAAATTCGTCCGCGAAATCGAAAACGGCGAAGTCGTGGTGATTTCCGATGAGGGCATCGAATCCCACCGTCCCTTCCCCAAGCAGCAGGCCCGTCCCTGCATCTTTGAATACATCTATTTCTCCCGGCCCGATTCAATCCTCGGCGGCCGCTCGGTCTATGAGGTGCGCAAGGAACTCGGCAAGCAGCTCGCCATCGAATCCCCTGTGGACGCCGATGTTGTCGTTCCCATTCCTGACTCCGGCGTGCCCGCCGCCTTGGGCTATGCCCAGCAGACCGGAATACCTTTTGAACTCGGCATCATCCGCAACCACTACGTGGGCCGCACCTTCATTGAACCCACCCAGACCATCCGTTCGCTTGGCGTAAAACTAAAACACAATGCCAACCGCGCCGTGGTCGCCGGAAAGCGCGTGGTGCTGCTGGATGATTCCATCGTGCGCGGCACCACCTCGGTGAAGATCGTCCGCATGATGTATGAGGCGGGCGCCCGCGAAGTCCACATGCGCATTTCCAGCCCGCCGATCAAATTCCCCGATTTCTACGGCATCGACACGCCGGAAGAAAAAGCGCTTCTCGCCGCCACCCACACGCTGGAAGAAATGCGCCAGTTCATCGGCGTCACCTCGCTGTCGTTCATCTCGATTGAAGGCGTCTACCGCTCGACCGGCTTTGCCGGCCGCGACAATCATCGCCCGCAATTCACCGATCATTGCTTCACCGGCGATTATCCCACCCACCTCACCGACATCATCGGTGAATCCGCCAAGCAGCAACTCTCGCTTCTGGCCGAAGCCGGCTGAATCCATGGCAAAGCAGCTTGAAAACCGCGTGGCCGTTGTCACCGGGGCCTCACGCGGACTTGGCCGTGCCATTGCCCTGGCCCTGGCAAAAGAAGGGGCCCACATCATAGCCCTCGCCCGCACCCAAGGCGGCCTTGAAGAACTCGACGACGAGATAAAGGCCCTTGGCGGCTCGGCCACCCTTGTGCCCTCCGATATCAAGGACTACGCGGCGATTGACCGTCTCGGTGCCGCCATCTTTGAACGCTGGAAAAAACTCGATATCCTGATCGGCAATGCTGGCATTCTCGGCAAGCTCACGCCGCTTCCCCATCTCGATCCCAAGGTTTTCGATGATGTGATGGCCGTCAACGTCACCGCAAACTTTCGCTTGCTCCGGTCGCTCGACCCGCTGCTCCGTGCCTCCGATGCGGGCCGGGCGGTGTTCGTCACCTCGGGCCTTGCCCAGAAAAGCTTTGCCTATTGGGGCGCCTATTCCATGTCAAAGGCCGCCCTCGAAGCGATGGTGAGAACCTACGCCACGGAGAACGAACAGTCCGCCCTTCGCGCCAACTGTTTCAGCCCCGGCGCCACCCGCACGAAGATGCGGGCCCAGGCCATGCCGGGAGAAGATCCGGAGACCCTGCCCTCCGCCGAAGAAGTTGCAGCCCAGATCATTCCCCTGTGCTTGCCAAGTTTCACCGACACTGGCGCGGTTTACAAATACGCACCCACCGGCCTGTTTAAGCAGGTGCCATGAGCCAAACCGCCATCATCAACGCCCTGCGCGAGGCGCGCCTATCTGGTGAGAAGCTTGCGGCCTACCCCGGCCCAACGCCCTCCGGCATGGCCGAAGCCTTCGCCATTCAATCGGCGGTCCGCACCTCAATTGGCTGGACCCACGCCGGCTGGAAAATCGGCTGCACCAGCGAGAAGGCTCAAAAAGCCCTGCACACCGACGGCCCCTTTCCAGGGCCAGTGTATCGGGAGCGGTTATTTCCCGCAGGAACTCATGTTGAAACGCTGGCCAGCAACAGCCGCACCACGGAACCGGAAATCGCCTTCACCCTGGCCCGCGACCTGCCCGCACGGGACAAGCCCTGGTCCGTGGATGAAGTCCTCGAAGCCGTGGCAACCGTTCATCCCTCCATCGAAATCGTCAATCCGCGCCTACCCAAAGGCTTCAACGATGTCGTGGAATGGTACGTGGCTGATGGCGGATTGAGTCACGCACTCGTGCTGGGTTCGGGCACTAAGCCTCTCAAGCGGGCCGATTATGCCAAAATCACCAACCGCATTTTCATCAATGGTCAGAAAAAATATGAAGGTCTTGGAGCCAATGCCCTTGGCGGACCAGAACTGGCCCTCACCTGGCTTGCCAATGATCTCGTGGCAAAAGGCTTGTTCCTGCATGGCGGCGATGTGGTGACCACCGGCGTCATCACCGCAGTTTTCGAAACCGGCATTGGTGATCATGTCGAAGCAAGCTATGACCTGATCGGAAACGTTTCGGTCCAGCTCTAGAGTCTGGTCATGTCAATGCTCCCTACTTTTCCTCGCCCCTTGGGGGGAGAGGAAGGGGCCCAACACGCAAGTGTTGGGAAGGTGAGGGGGAGCAGATTCTGCAATTGAATTACCTGTTCCCCCTCATCCTCCCAAGCTTCGCTTGGGCCCCGCCTTCTCCCCAACGGGGAGAAGGAAAAAGGGGGATTTCGATTCAAACAAAATTGATTATGGTGTAACCGTCGGCATCACTTGTCCTTGTCGAAGGGATTCTTCCCCCCACGCAGGCTGAAGCGGATGGGAACTCCCGCCAGATCAAAATCCTTGCGCAGCGTGTTCATCAGGTAGCGCTTGTAGCTTTCCGGCATTTTTGCCATCTGGTTTCCAAACACCGCAAAAGTGGGCGGCCGCGAGCTTGCCTGCGTCGCATAGCGGATCTTGATGCGCCGCCCCGAAGGCGCCGGCGGTGGATTTTTCGAAACAGCGGATTCAAGCCAGCGGTTGAGTTGCGATGTGGTAATGCGCGCACTCCAGCGGTCAACCGCCTCGAACACCGCCTTCATCATCTTGTCAACGCCGCGCTCCTGCTTCGCCGAAATTGTAACCACGGGAACCCCGCGGATTTCCGGCAGCACATCCTCAAGCTGGCTGTGAACTTCAGCCAGGACCTTCTGCTTGTCCTCAACCAGATCCCATTTGCTGAGCGCCAAGACAACCGCGCGGCCCTCCGTTGCCACAAGGTCCGACAGCGCCAGATCCTGGCGCTCAATCTCCATCGAGGCGTCAATGAGCACGACAACGCAATCGGCAAAGCGGATGGCCCGCAACGCATCGGAAACCGCTAACTTTTCGATCTTGCCCGTCACCCGCGACTTGCGCCGGATCCCCGCCGTATCCCACAGCTTTATCTCACGGCCCCCGAACGACCAGTCGGTGGCAATGGCATCGCGCGTGATCCCCGCTTCAGGCCCGGTCAGCATCCGCTCTTCGCCAAGCATCGTGTTCACCAGCGTTGATTTGCCCGCATTGGGCTGGCCGATGATCGCAAGCCGCAAGGGCCGCGTCAGCTCGGCTGCTTCTGCTTCCTCTTCCGAAACCACTTCTATCTTGGGCGCAAGCGGCGCAATGACATCATAAAGGCTTTCCATGCCTTCGCCATGTTCGGCGGAAACGGCAAGCGGTTCGCCAAAGCCCAGGGAATAGGATTCCAAAACACCCGCCTCCGCCATGCGGGCCTCGGCCTTGTTGGCGACCACGCGTACCGGCTTGCCGAATTTGCGGATTTTCTCAGCGAACTTGCGGTCGATGGGCGTAATTCCGGCCCGCGCGTCTATGACAAAAAATACGAGATCCGCTTCTTCAACCGCCATCTCGGCCTGGGCGCTCATCCGCGCCTCAAGCGTTTCCTTCTTGGCATCATCGAGCCCCGCCGTATCAAACACGCGAAAGCTCAGGTCGCCGATTTGCGCAAGCCCTTCGCGGCGGTCGCGCGTAACCCCCGGCTGGTCATCGACAAGGGCGATCTTGCGCCCAACCAGACGGTTGAATAGCGTCGACTTCCCCACATTGGGGCGTCCGAGAATAGCAACTGTAAAGGTCATTGCGCCGTACTGGATTCTTGATCAATTCCGGAAGTTTCTTGATCGCTCGGTGGTGGCGTGGCGCAACTCGCATCATCAGGGCTGCACGGCGCGGTCTTCTTGCCCATTACATCCGGATTCTGTGCGGTCTGCTGGTCTGGCGTCAGGATTTCCTCGCGGCTGCCCGGCAGAACGCTGTCATCGCGCTGGCCGGTAAATTTCTTCACGGTGCTGCACGCCATCAATGATGTTGCAAGCAGGGCCATCAGCAGAAGTGTTGGAAGTTTTTTCATCGGCAATTATTTCTGCAACAGCGGCGTGAGAAGTTGGATCATCACCTGGGCCCGCTGGCGCATGTCCTGCGGTGTCTCGGGATCGGCAAAATTGGCATTCATGTAACGGTCGGCCATGGAATAATCCCCGGTGCGGTAGGCCGCCAGGCCAAAAATTTCCCGCGCCGCATGGCGCCAGACCTCGCCATCCCGGTCAAAACTGCCCAGCCGCGAAATCAGCTCGTCGGGCTTGAGGCTGTCGGCCAGCAGGTAGCCGGCGCGAACGCGCGCAAGATCACGCAGACTCTGATCCACCGAAGCATCGGCGGAAAGCGCGTCATAGGCCGCCACGGCTTCTTTCGTCTTGCCCTGCTCCGCCAGAATGCTGGCCTCTTGCAGAAGTCCTAGCTGCTTGAAACCAGGGTGATTGACCGCCGCCAGCGCCTTCAAGGCATCGTCGAATTTCCCCTCAGCGGCGCGTTTGACGCCATCAAAATAGACCACCGCCGCCGCTTCCGATTGCTTCACCTGGAGATGTTCATAGCCCTTGACGCCCGCCACCGCGGCTACGATGATAACGCATAAGCCAACGAAATAATTGCCAAATTTATCCCATAGCTTTTTGTATTGTTCCTGGCGGACTTCTTCATCCACCTCGCGGAATAGGGATTCATCGCTCACAGCCACCAGCTCCATAAATGCTGCCGTGGGGGTAAGCCAGTGGAAGGGCTAAATCAAGGCAAATTCAGAGCAAGGG
>DATLDM010000056.1:0-7239 GCA_035525875.1 Aestuariivirga sp.
GTCCTGCTTGAACTGCGACAGCAGGATCAGGACGACGATCATGATCAGCGAGATGGAGCCCGCCACCACGGGCCGGCGCAACAGCAGGAGCCAGACGCTGTTCAACAACGCCCAGGCCAGCAGAAAAGCGGTCCGAGGAACCAGATCGTCCTCGGTCTGTAGCAGGATACCGAGCGCCGACAGATGCAGCAGGCCGAGCGCGCAAAGCGCGAGCCGCCGCTGCTCGAAAGCCACGACGGCGAGCCAATGACGATGGAAAAATGCGAGAGCGGGCGGCATGTTACGAGCGCCGCACCCCGGATTATGCACAGTTTATGGCCGGCGGCGGAACCGCTGTCATCATTCTGCAATAAAACCGTCAACGCAAGGACAAACAAGCACGCCGACCTTTGATTTTGTTGGAATAAAGCTCGGTGCCGCGTGTTGCGGCGCGCTCCCCTGCCCCAAAACAAAACGGGCCCGCCATGGCGGGCCCGTTGGGACTTTGGACTGATGTCATTTCGGGCAGACTATCGCCGTCACCCTGAGGCGCGAGCGTAGCGAGCCTCGAAGGGCGACGGCCCCATATCTCGGGCCGCTCATCCTTCGAGGCCCGCCTAGGGCGGGCACCTCAGGATGACGGAGTGAGAGCGTAAACGATGCGACGACTAACCAGTTGAAGCTTAGTTCTTCGAACGATCCACCAGCGCCCGCTGCTTGATCCACGGCATCATTTCGCGGAGCTTGGCGCCGACGGCTTCGATGGAGTGGCTGTCATTGTTTCGGCGGATGGCCTTGAAGCGGGCCGCACCGGCACGGTATTCCTGCATCCATTCGGAGGTGAATTTGCCGGTCTGGATATCGGCCAGCACACGCTTCATCTCGGCCTTGGTTTCGCTCGTGATGATGCGCGGGCCCGAGACGTATTCGCCCCACTCGGCGGTGTTGGAAATCGAGTAATTCATGTTGGCAATGCCGCCCTCATAGATCAGGTCGACAATCAGCTTTACCTCGTGCAGGCATTCGAAATAGGCCATCTCCGGCGCGTAGCCGGCTTCCACCAGCGTTTCAAAGCCGGCGCGGATCAGTTCAACCAAGCCGCCGCAGAGCACAACCTGCTCGCCGAACAAATCGGTTTCGCATTCCTCGCGGAACGTCGTTTCGATGATGCCCGAGCGCCCGCCGCCAATGCCGCTTGCATAGGAGAGCGCGATGTCATGGGCGTTACCGGAGGCGTCCTGATTGATGGCGATGAGGCAAGGCACGCCGCCGCCCTTCTGGTATTCGCCACGCACCGTATGACCCGGGCCTTTCGGCGCAATCATGATCACGTCGATGGTCTTCTTCGGCTCGATCAGATTGAAATGAACATTGAGGCCATGGGCAAAGGCAATCGCCGCACCATCCCGGATGTTGGGGGCAATGTCGGCTTTGAAGATATCGGCTTGCAACTCGTCGGGCGCTGCCATCATCAACAGGTCGCCCCACTTGGCAGCGTCCGCCACGGTCATCACCTTGAGGCCATCGGCCTCCGCCTTCTTGATCGTGGGTGACCCGGCCTTCAGCGCCACCGCCAGGTTCTTGGCTCCTGAATCCTTGAGGTTCAACGCATGCGCCCGGCCCTGGCTGCCATAGCCGACGATGACGACTTTCTTGCCCTTGATGAGGTTAACGTCGGCATCCCGGTCATAATAAACGCGCATGTGAATGGTCCCTGTTTGAATAACAGCGCGGGAATTAGCGGTCTGGCGGGGTTAAGGCAAGCCTCAATAAGCATGGGCCCCATGTGCAGGGATGGGCCTGTACCGGTTGGCGAAATCGCAGCATAGTGAGGACCGCGACAATCCGCTGTGGAGAGAACGATGCCGTCAGAAACGCCCGAGCAGTGCCTGGAGGAACTAGGCCTTGTCCTGCCGCCGGCGGCCGCCGCCGTGGCCAATTATGTGCCCTGGGCCATCACCGGAAACCTGATCATGACCTCGGGCAACCTGCCCTGGCGCGACGGCAAGCTGGCTTATACGGGAAAGATCGGCCGGGAGCTCTCGGGCGAGGACGGCTACAAATGCTGCCAGCTCTCCTGCCTGAATGCCATCGCCCAGTTGCGCGATGCGGCGGGCGATCTGTCCAAGATCAAACGGGTCGTCCGGCTCGAGGGCACAATGAATGTGGCCGAAGGCTTTGGTGAACATCCAAAATGCCTGAATGGCGCTTCCGACTTGATCAATTCGGTTTTTGCCCTGCGTGGCCTGCACACCCGCATGATTTATACAAATCCGGTCATGCCGCTGGACTGCGTTACCCTTGTCGTTCTTTATGCGGAGATTGAATCATGAACGATAGCTGGCGCAGCGCCGAACTGGAAAAGGCGTCCCTCAACGGGCGGGTTGGCCACACGCTAGTGTCCGAAACCGATGCGGTGCGGGTCTGGGTGATTGCGCTGAAGCCCGGCGAGCGCCTGGCCTATCATTGCCATGTGCTGAATTATTTCTGGACCGCCACCTCGGAAGGAAGCGCCGAATCCCATTACAGTGATGGCCGTAAATCGGAAACTAGTTACAAGGTGGGCGACACGCGGCACTATGTTTTCGGGCCGGGCGAATCCATGATCCACGATCTTGAGAATACCGGGCCTGCCCCCTTGAGCTTTGTCACCGTGGAACTGAAAATCGGCAGCGCCAATACGCCCCTGGCGCTGGCCTAGGCGGTTTTGATGCTCGCAATTTGAACATCGCCAATGGCCTCCCGGAACAGGCGCACCGTCTCCGCCATGCCGAAGGTGAGCGCGTCGGCAATGATGGCGTGGCCGATGGAAACTTCCGCGAGGTTCGGCAGCGCCGCCACCAGGGCCGGCAGGTTTTCCCGCGTCAGGTCATGGCCCGCATTGAGGCCAAGCCCGGCCAATTCCGCCACCTTGCCAGTGACAATGACCTTGTCAAATTCACGCGCCTTCACCTTGTTATCAAACGCGCCGCCGTAAGGCCCCGTGTAAATCTCGATGCGGTCGGCCCCCACCGCCTTCGCCTGTTCGGCCAGTTTGGGATCGGCATCAACAAACAGCGACACGCGCATCTTGCCCGCATGGAGCCGCACGATCACATCCTTGAGAAGCCCATGATGCCTTGCAACCTCCCAGCCATGGTCGGAGGTGCCCTGGGCCGGATCATCGGGAACCAATGTCACCTGGTCAGGCTTGTTGGCTTCCACCAGTTTAAGAAAACGCTCATCGGGATAGCCCTCAATGTTATACTCGCGGTCTGGAAAGTCCCTCCGGATCAGTTCGCGCAACACCGGAACGTCCGCATGGCGGATATGGCGCTCGTCCGGGCGCGGATGAATGGTGAGCCCGGCAGCGCCTGCCTGCAAGGCAATGCGCCCCAGCCCCTCAAGGCTCGGCCAGGGCAGGTTCCGCCGGTTGCGCAAATAGGCAATGGCATTCACGTTCACCGACAGCTTGCAACTCATGGCGCCGGAATGTAGGCGCGAAATGGAATGCTGGAAAGTCCGGTTTTGATAAATAATGTCAGACCACTTGTTCTGGACTTAACCCTCTCCCCTCCGTGGGAGAGGGTGGCGCGAAGCGCCGGGAGAGGGGCTGGTCATAGCATTGCATCAACGAAAGCCCCCTCTTCCGTCCATCGCTAACGCGATGTCCACCTTCCCCCACGAGGGGGGAAGGCCAAAATTTTAACGGGTCAAACCTTCATCCCCTCGGCCCCGCGCGAGATGCCGGCGACGCCGGTGCGGGCGACTTCCACCAGGCCGATCGGCACCATAAGCGAGATGAACTGGTCAACCTTGTCGGGCTTGCCGGTGATTTCAAAAATGAAGCTGTCGGTCGAAGCATCGATGACTCGGGCGCGGAAGGCGTCCGCCAGGCGCAAGGCCTCCATGCGCTTCTCTCCCGTGCCGGCAACCTTCACCATGGCAAGCTCGCGCGCGATGGAATTTCCCTGCACCGTGAGGTCAGCCACCGAATGCACCGGCACCATGCGCTCAAGCTGGTGCCTGATCTGGGTGAGCACCGACGGCGTGCCGGTGGTGACGATTGTGAAGCGCGAGACATGCTTGTCATGAATCGTTTCCGAAACCGTGAGCGAGTCGATGTTGTAGCCACGCCCCGCGAACAGGCCGATGATCCGGGCAAGGACGCCCGGCTCGTTGTCAGCCACCACGGCCAGCGTGTGGGTTTCCACCGTCTTCTTCGAGGTGTCGAGGAAATAGGCCGAGCCCGTGGGCTGTTGATGTGCGTTCATGTGTCTCTCCTCAAACCAGCTCTTTGCCCTTGGCGTCGATGGCGCTGCCGACTTCCTCGTCGGACACGTCTTCGCCCAGCAGCATTTCGTTATGCGCCTTGCCCGACGGGATCATCGGGAAGCAATTGGCAAGACTTGCCACGCGGCAATCGAAAAGCACCGGATGGGGCGTCTTGATCATCTCCCTGATCTTGTCGTCGAGCTCCGCAGGCTTCTCGGCCCGCAGGCCCACGCAGCCAAAAGCCTCCGCCAGCTTCACGAAATCCGGCAGGGATTCCGAATAGCTTTCACTGAGCCGGTTGCCATGGAGCAATTGCTGCCACTGCCGCACCATGCCCATGTACTGGTTGTTCAGGATGAAAATCTTGATAGGCAACCGGTATTGTACCGCCGTGGACATTTCCTGCATCGTCATCTGCACCGAGGCATCGCCCGCGATGTCAACAACCAGCGCCTTGGGATGCGCCATCTGCACGCCAACCGCGGCGGGCAACCCATAACCCATGGTGCCGAGGCCACCCGACGTCATCCAGTGGTGCGGATCCTCAAACTTGAAGAACTGCGCCGCCCACATCTGGTGCTGGCCAACTTCCGTCGTGATGTAGACTTCCTTGTCGCGGGTGAGTTCATACAGCCGCTGGATGGCGTATTGCGGCATGATCACGTCCTTGTTGGCCCTGTACTTCAGACAATCCCTAGCGCGCCAGGAATCGATTTCCTTCCACCAGGCGGCCATCGCCTTCTTGTCGAGTTCGTACGACTTCGCCTTCCACACGCGGATCATGTCTTCCAGGGCATGGGCCACGTCGCCTACAACCGGAATATCAACCTGCACCGTCTTGTTGATCGAGGAAGGATCGATGTCGATATGGATTTTCTTCGAACCCGGCGAGAAGGCATCGAGCCTGCCCGTGATGCGGTCATCGAAGCGCGCGCCCACATTGATCATCACATCGCAATCATGCATGGCCATGTTGGCCTCGTAGGTGCCGTGCATGCCGAGCATGCCCATCCAGTTCTTGCCGCTTGCCGGATAGGCCCCAAGACCCATCAGCGTCGAGGTGATCGGAATGTTCGTCATCTTCACGAATTCGCGCAGCAGTTTCGAAGCGATCACGCCGGAATTGATCACACCGCCGCCCGTGTAAAGCAGCGGGCGCTTGGCCTTGGCAATGAGTTCAACAGCGGCGCGGATGGCGTCCTGGTTTGGCTTCACCTGCGGGCGATAGGTCTTGTGTTCGATGTTCTTGGGGCCGACATAGCGCCCCTTGGCAAACTGCACATCCTTCGGAATATCGACCACGACCGGGCCTGGCCGCCCATGGGTGGCCACATAGAAGGCCTCGTGCAGAATGCGCGCCAGGTCATTCACGTCCTTCACCAGCCAGTTGTGCTTGGTGCAGGGCCGGGTGATGCCAACCGTATCGCATTCCTGAAACGCGTCATTGCCGATCAGGTGCGTTGGCACCTGTCCCGTGAGGCAGACCATGGGGATCGAATCCATGAGCGCATCAGTGAGGCCGGTGACCGCATTGGTGGCCCCGGGGCCGGAAGTGACCAGCACCACGCCGCATTTGCCGGTCGAGCGCGCATAGCCTTCCGCCGCATGGGTGGCGCCCTGCTCGTGGCGGACCAGGATATGCTTGACCTTTTCCTGCTGGAAAATTTCATCATAGATCGGCAGCACCGCGCCACCGGGATAACCGAACACATGTTCGACCCCCTGGTCCGCCAAAGCCCTCAGCACGATCTCGGCACCCGTCATGTCCATGGCAATCCCGATCCTTTCCGCTTCCGTCTCACATACGATCCCGTTCGAGGCAATAAAAAAGGCCCCCGAGGGAGCCTGGTTTCGCGCAACACCGATGATCCGGAGGAGTTCAGTCCTCCCTGGTGCCGCGCGTTCCTACTACGAGAATGGAATTCATGGCGGCGTTTCTAGGTGGATGGGAGTTGAACGTCAAGGAGTTTAACCGTTGCCCGGCCCAGCCCGGTCAGACCAGATGCAAGGTGGCGAGCGCCACGGCCAATTCCGGGGCAAAATCAGCCTTGAGAAGGGTGTCCGCCGGAACCACGAATTTTTCCGCATAACCGCCGATCATGGGCCGCCGGTGAACGTGGGTTTCAAGCTTGACCGCATCGATAACCCATACTTCGCGTATACCGTGGATGGCGTAAAGCAGCACTTTCCGGCCAAGATCATAGCCCAGACTCGAATGGGCGATTTCAACGGCGAGCAGGGCCGTGTCGGAACGCAAATTCGCAATGCCATCCGAGACCCGGTAAAACAGGAAGTCGGGCTCAAGGAACGTATGGGCATCGAGGCGAAACGTCGTCTCCGGCGCGATACGCAGACCCGGATGCTTGCGCGGCACCCAGTAGTCGATCAGCGCAATCTTGAGGAGCTCATGCCGTTGGCCCTTTGGCGACATCGGAACGACTTCCCCCCCGATCAGCTCAAAGCGCTCATCTTCAAGGATGACACCCGCACTGACCATGGACTCGATCTCCGCCACCGACCAGCGGCGGCGCATCAGCCCTTCGGCGGCCTGGGTCGTCGGGGAAAAAGTCAGGTCATGAACATTGGCAGTCACAGTGTCCTGATAGCACCTTTTGGCGGTTTGCAGGAGTCACGCAACGGGCCGGCGAAGCCTTGTCCTACTGCGCCTTGATCTCGGCACAGGCCACTCGGGCTCCGGCGCTCTTGCTGTCACGATGGTCATCCTCCTTGGCGTGAATGACGACCGCGAAACCATCGGCATCGAGAATGTTCTTTTCGCCCGAGAGAGATGCCAGAAAGGACGTCGCTTCCGCCACTGCAGAACCGTCCTGCGCAACGCTGAGGTTCGGCAGATCGCCCGCTTCCGGACCCTCGGCGCTCAAGTAACCATGGGCCTGGCCTTCATGCTTGGCATGGGCCTTGGCGCTTTCGAATTTGGCCGTATCGCGGCAATCCGCAACCTGGTGCATGTGAAGGCCATGCCAGCCCGGCGTCAGCCCACCGGCC
>DATLDM010000104.1:0-32610 GCA_035525875.1 Aestuariivirga sp.
TTTGCCCAAGGGCGCGAACCCGCTGGTTGCCGTTGGCCAGTGCGCCGTTGCTGGCGAAACCGTATTTGCCGACCTCACCTCGCCCGAGGGCGAACGCATGGCGCGGAAAAGCTGACCGTGGCCGCCGATCTCGAAATTGACGTCCCAAAAAAACCGGGCAATGGCAGGCGCTTCAAGCAGGTGCCGGTGCGCTTCCTCCTGCCCAATCTCATCACCCTGCTGGCACTGTGCAGCGGCATAACCGCCATAAGGCTTGGCATTGAAGGCCGCTATGAACTGGCCGTGGGTGCGGTGATCATTTCAATTGTACTCGATGCCCTCGATGGCAGGCTCGCGCGCTTTCTCAAGGGCACCTCGCGCTTTGGCGCGGAACTTGATTCACTGGCCGATTTTGTGAATTTCGGCGTGGCCCCGGCAATCCTGATCTACCTCTGGTCGCTCAATGACATGCGCACGATGGGTTGGGTCGTTGCCTTGATACTGGCGGTTTGTTGCGCGCTGCGCCTCGCCCGCTTCAATGTGGCGCTCGATGACACGGATAAACCCGAATGGTCAGCGGGCTTCTTCAGCGGCGCACCGGCGCCGGCAGGCGCCGGGCTTGCCATGCTGCCCATGTATGTGGGCTTTCTCGGCTTCGTTGACGATGGCCATACCTATTCAGCCCTCATCGCGCCCTATGTTGTGGCTGTTGCCCTTCTGATGGTCAGCCGGGTGCCAACCTATTCGGGAAAGACCGTGCGCCCGCGCGTGCCGCGCGATCTGGTGCTTCCCATTCTGGGCGGCGGCGCCTTGGCCATCGTCTGCCTGATCGCCTTCCCCTGGGAGACACTGACGCTCATGGCGTTAGTCTATCTTGTCCTCATTCCTTTCAGTGTCCGGGCCTATCGCAGGTTTAAGGCCAAGGATCTCGAGGCTAGATCAGTGTCACTTTAGATCGGACCGACCTGGAGTCTGACTATAATTGTTTGCCTGGTGATCCCCGCTTTTCCTCGCCCCTTGGGGGCGAGGAAGGGGCCCATCCGGCGTAGCGCAGCGAAGACGGATGGGAAGGTGAGGGGGAGCCGGTTTTTGCAATTGATTCACCGGGTCCCCCTCATCCTCCCAAGCTTCGCGTGGGCCCCGCCTTCTCCCCGATGGGGAGAAGGAAAAGGAGGGCTTCGATTTTACTAAAGATACAAACTTTAGGCGCCGCCCAAGTCGCTGAGCAGTTTGGGCACGAGAGATTGAAACTCGCCGCGCTCAATCATCCCGGCAATGGCTTCGATATCTGTTGAAAACTCCCGGTCCTGTTCGCGGCTTGCGGCCTTTGAACGAATAAGGTCGTGGGTTTTTTCCAAATCCTTCGACGATTTAAGCGGCCGCCGGAAATCAATGCCTTCCGCTGAGGCCATCAGTTCGATCGCCACAATACGCGCCAGATTGGCATTCATCGGGCCGAGCCGCCGCGCCCCATGGGTTGCCATCGAGACGTGGTCTTCCTGATTGGCAGACGTAGGCGCTGAATCAACCGAAGCCGGATGCGACATCTGCTTGTTCTCGCTCATCAGCGCCGCCGCCGTGCATTGCGGGATCATGAAGCCGGAAATGAGTCCCGGATTGCGGATGAGAAAGGGCGGAAGCAGCGAGATGGAGGAATCAATCAGCGCCGCCATGCGGCGTTCGGAAAGCGATCCCATTTCCGCAATGGCAATGGCAATCATGTCAGCCGCAAAGGCCACCGGCTCCGCGTGGAAATTGCCGCCGGAAAGCACCGCGCCGTCCTCGGCGAACACCAGCGGATTGTCGGAAACCCCATTGGCTTCGATCATCAAGGTGCGCGCCGCATTGGCCAGCATGTCGAGACAGGCTCCCATCACCTGCGGCTGGCAGCGGAAGGAATAGGGATCCTGCACCCGCTCGTCATCAACCAGATGCGAGGCGCGGATGGCGCTCCCCGCAAGCAGGCGGCGATAATGGCTTGCAGCGAGCACCTGTCCGGGGTGCGGACGCAGCGCATGAATACGTGGGTCAAACGGCGTGTCGGACCCCATCACCGCATCGATGGAAAGCGCCCCCGCCAGAATGGCCGCCGCCGCATTGCGCTCCGCCGCAATCAACCCGGAAAGTGCGAGCGCCGTCGAAACCTGCGTGCCGTTGAGAAGCGCGAGCCCTTCCTTGGGTCCAAGGGCAACCGGCCCGAGGCCCGCCGCCGCCAGTCCCTTTGCCCCACTCAGCCGCTTGCCCTTGTGAAGAACTTCGCCCTCGCCAATCAGCACAAGGCTCAAATGCGCCAGCGGCGCCAGATCACCCGACGCGCCAACCGACCCCTGCCCCGGAACGACCGGCAGAACATCCGCGTTCAGCAGCGCAACCAGCGTTTCCATTGCCGCCAGGGAAATGCCCGAGGCCCCTTGCGAAAGGGCATTGATCTTGAGCAGCATGATCAGCCGCACCACGTTCTCATCCAGCGGCGCACCAACACCCGCCGCATGGGAGCGCACGATATTGATCTGCAGCTTTGACAGGTCTTCCGATGCGATCCGCGTCTTGGCCAGCTTTCCAAACCCCGTGTTCACGCCATAGATTGCATCGCCCGTCCTGAGCAGCCGCGCCACCGTTTCGGCACTCTTTGTGATAAGCCCCCGCGCCTTGGGCGAAAGCGAAACCGTTACCGGGCCGGCCAACGCAGCGCGCGCATGTTCCAGCGTAATCGCGGTTTCACCAATGACAATCTTCATGACAAACGCCTCACAGTTTCAGAGAATTTCTTTTGAATGCGGTCTTCATCGATATGCCGGCGATCCTTCACCACATGCGATCCGGCGGCAATCACATCTTTTACTGCCGCATTCCCGGCCGAAAAAATCCACGTATCGAGGGCTGCATCGCCCGTGCGCCCGGTCATGGACGAGTGCTCGTTATCAAGCACTGTGATGTCACAGCGCTTGCCAACCGCAATTGCTCCCGTGGGCTGATCGAGGCAGGCGGCCCCACCTTTGAGAACGGCATCAAGCAAGCTGCGCCCCGTCGAAGCTCCGGCCCCGGAAGCCAGTGCATTGCGCGTCCGGTCCCGCAGCCGCTGCGAATATTCCAGCATCCGCAAATCTTCGGCCGGCGAAATGGTGATCTGGCTGTCACTGCCAATGGCAATCGCCCCGCCCTGCTTCATGAAAGTGTCCGCCGGAAATATGCCGTCGCCAAGATTTGATTCCGTGGTGGGGCACAGGCCCACAATCGCGCCTGACTTTGCAAGCCGCTGGGTTTCGCCCACCGTCATGTGCGTTGCATGAATGGCGCACCAGCGGCTGGAAACCTCAAACTGATCCAGCAGGAATTCCACCGGCCCCTTGCCAGACCAGGCCACGCAGTCATCAACTTCCTTGGTCTGCTCAGCCACATGGATATGAATCCGGGCGTCATCCTCAATGCCATTCAGTACCGTTTTTAGCAGTTCCGGCGTCACCGCCCGCAAGCTGTGGGGCGAAATGCCAAGCCGCCGCAGCGGGTTGGTCGCGCAAACCGTTTTCAATGTCTGGTAAATTTCCAGAAACCGCTCCGCGTCATTGACGAAGCGCCGCTGCCCCGCAGTCGAGGCCTGCCCGCCAAATCCGGAATAATCATAAAGCGTCGGCAGCATGGTTATGGCAATGCCCGCCTGCTCCGCCGCCGAAATGCAGCGCAGGGACATTTCAGCGGGCTCATCGTAAGGCGAGCCGTCGGGCTGATGGTGCAGATACTGGAACTCACCCACGCAGGAAAAACCCGCCTTCAGCATTTCAACATAGCCCTGCGCCGCTACGGCTTCGAGATCATCGGGCGAAAGCTTGAGCGCAAAGCCATACATCGCCTCGCGCCAGGTCCAGAAACTGTCAGCGCCGGGGCCAGCCCGCTCCGCCAGCCCAATCATCAATCTTTGGTGGGCATGCGAATGAACATTGGCAACGGCAGGGATGGCGATGCCCTTGATCGGCGTTCCGTCTTTCGCTCCTGTCTCAATATTTTCGATCATTCCATTTTGATCGACGGAAACGCTCACGTCCTTCTGCCAGCCGGAAGAAGTGAGGGCCGATGTGAAACGGAACTTGCCTAGCATCATCCTTCCGACTATACTGTATATACAACACTATACAAGTAGGGAATCCCCCGTGCTCTTCACCAATCTTTCCATCGCCACCATGGTCAATGGCTACGGCCTTATCGAGAAGGGCGCGGTCGCAATTGAAAAGGGTGTCATAAAATCGGTAGGACCCGACACTCCCAAGGGCGATGCGGTGGATTGCGGCGCCAGGCTCCTCACCCCGGGCCTCATCGATTGCCACACGCACTTGGTTTACGGCGGAAACCGCGCGGCTGAATTTGAGCTGCGCCTCAATGGCGCCACCTATGCCGACATCGCCAAGGCCGGCGGCGGCATCATGTCCACCGTGCGCGCCACCCGTGCGGCCAGCGAAACGGAGCTGCTCGAATCCGCGTTGCGTCGACTCGAATCTCTTTTGGCCGAAGGTGTCACCACCATCGAAATCAAGTCGGGCTACGGCCTGGATGTTGAGACCGAGGTTAAAATGCTCAAGGTGGCCAGGAAGCTCGGCACCCTGCGCCCTGTGGACGTCAAAACCACTTTTCTCGGGGCCCATACCTTCCCCCAGGAGTTCAGGGAAGACCATGAGGCCTACCTGAAAATCGTGTGTGATCAGGCCCTTCCAAGGATTGCCACGGAAGGTCTGGCCGATGCCGTCGATGGCTTCTGCGAAGGCATTGCCTTTTCCGTCGAGGAAACCAGAACGGTGTTCAAGGCTGCGAGGGCCTTCAATCTGCCGGTGAAATTGCATGCCGAGCAGCTCTCCAATCTGGGCGGGGCGAAAATGGCGGCGCGCTTCAATGCCCTGTCGGTTGATCACATCGAATATCTGGATGAGGAAGGAGTCGAATCTATTTCCAGGTCCGGCACTGTGGCCGTGCTGCTTCCCGGTGCCTTTTATTACCTCCGCGAAAAGCAGGCCCCGCCCGTGGCCGCACTCCGCATACACAAGGTTCCCATCGCCATCGCCACCGATCTCAATCCCGGCTCATCGCCGGTCCATTCCCTGCTCGCCACCATGAACATGGCCTGCGTCCTTTTCGGCCTCACCCCTGAAGAGGCGCTCTTGGGCGTTACCGCCAACGCCGCCCGCGCCTTGGGCCTGAAGGACCGGGGCACCATCGCCGTGGGCCAGAAGGCCGATCTCGCCCTCTGGGACGTCAAGCGCCCCGGCGACCTCGCCTACCCTCTGGGCTTCAATCCTCTCGCCGCCGTCATACGGAACGGCGAACTCATCAGAGGAATCCTGCCGTGAACCAGATGCAGCCCCTCTACATGCAGGTGAAAGAGCACATTCTGGATAATATCCAGTCCGGAACCTGGGCTGCCGGCTCCCGCGTGCCCTCCGAAAACGAGCTTGTTGAAAGCTTCGGCATCAGCCGCATGACGGCCAACCGGGCGCTCCGCGAGCTCTCCGCCGATGGCTACCTCGCCCGGGTTCCGGGTGTCGGCACCTTTGTAAAGGAGCAGACCGCCCGCACCAGCCTGATGGAGCTCCGCAATATCGCCGAGGAAATCGCCGCCCGCGGCCACAAATACTCCTCCCGCCTGCTCACCCGTGAAAAGATCACCGCCAGCCCCTTACTCACCGAAGAATTTGAATGGAAATCCCCCCAGGGCCTGTTCCATCTCGCCATTGTCCATGAGGAAAACGGCCTGCCGGTACAGCTCGAGAACCGCTGGGTGAACCCTCACATTGCCCCTGACTTCCTCATCCAGAGCTTTACCAAGCAAACGCCGACAGCCTATCTCCTGAACACCGTTCCCGTTGATGAGCTGGAACACTCCGTCAAGGCCATGCTGCCCGATGCCGCCCAGCAGGAACTCCTGGACATTAAACCTAATGAGCCCTGCCTGGCGCTCCACCGCCGGAGCTGGAATCAGGGTCAGGTCGTGACCGTGGCCACCCTCATTTATCCCGCCAGCCGCTACGGCCTGCACAGCCGCTACAAAACCAATCCCCAAGGAAAACCCTTATGAACAGCCGCCGCGACAACACCCGGGTCATTCGTGCCGCCACCGGAACAACCCTCAGCGCCAAGTCCTGGCTCACCGAAGCGCCTCTGCGCATGCTGATGAACAATCTCGATCCCGGCGTGGCTGAAAGGCCGGAGGAACTGGTGGTGTATGGCGGCATTGGCAGGGCGGCGCGCAACTGGGAGGCTTACGACCGGATCGTCGCCAGCCTCCGCTCCCTTGAGGATGATGAAACGCTGCTCGTGCAATCCGGCAAGCCGGTCGGTATCTTCCGCACCCACAAGGATGCGCCCCGCGTGCTGATCGCCAATTCCAACATCGTGCCCCATTGGGGCACTTGGGATCATTTCAACGAGCTCGATAAAAAGGGCCTGATGATGTACGGCCAGATGACCGCCGGTTCATGGATCTACATCGGCACCCAGGGCATCGTACAGGGCACCTACGAAACCTTCGCCGAAGTGGGCCGCAAGCATTATAGCGGCAACTTGAAGGGCAAATGGTTTTTGACCGCAGGCCTCGGGGGCATGGGCGGCGCCCAGCCGCTGGCTGCAACAATGGCCGGCGCCTCCATGATCGCCATTGAATGCCAGCCCTCGCGCATCGACATGCGGCTCCGCACCCGCTACCTCGATACGCAGGCCAAGTCCGTCGATGAAGCCATCGAAATGATCAAGCGTTCGCCAAAGCCGGTCTCGGTTGGTGTGCTTGGCAATGCGGCGGAAATTCTGCCTGATATGGTGAAGCGCGGCATCAGGCCCGATGCCGTAACCGACCAGACCTCGGCCCATGATCCGGTGAATGGCTATCTGCCAATCGGCTGGACCCTCGCCGAGTGGGAAGAAAAGCGCGCTTCAAATCCGCAAGCTGTAAAAGCCGCCGCAATGGCCTCCATGAAAATCCATGTACAGGCCATGCTCGATTTCCAGAAGGCCGGTATTCCCACCCTCGACTATGGCAACAACATTCGCCAGATGGCCTTTGAAATGGGCCTGAAGGACGCCTTCAATTTCCCCGGCTTTGTGCCCGCCTATATCCGCCCGCTGTTCTGCCGTGGCATCGGCCCCTTCCGCTGGGCCGCCCTCTCCGGCAATCCGGAAGACATTTACAAAACCGACCAGCGCGTCAAGGAACTCATCCCCGACGACAAGCACCTGCACAATTGGCTCGATATGGCCCGTGAACGCATCGCCTTCCAGGGCTTGCCCGCCCGCATCTGCTGGGTCGGCCTCGGCCAGCGCCATCGCCTGGGGCTGGCCTTCAATGAGATGGTAAAAAATGGCGAGGTCGATGCGCCTATCGTGATTGGCCGTGATCATCTCGATTCAGGTTCCGTGGCCTCACCCAACCGCGAAACCGAAGCCATGCTTGATGGCTCCGATACGGTCTCCGATTGGCCATTGCTGAACGCGTTGCTCAATACCGCCTCCGGCGCCACCTGGGTTTCCATCCATCACGGCGGCGGCGTCGGCATCGGTTACTCGCAACACGCCGGCATGGTTGTCGTCGCCGACGGCACCGACGACGCAGCCCGCAGGCTGGAGCGCGTGCTGTGGAACGACCCCGCCACCGGCGTCATGCGCCACGCCGATGCCGGCTACGACATCGCCAAGGACTGCGCCAGGGAACAGGGTCTCAAGCTTCCGGGAATCACAATTTAGCCCAGCGCATTCCCGATCGCATGCATCGCGCTGAAGGTTGCGACGTCAAAGGGGCGGTTGAGGAAATCCGGCCAGCTCGAAAGCTTGACCACCACCATGTTGTAATCCCAGTTCACATAGATCAGTTGCCCGAACACGCCCTTTGCCAGAATGGCCCGCGAGGTTGGATCCTCGATCCAGAACTGGTTTTTGTAGGCTCCGTGCGGAATGGAAAGCGTATAGGGCTCCTTGAAAATGCCGTGATTGCCGCTGCGCGTCGCTTCAATCCACGAGGCTGGAATAACCCCCCCGCCATTTTCCAGGATCATTTGCCCGAAGCGCCCGTAATCACGCAAACAGGCATTGAGGCCGCCATCGGCCAGCGCGAAACCGGCACTGTCAACGGTGATGCAGGCGCTCTCCTCCGCTCCCATTTTCTGCCACAGCTCCTCCGACAGAAGCTGCGGCAGGCGTTTGCCCGTCACCCGCTGCATGCAAAACGCCAGCACATCCGTTTCAATGGAACGGTAGGAAAACAGCTCGCCATGGGGCCGGATCGTCTCGGTCAAGCTCGTGATGAGTTCCCACATGTGGCGCGGCCATTTGAAACTGGCATCGCAATCGGGGGGAATTGGTTTCCAGCCGCTCGCCACATCTGATTGCCCGATATCCGAATAGGGATTGGTATATTCTTCCGAAAACCGCGTGCCCGTAGTCATGCTGAGCACCTGTTGTAGCGTGGCCCCGCGCCAGCCCGTTTGCTCAAGCTCGGGCAAATAGGTTGTGACCAGCGCATTAACATCAAGCAGTCCCCGCCCTATCAAAATGCCCGCCGCCATGCCGACAAATGACTTCGCCACCGATTGCGAGAGATGCAGCGTGCGGTGATCCATGCCGTTGAAGTAGCGTTCATAGGCAATGGCGCCGTTTTTCAGAACCAGAAAACCATCCGTGTAAGTCTCATCAAGAAACCCCGCCAACGAGGTGGGAGCCGCAGCACCATCGACAACCGCCAGATCATCCAGATTGACGTCAGCACGCGGCAAGGTGCGCACCGCCCCAGTTCCGCGCCAAATCTCGGCCGTGGGCAAAATCTCCCTGACATGCTGGAATGACCAGCGGTTCCACGGCGGCCTGTCCCAATCCAGCTTCGGCGGCACCAGGCTTGGCGGCGAGCCTTCCATGATGGGCAGACGCGTATCGGAATTCTTGAAAGTGGGCATGATGTTCCTGAACAACAAAAAAGCCCCGGCAGTTTCCCGCCGGGGGCAAGGGATGCAATGGCTACTTCAGCAACTCAGTCCAGATCTTCGTATAGATTTCCGTTACCTCCGGCGGGCATGTCGGCGTGAACGAGCCGTGGGCCATCACGTCCTCGGGAATATTCACCTCGGGCGCCGTCTTCATATCCTCCGGCATGTACTTCTCCGAGCCCTTGATGCCATTATTGTAGCGCGCGAAACTCGAGATCATGGCGGCATTCTCAGGATCCATGATGAAGTTCTGGAACAGCTTGGCGTTCTCGACATTCTTGGCGTCTTTCAGAACCGCCACATTGTCCATGAAGATCGGGAAGCCTTCCTTGGGAAAACCATAGACGAGATTGCTGTTCAGCAGGCGTGCGCGGAATGACCAGCCATTCCAGTTGACGCCGGCGGCGATATCCTCCTTGGCGTATTTATCGGGATTGGCGTAGTCCATGGAAATCCAATCCGCCTTGGCCGCCACGAGTTTGTCGCGGACCTTCTTCAGCACCTCCTTGTCGCCGGTGCAGGGCTCGCCGCCCAAATACCTGATGGCCATAAGCATGACTTCGCCCATTTCGGGCACGACATTGATCTTGCCTTTTAACTCAGCCGGGGCGTCCAGGAAAATGGCAGAGGTGTTGGGATCGCCTTTGTAGAACTTTGTATTGACGAGAATGCCGTTGGTGCCCCATTGCCACGGCACAGTGTAATGGCGGCCCGGATCAAAAGGCACATCGACCCAGCGGGGATCCATGTTTATGAAGTTCTCCATCTGGTCCGGTCTTGATTCCAGCAGCAGGCCTTCCTTGATCCAGATCGGCACGTAGTTCGCCGAAGGCACCGCAATGTCGAAGCCGTGGCCGCCTGCCCTGACCTTTGCGAGCGCTGTGTCGTTCGCGTCATAATCGGTGATTGTCACCTTGACGTTGTATTGCTTCTCGAACTTTGTGATGAGTTCGGGGCTGGTGTAATCGCCCCAATTATAGATGTGGAGCTCACCTTCCGCATGCGCCTGGCCCAAGCCGGCGAACATGGCAAATCCCGCTATCGCGGCCGCAAGTTTAAATTTCATGGCTGTGTTCCTCTTTGCTTCGTTGCATCTTGAACTTCGGGATTGCTGGCAAGGACTCTGACCAAAAACACATCCGAAATCAAATGAGAGCCCTTCGCGGCCTGGTAAAAACGGCCCCCAGCGAAAATTCCAGGGGCCGCCAACACTGCGTATTCTTACTTCAACAACTCGGTCCAAATCTTAGTGTAAATTTCCGTCGCTTCCGGCGGGCAGGCAGTGGAGAACTCATAATGCCCCTCCATCTCCTTCGGGATTGTCAGTTCAGGCGCGTCCTTCATGTCAGCCGGCATGAACTTGTCCGAACCCGTAATGCCGTTGCCGTAGCGCGCGAAAGCTGAAAGCCCCGCCGCGTTTTCAGGATCCATGATGAAGTTCTGGAACAGCTTTGCATTGTCAACGTTCTTGGCATCTTTCAGCACTGCAAGGTTGTCCATCCATGTGGCAAAACCTTCCCTGGGATAGCCATACTTGATGTCCGGATTTTGCAGGCGCTGGCGCATGGCCGAGCCATTCCAGTCACTGGTGGCCAGGAAATCGCCCTTCACCATCTTGTCGATGGTGGAGTATTCCATCGACACCCAGTTCGGCTTGGCGTTGACCAGGGTATCGCGGGCCTTCTTCAGCACTTCCTTGTCTGTGGTACAGTGCTTGCCGCCATTGTACTTGATTGCGGCGTCCATCACGTCGTTCATTTCGGGAACCAGGTTTACTTTGCCTTTCAATTCGTCAGGCGTCTTGAAAATGATGTCCCAGGTATTGATGTCGCCCTTGTATTTGCTGGTATTGACCACAACGCCCACGGTGCCCCACTGCCACGGCACCGAATAATGGCGGCCATCGTCATAGGGAACATGCACCCATTCCGGCGCAACGTTCTTGAAGTTTTCCATTTGGTCAGGCCGCGTTTCCAGAAGCAGGCCTTCGCTGATCCAGATCGGCATGAAGTTGCCTGACGGCACCACCATGTCGAAACCATGGCCGCCGGCACGTACCTTGGCAAGCGCCGTGTCGTTTGAATCATAGTCGGTGATCGTGACCTTCACCTTGTATTGTTCTTCGAATTTCTTGATCACTTCGGGGTTGGTGTAGTTTCCCCAATTGAAAATATTCAGCTCGCCGTCGGCATGGGCTATGCCCGCAGTCGCCAGTAACGCAGCTCCTGCCATCAGTAACTTCAACTTGATCTTCATTTCATTCTCCCTTGTTAAGCGTCATTATAATACTCTTTTTATACTCTTTTCCGGTTCAAAAAGAAAAATATGGTTACAAACAGAATTGAAATGGCCAGGAAAACCGTCGATATGGCGTTGATTTCCGGGGTGACGACCCGGCGCAATTGCCCCAGCATGTAGGTTGGCAGGGTTTCCTGCCCGCCCGACTTCACGAATTCGGTGATGACCACATCGTCGAGCGAGGTAACGAAGGCGAGCATGAATCCCGCAAGGATGCCCGGCCACATCAACGGCAGGGTCACCCTCTTGAAGGCATTCCACGGCGTTGCATAGAGATCTGCCGCTGCCCGCTCCAGTGTCAGGTCCATGTTCTCAAGCCGTGCCCGGATGGGGAGATAGGCAAATGGAATGCAGAAGGCCGTATGCGCCGCAAGGAGATATCCGATGCCCGAGTAACCCGTCCAGATCTTGATGCGCGAGAAAACGATCAGCAGGGCTACTGCCGTAACAATTTCAGGAACCATCAGGGGCTGGTTGATAAACGCATATTTGAATGTCAGGCCGGGATAGTCGGGGGTGCGCGTGGTCGCCAGCGCTGCCATGGTCGCGGCAATGGTTGACAGGAAGGCTGCCGTTACCGCGATGAATACTGACCTTGTTGTCGCCTCCTGAATTTCGGAATTGTTCATCGCCGATTGGAACCAGCGCAATGAAAACCCTTCCCAAACCGCCACCGAAACACCGGCATTGAATGCATAGAATACAAGGGTGGCAATAGGCAGATACAAAAGAAAGAAGCACAGCATTGCCACGAATACAAAGCCCGGCTGGGAGCGGACGGAGAAGCTCTTAGCCATGACTGCCTCCGCTCTTGGAAGCATTGTGCACATAAACCAGCAGGGCGAGGGTCACCACCACCATCAGCGTAATGGAAAGTGCAGCACCCAACGGCCAGTCACGCCCCTGGCCGAATTGCAATTCTATGAGGTTGCCCAGCATCATGCTTTTGCCGCCGCCCAGAACGCGCGGTGTCACATAGGCGCCAAGCGATGGAATGAAAACCAGGATTGAACCAGCGATTATGCCGGGCTTTACCAACGGAATGATGATGCGCCGCAACACCTGAAGCCGCGTTGCATAAAGGTCGTATCCCGCTTCCACCAGCCTGAAATCGATTTTTTCCATGCTGGCGTAAAGCGGCAGCACCATAAGCGGCAAATACACATAGACCATGCCGAACAGAACCGCCCAGTTGGTGAACATGATCTGGATAGGGCTGTCGATCAGGTGCATTGCCCTCAGTGCAGAATTGATAATGCCCTCGTTGCGCAAAACCTCCTGCATGGCGAAGGTGCGGATGAGGATATTGGTCCAGAACGGAATGGTCACGACAAACAGCCACGTGTCACGCTGATGCTGCGGCCGCGTGGCAATGAAATAGGCGGTTGGAAAGCCGAAAAACAGGGTGGTCACTGTTGTAATCAGCGAGAGGCTTATTGACCGCCACAGTATGGAAAGATGGGCGTCCGCGAATGTCAGAGTATCGTCAAAGATGTCGCGGGTAAAAAATACATTGAACCAGCCGTCGAGCGAAAACTGGCCGAATTTCACGTCGCCGTAGTCGCCTTTGACCATGAAGGAATAGAGCAGCATGACGAACAGCGGACCGATCGCCGCCAGGAAAATGATGATCAGCGCCGGCGAAGACAACAGCCACCGGTTGCGGATGTCGTGCCGCTCGGCCGCCTCGGCGATTTCACGCGGGATTGCCATCAATCCCTCAGCACGCGCGCCGCCGCGGCGCCAAACAGCACGCCTACCTTGTCGCCCTTTTCAAAGGCAAGGGCGCCAGCGTGAACATTCTGGTGACGGACGGTGAACTCGCCACCCCCGTTGAGCTTCACATGGTAGTGCGTGTCCGTGCCGAAATAGACGATGTTTTCCAGCTTGCCCGAAAGTGTCGCCTTGCCCGATTCCGCGACGACGCTTGCATGTTCCGGCCGCACCACAACGGTAACCTTGCCCGAAGGCGTTGCACCTTCGCCAAGCCCGGCGGCAATCGTGGCGCCTGCATCAAGAGCAATCTTGGCCTGGCCTTTGGCGGTTGAAACAACTTTGCCCTCAAGGAAATTTGTTTCGCCGATGAAATTGGCCACAAAGCGCACTGCCGGCCGGTCGTATATATCGCGTGGGGTTCCCACCTGCAGGATCTTGCCCTTCGACATCACCGCAATGCGGTCCGACATGGTCAGCGCTTCTTCCTGGTCATGCGTCACAAAGATGAAGGTGATCCCCGTTTCATTTTGCAGGCGCTTCAGCTCGATCTGCATTTCCTTGCGCAGCTTGTAATCAAGCGCTGAGAGCGGCTCATCGAGAAGCAGAACCTTGGGTTCCGGCGCAAGAGCCCGCGCCAGCGCCACGCGCTGCTGCTGGCCGCCGGAAATCTGGCTTGTCCGCCGGTTCTTGAGCTCTTCCATCTGCACCAGGCGCAGCATTTGCGCGACCCGCGCTTCGACTTGTGCCTTGGGCTTGCCCTGCATCTCCAGCCCGAAGCCGATGTTCTGGCCAACCGTCATATGCGGAAACAGGGCATAATTTTGAAAAACCGTGTTCACCGGACGCTGGAACGGCGGCAGCGGCGCAATATCCTGCCCGTGCAGCAGGATTTGCCCGTCGGTTGGGAAATCAAATCCGGCAATCAGGCGTAAGAGGGTGGTTTTCCCGCAGCCCGAAGGCCCGAGCAGGGTAAAAAACTCGTTTTCGCCAATCGTGACGGAAACATTATCCAGCGCCTTGAGGCTGTCCTGGCCCGAGCTTTGAAATATCTTTGTAACGCCGACTGCCTCAATGGCAGTCTTGCCAATTGCCAATTAAGCCACTCCCCTTCGTCTTGTTCCAGACGATTAAAATACTATCCTATGGGGAAATTTTCGGCTTGCCAATGGGGGCAGTTGCGGACGCTTAAATGGACCACCCGCCATCGATGACAAGCGCCTGCCCGGTCATGAAGGCCGAGTCATCGCTTGCCAGATACACTACCATCGCTGCTATTTCATCAGGCTGGGCCAGCCGCCCCATGGGCTGCCTGGCAATAAAGGCCGCTTTCGCCTTTTCAAAATCACCCTGGGCCCGCATCCGGTCGTAAAGCGATGGCGTTTCCACCGTTCCGGGGCAGATGCAGTTGCAGCGGATGCCCTTTGTCACGAAATCCATCGCCAGGGCTTTGGTCAGGCCTATGACCGCGGCCTTGCTTGCTCCATAGACAAAGCGGTTGGGCGCTCCCTTGATCGAGGAGGCGACCGAAGCCATGTTGATGACATTGCCTTTGCCCTTGGCCAGCATGCCCGGCAGATAGGCCTTGATCATCCGGTAATGGGCCTTCACGTTAAGGTCAAAAGAGAAATCCCAATCCTTCTCTTCGCAGTCCAGCACCGTGCCGTTGTGCACAAATCCCGAGCAGTTGAACAGGATATCGATGGGGCCGGTGCGTTTCAAGGCCGCATCCACCGCCGGCTGCTCCAGAACATTCAGCCCAAAGCCGGTAATGCCGGAATTTTCCTTCGAAATGTCCGTGAACAGGTCTTCCCTGATGTCGGTTGCAAAAACCTTTGCCCCTTCCCGTGCCAGCGCAATGGCCGAGGCCCGGCCAATGCCTTGCCCCGCCGAAGTGACCAATGCGACGCGACCCTCAAGCTTTCCGGCCATGGACTAATTCCCTCATTGTGGTTCAAACTCCTGCCTAACTCTAATCCATGGAAATTGTCTATGACCAATGTTGATCTGGCCTATGCTTCCGCAACAGAGCTTTTGAAACTGTTCAAGGCCCGCAAAGCCTCGCCCGTTGAACTGCTCAAGGCATTGATCGCGCGCAGCCAGAAGTTGAACAAAGAGATAAATTGCCTCGCCGACTGTTACTTTGATGAAGCCCTCGCCAAGGCAAAACTGACCGAACAGCTTTACGCGAAACGCGGTTTCAAGCCCCGCGCCCTTGAAGGCATTCCCCTGCTGGTCAAGGATGCACAGCGTGTAAAAAACAAGCGCACCACCCATGGCTCGTTGATTTTCGCCAACAACATCGACGATCATTCCGATCCCCAGATCGAGCGGCTGGAAAAGGCCGGCGCCATTATTTTTGGCCGCACCACGACACCGGAGTTCTGCCTGTCCGGCGTCACCCATTCAAGGATATGGGGCATTACGCGAAATCCCTGGAACCTTGACTACGGCCCCGGCGGATCGTCAGGCGGTTCGGGAGCTGCACTGGCAGCAGGCTTTACTACGCTCGCGACAGGAACCGACATCGGAGGTTCCATCCGCATTCCCGCCTCCGCCTGCGGTATCGTGGGCTACAAGCCGCCGCATGGCCGCAACCCCGATGGACCTCCGGGAAATTTTGACCGCTTCAACCATTGCGGCCCCATGACCAGAACCATCGCCGATGCGGCTCTGATGCAAAACGTGACATCGGGGCCCCATCCTCTCGACCATGACTCCATCCGAAACCGTGTCAAGCTTCCCCTAAAAGCCGAGAGCATCAGGGGCATGAAAATCGCCTACTCCCTTGATTTCGGTTATGTCGAGGTCGATTCCGAAGTGCGCAAGAATACGCTTGCAGCACTTGACGTTTTCCGCCGCCTTGGTGCCGAGATCAATGAAGTTGAACTTGGCTGGACGCCGCAAGTCGATCTTGATTGTTTTCATTGGTACAACACCATGCATTTCGGCCGTCAAACCATTTGGCACCGTGAACAGAACGCCCACCTGATGACGGACTATGCCCTGAAAATGGCAGATGCCGTGGAAAGCAACACCCGGATCGATGACGTGCACAAGGCCTGGGAACGCATTCACACCATGTATCAGACACTGGGGCCAATCCTCGCAGCCCACGATGTGTTGATCTGCCCCACCAACAATCTCGCCGCCGTGAAGGCCGATCATGATCCCTGGGATCAGGGCTTTACCGTCAATGGCAAGAAGGCCGATCCGGAATATGGCTGGGTGATGACGGCGCAATTCAACATGCTGCACAATTGCCCCGTGCTGGCCGTGCCCTCAGGCCACACATTGCAGGGCGTTCCAACTGGCATACAAATTGTCGGCCGCACCTGGGATGATGCCTGCGTCTTCCGCGCCGGACTGGCTTACGAGAAAGCCGTTGGCGGCTGGTATACAGCCAAGGAAAAACGGCCCGTGATCAATAATTGATTTCGTAAATGATCGTGCCATCGAGGCTGTTCACCCGAAGCAAATATCGCTGATAGCCGAGATAGGCCACATATTTGTAATCTATGCCGCCGCAATCCACCGGGCGCACCTGGCGATAGCCATGTTGCCGCAACGCCCGGCCAACGCTTTGGCATGAGGTGACCGACTTGGCCCGCGGCCGAGGTGGAGGCGGCTGAAAGGGGAAATCGCCATCCTCGAATTGCGCGCCATCATCGCCCGGCGCGGGCGAAACGCCCTGACCATAAACCGCTTCAAAGCAATTGGGATCTTCGGGGTAATAGGTGCAATAACGGTTGCCCGCGTGGGACTGGCCCGCAAGCACGACGATGCCAATGGCGGCAAGCAGGCCCGCAATCATGAGGTGCTGTATGGGAAAACCCGGTTTCTCCATGATGCCAGGGTAACCAGGGAATACGGCGTCAGATTGTCGCAATCCAGCTAACTATGTGGCGGGAAAGCGTAATTTACCATCAATTGACAAGAGACTGCCATAAAGTTCGGGCCTCCGGTCCCTAAACACCCCCCATGTCCGGCGCAATTCGCCAATCTCCGTCAGGTCAAAACTCTGCAGCCGCACCCCTTCCTCCACCCGGTCCATCTCGGCTAATTTTTCGCCCTGGTAGTCGGCAATGAAGGACCGGCCATAGAAAATATCGGCCCGCCCATCGGGCGCCACTTCCCGTCCCACCCGGTTGGAAGCGGCCAGCGGCATGATATTGGCCGCCGCATGGCCGCGCATGGTGTTCTGCCAATGGCTGCTGGAATCATAGGAAGGGTTTGGCGGCTCCGAGCCAATGGCCGTCGGGTACAGCAAAATCTCGGCCCCCATCAGCGCCATGGCGCGGGCACATTCCGGAAACCACTGGTCCCAGCAAATGCCCAGCCCCACCTTGCCCGCCGCCGTGTCCCAAACCTTGAAGCCCGTATCCCCCGGCGAGAAATAAAACTTCTCCTGATAGCCCCGCCCATCGGGAATATGCGACTTGCGGTAGATGCCGAGGCGCTTGCCATCGGCATCCGCCATCACCGTCGTATTGTAGTGGGCCTGCCCGGCGCGCTCAAAAACACTGATGGGAAGCACCACGCCCAGTTCCTTGGCCAGCGCAACAAAGCGCGCCACCGTGGGATGGCTTTCAATCTCGTGGGCATTCTTGAAAAACCGTGTGTGCTGCTCGATGCAGAAATAATCCCCATCAAAAAGCTCTTGCAACAAGATGAGTTGCGCCCCTTGCTTTGCCGCATCGCGCACCAGCTTCTCCGCCTTGTCGCAATTCTTCTTCCAGTCATTTTCCGACGCCATTTGCGTAATGGCCACAGTCAGTTTGCCCATCTCAGTTCTTTAGCCCCGCAACTTCCCGTTTGAATGGCAATGCATCGCCAATATCGGCCGTGTCAAACTCTTCCGCATAGCGATGGCCCGCATAGGTGGCCCAGGCAATCGCCGCCGGCGCCTGCGCATCCCCGATAACCTTCACCGACCCAATTCCGCTGTCGGCCCATTTAATTTTCTGCGCCATGAGATCCGTATAAAGCCCGTCATTGGGAAGCCGCGAGGTAACCAAAAGCACGCCGTCACAGGAAATCTCAATCTGCCTTCCTGTGTAAGCACAAGCGATGGTCACGGAACCGGCACCAACTTCAATCACCGCATGGCTTGTCTTGACCTCCACGCCAAGCTCCAGAAGCCGCCGCTGAATCTGTCCCTGTTCAAGCGTATTCACGCTCCACTCGGAAATTTTTGTGGATGGCGTGACATAGCTCACGCGGCATCCCTTCGAAATCAACAACTCCGCCAAAACGCTCCCCATGTAATAGTGATCATCATCATAAATCACCACATGGCCCGCAGGCAGCTTGCCCTCCATCACATCATCAGGCGTGAATGCCGGCATTCCCGCATCGATGCTTATCGGCAGTGTGTGATAGCGCGCCACGCCATCTCTCCGCCAAATGGAGCCCGTTGCAATGGCAACATCCGAAAAACCGAGATCAAAAACATCATCCGCCGCAAGTTTTGACTCCCGGTAGATCGCCACATTGGCCATTTTCTCGATCTGCCCCTGGCGATAATCTCGCACCCGGCCCCAGGCTGAAAGCCCCGGCAATCTGCATTCCCTGGCCACTCGCCCGCCGAGTTCCGTGCTGGTTTCCGCAAGTGCAACCTCATAACCGCGAAGCCCCAGGCGATGTGCCGCCGAAAGCCCGGTCGGCCCAGCGCCTACCACCAGAATCCTGCGCGCCGAAGCAGCAGGCTTCATCCGTTCGGGATGCCAGCCCTTGCGCCATTCCTCCATGAAGGAAGAATTCTGCGTGCAGCGCGACAATGATTGCGTCATGTCGCCCGTCACGCAGATATTGCAACCGATGCATTCACGGATATCCTCAACCCGGCCCTCGTCAATCTTGTTGGGCAAAAACGGATCGGCAATGGAAGGCCGCGCCGCGCCGATAAAATCAAGAATGCCCTGCTTGATCTGCCGCACCATCAGGTCAGGCGAGGTGAAGCGCCCCACGCCTACCACGGGCTTCGACGTCAGTTGTTTGATTCCTCGGATCAAATCCTCTTGTGCACCTTCCGGCTTGAACCGCGACGTGCCGGAACAAGCCTCCCACGTGCCGTGGGCAAAATCCCAGATATCGGGAAGCTCCGCATGCAAGCCAATGAGATCGCGCAGCTCCGCGTTCGAAAATCCCTGCTCGCCCGCCATTTCATCAAGCGAAAGCCGCACCGCCACGGCGCAACTGTCACCCACCTCATCGCGCGCATCGCTCAGCAATTCCTTCAGCAGCCGCGCCCGGTTCTCCAGTGAGCCGCCATATTCGTCGCCGCGTTGATTGGTCCGCCGTGACAGGAAGTGCTGCAGAATGCCAAAGCCATGCGCCCCATAGAGGCACATGATGTCATAACCCGCCCGCTTGGCGCGGCCGTAAGCCAGCTTGTGCCAATGGCGCAGATTGCGAATGTCCTGCTTGTCCATGGCGCGGGCCTGCACCGGATCGCTGGTGAACGTCAGGATGGGACTGTGCATCGGCCCCATCGGCACTTCGCGCGTGTAGAGATTGGGGCCATTGGTCCCGCTATAGGCCAGCTCAATGCCCGCCAGCGCCCCGTTGGAATGAATGGCATCGGCCATCTTCGTGAGGCCCGGCATGTCGTCCTCATCCCAGATGCGCAGTTCGATGAAGGGCGTGATCTCCGATGAATGGTGGATTTCTACCTGCTCGGTGAAGATAACTCCCCAGCCGCCTTCCGACTTCATCCGGCGCATTTCAGCGGCGGCCGTTGGATCGCGGTAGCCGCCGCCATTACAATGCGGCACCTGGTAAAAGCGGTTCTTGGCCGTCACCGGCCCAATCTTGACCGGCTCAAAAAGCACGTCATAGCGCGGGTCACGCATCCAGGAAGCCTTCCAGCACATTCACCGTGTTCACCCCGATGGCCTCAATGGCATAACCGCCTTCCATGACGAAAAGCGTGGGCAGCTTCAGCTTGGCAATGCGCCGCCCGTAATCGCGGAAATCCTCCGACTTCAGTTTGAAATAGCTGATCGGATCTTTTTCGTAGGTATCAACGCCAAGCGATACCACCAGAACATCAGGCGCGAAATTTTTGACCGTCCCGCAGGCATGGCCCAGCGCCTTGCTCCACTTTTCATAACTGCAACCCTCCGGCAGCGGATAATTGTGATTGAAACCCTCGCCCTTGCCCGCTCCTGTTTCATCCTTGAAGCCAAGGAAATACGGGTACGCCGTTTCCGGTTCTCCATGCAGCGAACAGAACAGCACGTCATTGCGGTCATAGAAAATATCCTGGGTGCCATTGCCGTGGTGAAAATCCACATCGAGAATGGCAACCCTTGCCGCACCTGAATCACGGAAAGCCTGGGTGGCAATTGCCGCATTGTTCAGGAAGCAATAGCCGCCGTAGAGATCGTCATGGGCATGGTGCCCTGGCGGGCGGCACAGCGCAAAGGCCGCCCTTTCCCCGCCGGCAATCAGTTTCTGCGCCGTGAGCGCCACCGAGGCCGAAGCGCAGGCCGCAGCCCAGGTGCCAGCAGTAATGCAAGTTTCAACCGAATGAATGTAATAGCCCACCTTGCCGTCGATATGCTTGGGGCAGCGCTGCTGCATGCTGCGCGCCGGAAATCCGGTCGGCACTATCTCGCCGCGATAGCCCGCTTTGGTCCACTCGCTCCACGCCGTTTCCAGGAATTTGAGAAAGCCCTTGTCGTGGACGCGTGCCACCGCCTTCATGTCCAGAGGATTCGGCGGAACGATAGTGTCCATCTTCCGCTTCTTGAGTTCGCGCAGGATATATTCCATGCGCGAGGGCCGCTCAAAGGGCGTGACGAATTCGCCGCCAGAAATTTCCCCTTGCGCAAAATGCAGGCGGTGGTCGTCGGTAAAAACAACTTTCATGAAATCTCCTCCAGATATTTGCAGTCTGTCAGAGATTTGGAATTGTTACAAACGCCACCCTATGCAATGGGCAGCAGCGATCAAGTCGGGAATGAATGGCTCAGGCGGCCTTGGGGACGGGCGTTGACATGTCCGGAATCCAGATGGCCGCAACCGTGCCGTGCCCCTGCGTGCTCTGGCAGATGAGTTCGCCGCCATGGGCTTCGGCAATGGCCTTCACGATGGGCAAGCCCAGGCCCAAACCATCGGCGGGCCGGCCATAGGACATGTCTTCCTGAATGAACGGCAGCAGGCATTCCGCCAGTTTATTGGGGGAAATGCCCGGTCCGTTGTCGCGCACTGAAATGACGGTCGAATTGTCGGGCTTGCGGTGAGCCCAGATTTCGATGGTGCCGCCGTCCGGCGAAAACTTGATGGCATTGTCGACCAGTTTCTTGATGGCCTGGCGCAGCAACTGGCTGTCGCAGCGCATCATCAAGCCCTTGCCTGGCCGCGCGATTTTGATCTTGATGCTCTTGGCCCTGGCGTTTGCTTCCAGGCCGACGATGCTGTCGTCGAGCAGGTCGGTCATGCTTTCATTGGATACGCGGAGGCTGGACGCCCCCGAAAATGATTTGGAGAGAACCAGGATATCGCTGATCAACCGGTTCAGGCGCTGCGAGGCGCCGACAATGTGGCCGAGCTGTTCGGCTTCAATCGCCTCAACCTTGTCCTTGAGCGCTTCGGCGAGAACATCGGTCAGGCCAATGAGGGCCACAAGCGGCGTTTTAAGTTCATGGCTCAAAATCCTGAACAGGCCATTCTTCATCTTGCTTGCAGCGCGGGCTTCGCCCTCGGCGCGCCGCAGGTCCCGTTCAATCTCGCCGTTGCGGATGACGAATTGCGCGTGGTAGCCGAACTGCGCCCAGTTGATGGGCTTGGTGACAAAGGATGAGGCGCCAAGGCGGTAAGCCTCTTCAATGGAGGGACGGTCATCATAGCCGGTTGAAATGATGACAGGCAGGTCGACGGTACGCGGATGCTGGCGGATGTGGCGGAGCAAGCCGAAACCATCAAGCTTGGGCATGTTCAGGTCGACAACGGCGAGAGCCAGATTGTCCTGGGCAATGCGGTCACAGGCCGCTTCGCCGTCCTCGGCCGTTACTGTCTCATAGCCAAGATTGGCAAACAGGCTGGCCAGCACATCGCAGATGAGCGGGTCGTCATCGACAATCAAAACACATTTGCGCGCCGCAGTTTCGCTCCGCTGGTTAATATCGTCTTTGATTTCCACGAGACACTTCCCACTATTTTCGAAAGGCAATATCGTGCGGGGGTGTTAATGGAGGGTAAGAAAAGGAACGTGTTCAACAGACTTGGTTAAGCAAGTGTGAGCCCGGAAATTCCATTAAGCCTAAAAATTTCAATTGAGGACAGAGTAAGTGACCTTCGCCACGCCGGAGGTCGTCATCCCGACAACTTTTGCGGCACCCAGGCTCAGATCGATCACCCGGCCAGGGATAAAGGGCCCGCGGTCATTGATGCGCACAACGACGGATTTTCCAGTGCGCGTACTGGTCACCCGCACCTTTGTGCCGAAAGGCAGGGTGCGGTGGGCGGCGGTCAGCCCGTTGGGATTGAAGCTCTCGCCATTGGCGGTTTGCTTGCCGGATTTATAGTAGGACGCAACGCCATTTGTAGATTTGGCTTCCACCCCTGAATCAAACCCGCCTAGTGTTAAAAACCCGATCAAAACGCCAAAAACCATATGCTTCATGATAGACCCTCTCTTATGCTGCGGTGCAACATAGGGGCCTTTATGGCCGCAATGTGACCCCGAACTAACCAATTGTTAATAGTTAACAATGAGTCAGCTAGAAGGTTCCATGGGCTTGGCTGTCATGGCAAAAACGCTGCCCTAACAAGCCGTTATGCAGGGTTTCGCTAAATAGCGGCTTCCACCATGATCTCCACGTCAAGACCGGGCGCCGCGAGCTTCGATTCAACCGTGGCGCGCGCCGGTGTCTGCCCCGCCACAACCCAGGCGTCCCAGGCTTCGTTCATCTGCGCCCAGGTGCCGATATCCGTGAGCCAGATATTCGCTTTCAGGATTTTGCTCTTGTCGGTGCCGGCCTGCTTCAGCGTGGCATCGATCTGCGCCAGGATATCGGCGGTTTGTTCCTTGACCGATTTGCCAACGGCCTTCTCCGCCACGAAACCGGCGAGATAGGCCTTGCCGCCATGAATAACCGCTTCGCTCATCCGCTTGCCCGCGCCAATTCTCGTAATGCTCATCGCTCTCTCCTGTTAATGCTGAGGCTCTCTAGCCTTTCTTGAACACCGCATCAATCAGCGAGAGCAGGACTTTCGGCAATGTCTCAAATGCGTAAGGCGCATGGAGGCGCTCCAGCCAGTGATGATAGTCCCGCCCCCAGGGGCCAATATTGATGCAAGGATAGCCTGCCGGTTCAGCCAATGTGAAGCTCGTTCCCCAGATGGGCGTATTGGACGCCACCACCGAAAGATCGCTCGATGCCTCGCCAAAGAAGCTCATGTCTGAAATCCCGGCAAAATAATTGACCGAGCCAAGGCCAAAGGGTTGGACGGCTTTTGAAATCGTGGCGCGCAAGCTTTCATCCCTGAGCGACACCGCCGAATAGGGAATAGAGCCAAAACCCATGATCACCGTTGGCTTGCTGAGGCCAAGGCTTTCAATCATGGCACGTGTGGCGAGCCGTGATTGTTCAGGAAAACTTAATGACGCATCTTGCCTCGGCAGACTATGGGCGTGCTTGCCCCTGAGTTCCGCAAAGCTGACCAAATCGATTTCGTACTTTGTCCGCGCCTTTGCCCGGTCCACGGCACGCCGCGCATGCTCCATCGCAATCTCAAAAACGTCGCCAGCAGTTCTCTGGTGCTGCATTGTATTCCAGTAAACCCAGGCCTGTTGCGGAGTGGTAACGTTGTAGCCAGTTTTTGAATCCTTTGAATGGAGGGCGGTTGGAGGTGCCGCCAACTCTTCACCCGTGCGCTCCGACATCAGCGGGGATAGTTCAAATTCGGTCAAAAGTTCTGCCGCGACATAAGCGGCGTTCACCCCATCTTGCGGGTACCCGGCATGCGTTTGCTTGCCGTGAACGAAGGCAGTCAGCAGAAGCTTCCCGATTGACCCATAGGTAACAACGCGGCCACGCGATCCATCCCCCTGATCCGAAATGGCATCGAGATTGATGATCAGTTTGATTTCGAGACCGAATTGCTTTTCCAAGTTTTTTAATGCGGGAGCCGCAGCCCGGGCACCTGCCGACGTCTCTTCTTCATCACAAACCGCAAGAAACAGAATTGACGCGTCACCCGCGTAAGCCTCCATGGCCGCCAGACCTGCGGCCAGTCCGGCCTTCATGTCGAGGAGCCCGCGTCCCGCAAGAAAGTCCCCACTTTCGAAATCACGCAAAGCGAGTTTGCTTTCGCCGCTTTGCCGCAGCCGCGTAATGATGGATTTTGTAAGTGCCTCCGGATCAAGCGCCATGTCTGCAAGCGCGCCATAATCTTCATAAGGCACCGTGTCGAAATGGCCGGTAAGCACGATTGTTTGTGCCGAGCCGCCGCGTTTTAGGACAGCGAGATTGCTGCGCGGGTTCGGCCCAGCGCCGACGGAAAACAATAGGCTTTGGTCAAACCCTTTGAGTCGGAGGTACTCTTGAAGCCTTTGAGCAAACGCGGCTTCTTCTGCCGTACCTGTAACCGATGGCCATGAAGTGAGCTCTAAGGCGATCTCCCGCGCCCGGGCTGACAGCTCAGGCGAATTTCTGGTCATATTCGAGAACTGCGTTCAGCAACACCTGGGAACCCGCCCCGCATTCTTCAAAGGTCGTGGACTCCGCCTCATTATGCGAAATGCCGCCAAGGCAGGGCACGAAAATCATCGTGGTGGGCGCCACCCGCGCGATATAGGCCGCGTCATGGCCCGCACCGGATGCCATCTCGCGCATCTTGAAGCCCGCCTGCGCACCACCCTTGCGTACGCATTCAATAAGCTCCGCATTGAATTTCACCGCCGGGGATTTCCAGATGCATTTCTCCTCGAAGGTCAGCTTCTCCGCATCGGCAATCGGTCCCAGTGCCGCGCGGAAGGCCGCCTCCATCTTATCCAGCACCGTCTCGTCCGGATGGCGCAAATCAACCGTGAAGAATACTTCCCCCGGCACCACATTGCGGCTGTTCGGCCGGTTCTCGATCAGGCCCACCGACGCAACACCGGGTAAATGCGAAAGCCCCACTTGGTGAACGGCTTCAATCATGCGCGATGCACCGAGCAACGCGTTTTTGCGCAGCAGCATCGGCGTCGCCCCCGTATGGGACTCCTGGCCGCGCACCGTTACCTCATACCAGCGCATGCCCTGCACGCCCGTGACAACGCCGATCATTTTTTCTTCCGCTTCAAGAATGGGCCCCTGCTCGATGTGAAGCTCAAACATCGCCTGGAACTTGTGGGAACCAACAGGCTCGGATCCGAGATAGCCGATGCGCTTCAACTCATCGCCCAGCTTGATGCCGTCGCGGTCCTCGCGTGAATAAGCAAACTCCGGCGTGAACACGCCCGCATAAACGCCTGAACACAGCATGGCAGGGGCAAAGCGCGAGCCTTCCTCATTGGTCCAGTTCACAATCATCAGCGGCGCATTGCTTTCATAACCCATATCCACCAGCGTGCGCAGCGCTTCAAGCGCCCCCAGCACTCCCAGCACGCCGTCAAACTTGCCGCCCGTGGGCTGCGTATCAAGATGCGAACCCAGCGCGATCGGCAGCAAATCCTTGCGGCGGCCCGCCCGTGTCGCAAACATGTTGCCCACGCTGTCAACCTGCACCGTGCAGCCCAAGGCTTCGCACTGCGCCTTGAACCAGTCACGCACCCGCTTGTCGTCATCGGAAACCGTCAGCCGCTTGATGCCGCCCTTCACCGTGCCGCCAAACTTCGCCGTGTCCATGATGCTGTCCCACAGGCGCTGCGGATTGATTACAAGATTGGATTTGGAAGTCATGAAACTCTGCGCTCCTCAATTTCCATCAATCTTCTTGCCCATGATGGCAATGGCCTTTTGATAGACTGTAGCCCCGTTCCACCCCTTTATCGCACCAAAATTACCTTGCCCCGGTTGGTATCCCTCACCCGCTGACCAGCCATGCCCCGCGAGAAACTTGGCTGTTGAAGCCAGCGCATCAGCCTTGGAATTGAGATTGACCCCGCCGTTGCCATCGCCATCAGCGCCAAAAAGCAGAATGTTCTTCGGCAGGAATTGCGTCTGCCCGACCTCGCCATGCATGGCCCCCTTGGACGAAGCGGAAAGAGTGCCGCGCTCGACAAGTTTCAGCGCCGCATAAAGCTGCTCGGTGAAAAACGCGGTCCGGCGGCAGTCGTAAGCCAGCGTCGCCACTGCCCACAGGGTGTTTTGATTGCCCATGAAGCCGCCAAAGCCCGTCTCCATGCCCCAGATCGCAAGCAGCGGGCCGGGTGGAACCCCATAACGCTTCTCAAGCGTTGCAAAGAGGTTCGCATTGGCATTTTTGAGCGAGCGGCCCCGGGCGATGATTCCGGCGGCCCCGCGCTTGGCCATGAAGGCATTGAGTGACAGCTTGAAACTGTGCTGGCCCCGGTCGGCCCGGATGGTGCCCTTTGAATAACTGGTGCTCATCAGGGCGGAGATTGCCTTGGGCTTCACTCCCTTGGCCTTTGCCTCAATCGCAAAGCTTTTCTTCCACGCTTCAAACGCACCGCCCATGCTGCTGCATTTGGCCGCTTCCGCCGCACCCGCCATGAAAACCAACGCCACCACCACAACAAATCTTGCCTTCACCCGGTTCATTAGCCCTCCACGGTCCGCCTATTCGAATCCCAGACTGCCATTATCGCCAGCCCTTGTCAGCAGCAGACAAGCTGATTAAGGGACAGCCATGAAAAGCTCTATGGAAAGCCTGTTTCCCACCCTGGTTTACCGGGCCGAGGTGGCCAATGCCCAGCGCCTCAATCTGGATTTGGAAGACGCCGCCCTTTCGCTCAGCCAGCATGATGCCAAAGGCCGGCGCTGGTGCGAAAAGCATGGCTATGCCGGTTATACCTCCTATGCATCGATTGACGATCTCAGCCGGCGTTCGAAGCCTTTTGCGCGGCTGGAAAAAATCATCCATGCCCACGCGGCGGATTTCGCCAAATCCCTGCAATGGAATTTGCGTGGGCAGAAACCCGTCTGCGATTCCCTGTGGGTGAACGTCCTGCCGCAAGGCGGTTCCCACACCTCGCACCTTCACACCAACGCGGTTCTGAGCGGCACCTATTATGTGACAGCCCCGGAAGGCTCCAGCCCCATCGTCTTTGAAGATCCGCGCCACGCCATGATGATGGCCGCCCCGCCGCGCAGGACAAGCGTTTATGAAAGCCGCGTTCCAAAAGCCGGAATCCTGATGCTCTGGGAAAGCTGGCTCCGCCACGAAGTGCCGATGAACCGCGCGCACGAAGACCGCATCAGCGTGAGCTTCAACTGCGTCATTGGCTGATCCCCAATTTCCGCCACATTGAAAGTGCGCAATAGGTTTTGATCTTCCGCTTCCGGGGAACTGCCAATGCCGTTCAGGTTTCTTGCCGCGTTCTGTTTTGCGATAGCCCAGCTTTGCACAATTGGAAATGCCCAGACCCTGTCGAGTGATTGCCTCGCCGTGGCCAATGGCCCGGCCCGCGTGCAGTTCGCCAAGCTTGTGCCCGCCGCCCTCACCGAAAACCAGGTGCAGCTCACCTTTATCGGCCATTCAACTTTCCTGATCGAAAGCTCCGGCGGAATTCGCATCGCCACGGATTTTTCCGGCAATGCCGGCGGTGTTGTGCCAGATGTCATCACCATGAACCGCGCGCACCGCTCGCACTACACGCCAACGCCCGACCGCGCGATCAAGACTGTGCTGCGCGGCTGGAACGAGGACGGCACTCCGGCCCAGCATGATGTCACGATCGGTGATGTCCACATCCGCAATGTCACCACCGACATCCGGGGCGGCATGCTGGGCCGCGTGCCCGACGGCAATTCGATTTTCGTTTTCGAAGTGGCGGGCCTCTGCATCGGCCATCTCGGCCATCTGCATCACGAACTCACGCCCGCCCATGTCGGCCAGATCGGCAGGCTCGATATAGTGCTCGTGCCCGTCGACGGCGGCTACACCATGCCGGTGGTCAACATGATCCAGGTGCTGAAAGAGCTGAAGGCCCGCATCGTCATCCCCATGCATTACTTCGGCCCCGAGACGCTTTCGCGCTTCATCGCCAATGTGCGGGGATCATTTGAACTGGAAATGTTGTCCTCGCCCGTCGTCATCGTCTCGCGCGAAACTTTGCCGACGGAGCCAAAGCTGATTGTGCTGCCGGGATACTAAAAATTTCAGTTCAGCGGAACGTAATCAATTTCTGTGAAGGCCGCGACCTCCGGCTCCCAGCGCCCCTTCACAAAGGCCACGTGTTCGGGATGCACATTATAGCCCGTATAGGCGGCTTGATCGGCAAACTCCATCGACACGCCAAAGACAAATTCCGATTTCGGACTCACCTGGCGCAAAATCTCGAATTTCTGAACCCCGGAAATGGCTTTGAGTTTGGCGAGCGCCGCAAGAAAGTCACGTTCGGCGGCAGACCCCGCAGCATGCTTGAGGCGGAACACGGCAGTGTGGCGGATCATCTGGGAACTCCGGTTGGGGCGGGATGGGCTTGAAACACTAATTACACGCACGCGCGAAACCGGCAACCCCTATCTGGTCCGCTACAGCATCGATGCGGAATTTAATTAATCCGTAGACGGATGATTTATATTTCAGCTTGTGTTGGGCTCCATTGCCCAGCAGGCGAGTCCATGGCAGTCGGCGAGGATTTCATCGACTTCGTGAGTAGGCTTCCTGCGGGAACCGGGAGCACGGCCCGGCCGGAGCGGCGACTTGAACTTCGGGCTTGGCATGACCTCCCGCCTGACCCGCCAGCGCGCCATACGCCGGGCCTGGCGCGGCAGATCATCGAGCGCCAGCTTGAGGGCCTGGAGCCTGCGGCTGAGGCGTTCACCATTGACAAGGCCATCGGGTGGCGGCGGGGAAACGGCGGTTGGCCGGAGTATTGGC
The DNA here is from genome assembly GCA_035525875.1 of Aestuariivirga sp. Classification (GTDB taxonomy): domain Bacteria; phylum Pseudomonadota; class Alphaproteobacteria; order Rhizobiales; family Aestuariivirgaceae; genus Aestuariivirga. The sequence continues at coordinate 28,941 of DATLDM010000104.1, forward strand.
ACCAGGGTATCGTAGGGGAAGACATGGATGCGCGGGGGATTCTTCGCGTATTTTATGCGTCGCTGACTCAGCTCCGGGAAGTATTTCCGGGTATCGTAGAGCTGGAAGGCGGGAAACCTGCTCCCGTCGCCCTTTCCGATCTTGAACCCCTTGGGCATGGACCGCGAAGGAGCAAGCTTCACCACAAGGCCCCGTGCTGCAATTATGATAAGCCGCCGGACGGCGGATTCGGCGGGCCGGAGAACCCGTAGTACGGCATGGTGGAGGGTCGGCGGAATCCGCGAAACCGTGGCATCGCCCACAAGCCCCAGCATGGCGAACAGGGTTTCAATTATCCCCTTCAGCGCTTCGCTGTTGCGTTTGATGGCCAAGTCCCAGTCAAAGTCCCTCTTCCAGTTCATCGTGTTTCCTAATCCTGCCTAAAGAACAAAACAGGAACACAAATGGCATAGTAGGAATATAGTGTCAAGGGCCTTTCGCAGCTATTTTTGCACGCCCGTGAAAAAACATTGTATCTGACGGGTTAACAAATGAAATCACGCCGATTCCGGACTTGGGTTACGGTAAAAGCGCATTTGGTTTCTATCCGGTTGTCTAAGGCATAGTATAACACTGACGGAACTCGATTTTGGTGATTTACGCAAATGCCTCTTCCCACTTCTGCCCGCCATAAAACAAGTGATGGATAGTAACGATTTCTAAATCAACGGAGAAAGCGACGGTCAGTCGCCGCTCAAAACCTACTACACGAAGGCCGGGGCGGATGTCCTCACGCAAAACACCGCGTTCGGACGCAAGGTCCAGCCCCATGCAAAAAGCTTCGATCCGTTCTATGTATCGAAACGCGACAGCGGAGCCTGCAACTGAAACGATCCAATCATAGAGCCTGTTGAGATCGTCTATCGCTTCAGGCGAAAAGACAACCTCTCTTTGCTTCATGTCTTGGCTTTCGAGCGGCTGGCGTGGCGCGCGCGGATATCGGCAAATACCTTTTTTGCTGAAACTCCGCGCTTGGAATCGGCTTTCATCTTGTCATAAGCGGGAGCGACTTCATCACGAAGCCACCGCTCCACAGCCTCATCGCGCTCCTGCAAGGCCCGAAGCCCCGCGCGGACAACTTCACTGGCCGAGGCATAGTCCCCGGAGGCAACCTTCGCGTCAATGAAGGTTGCGTGTTCGGAAGGGAGGCTGATTGTGCGTTTTTCGATTGCGGACATAAACCGACTTTCCCAAATGGTATGATTTATTCATACCATATTGTTCCACATTGAGCAATGCCTGCTTCGATACTCACGGTCTGCAAATTAGACGGACTATCGCCAAAATTCCTCAAAGGTTTCTCAACCATTTAGCAATTTTCCAAAATTCTCGACTAGAATTAGAATTGTGGATACCGTTGCCACAATAATTATCGCGGGGTACGCAAAGAAGACCCGTTGTTTATTGGACAATGGAACCATTCCTTTGAGCTTCGAACTGGAAGGATACGCCTTGCGTCCACTGTCCTTGCTGAAGTCCCATCCTTTTGAATGATAAAACATCAGATCACATATCCATTCTTTCAATATGTAAAGGGCGTAACCGCCAAAAATTAGCGCAATCAAAACTAAAAGCAGTGCTTGCGACATCACGTAACTTCCCGAATCAGAGTTTACTAAGGCGTAACCTCAATCCGCTTCACGCCCTTCGGCGCGGTGACACCTTTCCAGATCGCATTGGCCTGATGCACCGGCGCGTTCGCGGGCCTCGCTACGAAATCGCCGTCGCCCGGCTTGGCGCGGATGTCGCCTTGTTCCCAGGCGACGCGGCCGCGTGACAGAACCGTGCGTGGTGCGCCCTTGCATTCGTAACCTTCGAAGACATTGTATTCGATGCGGCTCACCTGGTTTTTGGCGCTGATCCTCTTCGTGGCAGCGGGATCCCAGATAACAATATCGGCATCGCTGCCCACGGCCACGGCGCCCTTCCTGGGATACATGTTGAGAATGCGCGCGATGTTGGCCGACGTCACCGCCACGAATTCTTCCTTGGTCAGCCGCCCGGTGTTCACCCCGGCATTCCACAGCACCGGCATGCGGTCCTCAAGTCCACCGGTGCCGTTGGGGATCATCGAGAAATTCTTGGCCCCCACGCGCTTCTGCTTGATCGTGAAGGAGCAGTGGTCGGTTGCCACCACCGAGAGCGAGCCCGATTGCAGGCCGGCCCACAGGCTGTCCTGATGGCTCTTGTTGCGGAACGGCGGCGACATTACGCGGCCCGCCGCATAGTCCCAATCCTTGTTCTGGTATTCTGAATCATCCAGCATCAAGTGCTGGATCAGCGGCTCGCCGTAAACCCGCTTGCCCGCCTGCCTGGCGCGCCTGATCGCCTCATGGGTCTGCTCGCAGGAGGTGTGCACCACGTAAAGCGGCGAGCCCGCCATGTCGGCAATCATGATGGCCCGGTTGGTCGCTTCGCCTTCCACTTCGGGCGGGCGCGAATAGCTGTGGCCCTCGGGGCCTGTAATGCCGCGCGCCAGCAGATCGGCCTGCATGCGCGCCACCACATCGCCGTTCTCCGCATGCACCAGCGGCAGGGCGCCAAGCTGGGCGCAGCGCTTGAACGAGTTATAGAGCTCGTCGTCATTCACCATCAGCGCGCCCTTGTAGGCCATGAAATGCTTGAAGGTATTGATGCCGTAGGTCTTGACCACGGTTTCCATCTCGTCGTGGACCTGCGGGCTCCATGACGTGACCGCCATGTGGAAGGAATAATCGGTGGCGGCCTTTTCCGATTTGTGCCGCCAGGCCTGATAGGCGGCAAGCATCGATTCACCGGGTGCGGGAATGCAGAAATCCACGATCATCGTGGTGCCGCCGGAAAGCGCCGCCTTGGTGCCCCATTCGAAATCATCGGCCGAGACATTGCCCATGAACATGAGTTCCATGTGGGTGTGCGGATCAATGCCGCCCGGCATCACATAGCAGCCGCCGGCGTCAATCGTCGTGGTGCCGGAAAGCTTCTCGCCAATGCCCACGATCTTGCCGCCGTCGATAAGCACATCGGCGCGGGCCGAATGATCGTGATTAACAACAGTGCCGCCGCGAATGAGTGTGGACATGGGAATTCTCCGTGTTTCAAATTGGGCCTTCTCCTGTCCTGCGTAGCGATAGCGAAGCGGGATGGGAGAAGGTGGCCGAAGGCCGGATGAGGGCCTCTTCGTAAATACAGGTTCAAAAGTTCATGGTGGGGCCAAGAGCCCTCACCCGCCCTGTCGGGCACCCTCTCCCATGCGTACCGCACGGGAGAGGGCAATCTTCATTTACATCGCCTTGGCGGCGTCGGTTACAACACTGGTCCAGGCGCCTTCCGGCTTCTTGGTGATGACCGGATCGGAACCGCCCTTCATCAGGGTGTCCACCGTGCGTTCGGCGGCGGCCACATCAAGCGAACCATCAGAGCCCTCAGTGAGCTTGTTGATTTCCTCGATCATGGTGGCCTGGTGGCCTTCGGTTTGCGAGCCAGAAGCATCATTTTCCAGAACAACCTTCACGGCATCAGCCGGATTGGCGCGCGCTTCATCCCAGCCTTTCATGGAAGCCTTCACGAACTTCGCCATGGTGGTGACGAAGGCGGGATCCTTCAGCTTGTCTTCCAGAACGTAGAGCCCGTCTTCCAGCGTGGAAACGCC
>DATLDM010000105.1:0-20718 GCA_035525875.1 Aestuariivirga sp.
GAAGAAAAGCTTGAAGCGATCCTGCCGCTCATCGCCAAGTATAATGTCTCCGTCGTCGCCATTTCCAACGACGAGACCGGGATTTCGGAAGACCCAGACGTGCGCTTCGCGGTGGCCAAGAAGATCGTGGAACGGGCCGCCGATTTCGGCATCAAATCCCATGACATCGTGGTCGATCCCCTGGTCATGCCCATCGGCGCCATGGGGTCGGCTGGACAGCAGGTCTTCAAGCTGGTGCGGCGCCTGCGCGAAGAATTGAAAGTGAACACCACCTGCGGCGCGTCCAACGTGTCCTTCGGCATGCCTAACCGCCGGGCCCTCACCGGCTATTTCCTCGCCATGGCCGCCAGCCACGGCATGACCTCGGCCATCATGAACCCGCTGCATGATGAAGACATGCACGCCATTTACGGCGCCAACGTGCTGAACGGCACGGACAAACATTGCAAGTTCTGGACAAACCGGTTTCGCGAAATGACCGCGGCCCCCTCCAAGGCGGCGCAGGCGGCGGGCGAGATTTCATCGAACGAGGACATCGAAGCGCGGAGAGCGGCACGGGAAGCCCGGCGCCGGAGATAAACGGGCATGAAGCCATTTTCAATCATCGAAGCCCCTTCGCCACTTGGCCTTTGGCCTTCCGGCGTTCAGGATCTGGCGCGCGTACTTTTGGAAATGGGGCTCGGAACAGGCCTTGGTGCCCGCCAGGCTGAACGGCTGGCACCGCCACTCTACGATCCGCGCCGCAGTCCTGATACACATCTTCTCAACCCGCAAGCTATTGCCGACTATTCATTGCTATTGGCGGGTGCGGTAGAAACCGGCATCGGACGCGGTGAGTTTCCAATTGTTCTCGGCGGCGATTGTTCCATCCTGCTGGGTCCTGCCCTGGCATTGAAGCGGCGAGGCCGCCATGGGCTGCTGTTTATCGATGGCCACATGGATTTTTGGGATGCGAAAACCGAACCTCGTGGTGAAGCTGCGTCCATGGATCTGGCGCTGGTGACCGGACACGGACCAGCGATCGTCTCAAACATCGGAGGTTTATCACCCTATTTCCAGGCCAGTGACGTTGCAGCGGTTGGGGCGCGCGATCATCTCCATGATCCTGAATTCGTCGAAACGCCCATGCCCCGGGAATTGAGACGCTTTGACCTTGAGGAGTTGCGCAAAGCTGGCATCACAGACGTTGCGCGGGAATCCCTCAGCATTGTCTGCCGCAAAGATCTCGAAGGTTTCTGGATTCACTTCGATGTCGATGCGCTTGACGACCTGATCATGCCTGCTGTCGATTATCGCATGGCAGATGGCCTGAGCTGGGACGAGTTCGAAAGCCTATTGTCCACAGCCATGGCAACTGGCCGCGCCATTGGCCTTGATGTGACCATTTATAACCCTAATCTCGATCCGGCACGCACCGCAGCCCGCGACCTTGTCCATCGTCTTATCCGCGCGTTAACATCATCATGACCGATAAATCCGACGCCCTCATCGTATTTACCCCCTCCGGCAAGCGCGGGCGGTTTCCGCTTGGGACGCCGGTGCTCACGGCGGCGCGTTCGCTGGGCGTTGATATCGATTCGGTTTGCGGCGGGCGGGCCATTTGCGGGCGCTGCCAGATCAATGTGGGCGAAGGCGAATTCGCCAAGCATGGCATCACCTCCGCCGTGGATCATCTCTCGGCCTTCTCCAAGGTGGAGGAACGCTACGACAAATTGCGTGGGCTGGCGTCGGGCCGCAGGCTTTCCTGCCAGACGCAGCTTCTCGCCGATGTCGTCATCGACGTGCCGCCGGAATCCCAGGTTCACAAGCAGGTGGTGCGCAAGGCAGCCGAGGTGCGCGACATTGAAATGGATCCCGCCACACGGCTCTACTTCATCGAGGTCGAAGAGGCTGATATGCACAAGCCCTCCTCCGATCTTGAGCGGGTCTACCGGGCGCTGGCCGAGCAATGGGATGTGCGTGAACTCACCTGCAATCTCGCCGTCATCGCAAAACTTCAGGGCGCATTGAAAAAAGGCGAATGGAAAATCACCTGTGCGGTCAACTCGCGCGTGGCCGGCGGGGCCGCAGAACTGGTGGCGATCTGGCCCGGTTTCCATGACAGGATCTTCGGGCTTGCCGTTGACGTGGGCTCCACCACGGTTGCGGCCCATCTCTGCAATCTCACGAGCGGCGATGTGGTGGCGTCTGCCGGCCTGATGAACCCGCAGATCCGTTTCGGCGAAGACCTGATGAGCCGCGTCTCCTACGTCATGATGAATCCGGGCGGCGAGAAGGAAATGACCGCCGTCATCCGCGAGGCGCTGAACACGCTGGCCGCTCAAGTCGCTGCGGAAGCCAAGATCGAACTCACGGATATTCTGGAGATCGTCCTTGTTGGCAATCCGGTGATGCACCACCTGTTCCTCGGCATTGATCCCACGGAACTCGGCGGCGCGCCGTTTGCACTGGCTACGGGCCTTGCCGTCACCTGCCCGGCGCGTGAGCTTGATTTGAAACTGAATCCCGGGGCGCAATGCTATGTGCTGCCCTGCATCGCGGGCCATGTGGGGGCCGATGCGGCGGGCGTGGTGCTGTCGGAAGCGCCGCAGGATTCCGACGAAATCATTCTCGCCGTCGATGTCGGCACCAATGCTGAAATCATTCTGGGCTCCAAGGCGCGGCTGCTTGCCTGCTCGTCGCCCACGGGGCCAGCCTTTGAAGGGGCGCAAATTTCCTGCGGCCAGCGCGCTGCACCCGGCGCCATCGAACGCATCCGCATTGATCCCGTCACCCTTGAGCCGCGCTTCCGGGTGATCGGCTCGGAACTGTGGTCCGATGAGCCGGGCTTTGATGCGGCGGTGGCCGCCACGGGCGTCACCGGCATTTGCGGCTCGGGCATCATCGAGGTGATCGCGGAAATGTATCTGGCGGGCATCATCAACCAAGATGGCCAGGTGGACGGCGGCATGGCGGCCATCAGCCCCCGCGTGCGCGCCAACGGCCGTACCTTCACCTATGTGGTGCGCGACGGCGAGCCGCTGATCTCGATCACGCAGAATGACGTGCGCGCCATCCAGCTGGCCAAGGCTGCCCTCTATGCGGGCGTGCGCCTGCTGATGGACAAGCTGGGGCTCGCGCAGGTGGACCGCATTAGGCTTGCCGGCGCCTTCGGCAGCCATATTGACGTGAAGTACGCGATGATCCTCGGCCTGATCCCGGATTGCGCGCTGGAGCATGTCTCGTCGGCGGGCAACGCCGCTGGCACAGGTGCCCGCATAGCGCTGCTGAACAAGACGGCCCGCGACGAAATTGAAGCGGTGGTGCGGCGGATCGAGAAGATCGAGACGGCGGTGGAGCCAAAATTCCAGCAGCATTTCGTGGAAGCCATGGCCATCCCGCACAAAACCGCGCCCTATCCGAACCTGTCAAAGGTCGTGACGTTCCCGCCGATCAAGGAAATCCAGACGCTGGATGACGGCGGCGGCGAGAGACGGAAGCGGCGGCGGGGGTAACCTGTTGCGTTAACTCTCCCGCCACGCCTAGCTCACAGGATAAAATCATCCGCCGTCAGACCGGTTACGCCGTCAACGATGATGACCATTTCGGCTATGGCGTCGTTGTCGTTGTTGACCATGACAATGCTGTTGCCCCCAACCGTGGTAACCCTCACCGAACCACCGAATGAACTGAAACCGGATGATCCGACAAACTGAAACGTCTGGTTGCCCCCCAACGAGGTGCTTGCATCAATGGACGACAGGTCGATCCTGTCGTTTCCGCCGCCGGCCGCATGCTCAAATTCGAAAATTGTATCCATGCCATTGTCGTAGGTGCTGTCCATTATCTGGATATACTTGATAATGTCGGCGTCGCCGTCGGTCTGGCTCTGGTCGTCCTGGAGAGTCCCCGCATGCAAGGTATCACCGGCTGTGTCGCCGATCAGAGTATCCTGCCTTCTCCGGCGAAGATGGTGTCGACGCCTCCGCGACTGCGGAGAAAATCATCGCCCTTCCAGCCCACACGGGCGTTCCCACCGCCGTCTCCGAAAATTGTGTCGTCTCCGCGGCCACCAGAGACGTTTTCAAAGTTGAAGAATGTATCGGTTCCGAAGAAACCGAGGTTCTGCGGGCCGGTCACTGCGAGGTCAAAAGTTACGCCTTGCGTGAAGGGCGTGGAGTTGCCAAACATGTCGAATTGGGAGTTGAAGTAAAGCGTATCGTTGCCGAAGCCGCCATTGATATTGTCGTTGCCTGGACCGGCGTAGACTGTATCACCACCGTGACCCATGTTGGCCACGTCATCGCCGCCCTCATCGTAGTAGTAATCATCATTGGAGGAGGCAGAAAGCGTATCGTTGCCGAGGCCGAGATAGAATTTGTAGCCGTTGGTGCCCGCTGGCTCGACCAATACGTTTACAACATCGTTACCGTGATAGGTTCTTATCGCCGCGTAATTAGGCGCCGGGAGCAACAGGTTTAGGGTATCATTCTCCAAGCCATACATGTCGGCGGCGTTCCAGAGGTTTCCCTGAGAAGCATAGAAGACGTTTTTCGTAACCATGACAGTAATCCTTTCCTGTTAAAGTACTTGGACACTTTTCATGGACCTGCGGGCTTGAACGCGGACTGAACGGGGCGTTCAGCCGACTTTAAGGAAACAATTTCGGAAATCGCGTGCGTCGGCCCCTCTCCCGTGCAAATCACGGGAGAGGGCGCCTCTTCCCCCATCGCCAAGCGTCCCGCAAAAACTCTAAGCTACACACAGCCTCCTCGGAAAATCCCCTACCTTTCGCCTGCTCCTGCCGCCAGTCCCTTGAGTTTGTCGGGCACGAGGCGCTCGGCGAAACCGGCGATGAAACACCAGACGAGGGTTCGCGCATAGTCGGTTGCGTCGGCGGGCCCGAAATCATGAATGAGCTTGTCAAAAGTTCCGCACATATTATCCCCGGCCTGGCAGGCGAAGGTCGGGAAAAACGAACCGCCCTGCACGAAGCCGGCGGCAAAGGCGATGAAGAGGATCGCCGCAGCCAGCGCGCCGACAACCGGCGGCACCAGGGAATAGACCGTGAGATCCGAGCGGCGCAGGCGGCCAAGCTCCCTGCCCTCCACAAGCCGCGGAAATTCCTCGTAATTGTAAAGCCGGATCAGCGTGCTCATGAAGGCGCCGAGAGTTCCCGCCAGAATCGCAAAGAGATAGAACGGCGGATTGCCGGCCTGCCAGGTGAGATAGATGAAGCCCACCAGGATGGCGGACACGAGCAATGTTGCGCCGAAGGACCAGCGCAGCATCTGGGCGTAAATGGACGTGGCGGTTTTCACCGGGGTCACGGTCTTGATGGATTTCCTGATCTTGCTTTCGCGGGCGCGCGTTGCGGCGGCGGTTGGCTTGATCGGACTTCCTGTGATGAAACCGGGCGAACTGGTTCTTCGCAATTGCGACGGAATATCGGGGAGCGTCGTATCATCGGTCATACTTTTGTGCCTCACGATGGTTTGCCGCCGTTGCAAGAGGTAACACGCGAAGAATCACGCAACAACCGATTTGGAAAAATCAAACATTACGTTGCATGTCTGCCACTGTGGTCAATCGGTCACAGTGCGGGATGCGTTGCGTGGATTGATTCAAGGCATTGAAAAAAATGCGGAAAGATGAACCCGGCGTATGAAAAGCAATCAGACTACGGATGATATAATAATGCCAGGGCTCCCTCCTCTTACTGTCATCCCGGCGAACGCCGGGACCCAGGCTTTGGGGAATCACGCTGGCTCAAAGTCTGGGCCCCGACTTCCGTCGAGGTGACAGAACTGATTTGTTCCGTCATCTGCCCTTCGTCAAACCGGCAAAGGATTGCGCTCGATGAATTCTTCCTGGTGCCAGTAGGGGTAGGTCTTGGTGATCTTGCTGGCGGCATCGAGCTTGGCCATTTGGGCCGGGGTCAGCTTCCAGCCAACGCTGCCGAGGTTCTGCTTGAGCTGCTCTTCGTTGCGGGCCCCGATGATCACATTGGACACGGTGGGGCGCTGCAGCAGCCAATTGATGGCGATCTGCGGCACGGATTTTCCTGTTTCCTTAGCCACCTCGTCAATGGCATCCATGACGCGGAAGAGATAATCTTCCGGAACCGGCGGGCCATTTTCGGCGGTCACATGCAGGCGGCTTTCCTTGGGAAGTCCGGTGCCGCGGCGAATTTTGCCGGTAAGCCGGCCCCAGCCAAGGGGGCTCCACACAACCGCGCCCACGCCCTGGTCGAGGCCCAGTGGCATGAGTTCCCATTCATAGGAGCGCCCCACCAGCGAATAATAGGCCTGGTGCGCCACATGGCGGTTGAGCCCGAGCTTTTCCGAGGTGGCCAGCGACTTCATCAAATGCCAGCCGGAGAAATTGGAGCAGCCGGTATAGCGGATTTTCCCGGCGCGGACGAAATCATCGAGGCAGCCCATCACTTCTTCCTGCGGCGTCATGGCGTCAAAGCCATGGAGCTGGAACAGGTCGATGTAATCCGTACCGAGACGTTTCAGCGAACCGTTGATGGCGTCGGTCAGGTGGGCGCGCGAGGAGCCCACATCATTGGGCCGGTCACTGAAGCGGAAGGTTGCCTTGGTCGAAATGATCACCTTGTTGCGGCGGCCCTTGATGGCGGCACCCAGAACTTCCTCGGCCAAGCCTTTGGAATAAACATCGGCGCTGTCGAACATCGAAATGCCGGCGTCAAGGCAGATGTCGACCAGGCGGGTCGCCCCCTTCGCGTCGGTTGAGCCCCAGGCCTTGAAGAATTCGGTGCCGCCGCCGAAGGTTCCGGTGCCGAAGCTCAGGACCGGAACGGTAAAGCCTGATCTGCCGAGTTGCCGAAATTCCATTACGTCACTCCATGCGTTTGAAAGTCAGTTGTTTTGCGCCACCGCAAAGGCCTTGGCAATTTCGGCGGCCACCAGGGCGTTGTTCTTTACCAATGCGAGGTTGGCCTCGAGCGAGCGGCCGCCTGTCGCTTCCGCCAGCCTGGCGAGAAGAAACGGCGTTACATTTTTCCCCGAAATATTTTGCCTGGCCGCTTCCACCACGGCTTTCTCAATCACGGGCGCAATTTCCGAAGCGATGATTTCACTGGATTGTGGAATGGGATTGGCCACGACGATGCCGCCTTTCAATCCCATGCCCCATTTGGTGGCCATGAGATGTGCGACTTCTTGTGGAGTGTCACAGCGCATGGGAACGGCGTGGCCGGACTGGCGCGAATAGAAGGCGGGGAAGTCATCGGTGCCATAGCCCACCACGGGTACGCCCAGGGTTTCGAGGGTTTCGAGGGTCAGTGCCAAATCCAGGATGGCTTTTGCGCCGGCCGTCACCACCGCCACATTGCTTTCGGCGAATTCCATCATGTCGGCGGAAATATCAAAACTGCGTTCGGCACCGCGATGCACGCCGCCGATGCCGCCCGTTGCAAACACATGAATTCCTGCCATGGCGGCAATGCGCATGGTGGAAGCAACGGTTGTGGCACCGTCCAGCTTTTTCGCCACGACATGCGGCAAGTCCCGCGTCGATACCTTAATAATCTCGGAGCCATCAACGGCGAATTTTTTCAGCTCCGCAGAGGTCAACCCCACCTTCAAGGCCCCACCAATAATCGCGATGGTAGCGGGCACAGCACCCGCCTCCCGGATAATGGCTTCCACGTCCTGGGCCATTTCAAAATTGGCGGGATATGGCATGCCGTGGGCGATGATGGTTGATTCCAATGCTACAACCGGCTTGCCGCCTGCAAGCGCCGTTGACACTTCATTCGAAATCGTGAGGTGCTTATTCATTGCAGGCATTAACACTATTCTGAAGCGCCGTTTCGGTGAGGCCGACGGCGGTTGATGCGGTGGAATTCAAGACGAGACTTGCGGCAGCCTGGCCGAATTGCACGGCCTTGGAAATATCATAGCCTTTTAACAGGCCATAAACCAAGCCTGCGACAGCTGCATCGCCTGCACCCGTCACATCCCTGATCTGCGTTTGGTTGGCGGAGTGAATGTTTTTCATGCCCTTGCCCGATGACAGGAGTGCGCCTTCGGAGCCGAGATGGACAACGAGGTTGTGCAGGCCGCGCTCATGCAAATCCTGGCAAGCCTGGTCCATATCGTCGATCCCGGTCAAAGCCTTGAGCTGGTCCCGGTTGGGGGTTGCCAGGAACACCTCGTGCTTATCCAGAAGTGATAGCAATTTTTGCGATTTTGAAACCGACACGGGTTCGACAATGAGTTTCTCGCTGAAATTCAGGGCGAGGTAGTCAAGCAAATCCGGCCTGGTGTTGCAATCGACCACAATGAATTTTGCAGCCTCCAGTGCGGCGCGGTTAGGTTTCACTCTTTCCGGTTTCAGACTTTCCAGAATGCGCATGTCGTTGACGGCGGAAACGAGTTCACCCTTCTCATCCAGCACCGCCACATAGGAGCCGGTCGCGGCCTCCTCGCGCAAGCACAGGCTGAGATCAACGCCGGCGGCCTTTGTCGCGGCAATTGCAATTTCGCCTGCCGCGTCATTGCCGATGGCGGAGATCAGTGCGACGCTCACGCCGAGGCTGCCCAAATTATGGGCAATGTTGCGGGCCACGCCCCCAGGCGTGAAGCTCACACTTCCCGGATTGGAAGTCCCCGCGATAAATTTGCCGCCTGCCCGCGCCTTGATATCAATGTTCGCGCCGCCAATGACGATGATATCGAACACGAGAAACCTCAGAAATCCGTTGGCGCTCCGCCCTCGCGTTTGCGCCGTTCCACGAAGGCATCTAGCTCTTCGCGCCTTGCCGGATCAAGGGCGGGTTCAACATATTCTTCCAGCGCCTGCTTATAAACGGTATTGGCGCGCTGCATGGCTTCCGGCTTTCCCGCCGCTTCCCATTGCTGGCTGTTGCGCCAGTCGGAAATGATGGGGGCATAGAAGGCATTGGAATAGCGGGCGAGTGTATGCTGTGCGCCGAAGAAATGGCCGCCGGGGCCTACCTCACGGATCGCCTCGACACCAAGGGCATCTTCCGTGGTGTCCAAAGGCGTCATGAATTCCATCACCATCTGGATCAAATCGCAATCGAGAACGAATTTTTCAAAGCCGGCCACCAGGCCGCCTTCAAGCCAGCCGGCGCCATGCATGATGAAATTGCCGCCGCCCATGGTGACGCCCCAGAGCGAGAAGACGCTTTCGTAGGCGGCTTGCGCGTCCACCGTGTTGGCCGCACAGGTGTTGGAGGTGCGGTAAGGCACATTGTAGCGCCGCGCCATTTGCCCCCCGACAATGCAGGCCTTCATGTATTCCGGCGTGCCAAAGGCGGGGGCACCGGATTTCATGTCCACATTGGAGGTGAAGCCGCCATAGATCACCGGTGAACCTTTGCGCACGACTTGCGTAAAGGCAAGGCCTGCCAGCGCTTCGGCATTTTGTTCAACCACGGCACCGGCGACGGTCACTGGGGCCATGGCCCCCGCAAGCGTGAAGGGCGTGATGCAGACAATCTGGTTGCGTGACGACATTTCGATAATACCGCGCAGCATGGGCATATCCAGTTTCAGCGGCGAGTTGGTATTGACGATGGTGAACAGCGAAGGCTCGCGCTCCATCTGCTCCGCCGAAATACCGCGGCCAATGCGGGCAATCTCGATGCCATCGAGAATGCGCTCACTGCCGAGCGAGTAGGCGTGAAACGGCTTGTCAGTAAGCACCACCGCATCGCGGAGCGCTTCGAGGTGGCGCACGGAGGCATGCACATCCACCGGCTCGACGGGATAACCGGCGATGAAGCCAATGCAGTTGAAATATTGGGCGAGCTTCAGGAACTTGCGATAATCTGCCTGGTTTCCGGTGCGGCGCCCGCCTTCCATGTCAGCGCAATTGGGAGGGCTGCCCACGGTGCCAAACAGCATGTTCGGCCCGCCGATCTGCGCGTTGTTCTCAGGATTGCGGGCATGGAAGGTGAATTGCGAAGGGGCCGATTTCATCAGCTCTTCAATCATCGCGGGATCAAAGCGCACGCGCTCACCGGTGATATCGGCACCCGCCTTCTTCAGTAGCTCGCGGGCTTCCGGCAGATTAAAATCCATGCCGATTTCAGAAAGCACTTTCAGCGAGGCTCGGTGAATGGATTCAACCTCGTCGGCCGAGATAATCGCCATGGGCGGGAAAGCCCGCGTGATTTTGCGGCGGGGGAGTTGGGGAATTGCCCCCTTCACGCCAGCACCGGCGCCCCGGCGGTTTGCGGCATCACGCCGGCCCCGGCGCGAAGTTTCGGGACTCAAAGGTTCGTTGTCGGCCTCGTTCACTTTGCTTTTCCTTTTTCGCGGTAGGGTTCAAGGGTTGGATCGGCGGCAATTTGCTTCACCAGCCAATCCTCGAAGCGTTTGATTTTCGGTTTCATGCGGTGTTCGCCGTTGCAGGCGAACTGCCATTGGTGGCGGTGCGGAACGAGCAAAGGGAAAGGCTGCACCAGCCGCCCCATCTTGATCTCTTCGGTGGCGAAGGGGCCGATGGTCATGGCCACGCCCCGGCCCTCGAGGGCTGCTTCCTGCGCCAGGATATAGCTGTCCACCGCAAGGCGATCGGAAAGTTTCAGGCCTTTGACGCCCGCCGCTTCAAACCAGAGGTGCCAATCCTCTTCGGCGGTATAGACGTAAAGCAGCTTGTGCTTTTTCAAATCCTGCGGGGTCTTGATGGCGTTAGGCCCCTTCATCAGTTCCGGGGCGCAGACGGGCGTGAGCAGTGAGCGGAACAGGGGCCGGTAATAATGCTGGGGCGACTTGTTGCGGGCCAGGATGATTCCGGCATCCACATGCTTCTCGTCAAAATCCCAATCGAAATACGAGGTGGAGAGCCTGACCTTCATGTCCGGATAGCGCCGCTCGAAATCATGGAGCCGCGGGATGAGCCATTTGAGGGCCACGGTGAAATAGACCTGAATGGTGAGTTCATTGTCGTTCACCGTGGGCCGCAGGGCGCGGGTCTGAGTTTCGATCTGGTCAAAGGCCTCGCGGATGGCGGGGTAATAGATGTGGCCGGCTTGGGTGAGCTCCGCCCGCCTGGCATCCCGGCGGAAAAACTGGATGCCGAGGCGCTGTTCCAGGGCTTTTACCTGGTGGCTTACGGCGGAGCGGGTTATGCCCAGTTCACCGGCCGCGAGCCTGAAACTGCCGAGCCGGGCAGCTGCTTCAAAAGCGGTCAAAGCGCGCAAAGGGGGCAAGTCACGTCTGGCCAAAATACTTCACCAATGGAATGTCTTAGGAGTACATAGCACCCATAAATTCCATAAATTAAGTCACAATTCAATATTTAATGGTGATTATTCCTCACCAGTCCTATAAAATTTGAAGCCTTTGCAAGCTTGCCTAAAATTGGCACATAAGGGGCACGATTCAGGAGCAGAAAATGAGCGTAGTCGAAGACCTTTCCAAGCGCCGCGGGGGCCGTGAAGCCAGGCGCGCCTTGCGGTCGCGGGAAATTCCCAGGGCCGAGGCTGCGGTTCGCCCCGGCATGGAAGGCGGGCAGTACAAGCCGCTGACCCAGCGCGACATGGAACGCATTCACCAGGCGGCGCTCACGCTTCTGGAAACCGTCGGATTCGGCCAGGCGATCCCCAGCTGCATCGAAGCGATGATGGCGCGCGGCTGCACCATGACGGACAAGGGACGCATGCTTATTCCGCGTTCGCTCACCGAAGATATTCTGGCGAGCTGCGCAAGGGGCTTCCTGCTCCATGGCCGCGATCCCCAGCACGACATGGAGCCAACCGGCAACAAGGTGTATTTCGGAACGGCGGGGGCGGCAGTTCATGTCGTGGAGCCCGCCACACGCAGCTATCGCGAGTCTCTCCTTGTCGATCTTTATGACGCGGGCCGCATTGTTGACACCTGCGAGCATATTCATTTCTTCCAGCGCTGCCTCACGGCGCGCGACATGATCACCGGGCATGACCTCGACATCAACACGCTCTATGCCTGCATTGCTTCGACGCAAAAGCATGTGGGTACTTCCATGGTTGATCCCGCCCATGTGACCGAGTGCCTTGAGATGCTTCATTTCGTGGCGGGCAGCGAAGAGAAGTGGCGCGAACGGCCTTTCGTTTCGCAATCCAATTGTTTCGTCGTGCCACCAATGAAATTTGCCGAGGATGCCTGCCGCTGTTTGGAAACGGCAGCGCGTGGCGGCATGCCGGTGCTTCTACTCTCAGCCGCACAGGCGGGCGCCACCTCGCCTGCGGCCTTGGCGGGCACTCTGGTTCAGGCGGTGGCTGAATGCCTTTTCGGCTTGGTCTACATCAACTGCATTGTTCCCGGCGCCGTTGCCATTTGGGGGCCATGGCCCTTCGTGTCCGATCTGCGCACCGGGGCCATGTCCGGTGGTTCGGGCGAACAGGCGCTGATCACGTCGGGCTGCGCCCAGATGGGGCATTTCTATAATCTCACGGTGGGATCAGCCGCCGGCATGTGCGATTCAAAATTGCCGGATATGCAGGCGGGCTATGAAAAGGGCGTGACCGCCGGCATATCCGCCATGACGGGCGTGAACCTGATGTACGAGAGTGCCGGCATGCATGCCTCGCTGCTGGGCTTTTGCCTGGAAAGCCTGCTCATCGACAATGACATGCTTGGCGCCATCAACCGCAATGTGCGCGGCATTGAAGTAAACGAGGATACGCTGTCGGTCGAAGTCATCCGCGAGGTTTGCCTCAATGGTCCCGGCCATTTCCTCGGCAGCGACCAGACGCTTACCCTGATGCAGAAGGAATATATCTATCCGAAGATCGCCAACCGCATGAGCCCCAAGGAATGGATCGAGGCGGGCCGGCCTGACCTCGTCGAGCGGGCAGCGGCGCGCAAGCGGGAAATTCTCTCGACTCATTATCCCGACTATTTGCCGCGCGCCATGGATGATGTGATCCGGGCGCGCCATGATATAAAACTGCCACGCGAGGTCATGGAGATGGGCGACCCGCGCTGGATAAAATAGGTCGATATGGAACATCCGATACTAACCAGCATCCGGCGGGCGGGGTTCACGCCTCTGGGCTGGTTTGAACCGAGAGCCGCCGATGCGGTTCCCCATGAAGCAAAGTTTGTCATCCTCGTCGGCAATGCGGGGCCCGACATGTTCCGCAGGTTTGCCCATGAACGCGATTACAGGACCGCGAAAATCGACGACTGGACGCGCGATGTTATTGGCGGGCTTGCCGAAGACCTTTCGGCAAAGTCCGTGTTCCCCTTCGACACGCCGCCCCTGCCCTTTTTGACCTGGGCGCGGCGGGCGGGGGCCGGCCATGTGTCGCCGCTTGGCCTCAACATTCATCCGACTTACGGGTTGTGGCACGCCTTTCGCGCCGCTCTGCTCTTTCCCGTAGCGTTTGATTTGCCGAGGCAGTCGGCGGGGGCGCATCCTTGCGAGACCTGCGTTGACAAGCCCTGCCTCTCCGCCTGCCCGGTCCATGCGTTCGATGGCACCTTCTATGATGTGGCGGCCTGTGCTGCCCATCTGGAAACGCCTGCGGGCGAGGACTGCATGTCGGGCGGTTGCCTGGCGCGGCGGGCCTGTCCGGTAGGCCGGGGCTTCACCTACCATCCGGTTCAGGCGCAATTCTTCATGCGGGCATTTCGCGCGGCACGTCGCAATTCGACTGGAAATGCTGCCTAGGCCGGTTATTGATGCGTTATGTACAAAATCATTCAGCAAAAACTTGATAAGGGCCAAACCATCATCCTTGATGGCGGCACGGGCACGGATATTCAGCGGCGCGGGGTGCCGATGAGCGGCGAGACGTGGTGCGCCGACGCCAATCTGACCCACCCGGACACCGTGCAGGCCGTGCATGAAGACTATATTGCCGCCGGCGCTGAGATCATTATCGCCAATACCTTTGCGACCAGCGCCCTGCTCTTCAACAACCTGAAACGTGATGACGACCTCCTGGAGATTGACCGGGTGGCCGTGAAGATTGCCAAAAACGCTGTCGCCGCAAAGAAAAAGCAAGTTGTGGTGGCCGGTTCCATGTCAACCATGCGCCCCATGGTAACGGGATCCGACCGCAACAATCTCGGCGTGTCGTGGCCTGAGGCCGAAGCGCGCCGGCTGTTCCAGCGAAAAGCGGACAATATGGCCAAGACCGGGGTTGACCTGATCATGATGGAACTGATGCGCGATTGTGACTACGCGCTGTGGGCCACGGAGGCCGCGATGGAAACCGGGCTGCCTGTCTGGGTGGGTGTTTCCGCGGAGCGCCGCGATGACGGGGATTTGGCGGGGTTTGGGCGTCCCGAGTTCCTGTTTGAGGATGTGGTAAAAACCCTTGCGGCAACCAATCCGGCGGTCATCAGCGTCATGCACACATCGGCCAACGACACCGCTGACGCGATTGATGTGGTGCGGCGGCTTTGGGACGGACCGCTCGGCACCTATCCCGAGAGCGGTTATTTCAAGAGTCCCGATTGGGTTTTTATTGATGTCATTTCGCCTGCGGCGCTGGTTGAACATTCCCGTGCGTGGAAGGCGAAAGGCGTGTCTATTTTTGGCGGCTGCTGCGGCATCGGGCCGGATCATATTGCAGCACTCACTACGGAGTTTAAAAAATGAAAACCGGATCATGCCTCTGCGGAGGCGTAACATTTGAAATGCGCGGACCCCTGAAAGCCATCACTGCCTGCCATTGCACGCAATGCCGGAAGCAGACGGGCAACTATTGGGCATCAACGACCAGCGCTGATGCGGA
Organism: Aestuariivirga sp.; assembly: GCA_035525875.1. Lineage (GTDB taxonomy): Bacteria > Pseudomonadota > Alphaproteobacteria > Rhizobiales > Aestuariivirgaceae > Aestuariivirga. The sequence continues at coordinate 14,708 of DATLDM010000105.1, forward strand.
CCTGCACTTCATTGGCAAAGAAACATTGGCGTGGTACCGGGCTTCCGATACGGCGCAGCGCGGATTCTGTAGGGCCTGCGGCTCCACCTTGTTCTGGAAGGCGGATGGCCGTGACACCACCTCAATCTGCGCCGGGTCCATTGACGGGGCGACGGGGCTCAAGCTTGAGGGTCACATATATTGCGACAATGCCGGCGATTATTACGAGATCGCCGGCGGCGGCTACAGGTTAGGTCAGTGGAGTTGAGCGGGCGGCCATGTCGGATTCAAGTTCGCCATAGCCGGTGAAGCGGTACTCATAGGCCAGGCCCAATCGCTCCGCCGCTTTCCGGCCGTTCTCAACCAATTGTTCATCATGAGTCTGGGCGAGATAAATGACCTTGGTATAGTTTCCAAAATATGAAGAGAGCAGTTCCGGATGGCGGTCAAGGCCGAGACCGGCCCAGATCAGCTTGTCGAAATGGCGCGCCAGATAGTCGGTGAGATAGAAGGCGGTGAACTCATCGTCGGCCTTGGCGGCAAATTCCGGGTTTCCCGAAAAGAAGGCATAGCAGTGGGGGCCGTCGATCCGTTCCACACCCTCTTCTTCCAGCATTTTGTCGAGCAGGCCGCCGGTGCCGCAATCGCCGTAGAGGACGAAGATGGACTTGTACTTGCCGCGCTGCTCACGGATTTTCTGGCGCACGGCGGGAACGATGAACTGCGGGGTGTTGTGCCATTTGGCCGGCAGGCACTGGACGTCAAAGGCGGCCCAGTGGTTGCGTTCGATGAGATCGACGATTTCACGGGCCAGCGCGCCACAGGCAATCAGAAGCACTTCGCCCTTTCCGGTGGCGAACTGAAACTCGTCAGATGGCTTAAGATCAACAGTGGTCATTTACTTATCAATTTAGCCAATTGCGCTTTATGCAGAGGTTCAACTACGACGTTAAAAAGGCTATTTCGAACCGCCCTTATGGGTCATTTCGATACCGTCCAGCAATAAATCAAGTCCGGTAAAGAATGTGTCGTCAAAACTGCCCGGCTTGAAATATGGGCCAACGGTGACGACGGTTGGAAAATCTCTCGTTAAAATTGCCTCGGGAACAGGTTCGGCGGCGGAGGGACCTTTGGCATAACCGCTCGTTTCATCCAGGGTCGCGCCCATGAAATAGTAGCCGGTCAACCGAAAATACCTCGCCGCCTGCTCTGGTGAAAATCCCGCCCGGAGGAAAATGCCCAGAATCTTCTCCAGCATGCCCAATCCCTCCATGGAGTTCATGCGATAGACCACGAGGAACTGGTTAAAAGCCGGATGCTGATGCGCCACTTCCCGGAAACTGGCGAAGCCATGACGCAGGGCTTCGCGCCACGGGGCATCGTCCGGGAGCCAGTCTATCTTTCCCAGGCAATGGGCAACCATGGCATCGAAGAGATGGGCCTTGCTGGGGAAATGATAATAGATGCTCATCGCTTCGCAGTGCAGGTCATCGGCCAGCTTGCGGAAGCTGAAGCCATGAAGGCCTTCGCGCTCAACAAGCGCCAGGGCCTTCAGGACAATCCGGTCCTTGCTCAGCGGCTCACGTTTTTGTGACACTTTTTTAGTCGCGCGGGGCATTTTACCTCTTGCATTCTTACAGTGTAAGGTATATTCGATTCATCATACCTTACACTGTAAGGTAAAAACCAGAAAAGTCAACCCAGGAGAAATGCCATGAAAAATTCCATCCGCTTTTCACTTTTTGCCATTGGTTTCAGCCTTGCAGCAATGACGGGGCCGAGCTTTGCGGAAGAACTTACCGCAAGCCAGGCAGCAACTTACAAGGAAATCGAGGGTACGTTCGGCAAGGTGCCCGAATTCATCAAGAAGTTCCCCAAGGCGGGCATCGTCGGCGCCTGGGAAGAAGCGAAGTCACTTGAGTTCAGCGACAAGACCGCCCTTTCGCCGAAGGTGAAGTCGCTAATCGGGATTGCGGTGGCGGCACAAATTCCGTGTGAATATTGTGTTTATGCGGACACAATTGCAGCAAAAAATGCAGGGGCCACGGATGAGGAGATCGCTGAGGCGGTTGGCATGGCGGCTCTAACCCGCCATTGGAGCACTGCCTTTCACGGCCTGCAGATTGACCTTGCCCAGTTCAAGAAGGATGTGGGTGGGCAATAAGCATGACGCACCCTCTCCCCACTTCGTGGTGAGAGGGTTTGCTTACCCCTTGGCGGCCAATTGGTTATGCTTGCGGGCCATGTAGCTTTTGGCGGTTTCGACGGCGACGGCCGCATCGCGGCAATAGGCGTCGGCGCCAATGGCCTTGGCAAATTCCTCATTGAGCGGAGCCCCGCCCACGAGCACGACATAATCATCGCGCATGCCTTTTTCCTTCAAGGTGTCGATCACCACTTTCATATAGGGCATGGTGGTGGTGAGCAGCGCCGACATGCCGAGAATGTCCGGGCCATGTTCTTCGATGGCAGCCAGATATTTCTCGACGGAATTGTTGATGCCGAGGTCGATCACCTCAAAGCCAGCGCCTTCCATCATCATGCCGACAAGGTTTTTGCCGATGTCGTGAATGTCGCCCTTCACGGTGCCGATCACCATCTTGCCGAGACGCGGCGCGCCGGTGGCAATAAGGAGCGGGCGAAGGATGAACATGCCGGCCTTCATGGAGTTGGCAGCCAGCAGAACTTCCGGCACGAACAAAATACCATCGCGGAAATCGATGCCGACGATGCGCATGCCTTCAACGAGAGCTTCGGTCAGAACCTTGTAAGGGGCCCAGCCGCGGCCCAGCAGAATGTGCACGGCGGTTTCAACCTCTTCCTTGAGGCCATCATAGAGATCGTCATGGACCTGAAGCACCAGATCCTCATTATTGAGGCTGTTCAGATCAAGTTCGCCGTCATCGCTCATAGGGGACTCCGAAGGTCTTATAATATCACAACAAGATAGCGGGATTGCCACAGTTTACGCGGTCATCACGCGACATTCACATGCCGGAAAGCGACGGTTGAAGCAAGCGGAAATGGCAGCTATTGGTAACGCTCCCAACTGTGTTTTCCCGGAAAGTTTTGACGTGGCCCACTCCCTCGACATCGCACGTGTCCGCACGCAATTCCCTGCCCTGGCCTTGAAGGACGGGGGGCATGCGCGGGTTTACTTTGACAATCCGGCGGGCACCCAGGTGCCGCAGCAGGTGATTGACCGCACGGTTGAAACACTTGCCACAAAAAACGCTAACCTTGGCGGATATTTCAGCACCACGAAGCAAGCCGACGAGATGGTGAATCTGGCTCATCAGGCGTGCGCGGATTTCTACAATGCCCGGAGTGCCTCTGAAATCGTCTTCGGCCAGAACATGACAACGCTGACGCTGCACATGTCGCGCTGCCTGGGGCGCAAGTTCAAACGCGGCGATGAGATCGTGTTGTCACGCATGGACCATGATGCCAACATTGCCCCATGGCTGCTGCTGGCGGAAGACCTGGGCCTTGTGGTGCGCTGGATGGATTTTGATCCGGAGACCTACGAGTTCCCGGAGGACGCGCTGCGCAATGTGCTATCGGAGAAGACGCGGCTTGTGGCTTTGGGCCTTGCATCCAATTGCACCGGAACCGTCAATGACGTGAAGGCCTTTGCCAAGGAGGCCAAGGCCACGGGTGCGCTGGTCTATGTGGATGCGGTGCAGTTTGCGCCGCACTACGCCATTGATGTGCAGGACCTGGGTGTGGATGTGCTGGTGTCGTCTGCCTACAAGTGGTTCGGCCCGCATATGGGCGTGCTGTGGGCGCGCGAAGCACTGCTCAAGGAAACCTTCAGCTACAAGGTGCGGCCTGCCGGCGATGACCTGCCGCACAAGTTTGAAACGGGCACCCTGAGCCACGAGGGCATTGCGGGCTGTTTGGGCGCCATCGAATATCTCGAGCAATTTGGCCAGGGCGGGACGCGGGCAAAAAAAATTTCAACCGCCTGGGACAGGCTTGTGACTTACGAGCACAAGCTCACCCTGCAACTGATTGACGGTTTGCGCGGGGTGAAGGGGCTGACCATTCGCGGGCTGACGTCTGCTAACGCCCTGCACCGCCGGGTGCCCACGGTTTCCTTCACGCTCGACGGCCACCATCCCGACAGTCTCGCCAAGGATTTTGCGGCGGAGAACATGTTTGTCTGGTCCGGCCACAACTACGCCATCGAGCCGGTGGGCCGCATGGGGCTTCTGGACAAGGGCGGGGTTTTGCGCGTGGGGCTGGCGCACTACAATACGGCCGCGGAAGTCGACAGCTTTCTCTCCGCCCTCACCCGCATCATCAAGAACTAGGATCCAGCATATGGTATTCAAAATCGCCGTCGTCGGGCTCGGCAAGATCGCAACGGACCAGCACCTGCCCTGCATCGCCAAGAACCGGAACTTCAAATTGGTAGCCGGCGTCAGCCGTCACGCGAAGGTCGACCAGGTTCCCTGTTTTGAATCATTGGGCCAACTGCGTGCGAGCAAGATCGCGGTGGATTGCATAGCGCTGTGCACTCCGCCAGCAGTGCGGCTCGCCATGGCACGCGAATCGCTGGACTACGGCTGGCATCTCCTCATCGAAAAGCCGCCAACGCCAACGGTGGGCGAATTGCTTGCGATGGAGGCTTTTGCGCGAAAGAAGAAACGGGTGCTCTATGCAGCCTGGCACTCGCGCTATAACAAGTCCGTGGATATGGCAAAAGCCAGGCTCAAGGGCCACCATGTGAATTTTCTGAAAATCACCTGGAAGGAGGATGTTCGTAAATGGCACCCCGGCCAGGAGTGGATTTGGCAGCCCGGCGGCTTTGGTGTTTTCGATCCCGGCATCAATGCTCTTTCGATCGTGACCAAAATTCTGCCCGAACCCATTTTTGCAGACAGCGCCACGATCGAAGTTCCCGCGAATGCGGCAACGCCCATTGCAGCCAATATCCGTTTCAAACGCGGCGACGGCGCGGCCGCCGATCTCAGCGCTGCATTCGATTGGCGTCAGGAGACTGGCGAAACCTGGGAAATCGAAATCGGCACGAAAGACGGCTTGGCCCTTCATCTTAAAAAGGGAGGGTCAGTCTTGATCGTCAACGGCAAGATTGCCCACGAGGCTGTTCTGCGCGAGTATGAAGACATCTACGCCAAGTTCACGCGGCTTCTGAAAGCGAAGAAATCCGAAGTGGATGCCTCGCCCCTTCAACTCGTAAGCGATTGCTTCATGCTGGGCAAGCCGGTGCTGACGGATAGGTTTGAGTAGAGGCTATTGCTTTCATATTTAATTCTCATCATGGCCGTGCTTGACACGGCCATCATCTATGCCACCAAAAGAAGATGCCCGCATCAAGTGCGGGCATGATGAGAATTATTGATGAAGTGGGAAGTGGCGAATTAGTTTCCCCGGCGGCGCTCGCGTTTGGCGGCGCCTTCGGCGGCGGTGTCGATGCCTTTGGCGAGGACTGAAACCGGGCCGAGGCGCTGTTCGACAAGTTCAATCGAGGGGCGCGAACCCTTGGTGTAGCTCTCGAGGGATTTCCGCATGGCCGCCAGATGTTCCGGTGACGTGCCGCAACAGCCGCCGATGATTTTTGCACCTGCATCCAAAGCAATGCGGGCGTAGTCGGCCATTAGTTCCGGTGTTCCGGTGTAATGGATGTGGCCTTCCTTGTATTGCGGGATGCCGCAATTGCCCTTGGCCACGATAGCCGCATCGGGACGGGCTTCGCTGATGCCCAGCACGGTTGCCACCAGTTCGGAAGCGCCGACGCCGCAATTTGCGCCAATCGCCACAGGTTGAGTTCCGAGCGAAGCGGTCAATGCGCCAAAGGCTTTGGGGGTGATGCCCATCATGGTGCGGCCATTGGTGTCAAAGCTCATGGTGGTAACAAGCGGCAGGCCCGCCTTGGCGGCGCCTTCCACGGCGGCACGAAGTTCCTCCTCGGACGACATGGTTTCAATCCACAGCACGTCAACGCCACCCTCTTTCAAGGCCATGGCCTGCTCTTCAAAGGCGGAGACGCCTTCCTCATGGGGCAT
>DATLDM010000111.1:0-22304 GCA_035525875.1 Aestuariivirga sp.
CTGGCCGGGGCGTCCTCCCGTGGCCGCTCCGCCACCCTCTGATGGCCTGGCCAGTGCCGTGCGCCTTACCCGGAGGCTCCAGGCCCTCAAGCTGGCGCTTGACGACCTGCCGCGCCAGGCCAAACGTCTCGCCCGCTGGCGTATGAGGCGCGAGAACGCAAAAACTCCCAAGTTCAAATCGCCGCTCCGTCCCGGCCGTCCTCCCGGGCACCGCAGGGAGCCCACTCACGAAGTCGATGAGATCCTCACCGAATGCCATGAGCTCGCCTGGGAGGCAGAGAAGCCGGACACGAGCTGAAGCGGAAATCATCCGTAGACGGATTAATTCAAAAATTCTGTCATCCTGGCGAAAGCCGGGACCCAGACTCATGACCAATGCACATTCTGAAAGTCTGGGCCCCGACTTTCGTCGGGGTGACAGAAATTAAAAGGGCTTTCGCCGGAATGACAGAAATTATGAGATCAGGCGTAGCGCTGCTTGTTGAATGTCGTGCTGGCGCGGTCCCGGTTGTGGGCGCGCACCGCGTCGCCGAAGGCTTCGAAGAGTTTTACGGAATCCGGATTGTTGGCGGCCTTGTATTCAGGGTGCCATTGGGTGCCGAAGGCAAAGGCCTTGGCGCCCTTGACCGAAACGGCTTCGATGATGCCATCGGGGGCCACGGCTTCGGCGCTGAGTCCCGGCGCCAGTTTCTTCACACCCTGGCGATGAATAGAGTTCACCATGGTTTCGCTTTTGCCGATGATGCGTTCGAGCATGCCGCCCTTGGTGATCTTGACCGCATGCTTGGGGCCGTAGCGCACGTCGGTATCGTCGGATTTTGGGGCGCGGTGATCAAGCCGTCCCTGGCCTTTTTGCAATTCGGCTTCGAGGCTGCCGCCGAGAACCACATTCAGTTCCTGAAAGCCGCGGCAAATGCAGAACAGCGGAATGCCGCGGTCAATCACGGCGCGGATGAGTTTCAGGGTCATGGCGTCGCGCGCATGGTCGTAGGGCTCGTGATCGGCCGTCGGCTCTTCGCCATAATGCGGCGGATGCACGTTCGAAACAGCGCCGGTCATCAGGATGCCGTCAAAGGGATCGAGCAAGTGGTCGAGATGAACCGCGTCGATCATGGCGGGGATCATCAGCGGGGTGCATTTCGAGACTTCGGCGACGGCGCGGACATATTTGTCGCCCAGCGAATGAAACAGGAAGCCGTGATTTTCGTAGGTATCGGCGGGCAGGCCCACGAGGGGGGAGGCGGATGTCATGTCACTAAAGTCCTTGAATCGCGAGCCTCCAGAATACGCCAAGTGCGGCGCACAGGGCCAGCGTTTTTGGAATGCCCAGATGCAGGCGCAGCAGGGCAAAAGCGGCAATGATGCTGATGGCCAAAGCGGCCCAGTCGAGCGTCGGCCAGTCCGGCAGCCATGGCTTGAAGGCGCCATCCATGCGGTTAACCCTGGCAAACAGCACGTGCAGGCCAAACCAAAGGGAAAGGTTAAGGATTACGCCCACCACGGCGGCGGTAATGGCGGCCAAGGCGCCGGAAAGGCGGGGCATTCGGCTGATATGCTCAATGTAAGGGGCGCCCGCGAATATCCAGAGAAAGCAGGGGGCAAAGGTCATCCAGAGGGTGACGAGGGCGCCGGCAAGGCCGCCCCAGATGCTGTCCATTCCGCGCAGGGCCGCAAGGTAGCCCACGAATTGGGTGACGAGAATGAGCGGCCCCGGCGTGGTTTCGGCCAGCGCCAGGCCGTCGATCATTTCAGGCGCGGTGAGCCAGCCGTGCTGTTCCACGGCAGCCTGGGCCATGTAGGAAAGAACCGCGTAGGCGCCGCCAAAGGTCACCACGGCGAGTTGCGAAAAGAAGATGCCGATTTTGGTGAGCACATGGTCTGTGCCCAGCGTCATGGCGAGGAGTGCAAGGGGAACGAGCCAGATGGCCGCCCAGGTTGCCGTGGTGGAAAACAATGCGGTGAAACTTGGCCGCGCGGTTGATGGCGATTTGTCTGCCGTACTGCTGCGGAAAAACCCCACAAGACCAGCCGCAACGATGATGAGCGGGAAGGGCACGTCAAAACAATAGAGAGCGAGAAATGCCACGCCGGCGATGAGCCAATCAATGTTACCTTTGAGCGCGCGCCGCGCCACGCGCAGGAGCGCCTCGATGACAATGGCAAGCACGGCGGCTTTCACCCCGAAGAAAATCGCTTCAATCCACGGCAGGTTGCCGAAGGCGGCATAGAGCATGGAAAGAGCCAGCACGACGAGAGCACCGGGCAGAACGAACAGCAGGCCCGCCACCAATCCCCCCCTGACGCCATGCATGCGCCAGCCAGCATAGGTGGCAAGCTGCATGGCTTCCGGCCCCGGCAGCAGCATGCAGAAATTGAGGGCCGAGAGGAATTGCTGCTCGCTGAGCCATTTGCGCTCATCGACGATTTCGCGGTGCATGAGGGCGATCTGGCCCGCCGGCCCGCCAAAGGAGAGGCAGCCGATGCGGGCCCAAACTTTTGTGGCTTCGGCAAAGGTCGGCGAAGCGCTCACGGCTTCACCTTGTTGGTGGGCCAGTTATGAGTTTCCTCGGTCGCATCCCGGCACCAGCGATAGAAGGCGTCGTAGAGCAGCATGCCGGCCTCGAGCTGTTCGAGATCATCGGCATACATGCGCGAGAGGCCAAGGGAGGCGGCGAGAAGGCCAGCCGCTTCAGGCGCCAGATCGAGCCGCGCCGTATCGGCAGCACGAACGATGGTGGCCAAACGCAGAAGGGCTTCAGTGCCGAGGCCAAATTCCTCGATCATGACATCGAAGGTGCAGAGGTCGCCCCTGTGGCTCCAGTGGGTGTTCTCGATGTCGAAGGCTGTGGCATTGAAGCGGTCAGCAACGGCCGCCACTTCCTGGGGAGCCACAAAAAGAAACACGGCGGAGGGATCAACAAAGCGCCGGATGAGCCAGGGGCAGGCGATGCGGTCGATCTTTGGCCGGGCGCGGGTCACCCAAAGGGTGCGGCCTTCGGCATCGCGCTTGGGGATTTTCGCCACGGGAATAAGCGGCAATTTTGCGGTCTCCCAGTCCACGAATCCGCCTTCCAGCGCTATGGCATCGGCTCCGAGCTGGCGCAGCCAGGCGGCGGTTCCCTCGCTCAGCTTTGCCCCGTGGTGGCAGACAACGATCACGGGTTTTCCGGCATGGGCCTTGCCCCATTCGGAAACGCTTGTGTGGCTTCTTTTCAAAGCGCCGGGAACAAGGCGAGGATCGGCTTCGAAGTCTTCCTGCGTACGGACATCGACGATGATGGGTGCCGAAGGAGTGCCGATGAGGCGTGCGAGTTTATCGGATTTTATCGAATTTGGTGCAGACATGTTTGCGCCCTCTTGAATGTTAATGGGACGCGATTCTTGGGCATGTCGCCTTGAGGGGAGATCGCTTTCCCCTGTGGTGATCAATAGCGAAAAATGCGCCTAAGTCAAATCTGCCGGGCGATATGGCCGATGACATTTGCGGCAATCCGCGCCGCGGTAAAGGCGGAGGTGCCGTCCAAATCCCTTTTGGGGACAAATTCAACCATGGCGAATCCGGCAATGCGGGCCTTGGCGGCAACCCCGGCGATGAGGTCGGTGACCTGCACAAAGCTCAGGCCGCCGGGAGAGGGATAGGCAACGGCAGGCATTTGGGAACAATCCAGCGCATCGCAATCCAGGCAGATCAAGCAATCGGCATCCGGGGAAATGGATTCAAGGACTGCGCCAAGCCCGTCATGATGAATTTGCCGGGAGGTAAAAATGCGGGCGCCCCATTGCTTGGCGTCACGCACTTCGGCTTCCCGCGCACTGCCGAGGCCGCGGGCCCCGGCCTGCACGATGCGCCAGACATGGGCCTGTTCCGAGGCCCGGCGCATGGTGCTGGAAAAGCCCAGCCTTTCGCCATAGCGTTCTTCGCGCCAGTCGATGTGGGCGTCGATCTGCAGGATGGTGAGCGGCGAGCTTCCGGAAAAGCCGGCCACAAAAGGAATTGGGGTTGAATCATCACCGCCGAACATGAGCGGCACGGCGCCTGCTGCCAGGATTTTGCGGGTTTGCGTTTCAATGAGTTTGCGGTTGCCTTTGCCATCCTTGGTCTTGGTCGGCAGGTTGCCGAGATCGGCAATGCGGCAAGCGCCATCGGCCAGCAGGGGCCCGCCCAAATCAAAATCCCAATGGTCCAGCCATTCGCCATCGGCTTCAAGGGCGAGGCGGAATGCGTCCGGAGCGGTGGCGTGAATACGATTGTCAATGCGCGGGTAGGGGGTGCCATGCGGCGCGCCAAAAACTGCTGATTGGAAACCGTTTGGGGTGCGCGAGCGGGTGGCTCCGATGAATGGCGGGATGCGGGCTGTTTTTGTCATGGCGTCAAGATGGCGTGAATCGTCCTACGCCGCAACACCCGGCTGGGGCTTAGATGGCATGATGGGCCAGGTCACCCGTGACGGCGGCAGTTCAAAGCGCGCCATTGTGCCAACCCCGAACTGGCTTTCCAAAGTCACTTCACCGCCATGAAGGCGGGCAATCTTCCGCGCGATGGACAGGCCAAGGCCGATGCCGGAAAAGCGCCGCGACATGCCATCTTCGGCCTGCACGAAGGGTTCAAAAATGCGGCTCACATCTTCTGACTTTATGCCAATGCCGCCATCGCGAATGACAATGGCAAGCCGGTCATCGCGCAGGCGCAGCAATTCAATGTTCACCACGCCGCCGGCCAATGAAAACTTGATGGCATTGGTCAGGAGATTGAGAATGACTTGTTTGGTACGGGTGATGTCGGCCCGGATTTCAATGCCATCGGTCAGTTTTGCAACGAGCGTTACATCAGTCTTTTCGGCCTGGTCCCGGCACATCTTTACGGCGATTTCGACGAGTTCAGCCGCATCCATATCCTGTTCAATGAGGGAAATCGTGCCATTTTCGATGCGGGTTGCATCAAGAATATCGGTGATCAGGGTTTGCAGGTGCTTGCTGCTGTTCAGAATTGTTTTGGCATAATCCAGCCTGACTTCAGTTTCGAGCGTTTCCTCGGTGCGCGATGAGAGAATCTCCGAAAATCCAACAATGGAATTGAGCGGGGTGCGCAGTTCATGGCTCATGACGGCGAGGAATTGCGATTTTGCTGCACTTGCCGCTTCTGCGGCTTCCTTGGCCTCAATGAGCTTGCGATCAGTTTCCCATTCCGCCGTGACGTCACGGCCAACACCGCGATAGCCCCTAAAAACATCATCCTCGGCAAAGAGCGGCCGGGCGCTGATTTGCCAATGGGCCGTTTGCCCCGCCTTGTTCACCTCAAGCCGATGGGCCACAATTGGCTTTCTTTGCTGCATCGTTTCGTAAAGTTCAGTCCAGCCGATTTGCGTCGCATCAGCGCCAGCCGCATCCAGAAGCGTCAAGCCCTTAACATTCTGAGGCGACTTGCCAACAATTTCGCTCAGCCTGGTTGAGACGTAGGTGAGCGAACCGTTGGCGTCGCATTCGAAGAGCCAGTCGCTTGTGCCCAGCTGAAAATCATTGAGCAGCAGCGCGATAATATCTTTCTGGTGGTGCATTTCCTGCGCATCCACGGCTTTCTGCAATTGGTCGCGATGTTGATTGAGGACCATGCCCGCAAGAATGAGGCCGTAAGCAATTGTAAAAAGTGTTGAGGTGAGGCCGATTGGACCTTCGAGCTTTATCACCGACAATGAAAGGGAACCCGTGATCAAGGCGCAGAAAATAATTGCGGCGGCAGGCACGCGAGACAGCGCGAAAGTTCCCACCGCCGAAGCTGCAAGTGTTCCGCCGACAATCAGGACACGCAGGTCGGCACCTGCAGGGGCAAAAAATGCCGCCGGGAACAGCGCCCAAGACAGGCCAAAGAGGATCCCAAGCAGTTCAACCCAGCGGATTTCGGCCACGCTGGCAACCGGGGAACGCCTTTGGGCATGATGGTTCCAAAGAATGAACACCAATGCCACAGGCACGATTGAAAGGGTAATCCACCAGACGGTCATGGCGGTCTGAAACTGCTCCGATATCACCGAGGCAAAAGTTGGCACGACAATGATGTGGGACAAAACAAACAGCGGCAGAGTGCCGTAAAGGGTGTTTATCTGTGAAGCGCGGAAGAGTCCCGGTTCGATATTCGAGGTCGTTGACGTTGTATCAAGGTCGGTGAAAACAAGATCAGCGGCCCGCTGACCTTCTTTTTGGAGCTGGGAGAAGAATGGACTTCGCCCGGTTTCCACACTATCCATTGCGATATGCGCCTTGCACAATTATCTGTTAAAACACGATATTCAATGAGAGTTTGCAATATGTTAACGCGGTCCGGCAGGGTTGATTCCACCTGTCGATCCACCTTTGGCCGAGGCCCATGAAAAGCCGTCCCTTGCAGAAATTTCGGCCTCCTGGGCATCCAGAAGTTAATAACGGTAAAATTGGCGTTTTACTGATGAATTTGGGAACGCCCGAAGCCACGTCCTATTGGCCGATGCGGCGCTATCTCAAGGAATTCCTCTCGGATCCGCGTGTCATCGAGGTCAATCGGGTTTTATGGTGGTTCATCCTGAACGGGGTTATCCTGACGTTCCGTCCGCAGAAAAGCGGCAGGGCTTATGAAAAGATCTGGAACAAGGCGCTCAATGAATCGCCGTTGAAGACCATTACGCGCGGGCAAAGCAAGGAACTTCAAAAGGCGCTTAAGGACAGGCCGGAGATCATCGTTGATTGGGCCATGCGCTATGGCCAGCCGCCGGTGGCCGCACGCATTGAAGCACTGAAGGCGCAGGGCTGCGACCGAATCCTGCTTGTGCCGCTCTATCCGCAGTATAGCGCTGCCACCACGGCAACGGCGCTGGACAAGTGTTTCGATGCCCTGAGGACCATGCGCTGGCAACCCGCCACCCGCAGTGTGCCGCCCTATTTCGACCATCCCGCATATATTGAGGCGCTGGCAAAAAGCCTGAAACAGCATGTCAAGGAACTGCCGTGGAAGCCGGATATGATCCTGGCCTCATTTCACGGCCTGCCGCGTGAATATCTGACCAAGGGCGACCCCTATTATTGCCACTGCATGAAAACGGCGCGCCTGCTGCGGGAAAAAATGAAGCTTTCTCCGGAGCAATTGCAGGTGGTGTTTCAATCACGCTTTGGCCGGGCCGAATGGCTGCAGCCCTATACCCAAGGCACGGTTGAAGGGTTGCCTGCAAAGGGGGTCAAAAACCTGGTGATGATCATGCCGGGATTTTCAGCCGATTGCGTGGAGACCCTTGAGGAAGTGGCCATTGGCCTTGACGAAACCTTCAAGCATGCGGGCGGTGTCAATTTCTCCGCCGTGCCCTGCCTGAATGATGGCCCGTTGTCGATTGACATGCTGGAGATACTTGTGCGGCAGGAGTTGAAAGGCTGGGCTGACTAGATCGAAAATTGACCTAGCGCAGATGAACAAAGGCTGGTGACTCAGATACAGGCGTGGCGTTCACCGCTACCAGCTCCCTGACTATTTCAGGCCTTTGCTGCTTCCAATCAATGATCTCGAAACGGCCATCGAAGTGCTCGACAAGGGCGGTGCAGCTTTCTACCCAGTCACCATCGTTCAGATAGTGGACGCCGTCGATCATCCGGTTATCCGGGGTATGAATATGCCCGCAAATCACACCCTGGCAGCCGCGCGCGTGAGCCTCGCGGACCACGGCTTCCTCAAAGCGTGAAATGAATTCCACGGCCTTCTTGACCTTGTGCTTGATATAGGCAGACAACGACCATTTGCCGAAGCCCAGCAGGCGGCGCAGGCCGTTCACCACGCCATTCATGTCCATCAGGCGCTCATAAGCCCAGTCGCCGAGCTTTGCGAGCCAGGGGGCGAAGTAGATCACGTTGTCGAACTTGTCGCCATGGAGAATGAGATAGTTGAGGCCTGAGGCGCTTTTGTAAACCGCCTCGCGCATCACCGCGACGTGGCCAAAGCGATGGCCGGTGAAATCACGGAAATTCTCGTCGTGGTTTCCGGGAATGAAAATGACCTTGGTGCCCTTGCGCGCCTTGCGCATGATTTTCTGGATCACGTCGTTGTGCAACTGGTCCCAATACCATTTCTGGCGCAACGACCAGCCGTCGATCATGTCGCCCACGAGATAGAGCCTTTTGCTTTCCGTTTCGCGCAGGAAATCCAGCAGTGCCGCGGCCTGGGCGCGGCGCGTGCCGAGGTGGACATCCGAGATAAAAATCGCCCGGTAGTGGCGTATGGTTAACACGTCAGCTTTCATCGACTCACCCGTGCAGCATTGTTCCGTCTCTATTTTCCGAGAAAGATGAAGGCTGTGTGACGGTGGCGGAATGTACCTTGTGACACAGCTGTCACAAAGCATGCCTAGGAACGTCGTCAAAATTTGACGAACTGGTCATGAAAGGATTCGCAATGGCATTCGACACGGTCATGGACGCCCCACGCAGCGGCAATCTGGTGGGCCACGCGGTCCACCGGAACCGGATGCTGAGCTTCGAAGGCGTTTTGGAGCGGATTTTCAGCCTGGCGTTCCGGGGCCTTGTCTATCCGCAAATCTGGGAAGACCCTGTAGTTGACATGGCCGCGATGGAAATCGAGCCGCACCACCACGTGGTGACGATTGCCTCGGGCGGATGCAATGTGTTGAGCTACCTCACGGCCTCGCCGGCGCGCATTACGGCGGTTGATCTCAACCGCACGCATGTGGCGCTGACGCGCCTCAAGCTTGCAGGTTTAGCCGCGCTTCCGGGCTGGCAGGAATTCTACCGGTTTTTCGGCGAGGCGGATGACCGGCAGAACACCCGCGATTACCGGCGCTATCTGCGCCCGACGATTGACGGCGAGACGCGCAAATACTGGGAAGGCCGGAGCTGGCTGGGCCGGAAACGGGTCAGGCATTTCCAGAACAACATTTACCGCAAGGGCCTGCTTGGCCGTTTTATCGGTGTGGGCCATGTCATGGCGAAGATTTACGGCTGCGATCTCAAGGAGCTGTTGGCGTGCCGCTCAGTGGAGCAGCAGAGGCAATTCTTTGACACGCAAATTGCACCTTTGTTCCAAAGACCTTTCGTCAAATGGCTGACCGACCGCAAGGTTTCGCTTTACGGGCTTGGCATTCCCCCGGCGCAGTATGAAGCGCTGGCTGACGGCGGCCGCATGGCTGACGTCCTGCACAAGCGGCTGGAGCGGCTGACCTGTGGATTTCCACTCAGGGAAAATTATTTCACCTGGCAGGCCTTTGGCCGCAGTTATGCACCGGGTGCTTCTGGCCCCCTGCCGCCTTACCTGAGCGAAGATAATTTTGCACAGCTTCGGGCCAATGGGGCCCGCGTTTCAGTAAACCGGATCTCGCTCACCGACGCGCTTGAGGCCATGCCTGCCAAGAGCGTTGACCGGTTTGTGCTGCTCGATGCGCAGGACTGGATGACCGATATTCAACTCAATGCCCTGTGGCGAGCCATATCGCGCGCTGCAACTCCCGATGCCCGGGTGATTTTCCGGACGGCGGGAACGGAGACCATTCTTCCTGGCCGGGTGGACGGCGAGGTTTTGCACCAGTGGCAGTATCTCGAGGCGCGTTCGCGCGAGCTTGGGGAGCGCGACCGGTCTTCCATTTATGGCGGCTTTCATATCTATGAACGCACGCATTGAGAGCCTGCCCGGCCATGGCGAAGCCATGGACCGGATGTACCGTTTCCAGCGGCATTTCTATGATGCCAGCCGGCGCTATTACCTGCTGGGCCGGGACCAGCTGCTTGACCGATTGACCCCGCCGCCGGGTGGATCAATCCTGGAAATTGGCTGCGGTACGGGCCGCAACCTGATAGGGGCGGCGCAGCGCTATGGCAATGCGAAGCTGTTCGGCATCGACATCTCGCAGGAGATGCTGAAGACGGCGCTTGGCGGCATGGGCCGCATGGGATTCGAAAAACGAGTGCGTGTTGCCTGCGCCGATGCAACGTCATTTGATCCCATGGCGAGCCTTGGCCAGCGCCAGTTTGACCGCATCTATTTTTCCTACACCCTGTCGATGGTTCCTGAATGGCAGACGGCCTTGCGCCATGCCTTCAGCCTGTTGGCGAAAGATGGCGAGCTTCACATTGTTGACTTCGGGCAGTGCGAGGGCTTGCCGCGCGGCTTTCGCACCCTGCTGTTTCGTTGGTTGGATCTTTTTCATGTGTCGTCGCGCGCAGGACTAAAAGACGAACTCGCCAGACTCGCCAAGACACATGGCGCATTGGTTCATTTTGAAGCGCCGTACCGCGGGTACGCATGGCTCGCCACGATCAGGCGGCAGCCGGCTGCGCCTCAATCACAGGCCCTTTGACGCGTTTTACGGGCTTGGCCTTGGGAACCTTTGGCTTAGCGCCGATCCTGATGTTGCTGGCAAAGGGCAGGCCCTCGCCATTTGCCGTGGCTTGCACGTGGATTTTCTTGCCGGCCATGTATGCGGAGGTGACGAAGGCCGCCAAGGTGGCAAAAGCGGACGGATTGGCGGAATCGAGCAGATAGGACTTGCTGCCGTTTTTGCCTACAAGCTCGAACTGGAAATGGTTTCCGGCGGCGCTGACGTTGATGCTGTCGAGCCGCCCTGAGAATTCCAGCTTGTTGGCGGAATTCGCCTTTTTTGCAGGCTTCTTGTCGTCCATATTAGTCCCCTCTCCGTGATATTTTTTGGCAGCCCGGAAACTTAGTGAATTGTCACACGGCTGTCATTCATATCGATTATTCCCGAAACATGGATGAGTTTGAGACGATCTCGGCCCTTCGCGCCCTTGGCGAGCAAACCCGCTGGAAGGTGATGCGGCTGCTGGTGAGCAAGCGTCATGGCATGGCGGCAGGTGATATCGCAGAGGCGCTGCAGGTACGGCAGAATACGCTGTCGTCGCATATCGCGGCCTTGACCCGTTGCGGCCTGGTAGACGGATACCGGCAGGGCCGGCAAATCGTCTATTCGGCAGATTCGAGAAATGCCCGCAGGCTCGCGGCCCATGTTCTGGTCAGTCTCGGTGATGTTTCGGAAAGTGCCGCCAGCAAACTTCTCAAGAAGTGAATGCTGAATTTTTATGCAGTTCCAGCCCACGCCTAATTAACGGTTGAAGTCAGTCATGCTTTCGATATCCTCAGTCTTTTATAACCCAGCTCGGTGAGGATGTGATGCAATCTATTCTGGAAATTTGCGATCCCGCCAAAAAAAAGGAAGTGCCCGCCGGAGAGGTGCTGCTTTCCGAGGGAAATACGTCGGGCCACATCTATGTTCTCGGTGAAGGACGGATCGAAGTGCTTCGCGGCAATACCCAAGTGGCAATCGTCAGCGAGCCAGGCTCCGTCTTTGGTGAAATGTCGGTTCTTCTCAATACGCCTCATACGGCCACGGTTCGTGCCCTTTCGCAGGCGACCGTCTATGCCTATGCGGATGCCGCAGGGTTCATGCGGTCTGATCCGCAAATCGCCTTCGTCATCGCCCGCCTGCTTGCCCAGCGGCTGAATTCGGCCACGACCTATCTTGTTGACTTGAAGCGGCAGTATGCCGGGCAGGGCAACCACCTGGGCATGGTGAGCGACGTGCTCGCCAGCCTCATTCACCAGCAGGAAGCCGAATTCACGCCGGGTTCTGACCGCCTGCCGGATCCTGCGATGTGATCCAGGCGGGAGGTGTTGCAAGACGCCGCAAGGGCCGCTCAAGTGGCTGACTGAATTGGATGGACTGAAAACCCGCGGCCGAAAGCCAAACCGCCTCATCCTTTTCCGTGTCGAAAATGATGTGGGCGGGGGGTGCTCCAAACTGGAATCCGACATTGAACACCCAGGTATCGCCAATCCGGTCTACCCATGAGCCGTCCTTGACGAAGGGTGACTGGTGAACGTGGCCGGAGAAAACCATGTCCGGCTTGTATTCGTTTACCCACTCCAGAAGCGAACTGTCGCCCAAATACTTGCTTCCGCTCCAGCTTGTGGGAGACTTGTCGGAGGGTGCGTGATGCACCCAGAACCAGTGGCCGGTGCGCTTGAGGGCGTCGGCTGCCAGTTGCGCGGCAATCTTCTCGCGGGTCAGCGGACCGTCCCACCACGGACAGACGCTAAATAGCGCGTCTTCAAAGACAAATGACGTACCATCGGAAGAAACGTCATTTTGGCGGAGGTCAATGAGCCATTTTGCAACTTTTTCGCCGGAACTATCCCGCGAATCGAGGTCGTGGTTGCCTGAGCAAATCACAACTTTTGTTTTTTCGCGCATAAGCTCAATATATTTGCGGACGACAACGGTCTGGGCCCGTCCTTCAACCAGCGAACTCAGGTCGAGATGATCGCCGGCGATGATGACCAGATCGAAATCCCCTGCCACGTTGAGCACCCAGTCAAACTGCGGCAGGGAGTAGTGCAGGTCGGCAACGACAAGACATCTCATGTCAAAATATCCTGATTTACGTTGCAATCCGCGCGGGTCAGGCCAGACATAATCATACTTCTCTGGGCACCGTCAAATGGATGGCCGGCGGCGGATTGCGATGCAGGTAATGTCATCGGTTTGCTCCGCGCCTTGCGAGAAAGAATCGACGGTTGCGAAAATGCGGGAAACAATTTCGGCCACGGGCCTGTTACGCGAACCGGCAAGTGCTTCAATGAATGCAGCCTCACCAAGCTCTTCATGGGAGAGGTTCATGGCTTCGGTAACGCCATCGGTGAAGAGGACCAGGGTATCGGAATGGTTAAGCGTCACGCTAGCCATGGCCGGGGTCCGGTCCGCAAAAAGTGCCAATGGCAATCCGGTGGCCGGGAAGCTGCGGGTTTCGCCGGAGGGAAGAAGAAGGAAGGGGGCATTGTGACCGCAATTGCAATATTCAAGGACTCCGGTGCGCAGGTTCAGGACGGCATAGAATGCCGTGGCAAACATTGACGATGCATTGTCCCGGCAGAGAACGGCATTGGCCCGCGCAATGGTGGATGCCACGTCTTTTTCTTCATGGGCCGCGGTGCGCAGGACGGTGACTACCACGGCCATGAACAGGCTCGCCGCGATGCCCTTGCCGCAGATATCGCCAATGGCAATGGCGAGATGGTCGGCATCGAGCATGAAGAAGTCGTAGAAGTCGCCGCCTACTTCCCGTGCCGGCCGCATTTCGGCGTGGAGTTCAAGGACACCTTCGATGGCAGCCAGGTTCGAGGTTTTTGGTAGGAACGACTGCTGGATGATGGCGGCACTTGCCAGTTCATCATGCTGGCGGCGCTTGTCGAGGATCTGGCTGGAGAAACGATGGAAGGCGGCGGCAAATTCCGCCAGCTGTGGAGGCGGGTTTTCCAACTGCTCCAGTATCCGTGAATCAAATTCCCGCTTTTCAAGGGCCGCGAGCGCGTTGGTGTAAAGACTGACGGCGCGATTCACGGCATCGAGCTGCCGCCCCAACTGGCCAATTATAAACAGCAGCAAATCCGGGTTTTTCCGGCCGATTTCGAGAAGCTCCAACCGGTTGATGCGATAGACCGCGGCGGGTGTTACGGCCTTGACGCTGGCGGTGCGCGGCTGGTCGGCAAGGACGCCAATTTCACCGATAAGTTGCGGGGCATGAACCGTTGCCAGCGGCACGGAGCCAAATAGCGTTTCGGCGTAGACACTTAACGTTCCCCTTTTGACAAAGAAAGCGGCGTCGCTGGCTTCGCCCTGCCGAACCAGTATTTCGCCTGGGTTGAGATGGACCTGGGGAAGCGACTTCAGGACCACTTCCAAGGCTTCGGCATGGAGGTAGTCGGATTTGGAGGCGCCAAATTCAGCAGTGTCACTCATCGCGGGAGCAAGCTTAGTCGGTCATTTTGTTTATAGCAAAAACTCGACGACGACGCGGTTACCGAGGCCCGCCCGCTCGTAAGCAATGGTGCTGGCGAAGTTCCTGATGAGTTGAATGCCCAATCCACCAGGCTGAACCTCATCCAATGGCTGGTCTATGCGGTGCACCGGTGCATTCACGACGTCGAACGGCTTTCCATTATCCTCAACGGTCATGCTTACGCGCTGGGCGTTGGTGCTGATACTGATTTCCACATTCAGGGGAGGGATCGGCACCTCGGACAGATCGCCGCTGCTTGTGGCTCCCCCATGGCGAACTACATTGGTCAGCAGCTCCTCAAGACAAACCTGCAGTGCAAATACAAGCTGTTCCGGAAACTGTTGGTCAGCCGCTATCGTAGCCACCCATTGCGCAGCAGCGGAGATATCGTCAATTGTGCCGATAAATGCCTTGCGCCATGTATTGGGATTGTTCACGTGCTGCTTTTGGACGGCATTCACTTGCTGAAAATTGCTGTCGCCGCATTCATGTCCCGGACGATCTGGATAACCGTATCCACACCGCTTGTCCGCAGAACTTTTTCCACATTGGGCTGGGGATTGAGAAGCACCATGTCGCCGCCCTTGCTGGCCAGAGTCTTGCAGCTCATGATCAGGGTGCGGATGCCAAGCGAGGCCAAGAATGTTACCTGGGACAGGTCGATCACGACCTTTTTCTTCTCATCGGCGATGGTGCTGAATTTCTTATCTACAGCGAGGGCGCCTTGAACATCCATACGCCCGGACACCAGGACATTTGTGATCCCATTGTCCAAGTCAACGATATCCACACTGATTACATCTTCGGCCACGTTGCATACCACCCTGCGTTGAAACCCCGCTCCGGTTTTCACCTCCCGGCCAAGGTCGAAAATTGAATTTAGAAAACATACCAGATCGAAGATATATGACAATAGCGTGACTGGCGCTTTGAAGGTTGGCGTTTGCTGCCCGGTATCGGCCATGCGGCCTTTGCGAGGCAGCGGGGATAGCACATTCGGACGCATTGATCTCGCCCACAAGTTTGCCTAACCATGGAAGCCATGATGACAAATAATGACCTGCTGTTTCTGATTCTGTTGCTGCAAATCAAGCATTTTATCTGTGATGGACCCCTGCAAACCAAAGCCATGGTCGACGGCAAAGCGATCTACGGCAACCGCCTGGGCCTGCTGCATGCCGGGATTCACGGGTTGGGGACCATTGCCGCCCTGGCATGGTTCGGGCTGAGCTGGAAGCTGGTTCTTGCCCTCGCCGTTGCCGACATGGTGGTTCACTACCACATCGATTTCACCAAGGAGAATATCGTCAGGATCAAGGGCTGGACAATAGCCGTGCGGGAGTTCTGGTGGGCCCTTGCGACGGATCAGTTCCTGCACCACCTCACCTATCTCGCCATCGCCGCGATCATTTTAGGGATGGCTTAAGGGTCGTTTCCGCCGCCTTCATCATCATTGCCATTGCCGCCCCCTTGGCCTTTGCCGTTACCGCAATTGCCGCCACACTTCCCGGTGGGTGGTTCTGGATCGGGCTCTGCGCCAGGTGGATCAGGCTCTGCGCCAGGTTCAGCATCTGCCGCTGCAGCTTCACGCACATTTCCCTTGCCAACAGCGGCGATCCTGCTGAGGCAATTGCCGCCGCCGATACGAAACCGGGAGGAGAGACGATTGGGATTGGCGAGATAGGGAAATATCTCCGCTGCCATGGCGCGTTTTGTGAATGCTGAAGAGATAGGCTCCGGCTTTGATAAATTCCGGCCGTCCGCGACAATGTAATCACAGGTCCGATTCAGCGTCTGACATGAAGATCCAGTGCAAAATTTGGCGCTGCCGCTGATCAGTGCGACGTAGACCCGCCCATTGCGGACGGTTACGTCGAATGCCGTGCCGCGAACACCCATGGTTCCGTAGGGTGTCCGGATCTGGTAAGCTGAAGACGCGCTGCGGCCGCTGATCCAGCGGAAGGTACCCTTTGCCGCAGACAGGCCGAGCTTCTTGAAGCTGGAATTGTTTTTCAAAACGAACGAGTCCACGACCACGCTCGCGGAAGGCCCGACGGCCAGCTTGGTGCCATCGGCGAATTCGAATTCTCCCACGCCAGTTGCATTGGTACTGATGCGGTCCATAAAGAATACATCGGAATTTTTAGAGAGAACCCGCGCTCCGGCGTTTCCGCTGGCTCGCACGGTTTGCGTTGCTTTCAGGACTTGGCCAACCGGCGCGCTGATTGGCACTGCCGGACCACTTACGACAACCAGCATGGCCGTCGCGGCAAACAGCCTTAATAGTGCTTTCATGACGGATGCCCTGCTTTTTTTCTTTAAAAACGGTGGGTTGCAGAAAAAACGATATCAATGATCTTGCGATGAGTCCAGAGGGAACTCGCGCAGCAGCGGGACCGTCATGGTTAACTTTGGTTCAGCCAGCCGTGTGTAAAACTTTTCCAGTCCAGGCATGACGGAATTTGCCGCCTTGATGGTCTCGGCGCGAAGTATTTTTGCTTCCGCGGCTGGTGCGGCGGGCAGGGCTTTTAGAAGTTTTGCGTGAACCTCGTGCAAGTTTTGAAACTCAGGTGTTTGCGCAAGCTTTGCATCGCCCAGAAGCAGGAACAGCCTGATGCGTTCCGATTTTCCCTTCAAGGCGTGGGATCCGGCGTCCAGCAAGGCGAAATCCTTCAGCCGTTCAGCAGCGGTCGCGGACACGAGAATATCGAAGGCCAGGTCCTTCGATGCGGCCTCGATCCGGGCCGCGGTGTTCACGGCATCGCCCACCGCTGAATAGTTGAACCGGTTCTCGGCCCCCATGTTGCCGACGCAGGCGATGCCCGAATTGATGCCGATTCCAATGGCAACCGGCCTGCCCAGGCCAAACGCATTCGCCTCGTTCATTTCCCGCAACGTGTCGCGCATGGCCAGGGCGCAACGAGCCGCCTTTACAGCGTGATTGGCCACGTCAACCGGAGCGTTCCAGAACGCCATGATCGAATCGCCGATGAACTTGTCCAGGGTGCCTTCAGTGGCCATGACATGGCGGCTCAGGCCGCTGAGCAGCTTGTTGAGGAAACCGACAAGGACGGTTGGCGGCATGCCTTCGCTGATCGTCGTGAAGTCGCGGATATCCAGGAACATCAAGGTGATTTCCCGGTCCACACCACCGAGGAGCATGGCTTCCGGCTGACTTTCGGCGCGGGCCAGCACGGCCGGTGACACATGCTGGCCGAAGGCCTTGCGGATATGGCGCCGCTCCTGATCGGTGGTGAGGAAGCGGAAGCCCATGACGGCGAATTGCGATACAAGCGCTGTTGCCACCGGATAAGTCGGATCAATCAGCAGCCCACCATTGCGGAAGGCCAGCCACGACGCGAGAAGTGCCGCGCCGGACATTACCACTCCCGTGGTGACTGCAATCCATGGCGACACAAGGGCGGTCAGCAACACCACGATCAGGCCGAGCAATGCGACTGCGATGATCTCGAGCCCGTCGGCCCAATCGGGCCGGGTGAGGAAATTTTTTGTGAGGATTTGCTCAATGGCCTGGGCATGGAGCGAGACGCCCGGCACATTCTGACCCAGCGTGGTGTTGCGGATGTCGAGGAGGCCCGCCGAAGAGGTGCCCACCAGCACGATGTGGCCTTCAATGAGGGGCTGCAATTTGGCTGCATCCCCCGACAGCACGTCACTGGCGGAAACATAACGGTCGGCCCGTTCGGGGCTGGTGTAAATTTGCAATTCGCCGGCGGATGTCGTCGGCACTTCCAAATCGCCGACCCGCACCGTGGCGATAGACCCCTCGCGTTCGGGAGCATTGGCGATTATGTAGGTGGAGGCGCCCTGGGCGACACGCAGGGCTTCCATGACGAGCGAGGGATAGAGCTGTTTTCCATCGGAGCGAAACAGTGAAATGGTGCGGACGACGGTTGAGTCGGCGGCGGCGTTCATGCTGATGTCACCAATGCCCGCAACCGCATCTTCGAGAATGGGCAGGGGAGGTATTGCCCCGGCCAGCGGCGGCGGGGCGAGAAGCGGGCTTTCGCCGGTGAACGCAAAGCCCGCCTTGACCTTGGGCATGACTTTTGAATCCACATTGGTGGCAAATCCCAGAACAATGGGCTGGCGGGCAAATTGCGCGGCGAGAACGGCATCGTTGTCCTGCAGCCCCGCAATGATGGCTGGATCGACGCCCTCCTGCTGGGTCATGATGTTTTTGGGCGACAGGCGGTCGGGTTCGGCAAAGAGCACGTCGAAGGCCACCACCGCGGCGCCAAGCTCATTCAGGCGGGAGGCCAGTTTTGCAACCAGCGTGCGCGGCCAGGGCCATTGGCCAAGGGCCTTAAGGGTGCGTTCGTCAATGTCGATGATGCGGACGGGTGCGGGCTCGTAGGCGCGGGGCGCCAGGCGCTGGAACTGGTCGAAAGCGAAGTCACGGACGGAGCGCAGCGTGGCGAAATCCGCCCAACGCAATTCGGTCAGCAAGGCCACGATAGCCAAGCCAACCAGAATGGCCTTCAATGCAGAGCGCAGTCTCATGAGCCTTGGCTCATTCCCTTCCAGGCCATCAAACAAGTACGGAGGTTAGTTAGACTTTTTCCTTCGCGCCAGAACTTGTTTGATCGCGGGGGCTGCAGATGGCACTTGACTTTGGTGTTCTTAATATGTTCTTCCGTTGGGGAAGACGGATTTTAGCTGACAATTTTCAGGTTGCGGGTCAGTTGAGCTGCCGGACTGCTTGCTTCCGTGTTAATGCGCTTGAGATCAATTCCATCGACAAACTCGGCAACAAATTCCGTGTTGGGGTGATTGACGATCTGGGCGGGGGTTCCGATCTGCTCGATCTTTCCCTTGTTCAGGATGGCGACACGATCCGCCAGTTCAAAAGCCTCTTCCTGATCGTGGGTGACGAACAGGGTGGTGTGGCCGGTGCGGTCATGCAATTCACGCAGCCAGCGGCGCAAATCCTTGCGCACCTTGGCGTCAAGCGCGCCGAAAGGTTCATCGAGGAGCAGCACGCGAGGTTCAATGGCAAGGGCGCGGGCAAGGGCCACGCGCTGGCGCTGGCCGCCGGAAAGCTGGGCCGGAAAGCGTGCTTCAAGGCCATCAAGTTGCACCAGACTGAGAAGCTCCAGCACGCGTGCGCGGATTGCTGCCTTGGCAGGGCGTGAAGCCCGTGGTCTTGCCCGCAAACCGAAAGCAATGTTTTCCATCACAGTCATGTGCTTGAACAGGGCATATTGCTGGAAAACGAAACCAATGCGGCGCTCACGCAGCGTCAATTGACTGGAATTTATATCGTCGAAGAAAACCTCTCCTGCATCAATCTCTTCAAGGCCCGCAATGGCGCGCAGCAGCGTGGTTTTGCCGGAGCCCGAAGGGCCGAGCAGGGCCAGCAACTCTCCGCCTTCGACATTCAATGACACATCACGCAGGACGGGAATGCGACGGAAACTCTTTTCGAGGTTTTTCACACTTACGGTGACGAACATGGGTTTACTCCTGCGGGTCTAATGTTTTTGCGCCGCGGCCAATGAGCCAGCGTAGCGCCATTCAAGGGCAGATTTAAGGACAAGGGTAAGGAGGGCCAATCCGGCAAGAAGCGTTGCCACGGCAAAGGCCGCGGCGAAGTTGAATTCATTATAGAGAATTTCAATATGCAGCGGCATGGTGTTGGTGAGGCCGCGGATATGCCCCGAGACAACCGACACGGCGCCGAATTCGCCCATGGCACGGGCATTGCATAGCAGGACGCCGTAGAGCAGGGCCCACTTGATGTTGGGAAGTGTCACATGGAAAAAGGTGTACAGGCCGGAAGCTCCGAGCGTGAGGGATGCCTCTTCCTCGCTTGTGCCCTGGGACTGCATCAGGGGAATCAATTCCCGGGCGACGAAGGGAAAGGTTACGAAGACTGTCGCCAAAACAATTCCCGGCACGGCGAAGATGATTTCAAGCTGATTGGCCTTGAGCCAAGGCCCAAGCCAGCTCTGGGCTCCGAAAAGCAGGACATAGACGAGGCCTGAAATGACGGGAGAGACCGAGAAGGGCAAATCGATCAAGGTAAGAAGCAGGTTCTTGCCCCGGAAGTTGAACTTGGCGATGGACCAGGCGGCAGCGACACCGACAACCGCGTTGAAGGGCACGGCGATGGCCGCCACGATAAGCGTGAGTTTTATCGCAGCCAAGGCATCAGGATCGGCGAGGGCCTGAATGAATTCCGCGGGACCGTGGCGGAAGCCTTCGACAATTACAACGATGAGCGGCAGGAACAGAAAGCCGAGGAGGAAGATTACCGCAAGGGCGATAAGGGCAATGCGGGCGCTTCGCCCTTCGCTTGCCACGTCGCGCGTGCGGAGTATCTGGGCGAGTTCGATGTCAGACACCACCAAGCCTCCGGCGGCTCCAGGCCTGGAATAAGTTGATGACCATGAGAAGCGCAAAGGAGATTATCAGCATCAGCAAGGCAATGACTGTGGCTCCCTGATAGTCGAACTCTTCGAGCTTGATGACGATGAGCAGCGGGGCAATTTCAGAGACCATCGGAATGTTGCCGGCAATGAAGATGACCGAGCCGTATTCGCCAATGCCGCGTGCGAAAGCGAGCGTGGCGCCGGTGAGGAGTGCCGGATAGATTTGCGGCAATACTACCTTAAACACGGTGCGCAGGCGGCTGGCGCCAAGCAAGGCAGAGACTTCCTCAATTTCCCGCTCAACTTCTTCGAGAACGGGCTGCACCGTGCGCACGACAAAGGGCAGGCCAATGAAAACGAGGGCGAGTACCACACCCACTGGCGTAAAGGCGATCTTGAAGCCGAGCTTATCGGCAATGGACCCGATCCAGCCATTGGGCGCGTAGACGGCAGCCATGGCGATGCCTGCCACGGCGGTTGGGAGGGCAAAGGGCAGATCGACGGCAGCGTCGATAAAGCGGCGGCCAGGGAAGCGGTAGCGCACCAGGACCCAGCTCAGCAACAGGCCGAAGACCGTGTTGACGGCGGCGGCGATGAGGGCTGCACCAAAGGACAGGCGAAGGGCCGCAAGGGTGCGCGGGTCCGAGGCGATGGCCCAAAAGCCGGTTGGGCCGATGCTGGCGGCGCGCAGCACGAGGGCCGAAAGCGGAATCAAGACGATAAGGCTGAGTGCGGCAACGGTGAAGCCAAGCGCCAACCCGAAACCGGGAATGACACTTGGTTCACGCAGGCGCGGGAGGAGAAGCGCCATGTTTGCCTAGTTGCTGGGCTTGTAGATTGAGTCGAAGATTCCGCCATCGGCAAAATGGGTGGCTTGCGCCTTGGCCCAACCGCCGAAGTCATCCTCGATGGTGACCAGGTCAAGCTTGGGGAACCGGGCAAGATCGGCCGGGTCCGCCGAGGTTGAATCCGATGGCCGGAAATAATGCTTGGCGGCAAGCTTCTGGCCTTCAGGTGAATAAAGGAATTGCAGATAGGCTTCGGCGACTTTGGTGTTGCCCTTGGTCTTGGCGTTTTCATCGACCAATGTGACCGGCGGCTCGGCCTTGATCGAAAGCGTGGGAACCACGATCTCAAACTTGTCGGCCCCGAATTCATTGAGCGCGAGGAAAGCCTCGTTCTCCCAGGCGATCAGCACGTCGCCGATTTCACGCTGTGCGAAGGTTGTGGTTGAGCCACGCGCACCCGTATCGAGGACGGGAACATTGCGGTAGAGATTGGCTAAATATTCCTTGGCCTTGGCTTCATCGCCGCCATTGGCCTTTTTGGCCCAGGCCCAGCCGGCGAGGTAGTTCCAGCGGGCGCCGCCGGAGGTTTTGGGATTTGGTGTGATAACGGCAACGCCATCTTTCACCAGGTCACCCCAGTCCTTGATGGCCTTGGGGTTGCCTTTGCGAACCAGAAACACGATGGTTGAGGTATAGGGCGAGCTGTTGTGGGGCAGGCGCTTGGCCCAATCCGCCGGAATTTTCTTAGAGTTCTTGGCGATGGCATCAATGTCACCGGCAAGGGCCAAGGTGACCACATCGGCGTCAAGGCCATCGATCACGGCGCGGGCCTGCTTGCCGGAACCGCCATGGGACTGATTGATGGTGACGGTTTCACCGGTTTTGGCTTTCCAGTCGGCGGCGAAGACCTCGTTGAATTCCTTGTAGAACTCGCGGGTCGGATCATAGGACACGTTCAGCAGGGTTGCATCGGCAAAGGCCGGCGGGGTAGCTGAAATGACGGCCGCGAGTGCCAGGGTTGCAATACCGAGGGTGAAACTGCGGCGAACGATCTTGAGCGACATGGGCATCTCCTTTGGTTCAACTCAATGACCTAATACTATATGGATTTAGTATAGAATCAAGAGGAATGTTCGTTAAAAAGAACAAACGGTATTTTATTTAGAGAATCAACGGCTTAGGCGGTTGTTGGCTCCAATAGACCATTGCCTAAAGGCAATTCTATGGCATCGGATTGGCGCATGATCTGAGCCAGCGAGGTGTTTTCCAGGGCCGCAAGATAGAGCGAATAGGCTTGGGCGAAGGC
>DATLDM010000115.1:0-4493 GCA_035525875.1 Aestuariivirga sp.
AACCGCGCGCATGTCGGAGACATCAACAACAAGTGAATGAATGCTTCCGAGTTCGGCTGTCAAAGCAGCAACCAATTCAATCGCCTTGGTGCGCGAACAGAGAATGAGCCATTGATCAATGGAAAGCCACAGGGCTTTCACATCGCCCCAGGACACACTCGTGCGCGGCGTCTTCGGCAGGTCAAGTCCCAGAACTTTTTTTACCGCCGCCATGAATTTCTTGTCATTGGCGTGCCCACGCACATCAATCATGCCGCGATCGGTGATTTCGCGGAGCTCGAGGCTCAGGCCAAGCGGCGCTTCACGGTCGGCGAGGGGAGTCTCAACATAGAGCTCAGACATTCTGCCGCGCTCCTTCCTTGTCATAAAATACCGGATCAACAATTTTCGCGCGGATCACCTTGCCCCCTTCGACAGGGAACGAAAGCGTTTCGCCCATGCGGGCCCGGCCATTCTGGATCAGCGCCATGGCAATGGAGCGTTCGAGCGTTGGCGAATGATAGGAGGAGGTAACCTGGCCGATCATTTCCATCGGCGGCTTGTCCTTCACGTGGCGCACGGCGTAAGCGCCGTCCGGCAAGACGTCCGTGGGCTCTTCGGTGAGCAGGCCCACAAGCTGCTTGCGGTTCGGCCCCTTGAGATAGCTTTGCTCAAGCGAACGCTTGCCAATGAAGTCCGTCTTCTTCTTTGAGACGAGACCATCAAGGCCCACATCAATCGGCGTTGTCGTGCCATCGGTTTCATCGCCGATAACGATAAAGCCTTTTTCGGCGCGCAGCACATGCAGCGCTTCCGTGCCATAGGGTTCGATGCCGAGCTCCTTGCCCGCATCAAGAATGGCGTTCCACAGCCCGCGGCCCATGTTTGAAGGCGTCGCTACCTCATAGGACTGCTCGCCGGAGAAGCTGATGCGATAGACGCGCACCGGATAGCCGCCAAGCTTGCCTTCCTTGAACGACATGTGCGGGAAGCCATCGTGCGACAGATCGAAATCCGCGCCCAGCTTGGCCAGCACATTGCGGGCGCGGGGGCCTGCGATGGCGAACTGCGCCCATTGTTCGGTGACCGGGGTCACGAACACTTTATAATGCGTCCATTCCGTCTGCAGCCATTCCTCGAGCCAGGCGGCAATGCGGTCCGCTCCGCCGGACGTTGTGTGCATGAGGAAATGATCTTCACCCAAACGCACGGTCACACCATCATCGGTGAGAAAACCCAGCTCATTCATCATCAGCCCGTAGCGGCACTTTCCGACTTTGAGCGTGGAAAACATGTTGGTGTACATGCGATCGAGGAACTCCGCCGCGTCCGGCCCCTTGATTTCAATCTTGCCGAGGGTGGAGGCATCAAGCAGGCCGACTTTGTGGCGCACCGCCAGAATCTCGCGGTTGATGGAACCATGCTTGTCCTCGCCGGCACCCGTATAGGTGTAGGCCCTGCGCCATTGGCCGACCGGTTCAAAGGTGGCGCTCCTGTCTGCATGCCATTGATAGATTGGCGTGCGGCGGATGGGCAGGAACAGGTTCTTGGTCAAAACACCCGCAATCGAGCCAAAGGAAAACGGCGTATAGGGCGGGCGGAAGGTGGTGACACCGATTTCCGGAATGCTCTTGCCCGTGGCTTCCGAGAGTACACCGAGGCCATTGAGGTTCGAGGTCTTGCCCTGGTCCGTCGCCATGCCGAAAGTGGTGTAGCGCTTGGTATGCTCAACCGACTCGTAGCCTTCGCGCTGGGCCAGTTCCAGGTCCGCTACCGTCACGTCATTCTGGAAATCAATGAAATGCTTGTTGCCTTCATTATATTTGCCCGTGGCCGGGGCGAACCACAGGGCTTCCAACGGCTTCTGCGCATCCTGCTCGGCCTTGGGCAGCTTGACCTTGGCCGCCTTGGTTTTCCGCTTGGCAACGGTTTCGCCCGCCGCCGAGGCTTCGGCAATGATATCGGCCAGCGCAAAGGTACCGTTGGCAGCGCCAACCGCGGTGATCGGGTCCAAATGCCGGTCAGGCCGGAAGGATTGCAGGCCGTCGTCAAACCTGATCTTGCCGCCATTGTGGCACCAGAGATGAAGTGCCGGATTAAAGCCGCCCGACATGGCGATGAAATCGCAAGGTAATTTTCGCTCGGTGATGACCCGGCCCTGGCCCTTGCGGTAAGCCGCGACGCGCACGGCGGTAACGCCGAGATTGCCCTCAACGGCTGACACCACCGAACTGACGGCCACATCAATGCCGGCGGCGCGGGCCTTTTCGACCAAAGCGCCTTCCGCCCGGCCCCGGGAGTCAACAACCCGGACGCCAATGCCTGCGGCCTTGAGCACAAGGGCCGTTTGATAGGCGTCATCATTATTGGTGAAAACAATGCCTTCTACGCCAGGGGACACGCCATAGCGCTCCACCATGGCGCGGGCCGCCGAAGCCAGCATGATTCCGGGCCGGTCATTGTTGGCGAAAGCGATGGGCCGCTCGATGGCCCCGGTGGCAAGGATCACCTTCTTGGCACGGACTTTCCAAAGGCGATGCCGCGGTACGCCTTCCCGCAACAGCGCGGGATCATGGTCAGCCACCCGCTCAAACAGCATCAGGTAATTATGGTGCCAATGGCCCACGACAGTGGTGCGCGGCAGGAGATGCACATTCTCCGCAGCAGCCAGTGACGAAACATTTTCCGCAACCCATGCCGTTTGCGGCTTGCCATCAAGCGAGCCTCCGGAAATATCTGCAACACCGCCGAACTGCGGGTTCTCATCGGCCACAATCACCTTGGCGCCCGTTGCCGCGGCGGATTCAGCTGCTGCCAGTCCCGCAACGCCGCCGCCCACCACCAGCACATCGCAATGGACATGGATGTTTTCATAAGCATCGGGATCGCGGCCCTCCGGCGCGTGGCCCAGGCCCGCAGCCTTGCGGATGAGCGGCTCATACACATGCTTCCAGAAGCGCTGCGGCCACATGAAGGTCTTGTAGTAGAAACCACCCGGAATGAAGCGTGAGACCTTGCTGTTGAGCGAACCCACATCGAAGGCCAGCGATGGCCAGCGGTTCTGGCTCACCGCCTGCAAGCCATCAAAGAGCTCAACCTGCGTGGCGCGCAAATTAGGTTCATGGCGCGAGCCATCACCCACGCCGACCAGCGCATTCATTTCTTCCGAGCCGAGGCCGACGACGCCACGCGGGCGGTGATATTTGAAACTGCGGCCAAAAAGTTTCGTGCCGTTGGCCATGACAGCCGAGGCCAGCGTATCCCCAGCAAAGCCTGAAAGCTGCTTGCCATCAAAACTGAAATGCACCTTCTTCGTGCGGTCAATGCGGGAGCCGCCCTGGGCCAGGCGGTAAGGCTTGTTGCTCATGATTTTGCGTCCGCCTTCAGCCTGTCTTTAAAATAGGTGGCCCATTCGCCGGTGGCCTGTTCCATTACCTCGCGCGGCGGCAATTCGGTGATGCCGTAAAACGCCTTGAATTCCATGGTCACCGTGTCGCGCGCCGCATGGAACCATTTCCCGCAGCCCCGGTCGCAGCGCCAGCGTTCGAAATGCAGACCCTTCGGATTGTGCCGGATGAACAGGTAATCGCGCTGCGCTTCGTCGCTGACATTCGCCGGATCATGGGTCGCGGGCCGCCTGATATGGGCCTGCCCGCCGCCATGAAAATCCGTCTCGTCGCCTTCAGCGCCACACACCGGACAATGAACTACTAACATATCATCTGCTCCTAATGCGCCACCGCTGCTGCGACGCTTTCGTCGATCAGGCGGCCTTCGGCGAAACGGTTGAGTCCGAAAGGCTCGGCGATGGGGTGCGGCCTGTCGTGGGCGATGGTGTCGGCGAAGACATAACCTGACCCCGGGATGGCTTTGAAGCCGCCGGTGCCCCAACCGCAATTCACGTAAAGGCCTTCCACATCAGTTTTGCAAATGATCGGCGAACGGTCTCCCGTCATGTCCACAATGCCGCCCCACATGCGCAGCATGCGAAGCCGCGAAATGATCGGGAAGGTTTCCACCAGCGCCGTCACCGTATGTTCCAGCGAAGGAAAGGAACCGCGCTGCGAATAATTATTGTAGGGATCCGTGCCGCCACCGATGACCAACTCGCCTTTGTCCGACTGGCTGATATAACCATGCACCGTGTTGGCCATAACCACGCAATCAATGACCGGCTTGATCGGTTCCGAAACCAGCGCCTGCAGGCAGAGACTCTCGATCGGCATGCGCACGCCCGCAGTCTGCATCAACGTCGAGACATTTCCTGCCGTGACCACGCCAACTTTTTTTGTCTTGATCGAACCACGCGAGGTTTCGAGGCCAACAACTTTCCCGCCCTCGCGCGTGATGTCGGTGACCTCGCAATTCTGGATGATATCGACGCCGAGCGCATCGGCCCCGCGAGCATAGCCCCACGCCACCGCATCATGCCGCGCCGTGCCGCCGCGCGGCTGGTAATAAGCGCCGAGAATGGGATAGCGGCAATTCGGATCATCATTGATGATCGGAACGAT
>DATLDM010000017.1:0-7258 GCA_035525875.1 Aestuariivirga sp.
CCCTTACGAGCCGCGTTATGCCACCGTCCGCATCGACGAGAACGGCATGGATATGGATGACCTCGAAAGGGTATTGCTGGCCACGAAAAATGCCAAGCTGCTCTATACGGTTCCTGATTTTCAGAACCCCACCGGCGTCACGATGAGCGAGAGCCGCCGTAGGCGCCTCATCGAACTTGCGAACCGCTTCAATCTCATCATCCTTGAAGATACGCCTTACCGTGAAATCCGTTATCAGGGGAAATCCCTGCCACCTTGAAGAGCCTGGATACAGAAGGCCGCGTTATTTTCGTGGGCAGCTTTTCTAAGATTCTGGCGCCTGGCCTGCGGCTGGGTTGGGCCATTGCATCGCCTGACATCATTCAGAAGCTCGGCCTGCTCAAGCTTGCCGTCGACACACAATGCAGCACCCTGAACATGTCGGCGGTTTCGCTTTTCCTGGAGCGCTACGACATCGATCAGCACATCCGCCTGATCCGGCAGGCCTATCTCCGCAAGAAGGAGCTGATGCTTGACACAATCCGTCAAACTTTCCCGCAGGATGTAAGGTTCACCGATCCCAGCGGCGGATTGTTTACATGGCTCACATTTCCGGAAGGCTTTGACTCGGCGAAATTCATGCTGGAGCAAAGCCTGCCGAAGGCGCGGGTTGCCTATGTTCCCGGAGCGACCTTCTTTCCATTGAAACAGGAAACAAACCACGCCCGGGTGAGTTATTCGTCACAGCCGAACGAGACAATCGTCAAAGGCATTACAGCCCTGGGGCAATTGTTGAAAAGCCAACTCCATTAGGTCAGAGGGATAACGGCAATGCCAGTCGTAGTTGATGATCGCCCGCCTGAAACTTCCTCTGCGGCTGCAATCGAACGCTGGCGGCAGGTGCCGGTGGCGGTTGCGGTGGATGTGAGCCACGCGGAATGCCAGATCGATCCTTCCATCCGTCCGCTGTGCGCGCCGCGCCAGCAGCCGCGCCTGTTTGGCCGGGCGGTGACGGCCTTGTGCGAGCCACCGGATTTTGGCGCCGTGCTCTATGCCTTGGACAAGATAAAACCGGGTGACGTGCTGGTCATAGCGGCGGGCGGAAATACTGAAACTGCCATGATCGGGGAGATTCTAGGCGGGCATTTGCGACGCCTGGGGGCTTGCGGGCTGGTCTGCGATGGCGCGATCCGCGATGTGGCCGAGCTTGCCAAATGGAACGATCTGTCGGTGTTCAGCCGCGCGATCACGCCCCGGGGACCCACTTCGGCGGATCGCGGCAGGGTGAACTGCAGTGTTGTCGTCGGCGGGCGGCTGGTAAATCCCGGCGACCTGATCATCGGCGACGATGATGGACTTGCATCACTTGATCCAAAATCGATTGTGAAATTCATAACCGAGGCGGAAGGAAAGCTCGCCAAGGAAGCCGAATGGCAAGCCAGCCTCGCCTCCAACCGCACGGTTGCCGAGACTTTCCATCTGGGGTCGCCGCAGGGAGGCGAACGCTGAATGACCGACACGACGCATATTTCAACCGTCGCCGATGAATGGCGCGCACTGAAGCCGGGGATCGAGAAACTCTTCGCGCAGCAATGGGCCGATCCGGAATTGCCGGGCATGGAATACCGCTCCTCAGCCCGGCTTGCCGACTGGCTGGAGGCCCATGATTTCGAGGTGACGCGCAAGGCGGGAAGCATCCCGACGGCTTTTGTGGCGCGAAACGGGCGTGCAGGCGGCCCGGTTATTGCAATTCTGGCGGAGTATGATGCGCTGCCGGGGCTCGGCAATGAGGCGGTTGCCCAGCGTAAAGGCACGGCGCAGATCGCCGGCCATGCCTGCGGGCACAACCATATCGGCCCTGCCAACGCGGGGGCCGCCATCATTGCAGCGCGGGCACTTCAGAAGCTTGGGATGGCGGGCGAGGTTCGTGTCATCGGCTGTCCGGCTGAGGAAATCTTATGGGGAAAGATTGCCCTCCTCCAGGCGGGAGTATTTGCGGGCATCGACGCGATCCTGACCTCTCACGGCGACTATCAAACCGGCGCGCTGTCGCGGCCCTGCCAATCGGTGGTGTCGGGAGAATTCATCTTCAGCGGCGAGGCCAGCCACGGGGGCAAGGCGCTGGCAAGCAATGCCCTGCAAGCGGCTGAAGTGGCGGTGTCGCTGGCGGAAACGGAATGCGCAAAAAATCATCCCGGCATTCTTCTGCGGCACGTGCTCCGGAAGTCGGGCCTCATGCCATCCATCACTCCGGCGGAGACGCGGGTGTGGTTCACGACGCGCGGCTACGACTTCGAAGCCGTCCAGCGGGCTTATGAAGCGGTCAGCAGCGCTTGCGCCAAAGCTTCGCAGCGCAGCGGAACCAGATTCCGCCAGCAGTTCATCGCGGAGTCGCACGGCTATCTGCCCAACGACGTGCTGGGCAAGACGCTCTTCGATGCAATGAAAAGTGTCGGACCGCCGCAATGGTCGGCAGAGGATTTGGCTTTCATGCAACGACTCTCCGCAACATGTTCACCCGAAGCCGAAATGACACTGAACCGGGACATCCGATATTTTGACTCGGGGCAGGACTACTATGGACAGGATGACGGCGAAGTGAGCTGGCGCATCCCGCTTGGCCGCATCAACTGGGCTTACCCTGAAGAAGTTCCCATCCACCACTGGGCCTGGACGGCGCTTTCGGGCCACCGGGCAAGCCATCCCGGACCCTTGATGGGCGCGCACGCGCTCGCCCTTGGTGCCGTGACGCTGCTGTCAGCGCCCGCGCGGATTGCGGCGGCAAAGACGGAACTCGCCGGACGCGTGAAAGGCAAAGTTCTTTCCGAGCCGCGCCTGGGGGCCATGAGCACCATGATCAATGATCCCGCCGCTTTTTGGGATTCCACATGGGTGGAGGCCAATTGAAAAAAGCCTTGTGATTGGCGGGCAATTCCCCAAATATTTCAATCATGGCATCGCCTCAAAAATTCGAAACCTGGTTGCGGCCCGAGCCATCCGGGCTCTACTGCGAACCCGGTGATTTCTACATTGATCCCCTGTTCCCAGTAGACCGCGCCATCGTCACGCATGGCCATTCCGATCATGCCAGGCCGGGGCACCAGGCTGTTTTGGCAACTCGTGAAACGCTGGACATCATGAAAATCCGTTTGGCGGACGGTGCGGGAAAAACCACGCAAGCCCTCAAATATCATGAAGCGGTCCAGTTCGGGGAAGCGGCAGTGCACCTCGTTCCGGCGGGCCATATTCTCGGCAGCGCGCAGGTGGTGATCGAGTATAAGGGCCAGCGCGCGGTGATTTCAGGCGACTACAAGCGCCAGGCGGATCCCACCTGCCCGCCCTTTGAACCGGTCACCTGCGATCTGTTCATCAGCGAGGCGACCTTTGGTTTGCCGGTTTTCAAGTTTGACTCTCCCGGCGCGGAAATCAAAAAACTTCTCGCGTCCCTGCAAGCATTCCCCGATCAGACCCACCAGATTGGCGTGTATGGGTTGGGCAAATGCCAACGGATCATCGCCTTGCTGCGTGAGGCCGGATATGAAAAGCCGATCTGGCTGCACGGCGCATTGAAGGCCACCACTGATTATTATGCGCGTTGCGGATTTAATTTTGGTGACGTGCGACTCGTCGCAGATGCAACGGAAACACTGGGCGGTGAAATTGTCCTCTGCCCGCCGTCCGCCCTTGGTGATCGCTGGTCGCGCCGTTTCACCGAGCCGATTCATGCTTTGGCCTCAGGCTGGATGCGGGTGCGGGCACGGGCCCGGCAAAGGGGGGCTGAACTTCCCCTGGTGATTTCCGACCACGCGGATTGGCCAAACCTGCTTGCCACGGTTGCCGATACTGAGGCGAGCGAGGTGTGGATAACCCACGGGCGGGAAGAAGCGCTGGTTCATGAATTGACACGTCTGGGCCTCAAGGCAAAGGCGCTGTCGATCATTGGACGGGAAGAAGATCTGGAATGAAGGAATTTGCGATACTTCTCGATGCCCTTTCCAATACGCCGGCGCGCAACGGCAAGCTGACGCTGCTCCGCAATTATTTCCGTGCGTCGCCTGATCCTGACCGGGGCTTTGCGCTTGCTGCACTCACTGACGAAATGCCGGTCACTATACCTTTGCGCCGCGTGCTGACCGAACTCTCGGCAACACGCTTCGACCCGGTGCTCTTTAAATTTTCACGCGATTACGTGGGCGACACGGCAGAGACGCTTTCGCTTCTGTGGCCAGATACGGGGCGGGAAGGTTCGCCGCTTCGTCTGGGTGAAATTGTTGACGTGGTCAAACTGACATCCGGGCAGCGCATCGCGGAGCAGGTTGCGAACTGGCTTGACGGCATGAATACGAACGAACGCTGGGCCCTGCTCAAGTTTTTGTCCGGGGCTCTCCGCGTTGGCGTCTCGGCAAGGCTGGCAAAACTTTCCATCGCCAAAGCCTTTGACCACAAGCCGGAAGAGATTGAAGAGTTATGGCATGGGCTGAGGCCGCCCTATCTGGAGTTGTTTCAGTGGCTCGAGGGCAAAGCCCCGCGCCCGGCGAGTGCCGATGTGCCGACATTCAAGCCGCTGATGCTTTCCAATCCCCTGGAAGACAAGGAGTGGGAAGCGCTGGATCTCAAGGACATGGCGGTTGAATGGAAGTGGGACGGCATCCGCGTCCAGTTTGCAAGCAAGGGAAATGTGGTTTCGCTGTTCTCGCGCAATGGCGACAATATCAGCGCTGCGTTTCCGGAAATCGTCAATAATCAGAATTTCAAAGGGATTCTGGATGGCGAGCTTCTGGTCAAGCATGGAGACTCGATTGCTTCCTTCTCCGACCTGCAGCAGCGGCTCAACCGCAAGACGGTAAATCCGGGCTTGCTGAAGAAATATCCGGCCCACATCCGGCTCTATGATGCTCTCGAACTTGATGGCGAAGACCTGCGCCCGCTGTCTTTTGAGGAACGGCGCAAGCGCCTGGAGTTCTGGCACAGCGAAAAGCGGCCGCACCACACCGACCTTTCTCCTCTGGTCTATCCAACGAACAAAGAGGACTTGAGGAAAGTTTGGGAAACGACGCGGGAAGCCGGCATCGAAGGCCTGATGATCAAATTGCGGCAAAGCCCTTACATACCGGGGCGTCCGCAAGGCAAGTG
Organism: Aestuariivirga sp.; assembly: GCA_035525875.1. Classification (GTDB taxonomy): domain Bacteria; phylum Pseudomonadota; class Alphaproteobacteria; order Rhizobiales; family Aestuariivirgaceae; genus Aestuariivirga. The sequence goes on from DATLDM010000017.1 coordinate 5,113, forward strand.
GTACAAATGGAAGCGAACCCCGCTCACGGCTGACTGCGTCCTAATGTATGCCCAACGCGGTTCCGGAAAGCGCTCATCATTCTATTCGGACTATACATTTGGGGTATGGAGGCAGGAAGAAGACGAGCGCGTTCTGGTGCCGGTGGGCAAGGCCTACAGCGGCTTCACTGATGCGGAGCTTCTGCGGATCGACCGGTTCATCCGCGAGAACACCATTGAGCGCTTCGGGCCGGTGAGATCGGTTTCACCCGACCTCGTGTTTGAAATTGCCTTTGATGCCATAAACGTTTCGAAGCGCCACAAGGCAGGATTGGCCATGCGGTTTCCACGCATTTCCAGGATCAGGTGGGACAAGCCGGCGGCCGAAGCAGAGGAATTGACTACCCTCCTCAAGCTGGCGAGTTAGGTGCAATGCAATATCGATTTTCTGCCTGAAACTCGGGCACCTCAGTTTTCATTTGTATGACGATTGGATTTGACAGTCTGTGGAGATGACGGCAAGATTTGCGGCGGAGGGTGTTCAGCAGACTCATGCAAAAAATCGAAATTTAAACAGCACGGGACTCAGAAAGCACTCCTGCCTAGCAAAAATTCACATGGGAGATTTTCAGATGCTTGACGACCTTATCAAAGAAGCAAGAAACCGCCGCGATGTATTCAAGGCCATCGGTGGCGCGGCTCTTGCCGGCGCTCTTCTGGCCGATGCGGGATTTGATCCCGCCATGGCGCAGGCCTTGGCGCCATCGGGCAAACCGATGAAAGCGGCCTTCTCGAATGCCGGTCTTCAGGCCTCCTGGTGCGCCCAGGGCAAGCAGGCGGCGGAAGCCTGGGCCAAGCTGATGAATGTCGAGATCACCTGGTTTGACGGCGAGCTCGCAGCCACCAAGCAGCGCGCCGCCATCGACAACATGGCCACCCAGAAGTGGGACTTTGTCGCCATTCAAACCTTCGGCATCGGCACGCTCACCGATCCCATACAGAAAATGATTGATGCCGGCACGCCGGTTATCGCCATGGACACACTGGTTGCCCCTCCGGGAACAATCGCCATCCACACCTTCATAGCACCCGACAACGAGATGATGGGCTCGGCCGTTTCATCACAGCTCATGGCCGCCATTGGCGGCAAGGGCAATGTGGTGATGACGCAAGGGGCGCTTGGCCATTCCGGCGCCCAGGGTCGCGCCAAGGGCTTCCAATCGGTCGTGGCCAACTTCCCGGATGTGAAAGTGATCAATGAAGAGCCAGCTGACTGGGATGTAACCAAGGTCGCCCGGATCTGGGATTCGATCCTGACACAGAACGCCGATATCGCCGGCGCCTTCTTCCACAATGACGACATGGCGCTTGCCGCACATCAGGTCATGAAGCAGAAGGGCCGCGAAGGCATCATCATCGGCGGCGTGGACGCCATGCCTCCGGCGGTGCAGGCGGTGCTTGACGGCACCATGCTGGCAACCGTGCGCAACCCATCCTGCCGTATCCACGGCTGGTCGGTGGCCGCTGGTGTTGCGGCAGTTCAGGGTGGCGAGAAAGCCGGCACGGATATTCCAAACTATATCCTGGCGGACGGACCGGTCATCACCAAGGAAACAGCTCCTGGCCATCTCTGGCTGCAGAAGAACTTCCTGATCTGACCTGTTCATGACGGCTCAAACTGACAGCGGGGGCGGCTTGCCGCCCCTGCTTGAATTATCCAAGGTCTCGAAATCATTCGGCGGCATCGCGGCGCTGAAGGATGTTGATATGTCGCTGCAGGCCGGGGAGATTCACGGCCTTGTCGGCGAAAACGGGGCCGGTAAATCCACCACCATGAAAATCATTGCCGGCGTCTATGCCGATTATGACGGCGAGATGCGCATTGACGGCACCAAAGTCCATTTCCGCTCGGCGCGCGAGGCACTGGCCGCGGGCATCGGCATGGTGCACCAGGAGCTTTCGACCGTTCCGGATCTCACCGTTGCCGAGAATGTTTTTCTGGGCCACCAGCCCCTGACCAAGATGGGCACGGTGGACTGGGCGCGGATCAATAAAGAGGCGACGCGGCTTATCGCCAGCCTCGGCCTTGATATTGATCCCAAAACTCGGATGGGTTCGCTGCCCGTGGGCCTGCAGCAGCTTGTAGAGCTTTCGCGCGTTCTGTTTT
>DATLDM010000028.1:0-4801 GCA_035525875.1 Aestuariivirga sp.
TCCTGTCATGGTCGGGTGTCGCATCGGAAAATGCCGGGCTTTCCATCCTGATCGTGGGTGGCACCGTGCTGGTTCTGTCGGTTGCCTGGCAGCCCCTGCGCCGCCTTGTTCTGCGGATTCTTCCGTCGGCCATCCGCGATCTCGTGCCGCCTGCGGCAAAATCCATCTGAAGGTAAGTTGATGACAGATTTTTCTCCCCGTGAAATTGTTTCCGAACTGGACCGCTACATCGTCGGCCAGAATGATGCCAAGCGGGCGGTAGCGGTAGCGCTTCGCAACCGCTGGCGGCGCAAGCAGCTGACTGGCGTGATGCGCGAAGAAGTATCGCCAAAAAATATCCTGATGATCGGGCCCACTGGCGTCGGCAAGACCGAAATCGCGAGGCGGCTGGCGAAGCTCGCCAATGCGCCGTTCCTGAAAGTCGAGGCCACGAAGTTCACCGAGGTCGGCTATGTGGGCCGTGATGTGGACCAGATCATCCGTGATCTGGTCGAGGCTGGCATCGGCATGGTGAAGGTGACGCGGCGCAAGGATGTGGAGGCGCAGGCCCATCTCAACGCCGAGACCCGCGTGCTGGAAGCGTTGGTGGGGGCCAATGCCTCGGAAATCACCAAGGAAAATTTCCGCAAGAAACTGCGCAGCAATTCGCTCGACGACAAGGAGATTGAAATCCAGGTTGCCGATACGGGCGGCGCTGCCTTTGACATTCCGGGGATGCCGGGAGGCTCCGCCAGCGTGATCAATATTTCCGACATCATGGGCAAGGCGTTTGGCGGGCGCACCAGGACGCGGCGCATGACGGTGAAAGCGAGTTACGAGCTTCTGATCGCCGAGGAAAGCGACAAGCTTCTCGACCCGGAACAGATCAACCAGGAAGCCATTGACCTTGTCGAAAACAACGGCATCGTCTTCCTCGACGAGATCGACAAGATTTGCGCGCGGGCCGAGCGGCAGGGCGGCGACGTGAGCCGCGAAGGGGTGCAGCGCGACCTCCTGCCGCTCATCGAAGGCACCACGGTTTCCACGAAATACGGCCCGGTGAAAACCGATCACGTGCTGTTCATCGCCTCGGGCGCCTTCCACATCGCTAAGCCCTCCGATTTATTGCCGGAATTGCAGGGCCGTTTGCCCATCCGGGTTGAATTGAAGGCTTTGGGACGGGAAGATTTCCGCCGCATTCTCACTGAGCCGGAATGCAGTTTGATCAAGCAATACAAGGCGCTGCTGGGAACTGAGGGAATTGACCTTAACTTCACCGACGAAAGCATTGTGGCCATTGCAAATATCGCCGCCGAGATCAACGCCTCAATCGAGAACATCGGGGCGCGGCGGCTGCATACGGTGCTGGAGCGGGTGCTCGATGACATCAGCTACACGGCCACCGACCGCTCCGGCGAGGCGGTGACGATTGACGAGGTTTACGTTCAAAAGCATGTCGGTGATCTGGCGAAGAACGCGGACTTGTCGAAGTTTATTTTGTAGGGTTATGCCATCCGGGTGGCGATGTAGCCTTTCTGTTTGCGCAGGAAACTGCGCAGCAGGTCCTTGAAATCCGGAACGACCGCATTTGCGACTGACGGGCGCGTTGCCAGGGCCTTTCGCCATGCCTGCACTTTCGGCAGGTCGTCAAATACGTTGAGGTCGAGAATCCTGTCGAAGACATCGAAATACCGGAACACGGGCGCGAAGACAGCATCGACAATGCTGAAATTTTCGCCGGCGAAATAGGGACCGGCGTTCAGTGCGCTCTCGATCCTTGCGAATTTCTCCTTCAGCAGTTTCGCCTTTGCGTGAAATGCCGTTTCGTCGGGTGTCGTTTCAAGAGTCCAGATGTCGGCCAGTATGGTGGAGCCGAATTCCATCCAGCCCCGGTGGCGGGCCTTGCCCAGGGGCGCTCGTGGATGCAGCGGCTTGGGCTGGGTTTCCTCCAGGTATTCGACAATCACGCTGCTTTCAAAAAGCACCTCATCGCCAACCTTGAGCAATGGCACCTTGCCCCTGGGCGAAATTGCCTTGAACCATTCGGGCTTGTCAGCGAGATCGACATTGATGCGCTCGAAGGGCACGTCCTTTTCAGCCAAAACAATGGCCACTCTCTGCACATAGGGGCAGAGATCAAACGACACGAGTGTCAGGGGTGCCATCTTACTCGCCCCACACATAGTAGAGTGCGTCATCGTTGACGCGGGTGGAAATCGCCATCAGCTTGCTGCCTTTCGGAGCTGGTCCTTCCAGCCGCTCGCCTGTCGCCATATCGAAGCTGGCATTGTGCCAGGCGCAGACAAGCTTTCCCTCCTTGCATTCCAGCGGCCCGCCGAAATGCAGGCAGACATTGGCAACGGCCCTTGGCTTCCCGTCGTTGAGATAGACATGCAGTTCGCGCCCGAAGAAGGGAACGATTTTTGATCCCGAGGGCGGGATGTCTTTCAGCTTGATCAGTTCGTGCTTCACTTGGGCAGCTCCTGTTAATAAATGCAGTTGCATGTATATATATGCAATTGCATTTACTTGTCAAGCTTGATGTAATTGCATGAATCGCTATGATGCCGCCGATGACCGGCAAACCTTCCGACACGGCAATCACCGCCTGGGCGCGCCTGCTCAAGGCGCAGGCGAAGGCGCTTGATGCGGTGGAGGCCGACCTGAAGGCAAATGGCCATCCGCCTCTTGCCTGGTATGATGTGCTGCTTGAACTGAAGCGCGAGGAAAACGGCACATTGCGGCCGCTTGAACTTGAAAAGCGCCTGCTATTGAAGCAGCATAACGTGTCGCGCCTGATCGACCGGATGGAACAAAAGAACCTGCTCAAGCGCCTGCCCTTTGCCGGGGATGGCCGCGGGCAATTGGTCTCGATCACGGACCAGGGTCAGGAGTTGTTGCGGCGGATGTGGCCCACGTACCGGGCCTCCCTGCAGGACCATGTGGGTTCGAAGCTGAAAGAGCCGGAGATGGCAAAACTCGCGGCGCTGCTTCAGCATCTGCTGTGATGATCTATTTTGTAAGAACGAGTTGCCACGTCTCGCCAACAAGATCCTTGCCTAAGCTGTGGTGCGGTTCCTGTTTTACAATTTCATAGCCTTCGTTCATGGAGAGCTTGCGCCCGGCCGTCAGGGTGCTTTGGGTCCACAGCACGATGCGCTTGTATCCCGCGGCCCGCGCCACTGCCATCCTTCTTCAGGAGCTTAGGATGGGACTCTTGTGCTGGTGCCTATTCCAGCGGCCCATTGGCCTCGCCCAGCCAGCGTCCGAAGCGCGGCGTATCGAGGCCAGCCCCTAGCCTGTCGCGCGTAAAGATTGAATTCGAGCCGAAGTCATAGCGGAAGCCAAGCTTGATGACATGCTCATCCAAGTGATCTTCCTCGCCCGGCCTTTGATCCATATCCATTCCCTCATAGCTCGCGAACAGCGACACCGGGAATTCTTCGGGCTTCCAATCGAGCTCCACCCCCCAATCAATAACCTCAGTGTGCTTTTCTTCATCGACCCTTCCATTGGCATAGGCCAGATCAAGCGCGGTGCGGAAATTCTCGTGGAAATAATGGCGGAATTGGCCCCTCACAAAGTAAGTATTGGTGAAAATCTCGTCGTCCTCGCCGTTCTTTTCGCCGTTCAGATAACCGGCCTGGATATAAAAAGTGCTCTGGTCCAAATACAATTGGGCTTCACCGCCAACAAAATACGCCGTCACACCCTCATTCGAATCACCATTGTCAACGTGCTGAGCACCGCCAAATATTCCAAGCAGCGATGATTGCGGATCGCGGTAGCTCAAATGAGCGGCACCACCAACCGTATCTTCCAGATCGTTTTCGTCCCCACCTACATTTTCTGTCACTTCGCCAGTGGCGTCCAACTGCAGGCTCATCATGTCACTCAGTGGTGTGCTCCAATAGACACCAGCGCCCCCGGCCAAGAACTCATCGTCCTCTTCGCCGAAATCGCCGCCAAGGAAGGTGTAATCCGCAAAACCCTCCAAATAGACATCGTTGATGAGAGTCGGCTCAGGCGCAACGGCGTCTGCAGCCAGCGAGTTTCCGGAGAGACCGGTGATGCCGATAACAGCCAAAATACCGAACAATGAAACCCGCATGATTTTCTCCCTTCCACGCAACAGAATCGAAGGCCCGCATTGTTCTCCGGTGGCTGTTTTGGGTCAAGCGAGGTGGCCTGCCGGAGAGAAATATTTGCCAAATGTGATAAAAAAAGTACACCCACAAAGCGGCTCAACCTAACAGATGAACAAACCAAGGCCACTTGCTTCATAATGTTAGTATCAAAGATAAAATCCAAATTTATCGGACATACCCCCTTGACACTATATTCCTATCATGCCAAATATGTTCCTGTTTTGTTCTATAAGGGATAGGAAACACCATGGACTGGAAGATGGACTGGGAATTGGCCATCAAACGCAACCGCGAAGCGCTTAACGCCATAGTTGGCGCCCTGTTCGCCATGCTGGGGCTTGTGGGCGAAGCCACGGTTTCGCGGATTCCCAACCCCCTTCGCAGCGCCGTGCTGCGCGTTCTCCGCCCCGCCGAGTCCGCCGTCCGGCGTCTCATTGTCATCGCGGCACGCGGCGTCGTGGTGAAGGTAGCGCCTTCACGGCCCATGCCCAAAGGACACAAGATCAGCAAGGGCGGCGGGAACAGGCTTCCCGCCTTCCAGCTCTACGATACGCGGAAATACTTCGCGGAGTTGAGCCAGCGCCGGGTAAAATACGCAAAGTATCCGCCGCGCATCCATTTCTTCGGGCCCGGTTCCCGAGTCGACGACCTCTGGCCGGGGCGTCCTCCCGTGG
>DATLDM010000029.1:0-9090 GCA_035525875.1 Aestuariivirga sp.
TCCCACCGCGTTCCGCGGTGGGGTGGGCCCCGCCTTCTCCCTGTGGGAGAAGGAAAGTTGCAAGGGCGAGGGACGAGAAAGAAGGTGCGCTGATATCATCGCTTCCCTTTTTGCCCTGACCGCATAATATGGCTTCAAAAAACAAGGGTGAGGGCGAAGAAGCGATGAAGACTGCTGCTGCAGGCGATGAACCCATGGTAAGGTTTTCCAAGGTTCAAAAGAGCTATGATGGCGAAACGCTGGTTGTGAAGGATCTCAACCTCGATATTGCCAAGGGGGAATTCCTCACCATGCTCGGGCCATCCGGCTCCGGCAAAACCACCACCCTCATGATGCTGGCGGGCTTTGAACCCGCTACCCACGGCGAAATTTATGTAAAGGGCAAGCCCATCAACAACACGCCGCCGCACAAGCGCGGCATTGGCATGGTGTTCCAGAACTACGCGCTGTTTCCCCACATGACCGTGGCGGAAAACCTGGCCTTCCCCCTGCAGGTGCGCAACATGGGCAAGGCCGAGATCGAGGACCGCGTCAAAAACATCCTGAAACTGGTAGAGCTTCCGCAGATGGCCAGCCGCCGGCCCGGCCAATTGTCCGGGGGCCAGCAGCAGCGCATTGCCGTGGCCCGCGCTCTGGTGTTTGAACCTGATCTCGTGCTGATGGATGAACCCCTGGGCGCGCTTGACAAGCAGCTCCGCGAACAGATGCAATATGAAATCAAGCACATCCATGAGCGCCTCGGCGTGACCATCGTTTACGTCACCCACGACCAGGCCGAAGCGCTGACCATGTCGAACCGCATTGCCGTATTTAACGATGGCGTCGTGCAGCAGCTCTCCACCCCCGATGAACTCTATGAGCGCCCGCAGAATTCCTTCGTCGCCCAGTTCATTGGCGAGAATAACAAATTGAAAGGCGTGATTTCCGATGTGGATCGTGATAATATCGCCACCGTGAAACTTGATTCCAGTGACGTGGTGAAAGCCCTCGCGGTCAATGTGAGCGCCAAGGGTGAGCGCACCCTGCTGTCGATCCGGCCCGAGCGCGTGGAAATCAACCCGCTGGCCAAGAATGTCGATGTGCTGCTGCGCGGCAAGATCGCCGAACTGATTTATCTCGGCGACCATATCCGCGCCCGGCTTGAAGTGGCCGGCCACAATAATTTTATTGTAAAAGTGCCCAACAAGGCCAGCAATGAGGCCATCGCCCATGGCAAGACGGTAAATGTGGGCTGGTCGGTAAAGGATTGCCGCGCTTTGGATTATATCGAATTGCACCACTAGCAAGAGGAGGAAATGCCGATGCAGCACGCCAGGTTCTGGACAAGGCGTGTTGTGGCCGCGGCACTCTTCCTGCTGGCCGTGACGATGCCGTCACCAACCACCCGCGCCCAAGATGTCGAAGTTGACCTGGCCCTGGTGCTTGCGGTGGATTGTTCCTTCAGCGTGGATTTCCGGGAATTTGCCTTGCAGATGAAGGGCCTGGGACAAGCCTTCAGGAAACCTGAAGTCAAGCGTGCCATTGCCTTGGGAAACCTCCAGCGTATCGCCGTGAGCGTCGTGCAATGGTCCGATGAATCCAACCAGGTGGTGGCCATGCCCTGGACCATTCTGGAAACCGAGGAGGATGGCGATCTCTTCGGCGAAACGCTGGCCGGCATGCCGCGCAAGCTTGCCGAGGGCGGCACCTCGATTTCAAGCGCGCTGCTCTATTCGGCCGCGCATCTTTCCAGGGCGCCGCGGGCCCAGCGCCTGGTGATCGATATCTCATCCGACGGGCGCAACAATGTGGGCGTCCCGGTGAATGCGGTGCGTGACCGGCTGGTAGCCCAGGGCATCACCATCAACGCCCTCACCATTCTCAATGAATGGCCGACCCTTGATATCTATTTCCAGAAACAGGTGGTGGGCGGCGAGGGCCATTTTGTGATCCCCGCCAACGACTATCAGGCCTACGCCGACGCCATCTACCGCAAGCTGCTGCGCGAGATCACCGGCCCGGGAATTTCCTGATGTCCTCTCCCGTAAAACGGGAGAGGAAAGGGGCCCATTGCACAGCAATGGGATAGGTGAGGGAAACGGGGTCGAAGTGCCCTCATCTTCCCACCGCGTTCCGCGGCTGGTCCCCTCTTCTCCCGCTTCGCATGAGAAGACATAGGGGAGAACATATTGAGACACGGCGCTAAGCTGTATTCCGCGCGTACTCTGCGAAAGAGCGAGACACTCGCCGAGAAACGCCTGTGGGAACAGTTGCGCAACCGAAACTTGGACAGCTTCAAATTTTCCCGGCAAGTTCCCATTGGACCCTACATTGTTGATTTTGCTTGCCGCGAGCAGCGCTTGGTCATTGAAGTCGATGGAGCTACGCATTCGACAGATGAAGAACTGGCCCATGACAATCGCCGGACGGAATTTCTGAAATCCGAGGTCTATGGCGTCATCCGGTTTCAAAACAATGAAATATTGAATGGGATGGATGAAGTTTTGACTCTCATCCTGCAAGCCCTGCGCAATCGTCCTCTCCCGTGAAACGGGAGAGGAAGGGACCCGTTGCAAAGCAACGGGGAGGTGAGGGGAACAAGGTGGAAGTGCCCTCATCTATCCCATGTCACTTCGTGCCATGGGCCCCTTTCTTCTCCCGCTGCGCAGGAGAAGACAATTTAGGTGAAAATGCTTCACGCTTGACCGCATTTCGTGGGAGACATAAGCGATGGGAAACCCCACGATACGGAAGCACCCATGCAGTCCTTTACTCTTTCCCGCCTTCCTGAAATCATCTTTGGGGCAGGGCGCATCGCTGATCTCGCCGTCAAGGTCGAGGGCTTGGCCGGAAAAGGCGCCGCCGTCCTTGTGGTGGCCGATCCCATGCTCACCACCTTGGGCATAACCGGGCGGGCGCTGGAAAGCCTGAAGAGGGCCGGACTGGAAGCCCAGGTTTTTGATGGCCTGAAGGGCGAACCAAAAGCCGCCGGCATCGACATCGCCGCCGGCATTGCCCGGTCGATGAAGGCGAAAGCCATAGTCGGGCTCGGCGGCGGCTCCGCCCTTGATACGGCAAAACTCGTGGCCGCCTGCGCCGCCTCCGGCCTTGCCGCCCAAAGCTATCAGTTATGCGAAACACCCTTGCCGAAAAACATCCTGCCCATCATCGCCGTGCCCACCACGGCGGGCACCGGCTCTGAAGTCACCCGGATTTCGGTTTTTGCCAACGCTGCAAAAGTAAAGGTCTGGGCCTGGGGCGACGAACTGAAACCCGAAGTGGCAATTCTCGATCCCGAACTGACCGTTGGCGTTCCCGCTCATATCACCGCGGCCACCGGGCTTGATGCCCTGGTCCACGCCATTGAAGCGGCCACCAACAGGAACCGCACCGACGGCAATGACCTCTACGCCTTGAAAGCCATCTCGTTGATCTCGGAAAACCTCGAGCGGGCCGTTAAAAATCCGGACGACATCGAGGCGCGGGGCGCGCTCCTGCTGGGCTCCTGCTATGGCGGCATTGCCATTGATAATTGCGGTACGGCGCTGGCCCATAACATTTCCCACGCAATGGCCGATCTGGCCCCAATCCCCCATGGCCGTGCCACGGGCCTTGCCATGCTGGCTACCATGAAATGGGTGTCCCATGGCGCGCCAGAGGCCTATGCGCGGGTGGCAAAGGCCATGGCAGCGGATGATCCTGTCGTTGCCTATGACCGCCTGGTGCGGGCCACGGCCATGAAGATTTCACTGGAAGGCGATGGTCTCGATCTGGCCAGGCCCGAGCTTCTGGCCGAACACATGGCCAGCCCCGCCAATGATCCCATGCGGAAGGCCAATTTGCGCTATCCCAGTGATGCGGAATTGGTGGAGTTGGCCCGGCTTGTTTACGATCTTCATTAACGTTCCATCAAAGGTCAGCGGCCATGGTGCGCGCCATGGGTGATGACCTTTATAATGATGCGCGATGGCTGGTGGGCGCAATTGCCCGCGGGCTTCAGGCGCGCGGCGGCAGCCATGTGGACGTGGTGTTGCAGCGCCTGGCCGCGCAGGACATGACGCGGGAAGATTTTGTCGAACCACGCGCGCAGACTTTGCCCGTCACCCGTTACTTCGCCGGCACCATTGCCGAAACCATGATCATTGAGCCCGAACTGGCGGCGGCCATTGCCTCTCTCGACGGACATTTGAAATGGCTGCAATCCAAATCCTACACCGACGAAGTTCTGGGCGCCGGGTTCGGCGAAAATTATGGCTGGTGCGAAATCATCGGGCCGCAGGGATTTTTTAAAGGCGACGACTTTCTCCTCGGCCTTCTCATGCTGGGGCCGCAGCGCCACTACAAGGACCACTATCATCCCGCCCCCGAACTCTATTGGCCGCTCACCGGTCCAACCGAATGGAAGCAAGGGTCCGGCGTCTTTGAAACGAAACCGGCGGGGGCCGGGATTTACCATGCGCCAATGGTGCATCACGCAACCAGGACGGCGGAGCATCCGTTATTGACCGTATGGAGCTGGACCAAAGATACCCACACCCCCGCCAAACTGGTTGATGCATGAGCCTCATCAAGTTTTTCGCGGTGTTCGCCATCGTGGCTTACGCTGCTGTCGCTCTTGGCATGTACGTGTTTCAGCGCAAGCTGCAATACCATGCCGAGAACAAGAGCCTGACCCCGGAAGGCGTCGGCCTCCTTGGAGCCAGCGTTGAAACCCTGACCACGGCGGACGGCGAGAAAATCATTCTCTGGCATGCGCCGGCCAAGGCAGGCATGCCCACCATTCTCTATTTCCAGGGCAATGCCGGCGAGATTGGCGACCGGCCTTTGCGCTTCAACTACTATCACTCCCGTGGCTTTGGCGTGGCCTATCTGTCCTACCGCGGCTTTGGCGGCAGCAGCGGATCGCCCAGCGAAGCGGGGCTGATGGCCGATGCAACCGCCGCCTATGACTGGCTCATGGCCAAAGGTGTCGAACCCAACAGGATTGCGTTGCTGGGCGAATCCCTTGGCAGCGGTGTTGCCGTGCAGCTCGCGGCAAAGCGTGAAGTGGGTGCTCTGGCCCTCGAAGCGCCCTATACCTCAACCGTCGAAGTGGCCGCCAAAATCTATTGGTGGCTGCCGGTGCACGCGCTGATGAAGGACCAGTTCAAATCCATCGATTTCATCGCCGCCGTCGTTGCCCCGCTGCTCATCATTCACGGCGATCAGGACGGGATCATCCCGGTTGAATTCGGCAGGCGTCTGTTTGCCGCCGCCAACCAGCCGAAGGAACTGGAAATTGTCCAGGGCTTTGGCCACGACGTGCTGTTTGAAGAAACGACATGGGCGCGCGAAGCCGAGTTTTTTGCACGAGTGATCAAATGAACCACTCCAAAACGACGGAATCAGGACTCTTTAAGTGTCGCTATCAATTTCTCATCATGCCCGCGCTCGACGCGGGCGTCTTCTTCGGCGCAAGAAGATGACCGGATCAAGTCCGGTCATGATGAGTCATTGAATCATCTTTTTCATGTGAACCGTAACACCGCCTGCCGGAAAGGGTTCACGGCGGAATTCCTGAAAGCCGCGGCGGGCGTAGAATTCGATATTCGAGATGAAGGCTGCATTCGTGTAGAGCTGCAGTTCATTGAGATGGAGTGAACGCGCGATGGTTTCGGCATGCTTCAAAAGTAAATCGCCAAGGCCCTTGCCCTGCTGGTTTGGCAGGACGGCGATGTTTTCAATCAAAAGGCACGATGCCTGCGGGATGACTTCAATCAGCGCGACGGGAACATCATTCTCCTCGTAGAGGTCGATGATGTGCTCAACCACCGCCCCCTCGCAATTTGCGCTCATGGGTTTTGGTTCACGGCCAATCAGCGGAATCCATTTTGCGTAGGCAGCCCGTGTCAGGTCGCGGACAGCCGCAGCATCAGCCAAGGTTGCACGCCTCATTCTATCAATACCCCGGTGGCGGAACAAAGCTGGCGTATTCCTTTTCCAGCAGTTCGGCAAAGCGCAGCGAGGTGTAATCGCCGTACTGCCGCGTGATGATCTGCACGCCCGACGGCAGGCCCTGTGGCGTGAGGCCGAGAGGCGCCACCGTCGATGGCAGATAGAAGCCGCAGGAGTAGCCCGCCCAGAACAATTGATCGGTCGTCGGAACCCGCTTGCCGTTCACTTCGATGGTGCGCTCGTGGCGGTCGCCCACATGGTCATGCGGGAAAGCGGCGGATGCAGCAGCCGGGCAGATCATCACGTCCCAATCGTCGAAGAAACGGTCCCACAGCAGGCGCATCTGGTGCCGCCGTTCATTGGCGATGAGCCACGCGCGGTGCGGCATGACATAGGCCCGCGTCATCTTGGCGTAGTAGCTGTCGTCGTCGGCGGCGAAATTTTCAACTCGCGCCTCGTTGGCTTCGAACTCATCTTTAGTTTGCCTGCGGCTGGTGGCCGAACGCAGCAGTGCAATGAAAATGTCCATGGCTTCGCGCGTGGTAAAACCGGGCCGCGCCTCATGGGAAATCTTCTTCACTTTTTTGGTAAGGAACTGCGCCAGCTTGGCAATCAGGTCCTGCACCGGCTGATCAACCTCGCTCACCGGATCACTCAGCATGACCGCTACGCGAAAATCCTTGAATGTCTTCTGCTTGAGGTCCGGAAGATGCAGGCTCATGCCCCGCGCCTCGATCCCATCAGTGCCCGCCAGCAGCTTCAGCATGGCGGTGAGATCCTTTGCCGAGCGCGCCATCGGCCCCGCCACGGAAATGTCGCTGGGCTGCACATTGCTCAGGAGATGGCCGCGATATGGGACAACGCCATAGGTGGGCTTGTGGGCATAGACCCCGCAATAATGCGCGGGGTTGCGCAGCGACGCCCCGATGTCGGAACCGATTTCAAGGGCGCTCATCCCCGTGGCCAGCGCCACCGCCGATCCGCCCGATGAGCCGCCCGGCGCCCGTGTCACATCCCAAGGATTATTCGTCGTGCCATAAACCGCGTTGAAGCTCTGCCAGTCGGCCAGCATTAGCGGCACATTGGTTTTGCCGTAGATCACGGCGCCCGCATCGGTGAGGCGGGTGATGGCCGCCGCATCGGACGTGGCGATGTTTTCCGTGTAGGCGGGCTCGCCCCAGGTCGACGGCGTGCCCTTCCAGTCGAAGGACTCCTTGGCCGTCATCGGCACGCCGTCAAAGGGCCCCAGTGGCGTGCCCTTTTTCAGGCGCTTGTCGGAAGCCATGGCCGCATGCTTGGCCCGCCCCAGATCGGTAACAATCACCGCGTTGAGCGTGTCATTATGCAGGGCATATTGATCAAGGCAGACGCCCAGAAGTTCCTTGGCCGAGATTTTCCGGGCCCGCAGCAGGCGCGCCATTTCAAGAGCAGAAGAAAAACGCAAATCAGTCATTAACCAGGCCCCATCGCTTTATGTGCATGCCAGTCATGTTACCCAAAGACGCAGACAAGTACAGGGCGAGCCTTTAAAGCGGGGCCATGGAACGGCATCGCGTCTTGAATGGCTACCTGTTTGCCGCGGCAGGAGCGGCCTTGTTTTCAACCAAGGCCATTTTCATAAAGCTGGCCTATATGGAGGAAGCCAACGCCGCCCTGATGCTGGCGCTGCGCATGGCCACCGCCTTGCCCTTCTTTATCGCCGTCGGGCTTTATGCGGTATATAAACTCCGCCAGGCCGGAAGACCGTTGCCCGGCTGGGGCCTCACCATCCGTGCTCTCCTCGCCGGTTTCATCGGTTATTACATTTCTTCGTTGCTCGACTTTGAAGGGCTGGTTTACATCACCGCCCAGCTTGAGCGTCTGGTGCTGTTTACCTACCCGATATTTGTCATGTTCCTCGGCTGGCTGTTTTTTGGCGCGAGGCTAACCTGGACGAGCATTGTGGCGGCGATAATCACCTACATAGGCCTTGTCGTGGTATTTCTCACCGACCTTCCGGCCGGCGGCATGGCCACGGTGATCGGCACGGCGCTCGTGCTGGGCTGCGCCCTGACCTTTGCCGTCTATCAGCTGCTGGCCAAGAATTTCATCACCGCCATGGGCAGCGCGTTGTTTACCTCGATTGCCCTCTCGGGCTCAGGCTTCGCCTGCATCATCCATTACATTGTCGTGAGCCGGAGCTTTGATTTCTCCTCGAGCCCCAGGTTCTTCTGGCTGGCGGCGGGCACCGGATTCTTCGCCACCGTCCTGCCATCTTTCCTGGTGAATGCCGGACTCTCGCGCATCTCACCGCAATCCACCTCGATGATCGCCACGATCTCACCGCTCATCACCATTTCGCTGGCCGTCTGGATTTTGGGCGAGCCCTTCACGCTGGTCGATGCAATTGGTTCGGCGATGGTGATCGCCGGCGTGGGATTCTACGCCCTCACCGACGTAAAGGCGAAGACGGTAAACGAGACTGACGTAAAACCCCTGTCATCATGACCGGACTTGATCCGGTCATCTTCTTTGCGAGGCGGAGATGCCCGTGTCGAGCACGGGCATGATGAGATGTGGGGGACGTTAAGCCTCAGCTCACGCTGTCCGGCAACACTTCCTTGCGCTTGGCCATATAGGCTTGCAGCGCCTCATCGATGCCGGGATCGAGGGGAGGGGCCACATAGTCGGCGAGCATCTTCTTCCATTGGGTGTTGGCGCGGACGACAATGTCTTTTTCGCCCTCGTCGCGCCATTGCTCGAACGAATTGTTGTCGGCGAGGCCGGAGCGCCAGAAGGCGGTTTCGAAATTGGCGCGCGTATGGGCGGAACCGAGATAGTGCGAACCGGGACCAACCTCACGGATGGCATCCATGGCCTGGCCGTTTTCCGAGAAATCAGCACCTTCGGCGAGCTTCTGGAACATGGTGAGCTGGTCCGCGTCCATGATGAGTTTCTCGTAGCCGGAGGACAGTCCGCCTTCCAGCCAGCCCGCTGCATGGAGGCAGAAGTTGACACCGGAAAGGATTGTCGACCACAGCGTGTTGGAGCTTTCGTAAGCTGCCTGCGCGTCCGGCACCTTGGAGCCGCACAAGCCGCCGCCGGAGCGGAAGGGCACGCCCATGCGGCGCGCCAGCTGGGCGGCGCCAAAGGTGACGAGTGCCGGTTCCGGCGTGCCGAATGTCGGCGCCCCCGACT
>DATLDM010000031.1:0-35197 GCA_035525875.1 Aestuariivirga sp.
CTGCATGGGCCACAGTAAATTCGCCACAGCATCTATGTGTGGATCACGACATGTTGGAGACCCTTTTCATCAACCACCTGGAGCTATTGCGGAATACCCTCACGGAAGAGCTCGAGACCCGCGAGCCAAAATCCGCGCACGAGCTTGAGGTTCGCAACGAATGCCTCTGCACATGGCAGATGATGTGCGGCTCATTCCCAGACGCGGCAAAACTGCTCGTCGATTTGGTGGCCAATGAAAGAGACCTGCCCAAACATATCGAGTAAGGCCAATGGCAAAAAGTCGATGGAGCGACTCACTGTGTATGGTGATATGATTTGGAAATCGGTGCGAGGGGCTGAGGGCGGGGGAAACTCCGCCCTTCTTACGCCTCGGTGCCGTCGCCATACTGAGGTTCTGGTCTGGGATCGCCAGCAGGTTTGTCGGGGAGTTGGTTCAGCATTTCGTCGATCTGTTGCAGGGATGATGGGTCGAGGTTTGCGGGCAACGTGGTATCCTCATCAACGAGCCAGTAGACTGCCGCCTCTGGATCCTTAGGATCATTGTTTTCCCAAGGCTCAAGAAACATACCCTTGTGTTGGGCTTTGATTTCAATGTCTCTTTTCTCAACCACTATGGCGTTCCGCTTCCAAAATACCAGAGTATCGCGACAAAGGCGACGATTACACCGCCCAAACTGAACAGCAGGACGTAGCGGACATTATGCCCCGTGACGCCGGCGCGCGCTTCTGTGGTAGTTTCGACGATTGGTTTGTCTGGGTGCTGCGGCATGGCTAATGCCTTGTCAGCGAATTACTGTTGTCCAAATCAGGATGCAAAGCGCCTCCCCAAACGTCTAGAGGATCTTCCTTCTCCAGAGCTCCCGCAAGGGCGAAGTAGGCTTGTGCCATGGAAAGCCAATGCAGCTCGGTTTCTCGGTCAGTTGCGCGCTCTGCCCATTCCATGCATTTTTCAGCCTGGGCGTGATAATCGGGAGGGGTGCTAAAGTCCATGAATTACCTCGTTTCTGACAACCCAACCAAATTGTCCGGGGTAAGGTTCCAAATAAAAGCCCCGGCGCTCAGGGGGACTCAAGCGCCAGGGCCATGCCTCACAGCCTGGAAATGATTGCGGGGGCGATTACCAAGCTGCCAATGACTCGATAATTCACGCGACCAAGAATAGTTCCAATTGTTCCGCGGGATCGTTTTGCTGGTCACACTTGAGCACTATAGGATCGGCAAGGGCAATCCAGTCTTGCGCCAATTGCAGCCACAGGTGCTTGCAGGCGGGACCTTTAGCTGCCTCGGCTCTGAAATAGCAGAATTGCGCCTGGGCCCAATACTCCGTGAACTTACTGTCGAACATGACACACCTCACCCCTGCCCTCTAGACGGGGCATTCGGGGGATCTTCCGATCGAATTTTGGCGAAAAATGGCCCTACTTTCCGTTACCCGGCTGGTTACCCTGGAGCATTTATGAGGCAGCGGAATGTGAGCTAAGTGCTGGTGCCGATTACAGGACTCGAACCTGTGACCCCCTGATTACAAATCAGGTGCTCTACCAACTGAGCTAAATCGGCGTCTGGTGGTGCGCTCCCTATAGGCCAACTGGCCCCTGCCCTGCAATACCTGTCAGGCGGCGCGGGCCTTGCCCCAAAATTGCCACACTTGCAACCCTGCGCGAAGCGGTCTAAACCAAATCAACTGCGGAATCGCGGGACGGTGACAGGAGCGGCCAGACCTTGAAAAGTCTGGCTGTTTCGCTTTCAGCGGGTGAGCGCGTAGAGCGCGACAGCCGCCGCGTTGGAAACATTCAGACTGCGGATTGCCCCAGAAAAGTCTAATTTGGCCACCACGTCGCAATTTTTGCGTGTAAGCTCGCGCAAACCCTTGCCTTCCGCCCCCAAAACCAGCACCAGTGGCGGCGTTTTATCAACCTCACCGAGAGCAATTTCAGCATCGCTATCCAAACCCACCAAGCGGAAACCGGCGTCGCGGAGCTCCTCCATGGCGCGCGCCAGATTGGTCACTTTCACAAACGGAACATGCTCGTAAGCCCCTGATGCGGCTTTGAAAAGCACGCCGGAGGCCTCGGCGGAATGGCGCGCCGTGGTGACCACCGCCGTGACCTGAAAGGCGGCACAGGTGCGGAGGATCGCCCCGACGTTATGGGGGTCGGTGACCTGGTCCAGCATCACCACAATGCCTGATTGCTCGATCTCGCCCAACTGCGGCTGGCGCAAGGGTTTGGCTTCGAGAATCATCCCCTGGTGCACCGCATCCGGCTCAACCTTCCGGTCCAGCACCTTGGGGTTTACGATTTCCGGCGTGATTCCAAGAGGTTGGGTAAATGCCTTGAGCCGCTCCGCGCCGTTCAGGGTGCAAGTCAGCTTGACGAATTTGCGCTTGGGATTTTTCAGCGCCTCCTCAACCGGATGGGCCCCGTAAATGACATCATTCTCATCGCTCATGCCCGGAGCTATAGGGCCAGCCGCGCCAAATGTGGAGCGAATAATTGCACGAAACCGCGTGCGAAATAGCGAGAAAAAGGATGCAAAATGTGAGCCTTGCATGACACCAAGCGCGCAATTTTGGTGCAAACAGCACTGACATGTTAGCATGCTAACATGTTAGTATGAATAACTGACGCTCAAGGAGCCATCACATCCTTGTCGTCGGCATCGATGACTGAACAGACATGCGTGGATAGCTTGAAGACATTCATATGGTCACGACGGGCGCAATCGTAAAGCGTGAACTGCCGGGCATCTTCAGCAAACTCCCATTCGGAAACCCAGGAAAAAGTGCCATTTGCATTCGCTGCAAATGCCTTGTGGCCACGGTGCCTTTGGTAGAGTTCCTTTGCTGAAATCTGCATTTCGCTCAAGACAAGTTTTTCCGCGGGCCGGGGCCGGGCAAGAGTGAATGGTTCTGCGCCAATAAACTCCGACATTGCCTTGGCCACCTCAGGGCGCCACGGCCAAATGTCATGCTTGCTATTCTTGATGATCACAATTTTGGTTTTCTTGTTCCGTACATAATTGCGGCATTTCTGTACGCCCTTGTCCGTCAATGGCAGCTTGATTCCCTCCACTGATGGGTCATTTTCACCCAAAAGATAGAGCACCGGAACAGAAGCCGGCGCGGCAATTCTCAGCCCTGACGCGTCACACTCATCACCAGACGAAACTATGCCTGCGACCTCCGCATTGAGATACTTGACAATTGAGCCGCCTTCCGAATGCCCCCAAACATAAATGGGAAGACCGGGATATCTTTTTTTCAACTCCGCAATGCTTCGCAATGTCTGGGCGAGACGCAGCTTCATTATGATGGTTTGATCCCTGGCTCTAGATCGCCAAGCTTCGCCACACACCGCCGCAGGGCGCGGCTCGGCGAAACTGTCAGGAGAAAAGAAATTATATCCCAAAGCATTGAAATATGAACCCCAGATTTCGGCATTCCTGTTCCAACCCAGGCCATCGCACCCGTGAACGTGGAGCACATTGCCCCGCGCCGAGTGCCCCGCGTAAAACCTTTGGGACCCTTTGTTGAGAGGAATATCCTCTCCCTTTGCGGGTTCCTGCCATGCGGACCCTATCCATGGATCCTTGATCAGCAATTTGCCATCAAGCGCAAGTAAACGGCATTTGCCAGCTATCCCATGTTTTTTTTGTTGCGCTACCCACCTATTGCAGAATTTAATCGCTGAATTACCCGCTTCCTTCGAACTTCGGTATCCCCAACTATAACCGGACCCGGTTTGCGGGCCTATTGCGAAAGCCTTATGGCCTTTCAGCCCGGGATATGCAGTGCGGTAATAGTATTCCGCATCGAAGCCCAGAAAGGCTTCTTGATCGGCAGCGTGGGCGTTTCCATGAAAGACGGCGAATATCAAGCAAGCCGGGAGCAGTATCCGGCACCATAGAAGATGCACTAAACTCGGGCCAGAGACACTGCGGCAGCAAATATCAAGGATAGACAGCACGACACAGCTCCCATTTCCCGCGAAAAGAAAAACGTTAGCCACATGGAACTGGCAAAGTAAACACCATCCCTCACTACCATGCGCTCACCCAATTTGGCGGGTGGCAGGAGATGGCAAAATAAATTCCGCCAAGGAGCGGAAGGCGCAGTAGCTAGTTAGGCGCGCGTGATTTTCTCCACACCGCCCATATAGGGCCGGAGTGCTTCTGGAATGGTGACGCTGCCGTCGTCATTCTGGTAATTCTCCAGAATGGCAACCATGGTGCGGCCCACGGCAAGCCCCGAGCCGTTCAGCGTATGCACATAGCGCGGGCCCTTGCCGTCCGCCGGCTTGAAGCGCGCCTCCATGCGCCGCGCCTGGAATTCACCGAGCTGCGAGCATGACGAGATTTCGCGGTAGGCATTCTGTCCCGGCAGCCACACTTCAATGTCATAGGTTTTGCGGCTGCCGAACCCCATGTCGCCGGTGCATAAAACAATGGTGCGGAAGGCAAGCTTCAGGCGCTTCAACACTTCCTCGGCGCAATTCAGCATCCGGCTGTGCTCGGCTTCCGCCTGCTCAGGCGTTGTGATGGACACAAGTTCCACTTTCGAAAACTGATGCTGGCGGATCATGCCGCGCGTGTCCTTGCCGGCAGCACCTGCTTCGGCGCGGAAACACGGTGTGTAGGCAGTCATGCGGATAGGAAGTTCTTTTTCCTCCAGCACGCGCTCGCGCACCAGATTGGTAAGCGAGGCTTCCGCCGTCGGAATGAGCCAGTGGCCCGATGTGGTCTGGAACAGGTCTTCCTTGAACTTGGGCAATTGCGCCACGCCGAACATGGCCTCGTCGCGCAGCATGTAGGGCGCGTAGATTTCGGTGTAGCCGTGATGCTCCGTATGCAGATCAACCATGAACAGCCCAAGGGCCCGTTCGAGCTTTGCAAGCTGGCCCTTGAGAATTACAAAGCGCGCGCCAGACAATTTGGCCGCCGTTTCAAAATCCATGAGGCCAAGCCATTCGCCGATATCGAAGTGCTGGCGTGGTTCGAAATTGAAGCGTGGCTTTTCACCCCAGGTGTGAAGCTCCTTGTTGTCGTGCTCGTCCTTGCCCTTTGGCACGCCTTCCATGGGAAGGTTGGGGATAACCGCAAGCGCCTCATTGAGCTTCTGCGTGAGCAGGCGCTCGGCTTCCTCGCCCGAGGCAATGAAATCCTTGAGGCCGGCAACTTCCGCCTTGAGGGTTTCGGCCCTTGCCTTGTCCCCAGCCCGCATTACTTCGCCGATTTCCTTCGACAGCGCATTGCGGCGCGCCTGCGCATCCTGAAGCTTCTGGATATGGTCGCGTTTCTCCGAATCGATTTTCAGGAGCTCCATCGATTGTGCAGGCAAGCCGCGCAGGGCAAGGCCCTGATCGAAGGCGGCGGGATTATCCCTGATGGTTTTGATGTCATGCATCGGCGGCGTCTTTCACGGCTTGGGCCCTGGCCCGGCGCTTCTCCATGAAGCGCACGGCCAAGACGGCCACCTCATAAAGCCCCATCAGCGGAACCGCCATGGCAATCATCGAAATGGGATCGGGCGGCGTGATCAGCGCCGCAAGGGCGCAGACGCCGACGATGGCAAAGCGCCTGCCCTTGGTGAGCATGTCGTGGGTCACGATACCGATCTGCCCCAGCAGCGTGAGCACCACGGGCAACTGGAAGGTAAGGCCGAAAGCCAGAATCAGCATCATCACGAAATCGAGGTAAGCCTCGACATCGGGCATAAGCTGTATGGCCGCCTGGCCCGCGTCACCAGTCGAGGCGGCAAGGCCATAGAAGAAGTGGATGGCAACCGGCAGCAGGAAGAAATACACCAGCGCCGCGCCCATGACGAAAAAGATCGGCGTGGCGATGAGATAGGGAAACAGCGCCTGCCGTTCGTTCTTGTAAAGCCCGGGCGCCACAAAGCGGTAGAGCTGCGTGGCAATCAGCGGGAAGGAAATGAACATGCCGCCGAACATGGCAATCTTCAGCTTCACCAGGAACACGCCGAGAAGCTTGATGGAAATCAACCCCGTATCGGTGCCGGTGCCCCATTTGAATGGCAGGATCAGCAGGGTGAGAATATTCGAAGAATAGAAGAAGCTGAGGATGAAGGTGGCCAGGAAGCCCACCACGCAATAGATCAGCCGGGTGCGCAGCTCAAGCAGATGATCGAGCAGCGGGGCTTCCGAGGCGTCAATGTCTTCCTTCGTCATGGCTTTGGGGCTTCATCCGGAGCGCCAAAATACTTGTCGAAGTCATTGTTTTTGCCGGAGGAAGGCGAACCAATTTCGTTCTTGATCTGGGTCATCGGATTGAGGTTTTTGAGGCCCTGAAGATCCTTCTTCACGTCCTCAAGCCCTGCATCCTTCATGGCCGAATCCACATGGCCCTGAAATTCCCTCGCCATGCCGCGTGCCTTGGTCATCATTTTTCCAAAAGCCCGCAGCATCTTGGGCAAGTCCTTGGGCCCGATGACGATGACCGCAATCAGGGCAAGAACAAACAATTCGGAATAGCCGACGCCAAAGTCAAACATGGAACCTCTTGGAAGTCATAGATCACGAAAAACGTGATCTAAGTCAATAATCTGGAGCATGATGTTGTCGCCAAAGTCTGTCAACTTTGGCGCATCATGCTCTAGGACTTGACCTTCTTTGCAGGCGACTTCACGGGTTCTTCCGCCGGCTTCTCAATCGACATCACCTCTTCAGCATTCGCCTCCGCCGGATCATCGGCAAGGCCCTTCTTGAAGCTCTTGATGCCCTTGGCCACATCGCCCATCAAATCCGACACCTTGCCCTTGCCGCCGAAAACCACCAGCACGACAACCAGCAAAAGCACCCAGTGCCACCACGAACCGAAACCCATCACAAAACTCCTGAAATCATAACGTTCAATTTGTCCCGCACTATCGCAGAAAGCCTTCGCTCCCGCAACAAATGCCACACACCCTGTCACATGCTGTCTGGGGCGGGCTTTGTAAAGATTAAAACGTGATCGTGATCAACGCGGAAATGGGCGGTTTCGCCCCGCTGCGGCGCAGGACCCGAAAGCAGCACGGCCACCGGCTCCTCCAGCCCGTTGAATTGCACCTGCAGCCGGGTTTTGTCGCCCAGAAAGCGGGCTTCCAGCACAAAGCCCTCGGTGCCGGCCCCCGTGTTAGCGAGCGTCACGGCCTGGGGCCGGATAATCACCCGAACTTCCATTCCCTGGGCAAAGCCCGCAGCGCTGAAGGTGCCCAGCGGCGTTTCAACATTGCCGTTGTTCACCAAGGCGCCAAGTTCATTAACATCAGAAAAGAACCGCGCCACCTGCAAATCCGCCGGCTTGTTAAACAGTTCCGTGGAGGTGCCAGTCTGGATCAGGCGGCCCGCCCGCATCAGCATAATGCGGTCGGCAAAATCCATGGCTTCGACCGGATCATGGGTGACCAGCACGCAGGTGGCCCTTGTTTCCTGGAGCAGTGCCAGGGTTTCCCCGCGTACCGTTTCGCGCAGGCGCTGGTCCAGCCCGGAAAACGGTTCATCCATCAGCATCACCTGCGGCCGCGGCACAATGGCCCGCGCCAGCGCCACGCGCTGCTGTTCGCCGCCCGAGAGCGAACTGGGATAGCTGTGGCGAAACCTGGCAAGCCCGACGCGCGCCAGCGCATGTTCGGCCACCTTGGCGGCTTCAGCGCGGCTCAAGGCATTGAGCCCGAAGGAAACGTTTTCAATGACGTTGAGATGGGGAAACAGAGCAAAGTCCTGGAACACGAGGCCCACATTGCGCCGCTCCGGCGGCACGAAGCGCGTGGGGCCATCAACCTCCTCGCCGTCCAGCAGCACCCGGCCCGAAGTGGTCCTTTGGATGCCTGCTGCAATACGCAGCAGCGTGGTCTTGCCGCAGCCCGATTGGCCGAGCAGGCAGGCGATTTCGCCGGCCTGCAATTCAAAGCTCAGGTTCTTCAAAATTTCAGTCGTGCCAATGGTGCAGGAGACATCTTCAAAGGTGAGCCTGCCCGCAAACAAGGCGCCCGCCGTGCCGCGCGTGCCCCAGCGCTGCCGCTCGGGTTGATTGGAAGTTTCGCTGCCGTCCTGCATGGACGCCGCCAATACACCAGAACCGCCGGGAAGGAAACGAGGATGAAAAATGAGGCCAGCATCAGGGGCAATGCTGGCCACGTTACTCCAAGTTTGAAATGGTGTTATTCGTTGATGACGTGCCAGACGCCGCCCTTGCCGTCACCTTTGACATCGCCCTTGGCCGTGTCTTCCTTGTAGAAATAGACAGGCTTGCCGTCATAGGTCCATTGCATGGTGCCGTCAGTGCGCTGCACAAGCTTCCAGTCGTCGGGCATCTTCTCGGCGGCGGTGCCGATATAGGGTGGCCAGTTTACGGCGCAGTCGTCGTAACAGACGGACTGGTCGCCCTTGTCCTTGTCGAAAATATAAAGTGTCATGCCGTTCTGCGCGGTGAGAACGGCGGCCTGGGCGCCGACTGCTGAAAACATGAAGGCGGAAAACACCAGTGCGGTGCGTGTCGTTGCGTTGGTCATGGCTGTATCTCCTGGCGTCCAACTCCCGGACGCGGGGTACGGGCAGGATCAAGTCGAGCCAAAGGCTTAACTCCCGCCTCCACGAGCTTATACGGGGGCCACAACGGCTTGGATTACTGGGTCGCGCCGTCGCGTTCCAGGACGGGCTACCTCATGCTCATGACACCAACTGACAAGGCATTTTGATATTTTGAGAGCCAATGGAGATGCACCATGTTGCTGAAACTCAAAATTGCTGCCACGGAGCACACGCCGGTTAACCGGGTCTGGTCAGCCCTTGTTGCCTTTGTCCGCGCCCGCCGCCAGCGCGCTTGCGACCGGCGTATTCTCACGCACATGAATAACCACAACCTGCGCGATCTCGGTCTGAGCCGTTCTCAAGGCAGTAGCTACCCTCGCAGCCGGCCCCAATCCCATCCGGGTTTCTGACGCCCTATCGCTGCCGCCAGCTTGCGCATGCCGCGAAAATAGGGTGTGATCGGAATTCACTTCAGGACGGGTCGTTGCGGCTCCGCCAGTCGTGAACAAGAGTTGGGGCGAACCGGATGTTAAACCAAATTAGACACGCAGTTTTTGCGTGCATGCTCCTTTTGCTTGCGCCGGGCGCCATGGCGGCAACACCTCCCGACACTTTGGTCATTTCGAAGAATATCGACGATATCATCACCTTCGACCCTGCCGAAGCCTATGAGTTCACCGGGATTGAGATAATCGCCAACATTTATGACCGGATTATGCGGTTTGAGCCGACGGATATTACCAAGCTCGTGCCCGGCGCCGCTGAAAGCTACACCTTGAGCGAGGATGGCCGGACATTCACCTTCAAGATCAGGCCGGGGCAAAAATTCGCTTCCGGCAATCCGCTGACCGCGGCAGATGCCGTGTTCTCGCTGCAGCGTGTTGTCAAACTCGACAAGACACCCGCCTTTCTCATTGGCCAACTCGGCTGGACCAAGGACAATGTTGACGGGCTGGTGAAGGTCATCGACGACATGACATTCCAGTTCACAATCACGGAAGACTTCTCGCCGTCGCTGGTTCTCAGCCTGATGTCGTCAGTCGTAGGCTCGGTGGTGGACATGAAGACGGTGATGGAACACGAGCAGGCCGGCGACATGGGTTACGGCTGGCTCAGAATCAACTCCGCCGGCTCCGGCGCCTATGCGTTGCGAAGCTGGAAAGCCAACGCAAGTGTTGTGCTTGACGCCAACCCGACCTATCGCGGCGGTATTGCAGCCTTGCAGCGGGTGGTTATTCTTCATGTCGCGGAGCCGGCGGCACAGCGCCAGCTTATCCTGCGGGGCGACGTCGATATTGCCCGCGACATTGCACCCAATCAGATCGCAGGGGTCGCCGGGAACCTGGGTGTGGAGATAGTGACCGTGCCGCAGGAGAGCCTCTATTATGTTGGCCTCAATTTGAAAACGGTTCCGTTCCAGAACCACAAGGTGCGCCAGGCCATGCATTACCTGGTCGACTATGACGGCATGGTGAACTCATTCCTTGACGGTAAGAAAAAGGTTCACCAGACCTTCTGGCCCTCGGGCCTCTGGGCCTCACTTGACGAGAATGCCTACACCTTCGATCCCGCCAAGGCCAAGGCGTTGCTGGCCGAAGCAGGTTTTGCCGATGGGTTTGAAGTTACCCTCGATTCCCCCAATTCCTCGCCATTCTCCAATATCGCAAGGTCCATCCAGTCAACCATGGCGCAGGGCGGCATCAAGGTTACCGTTGTGCTGAGCGAGCAAAAATCCGTATTGACCAAATACCGCGCGAGGCAACATCAGATGCTTCTGATCAACTGGGGGCCTGACTACATGGACCCACACACCAATGCGGACTCATTTGCCCGCAACACCGACAATTCAGATGGTGCAAAGTCCAAGCCGCTGGCCTGGCGCAACAGCTGGAACATTCCGGAAATCAGCGAGATGACCAATGCCGCCGTGCGCGAACGAGACCCAGCCAAGCGTGAGCGCATGTACATGGATTTGCAGCGCAAGGTGATGGAAGAAGGCCCCTTTATCATCATGTTCCAGGAGACGAAACAGCTGGCCAGAAGGGCCAACGTGAAGAACTTCATCATGGGATCAAGTTCCGACGTTATTTATTACAATCTGACGACAAAGTAAGAGCCTGGGCCCAGACAGCACTATGGCCCTAACAACATCTGGGGAGATAGTTGCCAGGACCATAAGCCAGCTGGAGTTTTTTTGAAACGCCAGCCAACACCTGCGTAACATAAAAAACTTTTCCCGCGAAGATTTGGACGGATTGCTACCCGCAAACTTATGGCAGCCATGTTACGCGTGAAGAGCTTGCTCGCTACGTGCGCACCGCTATCCTGCACTGTCTGGCCGGCAACAATCGCGAAAAAATTTAATGTTGCATTGCACCTTAAGATTTTCCTTGGGCGGGGTGCAATACTGTTATATCAGATTGCAAAGCCATGCATTTTCCGGAACCGGGTTCCTGATGAATGCACTGCTTCAAGAGCGCACCAAATAGGGCGCAAATCTCATGGGAGGATCCATTCAATGCGTAAATATACCAGAAGACTCGTTGTCGCCAGCGCGCTTGCGCTGACCGTGGTGACAGCGCCTGTCGCTCATGCCGAAGACCAGATCCTGGCCTCGGTGCCGGGCCTCACCTTTCCCTTCTTTGTTCACATGATGAACGCTTTCAAGGCGGAGATCGTCAAGCAGGGCTATGGCGTGATCGAGAGCGATGGCCAGGTGTCTTCGCCCAAGCAGACCGCCGACATCGAAGCCGCCATCACCCAGGGCGTGAAGGGCATCGCCATCAGCCCGAATGAAGTCGACGCCATGGCGCCGGCATTGCAGCAGGCCGTTGAAGCGGGCATTCCGGTGGTCACGATCGACCGTCGCGTGCCTTCGGTCGAGGGCATTCTGGCCCATGTTGGTGCTGACAACGTGAAGGGCGGTGAAGCCCAGGCAAACCTCATCGTCTCGATGTTCCCCGATGGCGCCACCATCATCAACCTGCAGGGACAACCCGGCGCCTCGCCGGCCATCGACCGCAACAAGGGCCTGCACAATATCCTTGACGGCAAGGACAAGTACAAGATCGTCTTCGAACAGCAGGCGGGCTTCGACCGCGCCAAGGGATTGGCTGTGACTGAAGCTGCTCTTTCCGGCATGCCCGACGCCCCAAAGGTGATCGTTGCCGCCAATGACGACATGGCATTGGGCGCAATGGAAGCCGTGAAGGGTCGCGGCCTTTCGGGGATCGCCATCATCGGCTTCGACGCGCTGCCGGAAGCCCTGGCCCAAGTGCGTGATGGCGGCCTCACCGCCACCATCGAGCAGTTCCCCGGCAAGCAGAGTTCTCTTGGCGTGCAGACGCTCGTTGCCTTCCTGAAGGACGGCACCAAGCCTGCCGAGAAAGTCATGCTGCTGACCCCGGTTGCCGTCACCAAGGATAACCTGAACATTGCCGAACGCCTCGGCGAAGTGAAGTAAACCGACCGAGATAATTTTCCGGCCGGGGCCGCAAACCTCGGCCGGAAGGCATTTATCCATGGCAACACCACCCGCAACCCAGCCCCTGCTCCGCATGACCGGGATTTCCAAATCCTTTCCCGGCGTGAAAGCTCTTGAGTCCGTCGATTTTGTGGTGGGCTCGGCTGAAATCCACGCCTTTCTCGGCGAGAACGGTGCCGGCAAATCAACGCTGCTGAAAATTCTTTCCGGCGCACAAGGCCCCGATGCAGGCAGAATTGAACTGAATGGCGAAACAATCGTCTTCGACAGCCCGCAAGCAGCCCAGGCCAAGGGCATTGTCACCATCTATCAGGAATTCACCCTGGCTCCCGACATGACCATCGCCGAGAACGTGTTCATTGGGCGCGAACCGGGTTCGAAGCTTTTCATCAGCCGCAGCAAGCTGGAGGAGCAAACAAAAGTTCTGACTAAGCGCATTGGCCTTGACCGAAATCCGCGTGCCATGGTTCGCGATCTTTCGGTGGCCGAGCAGCAGATGGTGGAAATCGCCCGGGCTCTTTCCATGAAATCGCAAATGATAGTCATGGATGAACCAACTTCGGCGCTCAGCCGAACCGAGGTTGAAAAACTCTTCGCCATCATTCGCAGCCTGAAGCGCGACGGCATCACCACGATTTTCGTCACCCACCGCCTGGAAGAAGTGTTCGAGATCTGCGACCGCTACACGGTGCTGCGCGACGGCCGCCATGTGGGCAGCGGCAGCGTTGCCAAAACAACGCTCGATGGCATTATCCGCCTGATGGTGGGTCGTGAGCTTAGCCTGTTGGCGCCGCGCGACACCTCCTATGCCACAGGCGAAGTGGCCCTTTCGGTAACTGGCCTGTCACGCCGCCGCAAGAGCAGCGACGCCAGCGCCATAGAACTGCACAATGTTTCACTCGCCGTGAACAAGGGCGAAATCTTGGGCATCGCCGGCCTTGTGGGCGCCGGGCGCACCGAAACGGCGCGCGCCATTTTTGGCGCCGATGTCATCGACAGCGGCAAAATCGTTGTGAACGGACAGGAAGTGAAAATTTCTTCGCCCCATGATGCCATAGATCTGGGCATCGGCCTTGTGCCTGAAGACCGCAAGCAACAGGCGCTGTTTCTGGCGCTCGCCATCCGCACCAATCTTTCCATCGCCTCGCATGACCGCATTTCCTCGTTCCGCTATTTTATCAGCCGGAACAAGGAGGGAGCCCTGGTCGACGAATACAAGAAGCTTCTCAACATCCGCATGGCGTCGGGCGACCAGCTCGTCGGCAACCTGTCGGGCGGCAACCAGCAGAAGGTGGTGCTGGCCCGCTGGCTGGCATTGCGGCCCAAGGTGCTGATCGTCGATGAGCCGACCCGTGGCATTGATGTGGGGGCCAAGGTGGAGGTGCATAACCTGCTGTTTCAGATGGCGGCCGCCGGCATTGCCATCATCGTCATTTCCTCCGAACTGCCGGAGATTCTGGCGCTCGCCGACCGGATCGTCACCATGCGCGAAGGCCGCGTCACCGGTGAAATTCTCCGCGCCGACGCCGACCAGGAAAAACTGATGACCCTGATGACTCTGCGTTTGGAGCAGGTAGCGTGAGCAAGGTGGAGACCAAAATGGCCGAGGCAACTCTCAAAGAAAACGACAAGGCCTTCGACGCCTTCTCCTTCCTTGCACGCTTTGCGCCACTGATTTTCCTGCTCCTGCTCATGGCGATATTCGCCATCATGGAGCCGCGCTTCCTCTCGTCTATCAATCTCTTCAACGTCATGCGCCAGGTGTCCATCACCGGCCTGTTGGCCATCGGCATGACCTTTGTGATCCTCACCGCCGGCATTGATCTTTCCGTGGGTTCGCTGCTGGCCTTCGCCGGACTGGTGGCCGCCGCCGTGGCCAAGGGCGGCATGCAGGACCGCTTCACCGTGGGCGATGCCGCGATTGGCTATGGCTGGCCCCTGGCGGCCCTTTCCGCGATCCTAGTTGGCCTGGCCTGCGGCTACCTGCAGGGCATAGCCATCACCAAACTCAAGGTCCCCGCCTTTGTCGTCACGCTTGGCGGCATGTCGGTATTCCGCGGCGCCGCACTTTTGTTTGCGGCGGGCGGACCCATCTCCGGCTTTCAGCCGGAATTCACCTGGTGGGGCCAGGGCCGCATCTTCACGGTGCCCGTGCCGGTCATCATCTTTCTGGTGTCTGCCGTGCTGGCCCACATCGTTCTGCACTACACGCGCTATGGCCGAAGGGTCTATGCGGTTGGCGGCAACCCCGAAGCGGCGCGCCTCGCCGGCCTTAACGTCAACCGGATCATCTGCAGCGTTTATGTCATCATGGGCTTCTTTGCGGGGCTGGGATCCTTCGTTCTGGCCGCCAGGCTCAATTCAGCCGAAGCGGTGGCCGGCACCGGCTATGAACTCACCGTCATCGCCTCCGTGGTGATCGGCGGCACCAGCCTGTTCGGCGGCGCCGGCTCAATTTTCGGCACGGTCATTGGCGCCCTGCTCATCGGCGTACTGCTTAACGGCCTCGTCCTGATGAATGTCTCGTCCTACATCCAGCAGATCATCATCGGCGTCATCATCGTGCTCGCCGTGGCCTTCGATACCTTCGCCAAATCCCGCCGCCGGAAGGCGTAGCGGCTTCAACTTCCAATCACGAACTGGTAGGGTGACTTTTGATTGTCACGCTATGATTGGGCTCGACCGAAATGACTGAATTGGCAACAGACGTTCTAGTAGTGGGCGCCGGGCCGACGGGGTTGATGCTGGCCAACCAGCTTGTCAGGCGCGGCGTCCGTGTGCAGATCATCGACCGGCATGCGGGGCCATCGCCGCAAACCCGGGCCTTGGGCGTGCAGGCCCGCACGCTGGAAATTTATGCCAAGCTTGGCATCGTGGACCGGGCGCTGGAACTGGGCAAACCCGCCTCGGGCGCGGTCCTTTGGGCTCAGGGGCGGAGGATGGGCCGGGTGCCTCTCTCCGAAAGAGGACAGGATGCAACGCCCTACCCCTACATCCTCATTCTAGGTCAGGACGACAATGAAAAGATCATGGGGGAGAAGCTCAACGAGCTGGGCACTAAGGTGCGCTGGAATACCGAACTTGTTGGCCTTGACCAGGACGCTAGCGGCGTGACCGCAACACTCAAGCTGGGTGACGGGACAAGCCAATCCCTGCGCGTGCCGTGGGTTGCCGGATGCGATGGCGCACGCAGCGCCGTGCGTGAGTTGACCGGCATCACCTTCCCGGGCGCCCCTTATGAACACGTGTTTTTCGTGGCCGATGTCGAAATGACCGGCCGCATGGCGCCGGAAGAGGTCAACATCTATCTCTGGCGCGAGGGATTTCATCTGCTGTTTCCGATGCGCGGGCAAGACCACTGGCGCATCGTGGGAATTCTGCCGGAGGAGCTGCGCGGAAGGAATGATGTTACGTTCGACGTGGTCATTCCCTCCCTGCGCAAGGAAGCGGGGGCCGAGCTTGAGTTCAAAACCTGCACCTGGTTCTCGACCTACCGTATCCACCATCGGAGCGCTTCGCGGTTTCGCGACCGCCGTTGTTTCCTGCTCGGCGACGCGGCGCATATTCACAGCCCGGTCGGCGCGCAAGGCATGAACACCGGCCTGCAGGATGCCTATAACCTCGGCTGGAAACTGGCGCTGGTTGTTAAGGGACAGGCCAGCGAAGCCCTGCTTGGATCTTATGAAGACGAGCGGATTCCGGTTGCGCGGCGCCTCCTCAACACCACCGACCGGGCCTTCAAACTGATCGTCGCCGACAATTGGTTTGCCGGCCTGTTCCGCACCAAGATTCTGGCGCGGATTGCCGCCTTTGCCCTGAGCCGCAAGGCCATCCAGGACGTGGCCTTCCGCACCGTCTCGCAGATCGGGATAAATTACCGGAAAAGCCCGCTTTCGAAATCATTGCAGGCCTTGGCCGCCGCCGCTCCCCAGGCGGGTGACCGTTTTCCGTGGTTGCGGCTCCAGTTGAAGGCCGACGGACCGGTGGAAGACCTGTACCGGAAACTCGACGACACAAAATTCAACCTGATTGTCATCGGACAACTCCTTGAAAAAACGCCAGACCTGGGCAGCCTGCTGAAGGTGTATGGCATACCATCAGTTCCTCTCAACGCAGCCGAACTGGCGCGCCGGCATGTGCCCCAACCCTCGTTCTATCTGCTGCGTCCCGATGGCCACGTCGGGCTTTGCGGACGGCAATTGGACCCTGCCGCGCTCAAGCGTTACCTGTCCGGGAATTTGCATCTCTTGCTTTGATGCCTAAAAACCTAGGCCGCGATGTGGGTCACCCGGTTGCGGCCTTCGCGTTTGGCGATGTAGAGGGCCTGGTCGGCGCGTTTGAGGAAATCCTCGAGTTTGTCGTTGGCGCCGATCAGGGTTGAAAGGCCCACCGAAACCGTAATGTTCAAGGAGCCGCCATCTGCCCCGGCGCTGAATGGCTTGCCGGCGATTGACTTCCGGATGCGTTCGGCAATTTTTTGCGCAAGATGCAGTTCGGTTGCGGGCAGGATGATGATGAATTCCTCGCCGCCCACGCGGCAGGGCATGTCGACGTTGCGGATATTGTCGCGGATGCGCGAGGCCAGTTCCTGCAGAACCTTGTCGCCCACGTCATGGCCGTGGGTGTCATTCACCGGCTTGAAAAAATCCACATCGATGGCAAGCGCCGAAAGCGGCTTGCCGCGGTTGATGGAATGTTCAACCAGATGGCCGAGATGGGTTTCCATGTAGCGCCGGTTGTAAAGGCCGGTAAGCGCATCGGTTACCGCCATTTCAATGGAGGTCTGCACGCTGACGCGCAGCTGCTCGGCATAGCGGGCACGTCTGATCTGCGTGTTCACCCGGGCCATCAGCTCCTGCCGGTCGATGGGGCGGATAAGATAGTCATTCACCCCCATGTCGAGGGCCCGCATGAGGCGCTGCTCGTCGTCAGGGGCTACCACAATAAGAATGGGAATTTGCCGGGTCTGCTCCAGCGATTTCAGCTGCGAACACAGGCGCAGGCCATCGAATTGCTCGGCGTCCAAATTGACGATGACCAGCTCATAGGGCGTGGCACTTTCAGTAATGGTGGGAATGACCTCCAGCGGATCAATCACCCCGGAAACCTTGTGCGTTCCGGTGAGCGCCACGCGCACCCGGTCAATGAAGGCGACGCGGCTGTCAACCACCAGGATATTTCCAGGGCGCGGATCGACAGGGATGGCCCTTTTTACGACCAGGCCCATGGACTGGCTGGATTCGGCCCGGGCCCGCAGCTCATCCGAAAGCATCTTGAGCCGCACCAGGCTTTTGATGCGGCAAAACAGGGCCACGTCATTCACCGGCTTGGTCAGGAAATCATCGGCGCCGGCTTCAAGGCCGCGCACCCGGTCTTCGAGCTGGTCGAGGGCAGTCACCATGATAACCGGAATATGCTGTGTGGCGGGATCGGCCTTGAGGCGTTTGCACACTTCGATGCCGTCAATGCCTGGCATCATTACGTCGAGGAGCACAATATCAGGCTTGGCGCGCTGCACCGCTTCCAGGGCATCCACGCCATTCATGGCGGTGACGACTTCGAAATACTCGGCTGAAAGCTTCGCTTCCAGCAAACGGACATTTGCCAGTATGTCGTCAACGACAAGAATGCGGGCTGTCATTTTGGCTTGCCGAGGAAACTGTCAATGGTTTTGAGGAAGCTGATGACCGAGATGGGCTTGGAGACGTAAGCCTCACAGCCGCCCTCGCGGATTTTCTGTTCGTCGCCCTTCATGGCAAAGGCCGTGACCGCGATCACCGGGATGGCGCGCAGCACGTCGTCTTCCTTCAACCACTTGGTGACTTCAATGCCGGACACTTCCGGCAACTGGATGTCCATGAGAATAAGGTCCGGCATGTGCTTGCGCGCCAGGTCAAGCGCCGACAGGCCGTCGCGGGTCTGGATCACCTTGTAGCCATGGGCTTCAAGGAGGTCGTTGAACAGTTTCATGTTCAGTTCGTTGTCTTCGACAACAAGTACGGTTTTGGGCTTCGCAGGCACGGCCCCTGGTGTTTTCATCACATCCGCCATTGGTGTTGCGGTAAAATTCATAATTGACGCCAATCTCACATTTGAAGGGGCCTTGCTTGTTTGACAAGTGTCCCGCCGCTACCACTACCCTATTGATGGTCATTGTGGGGCGATTCCGTCACCAAGGGCTTAATTGTCAGGAGTGTCAGTCAAATTGGTTAATTGCGAGCAAAAATGCCAGTAAAATTTTCCGGCGATACGGAGGGAGCCCAGACGATAGCTTTGAAAGCATTGGGCTATTTGGCGGCCGATGAGGACCTGTTGGAGCCGTTTTTGGGCGCGACTGGTTTGGGGGCGGGAGATCTCAGGGCTGGCGCCACGAACCCTGCATTTCTCGCAGGGGTACTTGATTATTTCCTGCAGAATGAAGCTTTACTTCTGGCCTTTGCGGGAGCAAGTGAACTCGCTCCAGAAACCATCGTGCGGGCCCGCCAGCGCCTGCCCGGAGCCCTTAATGATTAGTGAAACCACGATAAACCAGATTGCCGGTCTGCAATTGCGCTCCAACCGCCCCCTTGTCATCTGCGACGTGGATGAGGTGGTGGTGCATTTTACCAGGGATTTCGAGGATTATCTGGCAGGCCATGACCTCGAACTCGATACCTCGCGCATGCTGTTCAGCAGCAATATCCGCGGGCGTAAAAACCTGATGACGCTCAGCCCCGAAGACAGCGAAAAAACCGTGGTGCAGTTCTTTGCCGAACGCACCCTGGCCATGCAAACCATCGATGGTGCGGTGGACGCCCTCCTCAACATCGAAAAATCCGCCGATGTGATCATGCTCACCAACCTGCCCCATGAAGCCGGCGATGACCGCCGCGCCAACCTCGCGGGCCATGGCCTGAATTTCCCGGTGGTGACGAATTCCGGCCCGAAAGGCCCAGCCATCCGGAAAATTGCCGCACAGATTGCTGCCCCCGTGGTTTTCATTGATGACAGCCCAGGTTTTATAACCTCGGCCTTCCAGCATGCCCCCGACGTGCACCTCATTCATTTCCTCCACGATGAACGCTATGCCCGCCTCGTGCCGCCGCTCGATTTCGTCTCGCTGCGCACCCACACGTGGGAGGAAGTGCACCCCCACGTGATGGAATTGATTGCGGGGCGTTAGCGCCCAACTAAATTCAGGGCTAAACTGCCGCCATGAGCACGCCCCAGGAAGCCCCCGGATTATGCCGTGACTGCTTTGCGGCGGTGGCGCCACGGGATACGCGCTGTCCCCAATGCCGGGGCCCGCGGCTGAAGCGCCACGCCGAAATCCACGAGCTCTCCATTGCCCATATCGATTGCGACGCTTTCTACGCGGCGGTGGAAAAACGCGACAATCCCGACCTCATGGACAAGCCCGTCATCATCGGTGGCGGCACGCGGGGCGTGGTGTCCACCGCCTGCTATGTGGCCCGCATCAAGGGAGTGAAATCCGCCATGCCCATGTTCAAGGCCTTGGCCCTGTGCCCCGACGCCACGGTGATCCGCCCCGATATCCGCAAATATTCAGCGGTGGGCAAAGAGGTGCGGGAACTCATGCTGGAACTCACCCCGCAGGTTGAACCCATCTCCATCGACGAGGCCTTCCTCGATCTCACCGGCACCACCAGGCTGCATGGCAAAAGCCCCGCTCTATCGCTGGCCACCCTGCTCAAGACCATTGAAACAAAAATCGGCATCACAGCCTCCGCCGGGCTTTCCTACAACAAATACCTGGCCAAGGTCGCTTCCGACCTGGAAAAACCAAGGGGCTTCTCCATTATCGGTAAGGCCGAAGCGAAAGGTTTTCTGGCGGAAAAATCCGTGAGCCTGATCTGGGGCGTGGGCCGGGCCTTCCAGGCGCAACTGCTCAAGGACGGCATAAGCCTTATCGGGCAATTGCAGAACATGGAGCGCAGCGAACTTATGCGGCGCTATGGCGTGATGGGGGCAAGGCTCTATCACCTGTCGCGCGGCGAAGACGCCCGCCATGTTTCGCCCCATGATGAAAGCAAAAGCATCTCGGCCGAAACCACCTTCAATCACGATATCAGCAGCTATGAGGCGCTGGAGCGCATTCTCTGGCAACTCGCCGAGAAGGTGTCCTGGCGCGCCAAGAAGGACGGCCTTGCGGGCCAAACCGTGGTGCTGAAACTCAAGACGACAGATTTCAAAATTCGAAGCCGCAACACTACGCTGGATGATTCCACCCAACTGGCCCATCGCATTTTTTCCGCGGCCCTTCCCATGCTGAAGCGAGAGGCAACCGGCACAGAATTCCGCCTGATCGGGGTTGGCATTTCGCATCTGAGCCCCGCCGTCGCCGAAACAAAAAGCCTCGACGCCAGGGTTGAAACCCTCACCAAGGCCGAACGCGCCATCGACAAGCTGCGCGGAAAGTTCGGGCGCCACGCGGTGGAGCGCGGGTTGGGCTTCAAGAGTGAAAATGATTAGGCCGCGAAATTGATTTCGGCGAATTTGCGCGACTGGATGAGCGGCTTGGCGCGGGCGTGGAAATAGACGGCGAAGGGGCGGAATTTTGCGACGATATCCTCGCGCAGCAGGGGCCACGCCTCGTCAGTGCTCTTGACGTTCACCGAAAACAGCACATCGCCGAATTCACCATCCCTGAGGGGAAATGAAATCCCGTATTTGGTGATCCCGTATTTCAGCGCGGTGGGGAGAAGATTTTTCTTTGTTGAATCATCGTCGGCCCAGTCAAGAACCTGGTTTTCGGCGATGGCGGTCTCGAAACTGCTGTCACCCAACGGCGTATAATTCGCCATGTAGAAGCTCATGTACGACGGGTCATAGGTGGTGATCCAGGTGACCTGGTCAGGCGTTCCATCAATGGAATGCACCAGCCAGTAGGACAGGTGATTGACCTTCAGGCGTACGCAAACGTCTTCCAGATAGTGCGTTGCCTCTTCAAACGTGGCAAAGGCACTCCTTGACTCATTTGCTAGATCAAAGTCGTTATTCATTACCGCACCAAACTCCTTTTGCAAGGATAGGTTCCCGCTCTAAATAGAGAGTTACCCAACAGGGTAAACCCCGGAGAAAGTTTGCTCCCATTAGATTTAATTTTTCGCAACGGTTTCCATAGACATTAACGCCGCATTGCCGCCCGATGCCGTTGTGTCGGTCGAACAGACCCGTTCCGTGGCAAAACGGTGCATATAATGGTTTCCCCCGGCCTTTGGCCCCGTGCCGGAAAGTCCTTCACCACCAAAGGGTTGTGCGCCGACAACAGCACCAATCTGGTTGCGGTTCACATACATGTTTCCCACCCGGACCCGTCTTCGCACTTCATTAACCGTGCTTTCAATGCGGGTATGCAGGCCAAGGGTGAGTCCAAAACCCGTGGCGTTCAGCGCCTCGCAGACCTCGGCGATTCGGTTCCCGGCAAAGCGCACCACATGCAGGACGGGACCGAACACCTCGCGTTTCAAGGAAGAAATGGAGTCCAACTCGTAAGCCGCGGGCGACACAAAAGTGCCATGCGCGCACGCCCCCGGCAGTGGCAGGTCAAGAATGGTCTTGGCCTGTTTCGCCATCTGCGATTTGTGAGCCATGAGCTTCTCGCGCGCTTCCGCATCAATGACAGGGCCGATATCGGTGGCGTAGTCCAGGGGGTCACCGATGCGAAGCTCCGCCATGGCGCCGCGCAGCATGGGGACAACGCGGGGAGCCACATCTTCCTGCACGAAAAGCAGACGTGCCGCCGAACAGCGTTGCCCTGCACTGTCAAAGGCGGAGGCGAGAACATCGCGCACCGCCTGTTCGGGAAGGGCTGAACTGTCAACAATCATGGCGTTCATGCCGCCGGTTTCGGCGATCAGCGAAACAAAGGCCCCATCGCGCCCCGCCAGCGCCCGGTTGATGAGCGCCGCCGTCTCGTTGGAGCCGGTGAAGGCCACGCCCGAAAGGTCCGGATGGGCGAGAAGGGACTTCCCGATCCGCGCCCCATCTCCGGGAAGGAAATGCAGAACGGAGGAAGGCACGCCGGCGAGATGCAGAAGCTTCACCGCTTCATGGGCCACCAGCGGCGTTTGTTCGGCGGGCTTGGCCACCACCGCATTGCCCGCTGCCAAAGCAGCCGCAACTTGCCCCGTGAAAATGGCCAGTGGAAAATTCCACGGCGCGATGCAGGCGAACACCCCGCGGCCATGCAGGGTGAGTTCATTGCTTTCGCCGGTTGGTCCCGGCAGGCGCAGCACGCGCGAAAATTCCGCCCGCGCCTGCGCTGCATAAAAGCGCAGGAAGTCCACCGCCTCGCGCAAGTCGGAAAGGGCATTGTCGAGGGTCTTGCCCGCCTCCTGCACCAGCAGCGCCATCAGCCGCGCCGATTTTTCCTCATAGAGCGAGGCGGCCTTCTCGAGTATGGCCGCGCGCGCTGCACCACCAAGCAAGTCCCACTCATGCTGCTGCTTTGCCGCCGAGGCCATGGCCCGGGCCACCGCTTTCTCATCCGCCTCATGGACCACGCCGACATTCACCCGGTTATCGTGCGGCGCATTGATGTTGCGCAGCGGTCCGCCGCGCACCGCCTTGCCATCAACGAGGGTTGAAGCCTCGCTTGGCTTTGCCAATTCACGCTTGATGCCATCCACGATTTTGGCCCGTGTGGCATCATCCCACAGGGGTGCGCCCGCTGAACTCACGCGGCCTTCAAAAATATT
The DNA here is from genome assembly GCA_035525875.1 of Aestuariivirga sp. Lineage (GTDB taxonomy): Bacteria > Pseudomonadota > Alphaproteobacteria > Rhizobiales > Aestuariivirgaceae > Aestuariivirga. The sequence goes on from DATLDM010000031.1 coordinate 22,718, forward strand.
GCGGGGCGCGGGAATGTTGGGATGCGGAATTTGCGTGAGCTCTGCAACCTCAACCACCGGATCGGCAATGATATCGGCAATCGGCGCGTCATCATCGGCAAGCCGGTTGACGAAGGAAGTGTTCGCCCCATTCTCCAGAAGCCTTCGCACCAGATAGGCCAGCAAATCCTCGTGGCTGCCCACCGGCGCATAGATCCGGCAGGGCAAGTTCATCTTTGTTGGCCCCACCACCTGCTCGTAAAGCGCCTGCCCCATGCCGTGCAGCCGCTGGAACTCATAGCCCCCCTGCTCGCCCGCCATGATCCTGATGGCGGCAATCGTGTGGGCATTGTGGCTGGCAAACTGCGGATAAAACAGGTGGCGCTTGGCCAGCATGAACTTCGCGCAAGCCAGATAGCTGACATCGGTGGAAACCTTGCGGGTGAATAGCGGATAGGCCTCAAGCCCTGCTTCCTGGGCCCGCTTGATTTCCGTATCCCAATAGGCCCCCTTCACCAGCCGCACCGGCAGAACGCGCTGGGTTGTTTCAGCAAGTTTGGCCAGCCACTCCAGAGCCGGCTTGGCCCGCTTGCCATAAGCCTGCACCGCAAGGCCCAATCCATTCCAGCCCTTCAGGCTGGGTTCCGCCGCCAGGCTTTCAAACAGGTCCAGCGACAGATCGAGCCGGTTCACTTCTTCCGCGTCAATGGTGAGTCCCACATTCAGCGACTTAGCCAACATGGCGAGCTCAACTATCTGTGGTAAAAGCTCTATGCGCACCCGTGCCTGCTGCTTCACCTCGTACCGTGGATGCAGCGCCGATAGCTTCACCGAAATCGATGGCCGCGCATAGACATCATTACCCGTGGCCTTGGCGCCAAGTTTCTTCAGCGCTGATTTATAGGAAGCAAAATATTTCTTCGCATCATCCGCGGTGAACGCCGCCTCCCCCAGCATGTCATAGGAGAAGCGATAGCCCTCCGCTTCAAGGGGTCTTGCAATACCAAGGGCTTCCTCGATGGTGCGGCCCAACACGAATTGCTTTCCCATGATCCGCATGGCCTGCTTCATGGCACTGCGGATGACCGGCTCGCCCGAGCGGGTGATCAGGCGCTTGAGATAGCCCGCCGTATCGAATTTCGTGCCCTTGCCGAGCTCGACGATCCGGCCGGTGAGCATCAGGCCCCAGGCGGAAGCATTTACGAAGAGTGATTCCGACTGGCCGAGATGGCCTTCCCAATCCTTGCCGCCGATCTTGTCGGCAATCAGCTTGTCGGCGGTCTCGGCATCGGGAATGCGCAAGAGCGCTTCCGCCATGCACATCAGCACCACGCCCTCCTCCGACGAGAGCGAATACTCCTGCATGAAAGCGTCAATGCCGCCCTGGGCCTGGCGGCTGGCCCGCACCGCCGCCACCAGAACCTTGGCCAGGTCAGCCACACGCTTCTTGTCCTCGGGGCTCAGCAGGGCCTCCGCTGCCAGCTCCTTCACCAGCTTGGCCTCATCGGCAAAGAGGCGGGCAGAAATGGCGGCACGGCTTGATTGGGCGGTCATGAAGGTCTCCGGAAGGACCGGACAATGCCACAGTCCGAAACATTTTTCTCGCCATTAACGGCAAAATATGTGGATATAAAGCACTTCCTGTGTGTGCCCGCAGCTGCCGATTCCCCAAGGACCGTAGACCGTGAAGCCAAAGATCGTCCGTTCCATTGAAGGGCTGCGCCGCGAAACGGCCAAGTGGCGCAATGACGACCTGACATTTGCCATTGTACCAACCATGGGGGCCCTCCACGAAGGCCATCTGGGACTTGTGGCCGAAGGCCTGGAACAGGCTGACAAGGTGCTTGTAACGATTTTCGTAAATGCCAGGCAATTCGGCGCAAATGAGGATTTGAGCCGCTATCCCAGGGATGAACCGGGTGACGTGGCCAAGCTGGCCGAGGCCGGGGCCCATTTGATTTTTGCCCCGCCACCAGAGGAAGTCTATGGCGCGGATTTTGCCACAACGGTGGTGCTCAAAGGTCCGGCCAAAGCCAATCTGGAGGACAAATTCCGCCCCCACTTCTTTGAGGGCGTGGCCACCATCGTGGCCAAGCTCTTCATTCAAAGCGGGGCTGACTTCGCCATGTTTGGCCAGAAGGATTACCAGCAATTGCTGGTGGTGACCCAAATGGCGCGTGATCTCGACATGCCCATCAAGGTTATCGGCGTGCCCACCATGCGCGGCCCTGATGGCCTCGCGCTGTCATCGCGCAACCAGTACCTCACCAAGACCGAGCGCGGCCAAGCCACCGCCATTCACAAATCCCTGACGCAAGCCGCCGAAAAAATCCGCAACGGCACCGACCCGCAAAAAGCCATGCGCGCCGCCTCGCGTTCGCTCACCACGCTCGGCTTCAAGGTTGACTACGTCACCGCACGAAACGCCGAAACCCTCGCCGTGCCGCAATCCCATAGCGACGAACCCTTGCGCCTATTGGCCGCCGCATGGCTTGGCAAGACACGGCTGATCGATAATATCGAAGTTTAGATCACAACAATCCCAGCGCCGACAATTCCCTTCGCATGGATTCATCCATCTCGCTGGCGCTTGCGCCTTTTTTCAAATCGGCCGGCGCATCTTCGGCGCTGAGATAGCGCCAGCCCTGGAATGCCCGGCGCGGCGTGGGCCAGACGGGAACGATCCTCGCCTTGAAATCAATGCGGCAGCGCGAGATGCCGTCCTTGCCCCTGACCGGCACAAGATCCGCAATGGGCTGGCGGCAGAGTATCATGCCGCGGATGACCCAGTAGAGTGAACCGCCATTCAATATCTCCTCGCCGCGCTTGGGAAACATCCGCGTTGTGTGATCCAGGCTGTCCAGGCCTTTGCGCGCATCCCGCACCCATTGCCTGAGTTCGGACACTTCAGAAACGCCGACGCATAATTTGATGAGATGCAGCGCCATAAATTAATGAAATTCCTCTGGACTAGGGATGAACCACTTATGCTAACATGGGCCCGAGGAAAACCTCAAAGCCAATGTTTTCCAGCATGGAGATAGGACAGGCCATGACCACCGTTGCAAAAGTCATCGAACTCACCGCCTCTTCCCCCAAAAGCATAGAAGATGCCGTTGAAACCGGAATCAAGCGCGCCGACACGACGCTTGACCAGATCGAAAGTGCCTGGGTGCAGGACATCAAATGCGTTGTCAAAAATGGCAAGGTCAGCGAATGGCGCGTCAACATGAAGATAACCTTCCTGCTGAAGTGAACAGAGCCAATCACGCTAACGTGAGGGCGTGAACGGGCTCGTGATTGGCAAGTGACGCGGGGGTTCGTCATCTAATCTGGATGATGGCCGTAGATGAAATGCTCACCCTTGTCCGCCTCACGGATTTTCTGGCCGGGGATTATCCCAGGCTCAGGCTTTACATGGGCGAGACGGCGTTTAACACGATGGCGCGCCACTGCCTTGCCGCAACCGAGACGGCAAAAGTCCGGATGCTGTCGCGGCATCTCCCGGATTTTCTTGATTGGACGAAACCCTTCTCCCGAAGCCCGGAGCTTTCCGATTTGGCGCGCTTGGAGAAAGCATTCCATACTGCCCTCAATGCTCCCGAAGACAGCATCACTTCGCACGGACCGCTGCACCGGTTTCACGTCGCGCTTCACCCCTCGGTTCAAAGATTGCAGCTGCGCACCAATGCCGCCAGCATCTGGGCCGCCCTGACCGCCGGTGAATTGCCCCCTGCTCCACAAAGGCTGGATGAACCGCAGGAGCTGCTGGTCTGGCGACAGGGCGCCGCATCACGCTTTAGAATGTTGGGACGCGAAGAGGCCGCAGCACTGGATGCGGCGGCACGCGGCGAAGCAATCGATAGTGATCAGTCCTCGGAAAGTTTCGTGCGCGGCTGGCTCGAGGCCGAGATCATATCAGCGGTGCGCGACTTGAATGATGTCGGCGAGAAGTAATCCGCATCAAGCCGCTTGAACTGGAAGGTTTCCTGCACTTTGACGCCGATGTTGTGGCGGATCATCAGGCCGGTCAGCTTCTGGCCGTCAATCAGTACAATGCGCCGCGACAGCAGCGAAACAAAATCACGCGCCGCCTTGGTGAACTGGCTGGTGGCGACAAACACTCCCTTGTCGGCATGGTGGGCGTCAAGAGTTCCGGCAAAGTCCCTGACGTCAGCAACCGCCACCGGCGAACCCAGTTTGTAGCGCTTGGCCTGCAGATAAATGACGTCGAGCCCCAGCTCATCCTGCTCCACAATCCCGTCAACCCCGCCGTCACCTTTCCGCCCCAGTCTTCGCGCGAGATCGCGCCGCCTGGCACCATCGCCCATGGCCAGCATGACATCGATGATAAGCTGTTCGAAGAATTCGGGTGACTGCGCAAGTATCCGGCCCAACAGGGCAAGGCGCAAAACATGGGTAGCGCGCGTATGGGCGTCAGCTACTTCATATTCTTCCGCCTCTGAGAGCCTGTTGGGTATTGGTTGCGCCGATGGCTTTTCTGCCGCCATTTGCTCATACCAGGGCTTCATGAGTTCGGAATAGTCAACTGTCATGCAAAGAGCGCTCAGCGGGGCCAAATCCCGCGTAAAGCAATGGTCTTAAGCCGGTATGCGATTCACCGGTCCATTTTATCGAAATACTGCGTGCTGGCGGTGAAGGAACTTCAACTATGTAATCAGGAGTTGAGCTTGCTCACATAGCAGGAAACGCCGCTGGATTTGAGCTTTGTGCAGCTTTTCTTCGCCGCATTCTGGTCCTCAAAGCCCGCCAAGCGTACCCGGTAGACGATGCCCTTGGTGCCAAGATCGGCCTTCACCACAATAGGCTTTTCAGCGCCGAGCAACTGGTGCTTGGCTTTCATCTTCTTCCAGGTTGACCAGGCGCCATCCTCGCTGGTGGCGGAGGCTACCTGGACGCTCCAGCCTTCCATGGCGGGAGCGGCGGCGGGTTCTACCTCTGCCTCCTCATCGGCGGAAGATTCCGCAATTTCGGCAAGGGTGGGTTCAGCCGCTTCAGGCTCCCCCGAAGCGGTTACGTCATCATCCTCAACCACTTCCACCGCAACGATTTTTTCTTCTTCGACCGGCACGCGGTCAATAATTTTTTTAGACACGGGCTCAGGCGTGTTGACCGCCGAGGTCATGATGGGATCGCTTTCGCCCCCGTTCAGCAGCGCGGCACTGGGTTCAACCGCCTTTGGCAGGTCGGGCTTGCGCACGGTGAGCTGGCCACCGCCAACACTGGCGACAACCGATGGCTTGGCCATGACGCTGCCTTGCAGCGAGGCAAGCCTGTCAACCGCCTGCTTGAACCTTGGATTGGCCGCAACGGCTTGCTCAAGTGACTTTCGCGCCTCGTTCGGACGCTTCAGGCTCTCATAGGTGAGCGCTTCCGCATAATAGACCTGGGCCGCATTGGGATGGTGATAGCGTGTGGCCTTCTCATAATCAGAGAGGGCAAAAAGGAACTGCCCGCTTTCACGCAGCGCATTGCCACGGCCATAATAGGCATGGGCAAAAGTCGGATCGAGGAATAGCGCGCTGGTGTAATCTTCAACCGCCGCCGACAGGTTCGGCAATTTCTGCTGGCTCAGGCCCCGGTTATAAAGGGCGGTGGCGCGCATTTCGGCGCTCATCGCATCTAGCTGGAGCGCTGCCGTATAATCATCAATGGCTTCCCGGTGCTCGGCCAGCTGCTGATAGGCGAGCCCACGATTAAGCAAAGCATTCGCCAGCACTTCCGTGGGCAAATCCTGGGATTCAATCGCCTGTGAATACGCGCTTATCGCTGTCTTCTGATCTCCCGCCGCCAGCGCCTCATAGGCCTGTTCAGCGATGATTTCATTGGGTTTTTCAGATGTGGCGAATGCCGGACCGGATGCAGCCACACATGCAGCGAGAAACGCGGAACTAACAGACGCAAGAATTACACGACGGACACTCATCCCGTCAGTAATAGGCTGTTAGGGTTAAAACTCCGTTGCCGGAGGGAAAAATGCCCTCCGACCGGCACGGAAAATCAACACCCCTCATGCTGAGGTGCACGGCGCAGCCGGGCCTCGAAGCATCTGTTTCCGCATCCGCCAGCCCTTCGAGGCTCTGCTCCGCAGAGCGCCTCAGGGTGAGGGTATCCCCTTAACCTTCGCGTAACGCGTGGGCGAACTGGTCGGTGAGGGGTTTTAGGAAATAGGTCAGCGGCGTCTGCGCTTCGGTCTGGATAAAGGCTTCCGCCGGCATGCCGGGCTTGAGCTTGTTGGAGCCGAGCTTGGCAAGTTCCGGGGCTGAGATCATCAGGCGCACCGAATAGAAAGCCGGCGAACTCGCGTCGATCCGGCTGGTATCGGCTGAAATCTGCGTCACCTCGGCGGCAACCTCGGGCGTCAGCCTGGAATTGAACGCGGGAAAACGGATATGGGCAATCTGGCCCGGCCGCACCTTGTCAATGTCCTGTGGCATGACCTGGGCCTGCAGGATCAGCTCATCGGCTTCCGGAACAATGAGCATGAGGGGCTCGCCCGGCCCGATGACGCCGCCGATGGTGTGAACCGCAAGCTGGTAGACATCGCCGGTGATGGGCGACTTGATCACCATGCGTTCAAGGCGCGACGCGATGGCAACCTTGCGTTCCTTGAACTCGGCAACCTTACCTTCGATATCGCGAAGGTCAGTCAAGGTCTGCGACAGGTCTTCTTCGTCAATTTGCAGGATTTGCAGTTTCACTTCGGCAATACGGGCCTCTGCCGAGGCCTTGCTGGCCACCAGTTCACCCCGTTCGCCTTCAAGCCGTGCTGTTTCGCGGTCCATCGCCATGACGCGGCTGACGGGCACAAGCCCCTTGCTCTGCAGGTCTTTCAAATCGGTGAGTTCGGCGGTGATCAAAGTCAACTGTTTTTCCTTGGAAATCTTTTGCGAGTCCAGGCCGCTGATTTGCTCCGTCAACTGACCAATCTGCTGGGTAAGTTGCTCCTTCTTCCCGACAATGGCCTGCAACCGCGCACTAAATAGTTTGGTCTGCCCCGCCATGATGGCGGCAACGCCCGGCTCACTGGCCCGCGCCAATACCTCTGCCGGAAAAGTTATGGCCGAAGCCCGGTCGCGCTGCGCTTCAAGCCTTGCCCGCTTGGCAAGTGCCTCGTCTAAAAGACCGTCAATAATGGCAAGCTCGGATTTGGTTTCGGAGTTGTCGAGGATCACCAGCGCCTGTCCGATCTCGACGCGATCACCATCCTTTACCCGGATATCACCGACGATGCCGCCTTCCTTGTGCTGCACCTTCTTGGAATAGGATTCAACCATGATGGTGGCAGGCGCAATGACTGCGCCATTCAGTTCGGTGAAATTCGCCCAGCCTCCCACCACGCCAACCATAAGCAGGACGGAAAGAAAACCGACAACCTGGAAGCGGCGCAGAGAGGAATTTGTGTTGATCGTTTGCATCGCCTAGTGTGCCTGTATCAGAGTTGGTTTGGCGGGTGGCTGCACTGCCTTGGCATCACCCGCCGTAGGCCGGTTCAGCACCTTGCGCAAAATTTCATCGCGGGGGCCGAGCGCCACGGTCCGTCCTTCGCTCAACACCAGGATTTGCTGGATGGAGGCGAGAGCGCTTGGCCGGTGGGCGATCACCACCACCGAAGCGCCCCGCTCCATTGAGACGCGGATAGCCCGGTCAAGGGCGGCTTCGCCTTCCGCATCAAGGTTTGAGTTGGGTTCATCCAGAACAAACAGAACCGGATCGCCAAAAAGGCAGCGCGCCAAGGCAACCCGTTGCCGCTGGCCCGCCGAAAGCCTGGCGCCATTTTCACCCAGCGGCGTGTCATAACCCATGGGCAGGCGCATGATGAGATCATGGACATTGGCAAGTTGTGCGGCCTGCACGATCTTGGCCGGGTCTGCAGTCATATCAAAGCGCGCGATGTTTTGCGCCGCCGTGCCGTCGAACAATTGGATGTCCTGGGGCAGATAGCCGATGAGCTTGCCCGCCTCGTCAATGTCGCGCTGGTCATGGGTGGCGCCATCGAGGCGCACCGTGCCGCGGGTAATCGGCATGACGCCCACAAGGGCCCGCGCCAAGGTGGATTTGCCGGCCCCGGTGGGCCCGATCACGCCAATGCCCTTGCCCGGCTCCACCGTAAAGGTGATACCATGCAGCACCGGCTTTTCCGTGCCCGGCATTTGCACGATGAGATTTTCAACTTCCAGCTTCCCGGTGGGGGCCGGAAGCTTCATGCGGTTGGCAACGGCCGGAACCGACGCCAGAATGCTTCCCAGCCGCTCAATCGCCTTGCGGAAACCGAGGAACTGCTGCCAGCTTGCAACCGCCTGTTCGACGGGGGCCAGCGCCCGGCCCATGATGATCGACGCGGCAATCATGGCGCCCGCTGAAATCTCATGCTGAAGCGCCAGATAGGCGCCAAGCGCCAGAATGCCCGACTGCACCATGAGGCGCAAAACCCGCGATGCGGCGCTGAGACTGCCGCCCACGTCATTGGCAACGGTCTGGTGGTCCAGCGCCACCTGCTGCATGTCCGACCATTTCTTGCGGATAGCGCCGCGCATGCCGAGCGAATGCAGCGCCTCGGAATTGCGCCGGCTTTCATCGGTCATGATCGAGGACTTGACGATAGCCGAATTGGCTTCCGCCAAGGGGCCGCGTGTTGCCTTTTCCGACCAGACCGCCAGAATAAAAATGACAATGGCCGCAATGACCGCGGCCACCCCCAGCACCCAGTGCATGAGGAAAATCACCAGCAGATAGATTGGAACCCACGGCATGTCGAGAAAGGCAAAAGGCCCCTGGCCCGAGAGGAACTGGCGGATGGTTGCAAGATCATTGATCGGCTGGCCGCCAATGCCTTGCGTCCGGCGCAGCGCATGCTCCGCCATCGAATCAAAAACCCGGTCACGCAGCCGCTCTTCAACCCGGCGGCCGATGCGCACCAGAATGCGGGCCCGCAGATATTCGAGGAAACCATAATAGGCATAAAGCGCAATGACGATGCCGGTCAAAGCCACCAGCGTTGGCACGCTGCCCGAGGTCAGCACCCGGTCGTAGACCTGCAGCATGAACAGCGGGCCCGTCAACATGAGGATGTTCACCAGGCAGCTGAACAGCGCCGTTGATGCAAAAGCCGCGCGGCTTGCCAGCAAGACCGCTGCGATCTCACCTCTGCTATGTTTCTGCGCGGGCATCGGGACTCCTTGGCCCACCTCGGAATTGCCGTCTGATTCGTCTTCATCGCTGAAGGTGGACTGAGACCTAGGTAAACCAACGTCGAAGTCGTATCAACCCTGTTAACAAACTAGGTAAATATCGTCACTGTGTCGGGACGCAGGCCGGATCAAGCGACATGGCAATCTGGTTATTGGCGTTATAGTGGTTCATGGCGCCACTGGCTGAATCAACACCAAGCCCGATGACGCCGCCGAGCAGCACATTTCCTGCCGTCATGCCTTCAATATTGGAAGATATTACACCACTGCCTTTGTAACAGCCCTTAACGCAGCTGACGGCTATGTCATGCTTGGATTTTGGCAGCTCCACGGTGGTTGGCGCGTTAATTTGGCGCTGGCCAATGCCTTTGGAAGAGAGCGTGCAGATCGCGCCGGGGTGGCCGGGGGTATCAATCGAAACCTGCTGATCCGTGCCTTTGGTAATTGTTGCACATCCGGCAAGCAGAATTGCCGTCGAAAGAACCAGTCGTTTCATCGCATTGCCCCCAAGCAACTGACGCACTGCCAGCTCTCTAACCACTACATGGCACGCTTCGCTGATTCGGTTAACGTCCCCAGGGCAGCGGCGGAATGGCATCGCGCAAGACCTTGTTGGTCTCCGCCATGGCGCCCGGAACCGGCGGCTTGGCAAGTCCCACCACCGGAACAACCTGGCGCAGCATGTCGTGATAGGCCCGGACGCCGCTTTCAAGGTCGGAGAGAATAAGCCCCTTGTACCCTGAAGACTGCAACGCCTCGAAACACCAGGCGATCAACTGGGTGTCTTCGGTGCCCGTCAACTCATCAATGCGCTTGGCCAGATAGCGCGAGATTTTCGTCTCGCGGCGGTCATCGTCCAGCGCATAATAGGCAAAACGCTGAATGGTCTTGTCGACGCCCACCGGAAATTCCTGATAGAAGCCCACCATATCCGGGTAGAGCATCAGCACCATGTTGGGGAACAGGCCGTAATAAAACCACGCCTTCTGGTGGGCTTCCGGCAGATGCGCCATCACGGGGAGGATTTTCTTATAATTCCGCACACTCCAGTACCGGTCGCGGCTTTCGTTGAACACCCCCGTTGAGCGGCTGATGCCAAAACCCACGTTTTCATCAACATAGCCGTTGCCATAGAGATCCTGCAGCGCCGGATGGGCCACGGGCACGTGGTATCCTTCGTTGTCCACATCGCGCACCGACTTCCAGTTCACCGGCATTTTCTGCGCGGTCATCTTGCCGTAGGGCTTTGTCTCTCCCATGCGGTAATGGCCGATGACGTCCTCATGCGGCGCCATCATACGCGCCACCGAAGGCTGGTCGCCGCGCACGAAGCGCACGAACACAAAGCCATGCCAGACTTCAAAATCAACCGGCGGAAGGCCATGTTCGACCGGGTCGAGCTTAGGCAGGGACTTGGCCTGGGGCACGGCCCGCAGGGTTCCGTCCAGATTGTAGGACCAGCCATGGAAAGGACAGACGATGGCCGACTTGCAGGTGCCGCGCTCGGTCGCCACAACCCGGCTGCCGCGATGCCGGCAGACATTGTGGAAAGCCCGCACTTGATTGTCCTTGCCGCGCACGATAAGCGCCCGCTCGCCGACAAGATCGAAGCTGCAATAGTCTCCGATATTGGGAACATCGCTCACATGGCAGGCAATCTGCCACGTCTTGCGAAACAGCTCGTCCTTCTCGATCTCGAGGAATTCCGGATGGGTATAGGTCCAACTCGGCAAGCCGCCGCGTTTGTCGTCGTCAAGCTTCACCCGGACGTTCGCGGCCATGTTCATGATCAATCTCATTTATATTGAATACACATTCAATATAGCCCAGCTATTCAATTTTGCCAAGTGCGGATGTCACAATTGCTTTTATATATGCAGTTTCAATAAGTTGATAAGGTATCGCATCCGGACCCCCCACTCTTAATATACCTAACGCAGGCGGAGATCGGCGAAAATGCCCACCGAAGCACTTTCCTTTGTTGACGATGGCGACGTTCCCAACCATCCGCGCTGGCCGTTGATTGTCTATTCGCGCGCAATCGCGCCCGAAACCCTCGACACATCCGAATACCTCTTCGATGAACTCTTCGCGCGCAATGGCTGGCCCGTGGGCTGGCGCAACGGCATTTATCCCTTCACCCACTACCACTCAAAAACCCGTGAAGTCCTTGGCATCGCCAAGGGCGAGGCCACGGTGCAGTTCGGTGGCAAGTCCGGCAAGATACTCACCGCCCGCGCCGGCGATGCGCTCCTCCTGCCGGCGGGCACCGGCCACAAGCGGATCTCGTCCAGCCCTGACCTCCTCGTCATCGGCGCCTATCCGCCCGGTTCGATGTATGATCTCATGCGCTCCGGCGAATCCGACAAGGCCGCCATCAGGGCGCGAATTGCCAAGGTCGCAAAACCCGATTCCGATCCGGTTTCGGGCGCTGCTGGGGCGATGCTCAACCTCTGGACTTAGAATCAGGTTGACGGAAGCGGCCCGGGGCTGGCACAACAGAAGGGCTCGGTGCTCAGAAGCCATACGGTGAAGAGCCTAACAGGGAACACGGTGCGGACGACCCAAATGGGGCCAAAACCGTGACTGCCCCCGCAACTGTAAGCGGCGAGGTTTTATGCGAATAATGCCACTGGGAAACCGGGAAGGCCCGCATGAAACCAGCGACCCGCGAAGTCAGGAGACCTGCCGCGCGAAGAACCGGGGTGAAAGCCCCAAATGAAATCGGTCGCACGGAGGGTGTCCATGGCCATTGTAAAATCAACTACCCAATCTCTTGGCGCTTCGCAGCGCCTGACGGCAGGCGCGGTTTGCCTGTTTGCCGGCGCTGCACTCGTATTCCTCGTTGGCCTGTCGCACATCAGCGCGGCCCATAACGCAGCCCACGACACGCGCCACTCCATCGGCTTTCCCTGCCACTAAAAATCAGGGATCAAAATCATGATTGGAAGACTCGTGCTCGCGGCACTTATCGCGGGAATGGCGGCTGGCTTTATCTATAGTGGTGTTCAGCAAGTGTTGACCACCCCATTGATTCTCGCCGCGGAAGTTTACGAAACGGCTCCCGCCCATGACCATGCGGCGGCAGCTACCGATCCGGCGACATCGGCTGATGCAACAGTAACGCCGGCTCCCGCCCATGACCATGAAGAAGAAGAGTGGACCCCTGCCGATGGCTGGCCGCGCACCCTTTCAACCACGCTGGCATCAGTGATCGCCGGAGCGGGTTTTGCCCTTCTGCTGGCAGGCATTTCACTGCTCACCGGCGTTCCGATAACGCCGCAGAACG
>DATLDM010000062.1:0-5933 GCA_035525875.1 Aestuariivirga sp.
GGTCGATGGCCGTCTCGCCGGCATTTGCCTGCTGGTTCTGCATGAGTTCGATCCCTTGCATGACGTTTCACCCTGGCTGGCAAGCCTCTATGTGGCTCCCGAATACCGGAAGCGCGGCGTGGCGCGAAAGCTTGTGGCGGCCATTGAGGATCAGGCGCGCAAGCATAGCGTGGCCCGGCTGCATCTTTATACGGGCGACGCGGAAGCGTTCTACCTGAAGTGCGGCTGGAGCCTGGCGGAGCAGGGCATCGCCGGTGGTGAACCCTATGCTTTTATGATCCGGGACCTGTAGAGCGTGATCAACCTTGGTTAAACCGAAATTCCATTTGTTTTCCTTCTCCCCAGCGGGGAGAAGGCGGGGCCCAAGCGCAGCTTGGGAGGATGAGGGGGATCAGGTGATTCAATTGCGAAACCTGCTCCCCCTCACCTTCCCAACACTGGCGTGTTGGGCCCCTTCCTCTCCCCCAAGGGGCGAGGAAAACTAGCTCGCTCTAAGCGCCGATCTTCTTCAGGTATCTCTTAGCCCGCCAATGCTCAGGGCTTGCGAAAGGCGAGTATGGGGCAGCATGAAGCCAAGTTGTAAGTTCCACTGCTCCTGAACTCAACCTCAATTGCGCTATCCGGGATAATTGCCAGGAACTCTTCCCGGCACGGGAAAGAATAAGACATTGTTGAATCCTGATATACATCGATTGTATCTATCGCCGCACGTGGCCACTCGGTGTCCCCGGAGAGCCTTTCACGATCAGGGAAGAGTTTGTTGAACGTCGCCAGGATTTGAGCGACGGGAACCATTGCATTATTCCGCGCGGCAATGTGCATGGCGATCATCCACTTGAGTGCATGAAAGTTGATCAAATCCGGCGCCCTGGCGGCCAACATGATGTCATCGATTGTGAATGGCGAGCTTGGCCGCTCAAAGAGACGGCACACGAAACGGCCGCCCGGTGCCAGCATTTCCAGGGCAATGCCGAGAAGCTTCTTGATGTCGGATGGATAACCTAGATTGTTGAGGCTGCCATCCCCGACAATGGCGGCAAATGTCCCTTCTTGCGAACTCAGCTCCAGCCAATCTGCAGCAACCGCGCGCTTTCCCGCGCTATCTCCCGGCCAGACATTGGCGATCATCGATGGATTCTTGTCAACGGCAAAAACCTCATCAAACGCATCGGCGAGCTCCGGGGTCACCCCCAGAAGCAGCACCGTACCCTTTGCCCTTCCGGTGATCGACTGGATCTCCCGCACCACCTCGGCGCTGCACCGGAGAGGAGGTTCAATAAGCGCCCAGCGCGTGTGGTATTTCGCCCAATGGCTCACGGCAAAACCGGACCTGTATTTTCGAAAGATAACTGCATTGCATCAAGTCGCCAGTTCATGGGTTCTCTCCACCAACACCTTGGCGATTACGTCAAAGGCTCCGGTCTGTACAATCATTCGCTGACGCCCCAGCTTCAGTGCCATCTTTTTTCCATACTTGTCCGACTCGCCAAGCAGCATCCTTATTTTTATTCCGCCTGGCTGCAGGGACGAGAAGTGCCACGTGTTGCCCCCTGGATTGCACTCCAGAAAATAGATTTTCTGGCTGGCCTGCTCCCGGATAATGTCTATCGCCAATAGTGGTACGTTGGAAAAGGCGGCCCCGACCTTCCTTGCCATGTCCAGGACATCTTCGTCCACCCCCCACTGCCTCTGTCTTGCTCCGCCTTGTATAGAGATGCTCGCGGCTTCGAGAACGGCATCGGAACAAGTCAAATCTGGACGCGGTGTCGTCAGCGCTCCGTTGGCAGAATAAATTGGCTGTCCCAAAAACGTCAACACCCGGCTGTAGGTTGGGAATTTCCCCGTATCTATGAACCTCTGGACAAGATAGCCCGTTCTGGCCCTGAAGATTGGGTGATCTGCCGGAAAATCCTCCGGCCTGACAGTTTCCAGGCGGCGCCTCCTGAAGAGTTGTATTCCCTTGCCGGTGGATGTAAGGCCAAAATCCCTGGGCTTAATGATGACAAATTCGCCAAACAGTATTGGGTCAAGTTTCATTCCAAACGTGAAGGGCAAAACCGGCGGCGTGTTGATGCCGGCTGCGCTCACAATCGTTCCCTGTGCGATCTTGTCGATGACGTGGTTCGTGAGGACCGTGCCGCGCTTGACCTTCAAATTGTATCGAGAGGTGAGGGCAACCACGAGGGTGGGCTTCTTCCAGGCGGAATCGGGTAGTTGCACTGTATACCGGCTGCCAAGGGAATATATCGTTATGCTGCCGTCAAGGGCGAACACCTTGTCCGCAATCTCGTCAAAATCCCGCTCATATTCGAGGCCCCGATGGATAAGAATGAGATTTCTCTCTGTCATTGGCAGTGTTTAATCGGAGGTGTGGCCGATAGCAATCAGCCTGCGCGTTTACCCGTCGTGAGTCTGGTTTTTTGGGGGCATTGCGTAAGCTGCGGACCTTGCCCATAATTACCAGTTTGATACAAAAACAATAGGCCGGGTTTTATGGATAGCATTACCGACGGGCGCACTCTGGCACAGGCCATTGTTGACACTGTTCGCGAGTCTTTGCTGGTTCTTGACGGAAACCTGAAAGTAATTGCGGCCAGCCGCTCCTTTTATTCAACTTTCCACACTACGCCACAAGAGACAATTGGACGAAAAGTCTATGATTTGGGTTCTGGCGAATGGAACAACACGCCACTTCGCGAGCTTCTGGAACGGATAGTCCCCGAGCGGGGCGTGATGGAGAATTTTGAGGTCGAACAGGAGTTCCCCGACATTGGCCGGCGCACCATGCTGCTGAACGCCCGGAAAGTCTTCTATCAAGGCGATATGAACACGACACTGTTGCTGGCGATTGAGGATATCTCTGACCGGCGAAACGCCGAACGCCTGCTTGAAACATTAAGTGAGCAGAAGGACATGCTGTTCTCCGAAATGAATCATCGTGTGGCGAACAGTTTGCAGCTAGTGGCTAGCATACTCCTGCTGCGCGCCAGGACAGTCGATTCAGTGGAAACCCGTGGTCATCTCGAGGATGCCTATCGGCGCGTGATGTCGGTGGCCTCTCTCCAGCAGCAGCTCAAGGTGACCGGCTTGGGCGAGGAAATTCACGTCGGAGAGTATCTAAAGAAACTTTGCGAGACGTTGTCAGGCTCAATGATCCGGGAGCGCCGCCCCGTCTCTCTCCTGGTATCGGCGGGGCCTGAATTTGTAGGATCAGAGCAGGCTGTAAGCATTGGACTTGTTGTAACCGAGCTGGTGATAAATGCGCTCAAGCATGCATTCCCCATCGATACGGCAACAGGACAAATCGAGGTCGGTTATACCGTGAATGGAACCAGATGGTCGCTCTCGGTGACCGATAATGGTGTTGGAATGGCGAAAGACGCCAAGGAAAAGAAATCGGGGCTCGGCAGCACGTTAATTGACGCCTTGGCGCAAAAGCTCGAGGCAACAGTCAACACCCAGTCCAGCGCCGGCGGAACAAAAGTGCTTGTTGAGGGATCTTTAGAGACGGTTCAGCGAATAAGATGAGGCATCAAAATCCGCCACTGGGAATCCGTCTCTTCGACTTGCCTTGCCAATTCCAGCCATTCGTTTGCCTCGCGGACCCAATAAGCCTTTGTGGCGGAGTTCGGCGTATCGGCCGCAGTCACGCGACACTCGGAAGCATAATCGCGGTATTTGGCAATAACTGAGTTTTCCATGGCTAATGAACGGCGCAGAAAGGAAATTGTTCCTTTAGCGCGTAGATTATTGATAATATCGTTAATCATGAATGTAGGTTCTGCCTTTATGATCCGCAGCCTCTAAGCGCCGATCTTCTTCAGGTAACTCACAAGCCCAGCCGTCGAACTGTCCTGCCCCTCAGTTGAAACCTTGCCTTCCATGACGGGTTGCAACCCCGTGGCCAGTTCTTTGCCGAGTTCAACGCCCCATTGGTCAAAGGCGTTGATATCCCAGACCGCCGCTTCGACGAAGACGCGATGCTCGTACAGCGCAATGAGGCGGCCGAGCGTGTAGGGGTCGAGCTTCTTGTAAGCCAAAGTTATAGATGGCCGGTTGCCCGTGAACACCCGGTGCGGCGCCAGGCGCTTGGCTTCCGCCTTGCTCTTGCCCATCGCCAGCAATTGCGCCGTTGCTTCCGCCAGCGTGCGCCCCTTCATCAGGGCCTGCGACTGGGCCAGGCAATTGGCCATCAGCAGCGTGTGATGCTCCGCCATGTCCTTTTCATGGGGCACACCCGCAATCAGGAAGTCCACCGGAATGATATCGGTGCCCTGGTGCAGCAGTTGGAAAAACGCATGCTGGCCATTGGTGCCGGGCTCGCCCCACACCAGCGGTCCCGTCGAATGCCGCGAAGCCGCACCGGCTTTCGTCACCCGCTTGCCGTTGGATTCCATGTCGAGCTGCTGCAGATAGGCGGGAAAGCGGCTGAGCCGCTGGTCATAGGGTATGATGGCGCGGGCCGGATATTTGCAGATATTGCGGTGCCAGATGCCGATGAGGCCCATAAGCATTGGCAGGTTTGACGCCGCATCGGCCGATTTGAAATGTTCATCCATCGCATAAGCGCCTGCGAGGAAGCGCTTGAAATGACTGGGACCAATGGCAATCATCAGCGGCAGGCCGATGGCCGACCAGATGGAATAGCGCCCGCCAACCCAATCCCAGAATCCGAAAATCCGCTCAGGCGCGATGCCGAAGGCCGCCACCTTGTCCAGCGCCGTTGAAATCGCCGCGAAATGCATTGGCACCGCCGCTTCGCCCAGCTTCTCCACAATCCAGCGCCGGGCTGTCTTGGCATTGGTCATGGTTTCGATGGTGGTGAAGGTCTTGGAGGCGATGAGGAAAAGCGTTGCCGCCGGGTTCAGGGTTTTGAGCGTGTCGGCGATATGAGCGCCATCCACATTGGACACATAATGCAGGCGCGGGCCGTCATGGTAAGGCGCCAGCGCCAGCGTGGTCATGGCCGGGCCGAGGTCCGAGCCGCCGATGCCGATGTTCACCACATCGGTAATCTCGCTCGCCCGCACGCCCTCGGCAAATTTCCCCATGGCCGCCAGCACCCCGCGCACCTCCGGCATCACATCCCGGCCCGCCACCATCACCGGTGAGTTGGACTGGTTGCGCAAAGCCGTGTGCAGCACTGCCCGGCCCTCGGTGGTGTTGATGATCTCGCCCGCAAACATGGCGTCACGCTTCCTGGCAACGTCCGCCGCTTTGGCCAAAGCCAATAGCAGCTTCATAGTCTTGCCCGTCACCGCGCATTTGGAAAAATCCAGCAGCAGATCATCCTGCCTCGCCGAAAATTCAGCGAACCGGTCACCCTTCCCGGCAAACGCCTTACGCATGTCAAACGGCGCAAGCGACTTTTGATGTTTGCTCAATTCTTTGAGAGCTTTTGAAACCTTGTCTGCCTGTGCCATGAACTACATTTCCTCATCGTCATTCCGGCGAAAGCCGGAATCCCTTTGCCGTCTAGCAGATTCCGGCTTTCGCCGGAATGACCGAAGTGCGGAAGCCGTTTCTAATTTCGTCATCCCCGCGCAGGCGGGGATCCACCTTTGCAGTGTCCACGATGGATTCCCGCTTTCGCGGGAATGACGGAAGTGAGGGCGGGAATGACGGATTTGGGACTGTTACGCCGCTTGGCGCAGCGCCTTGCCTTCGATGAGATTGTTGAACAGCGTGCGGCTCATGCGCTCAAGTTGCGGCATGAGGGGCAGCGCCTTGGCGCGCACCCGGGGGTAGGCATCGGGGCCGAGCGCCTCGTTGAGCCAGTCGATATATTGCGGGATATGGGCCCAGCGCTCGATGAGGGCAGGGGTCAGTTCCGCATGGAATTGGGTGGCCAGAAGCGTATCGGCCACTGCCATGATCTGCACTTTGGTCACCGGCGATGTCGCCAGAACTTCGGCACCCTCGGGCAACTCCTG
>DATLDM010000082.1:0-3277 GCA_035525875.1 Aestuariivirga sp.
AACCGAATCCTTCTCGTCGAGATGGTCGCTTGCGCCAAAAATTTTCAGGTGGCTGGCAAGCTTCTGGCGGCGGTAGACGACCGAGGGCTGGATGCCTTCCAGGCGAAACAGGGTCTGTGATGGTGTTCCCGGAAGATGGGCGGCTCCTGAAACCTCGCAGGCCGACTGCATGGCAAGGCTCATGGCCTGGATCGCCCTGGCATCACTGAGGCCGTTGAAAACCAGGGTTTCCTGGGTGGCGGCGGCAGGCAGCACCTTGACCGTGATGCTGGTAAGCGCCGCGAGCGTCCCATAGGAACCCACCATGAGCTTGGCCACATCAAAGCCCGTGACATTCTTGACAACCCGCCCGCCAGCCTTGAAAATTTCGCCGCGTCCCGAAACCCCGGCAATGCCCAGGATATGGTCACGCGCCGCCCCTGCCTTGATGCGCCGTGGTCCCGAAAGCCCGCAGGCCATCAGGCCTCCCAGCGTGCCTTTGTGCTTGCCCCCCAGCAATTTCGAATAGTCCGGCGGCTCGAAGGCCAGTTGCTGGTGGTTTTTTGCCAGTGCCTTTTCAATTTCGCTGAGCGGCGTGCCAGCCCCCGCCTCAAGCACCAGTTCCTCGGGCTCATACAGCGAAATGCCGGTGAAGCCCGACATGTCTATGGCTGTTTCCGCCTGCAGCGGCCGGCCAAGCCCGCGCTTTGTGCCGCTTCCCATAATCTCAAGCTTGCCGCCTATCGCAGCAAAGTCCGCAAGCTCCGGTACTGACTGCGGTTTGAAAGTCGGCGTCATCAGAATCTCGGAATTTCCGGGAAGGGCAGCTTGCCCGCCTTCACATGCATGCGGCCCAGCTCGGCGCAGGCGTGGAGCGTTGGAAACACTTTCCCCGGATTGAGCAGGCCGCGGTCATCGAAGGCGCATTTGAGGCGCTGCTGCTGGGCCAGATCGGCTTCGGTAAACATTACCGGCATGAGATCGCGTTTTTCAATGCCAACCCCGTGCTCGCCGGTGAGCACGCCGCCCACCTTGACGCACAGCCGCAGGATATCCGCGCCAAATTCTTCCGCCCGCGCCAGTTCATCAGCCACATTGGCGTCATAGAGAATGAGTGGATGCAGATTGCCATCGCCCGCATGGAAGACATTGGCCACCCGCAGCCCGTGCTTTTTAGAAAGTGCGGCCATTCCGTTAAGAACTTCCGAAAGACGCTTGCGCGGAATGGTTCCGTCCATGCAGAAATAATCCGGCGAAATGCGCCCCACCGCCGGGAACGCCGCCTTGCGCCCGGCCCAGAACAGCAGGCGTTCGGCTTCCGAGGTTGACGTGCGCGACGTGCTGCACCTGTTTTTCCTGGCGATCGCCGAGACCTCTTCAATCAGGTGGTCCACCTCGATGGCTGGCCCATCGAGCTCGATGATGAGCAGGGCTTCAACGTCAAGCGGATAGTCCGCATGGACAAATTCCTCCACCGCGTGAATGGCGGGCTTGTCCATCATTTCCATGCCGCCAGGAATGATGCCGGCCGAAATGATATCGGCCACGCAATTGCCCGCATCTTCGTTGCTTGGAAAGCCTACCAGAATGACGCGGGCCGTTTCCGGTTTTTGCAGGAGCCGCACCGTGACTTCGGTGATCACCCCGAGGAGGCCTTCCGAACCGGTGAGCACGCCGAGCAAATCCAGCCCGTCGCTGTCCAGATGCTTGCCGCCGAGCCGGATGACTTCGCCGCTGATCAGCACCATTTCGAGGCCCAGGATATTGTTGGCGGTGAGGCCATATTTCAGGCAATGCACCCCGCCGGAATTTTCCGCCACATTGCCGCCAATGGTACAGGCGATCTGCGAGGAAGGATCAGGCGCATAGTAGAAGCCCTTGTGCTGAACGGCCTGGGTTATGGCCAGATTGGTAACCCCCGGCTGCACCACGGCGCAGCGGTTGTCATAGTCGATTTCCAGGATCTGGTTGAATTTCGAGAGCCCCAGCACGATGCCGTCGGCCAGCGGCAGGGCCCCGCCGGACAGCGAGGTGCCGGCTCCGCGCGGCACAACCTTGATTTTGTTTTGGAAGGCGTAGCGCAGCACTTTCGCCACTTCCGCCGTGGTTTGAGGCAGCACCACTACAAGTGGCAACTGACGGTAAGCCGTAAGTCCGTCCGACTCGTAAACGCTCATTTCTGTGCGTGTTTCAATGACCCCTTCACCCGGCACAATACGTCGTAGCGCGGTTGCAATCGAGGCGCGCTTCTTGAGTGTCTGGGGGTCTGCTTCGGGCATTTTCAGCATGGCGCGAAACTACCCCGCAATGGGATGATTTAACAAGAGAAACTACCTTGCAGTGAACAGCCAAGGCGGGCAAAAGAGGGGCCTCACGTCCAACTTTGAGTACCCTCCGAGATGAACCCCGCCAAAATCAACTGTATTGAAGACCTGCGCCAGATCTATGAAACCCGCGTGCCCCGCATGTTTTACGACTACTGCGACACCGGGTCCTACACGACGGGCACCTATGTCGATAACACCAGGGCCTTCGACAAATACAAGCTCCGCCAGCGCGTGGCCCGCAACATCGACAACCGCTCGCTCAAAACCAAAATGGTGGGGCAGGACGTGTCCATGCCCGTGGCCCTGGCCCCCATCGGGCTTGGCGGCATGCAGCATGCGGATGGTGAAATCAAGGCCTGCCGCGCCGCGCAGAAATTTGGCGTGCCCTATACGCTGACCACCATGAGCATCTGCTCCATTGAAGAGGTGGCCAAGCACAATGACAAGCCCTTCTGGTTCCAGCTCTATGTGATGCGCGACCGTGGCTTCGCCTCCGACCTCGTGGCCCGCGCCAGGGCGGCCAAATGTTCGGCCCTCGTGCTCACCCTTGATCTCCAGCTACTCGGCCAGCGCCACAAGGACATCAGGAACGGCCTGTCGGCCCCGCCCAAACTGACCATCCCCAATATTCTCAACATGATGACCAAGCCGCGCTGGTGCATAGGCATGCTCGGCACCAGGAACCGCACCTTTGGAAACATCGTGGGCCACGTCAAGGGCGTGGAGGACATGGGCACATTGGCGGAGTGGACACACCATCAATTTGACCCGACGCTGGACTGGACCTCGGTGGAATTCATCCGCAAGCAATGGCACGGCAAGCTCATTCTCAAGGGCATCAATGATGTGGACGACGCCTTGCTCGCCGTGCAGACCGGAGCCGATGCCATCATCGTTTCAAACCACGGCGGCCGCCAGCTCGATGGCGCGCCGGCAACCATCGACATGCTCGGCGCCATTGTCGACGCGGT
>DATLDM010000087.1:0-6524 GCA_035525875.1 Aestuariivirga sp.
CATTTTCGGCGGCGGCCACCAGAACCTTGCCGACATTGGCTTCCACCGCGCGCTTCCAGACATGGACGATCATGGGGATCCCATGAACATCGGCCAGGGGTTTTCCCGGCAGGCGCACGGAAGCCATGCGGGTGGGGATCACGACTATGGTATTATTGAATTCAATCATGGACTTGATTCTAGGCGCGGCAAATTGTTCTGGGGCCCTTATACGTATTGCAGGCCAGCAGAGAAACAATTAGTTTCCGGCCCGAATACGTGGTTTCAAAGGACCGGCCAACCCCATGGATAGTTTTGAATTCAATAAAATTGCAGGCGCTGTCCTGGCTACTGCTTTGGTCGTATTTGGCCTGAAAGAGCTGTCCGCTGCGGTTTATCATAGTGAAACACCGGAAAAGCCGGGCTTTGCAATTGAGGTTGCTGAGGCAGGTGCCACCGGCGAGGCCGAGGCGGCGACGGGTCCCGCAGTTTCGCTTGGCACATTGCTGGCTTCGGCTGATCCCGCAAAGGGAGCCAATGGCGTCAAGGCCTGTGCAGCCTGCCATAACTTTACCAAGGGTGGCGCCAACAAGACTGGCCCCGATCTTTGGGACGTAGTGGAGCGCGGCATCGCTTCCCATGAAGGCTTTGCCTATTCAGACGGCATGAAGGCCCGTTCCGCCGAAAAATGGACCTATGAGAACCTCAATGCCTTCATCAAGGATCCCAAAACCGCTACCCCTAAAACGAAGATGGCCTTTGCGGGCGTCAAGAAAGATCAGGCGCGGGCCGACATTATCGCCTACCTGGCAACGCTTTCGGATGCGCCGAAGCCATTTCCTGCCCCGTAATTGCTGCAATTGTTGCGAAAAATTAACACCGGCAAGGGTTTGCCGGTGTTTTCTTTTGGGGCGAGCCATGCGTATCTATAATATCGAATCAAGACTGGAGACGCGCACCCATGGGCATCAGCCGCCGGACCATCCTGAAATTGGCAGGCCTCACGCCATTGGCAAAAATTTCCGGAATTTCCATCGCCCAGGCGCAGGACCGCCAGTTCCGCCATGCTCTCACCCTGTTTGATGACATCAAGTACGGGCCGGATTTCAAGAATTTTGAGTATGTGAACCCGGCGGCGCCGAAGGGGGGAAGGCTGAGGCTTTCCGCGGTGGGATCATTCGACAGTTTGAACCCCTACACTTTCAAGGGAGACCCCGGCCCTGGTACCACAAACGAAACACTGCTCACATCTTCCCTTGACGAACCCTCAACGGAATACGGATTGGTGGCGGAAAGTGTCTGGTTTCCCGAGGACTGGTCCTCGGTGGTTTACCGCCTGCGGCCGGAAGCGCGGTTCCATGACGGGACACCCATGACCCCGGATGACGTCATCTGGAGCATGCAGGCATTGCGGGATTCGCACCCTTTCTACAACGCCTATTACAAAAACATCACCTCGGTTGAAAAGACCGGGGATCATGAAGTAACTTTCACCTTCTCGGAAAAAGGCAACCGCGAATTGCCCCTTATCACGGGCCAGCTTGCGGTTTTGCCAAAGCATTGGTGGACGGGCAAGGATGCCAACGGCAAGCAGCGGAATATCCAGGAAACCACCATGGAAGTTCCCCTGGGTTCTGGGCCCTACAAAGTTGCCAACGTAAAATCCGGGGCTTCGATTGTCCTGAGACGGGTTGAGGATTACTGGGGCAAGGACCTGCCGGTGAATGTGGGCCAGAATAATTTTGACGAGATTGAATACATTTATTTCCGCGATTCCAATGTGGTGCTTGAAGCCTTCAAAGGCGACCAATATGACTACCGGCTTGAAAACAGCTCCAAGGATTGGGCGACGGGCTATGATTTTCCGGCTCTTAAAAACGGACGCTGCATAAAGGAAGAAATTACCCTCAAACAGGTGGAAGGCATGCAGAGCTTTGCCCTCAACCTGCGCCGCGCAAAATTTCAGGATGTCCGGGTCCGCAAGGCCTTGAACCATGCCTTCGACTTCGAATGGTCGAACACGAATTTGTTTTATGGCCAGTACAAGCGTTCGCGGAGTTTTTTCAACAATTCCGAAATGGAAGCGAAGGGCCTGCCTTCGCCGGAGGAACTGGTGCTCCTCGGGCCCTTGAAGGATCAGCTGCCGGCGGAAGTATTCACTGCGGAGTATAGCAATCCAGTGAGCAACAATTCCACCGAGCGGCGCAAGAATTTGCGCGAGGCTTCCAGGCTTCTGGCGGAAGCGGGGTGGAATGTGACTCAGGACGGCAACAAATCGGTTTTGAAAAATGCCGCGGGCGAAAGGCTGGAAGTCGAGTTCCTGCTGGATTCCCCGACGTTTGAACGCATCACCCTGCCCTACCAGCAACAGCTGGAATTGCTGGGCATCGGCGTCAGGATCAAAACCGTGGACGGGGCCCAATATGAACGCCAGACGCAGACGTTTGACTATGACATTATCGTGGGGAGCTGGGGGCAATCCCTGTCGCCGGGCAATGAGCAGCGTGATTTTTGGGGATCGGCCGCCGCTGACAGCAAAGGCAGCCGCAATTATGTGGGTATCAAAAACCCGGCCATCGACAAACTTATCGATGCAGTTATTTTTTCCAAGGACCGGGCCGGACTGACCACGGCCTGCAAGGCGCTGGACCGGGCCTTGATGTGGAACCACTATGTCGTTCCCCATTGGTATGTTCCTTATGAGCGCACGGCGCGCTGGGACCGTTTTGGCAAGCCCGACAAATTGCCGGACTACGCCATTGGTTTCCCAACAATCTGGTGGTGGGATGAGGAAAGAGCCAAGAAAGCAGCTAAGGGATGAGGCTGCGCTTGCTTGGCATCGCGCTTTGCGCCGCACAGTTTCTTGCACCTTCCGGCCAGGCCGCGCCGAGCCACGGACTTTCCGTCTTCGGCGATCTCAAGTACCCTGCCAGCTTCAGCCATTTCGACTATGTGAACCCGGATGCCCCCAAGGGCGGGCGTATGGCGCTGATCGGGCCAGTGGCCAATGACACTTTCGACAGCTTCAACGGCTATATCCTCAAGGGTGATGCGGCCCAGGGACTGGCGCTGATGTTCGACACACTCATGGCCCGCGCCATGGACGAGCCGGATGCGGTTTACGGCTTGGTCGCCAAAACCGCTGATCTCGCGGCGGACCGCAAGAGCTTGGTTTTTGAGCTGCGGCCGGAAGCGAAATTCGCCGACGGCACGGGGCTTACCTCCGAAGATGTCTGCGACAGCTTCCGCCTGCTCTCGACCCTTGGCCACGAGAACATCAGACTCACCATCAAGGACGTGGAGGCTTGCGATGTGGTGGCGCCGCATACGGTGCGTTACCGTTTCAAGAGCGCCGGCATCAGGGATCTGCCGCTGAGCATTTCAGCCTTGCCGATTTTCTCCAAGGCCTATTACGCCCAGCATGATTTCGCCAAAACCACCCTTGAGGCGCCGCTTGGCTCCGGGCCTTACAAGATTAAGACCTACCGCACCGGGGAATATGTGGCTTACGCACGGCACGCCGATTATTGGGCCAAGGATCTTCCGGTCAATCGCGGGCGCTTCAATTTCGACGAAGTGCGTTTTGATTATTTCCGCGAGCGCACGGCCGGCTTTGAAGCGCTCAAGTCCGGCATCATCGATCTTCGCGAAGAATACACCTCGCGCGAATGGGCGACCTCCTATAATTTCCCGGCGCTCAAGGATGGCCGCGTCAAGCAAACGACGCTGCCGGATGAAACGCCATCCGGCGCGCAAGGGTATTTTTTCAATCTGCGGCGCGAGAAATTCCAGGACATCCGGGTGCGCCGGGCCTTCGATCTCGCCTTTGATTTTGAATGGACCAACAAGAATCTTTTCTACGGCCTCTATGACCGCACCGCGAGCTTTTTTGAAGTGTCCCCGCTGAAAGCCGTTGGCGCCCCGCCCGCCGAAGAACTCGCGGTCCTGGAACCGATGCGCGCCATTCTGCGGCCGGAGGTTTTTTCGGCGCCCGAACTGCCACCGGTCAGCGACGGCTCCGGCCAGGACCGGAAGCTTCTGCGGCAGGCTTCCGAACTTCTCGATCAGGCGGGTTGGGAAAAAAACGGTGATTTCCGCAAAAATGCCAGGGGCGAAACCCTTTCGGCCGAATTCCTCATCGAGAGCCCGGTTTTCGAGCGCGTCCTCGGGCCGTATGTGAAAAATCTGAAACTTCTCGGCATCGACGCCAGCATCCGCATTATCGACGATGCGCAATACCAGTCGCGCCGCAAGACCTTTAACTATGACATCCTCTCCAGCCGGTTTGGCTCCGATGTTACACCGGGCACCGGGCTTCGGGTTTTCTTTGGAACGGCTTCCGCCGATGCGCCGGGAAGCTTCAATGTCTCCGGGGTCAAAAGCCCCGCCATCGACGCGCTCATCGAGCAAGTCATCGCCGCCGACAGCCGCAAGCAGCTCGAAATCACCGGCCGGGCCCTTGACCGGGTTCTCCGCGCCGAACACTTCTGGGTGCCCAACTGGCACAAGGCCAGCCACTGGATTGCCCATTGGGATCGTTATGGCCGGCCCGCGATAAAGCCCAAATATGACCGTGGCATTGTCGATACCTGGTGGTATGACACGGCTAAAGGAAACTGAATCTCGTCATGGGCGCCTACATCCTGAAACGCATATTGCTGATGATCCCAACCCTGCTTGGCATCATGCTGATGACCTTTACCGTCATTCAATTTGTTCCGGGCGGGCCGATCGAACAGGTCATCGCGAAAATGCAGGGGACGGACACGGACGCCACGGCGCGGATCAGCGGTAATTCCGGCAATGAAGCGGGCGGCAATGAACAGTCGCAATTGGGAGGCGATGCCGCCATCAAATACAAGGGGGCGCAGGGACTGGACCCAGAGTTCATCAAATCGCTGGAAAAACAATTTGGCTTTGACAAGCCGGTGCATGAACGTTTTTTGAAGATGATCGGCGACTACCTGACCTTCGATTTCGGCAGGAGCTATTTCAGGGACCGCGATGTGGTCGACCTGATGATCGAGAAAATGCCGGTGTCGATTTCCCTGGGCCTGTGGCTGACGCTCATTACCTATCTTGTTTCCATTCCGCTTGGCATTCGAAAAGCCGTACATGCGGGAACAAATTTCGACGTTTGGACATCGGCCGTGATCATCGTGGGCTATGCCATTCCCAGTTTCATTCTGGCGATCCTGCTCATCGTTTTGTTCGCCGGCGGCAGTTATTACAGCTGGTTTCCGCTGCGTGGCCTGACCTCGGACAATTTCGACCAATTGAGCTGGTTTGGAAAGATCGTGGACTATGCCTGGCATATGGCGCTGCCGCTGTTTGCCCTCGGCATCGGCGGCTTTGCCACCATGACGCTGCTGACCAAGAATTCCTTCCTTGATGAAATCAGGAAGCAATATGTGGTGACGGCGCGGGCCAAGGGCCTGACGGAGCGTCAGGTGCTTTATGGCCATGTGTTCCGCAATGCCATGCTGCTGGTGATCTCCGGCTTTCCGGGGGCCTTTCTGGGAGCCTTCTTCGCCGGATCGCTGCTGATTGAAACGGTGTTCTCGCTCGATGGCCTGGGCTATCTCACCTACAAGGCAGCACTTGACCGCGACTATCCCATCGTTTTTGCCAATCTCTATATCTTCACCCTTGTGGGCCTTGTGGTGGCGCTGATCAGCGACCTCACCTACATGATGATCGATCCGCGCATCGATTTTGAATCGCGTGAGGTCTAGGCCCATGGCGCTTTTTACCCTGAAAGGACTGAACAGGCGGCGCTGGGAACTGTTCAAGGCCAACCGCCGGGGGCTTTGGTCCCTGTGGATTTTCGGGGCGCTTTTTTTGATGAGCGTGTTTGCACCGATCATCGCCAACGACCGGCCGATGCTGGTGTCCTACAAGGGCGAATTGCTGTTTCCGACATTCGTCAATTATCCGGAATCAAAATTCGGCGGCTTCCTGGCGCGCACGGATTACCGCGATCCGGTGAACCAGGAGGAGATCAGCGCCAACGGCTGGATGATCTGGCCGCCCATCCGCTATTCCTACAACACGGTGAACAATGAACTGCCGCGGCCAGCACCTTCCACGCCGGCGCCCAATCTTACGCGGGAGGAGGCTTGCGCCAAATATCCGCTGGGGGCTGCGGACCCCAATTGCAATTTCGGCAATCTGAACTGGCTGGGAACCGACGACCAGGGACGCGATGTGGTGGCGCGGCTCATCTACGGCTTCCGGATTTCGGTTGCCTTTGGCCTGATCCTTACATTCCTTTCATCGATCATCGGCGTGGCGGCGGGCGCGGTGCAGGGCTATTTCGGCGGCTGGACCGACCTGCTGTTCCAGCGCTTCATCGATATCTGGTCATCAATGCCGACCCTTTACCTGCTCATTATCCTGGCGGCATTCATTACCCCGACATTCTGGCTTCTGCTTTTCATTCTGGTTCTCTTCTCGTGGACGGGGCTTGTGGGCGTGGTGCGGGCGGAATTCCTGCGGGCCCGCAATCTGGAATATGTGCGCGCAGCGCGGGCCCTGGGGCTGAG
>DATLDM010000065.1:0-20699 GCA_035525875.1 Aestuariivirga sp.
GAGAATCCCTCCGTCAGGAGCGTTCGTGCAATTTCCGCGCGGCTTCCCGAATTGGGCGCGCCCAGAACAACGGCAATCAGTTTGCGTCCGCCGCGTGTGGCCGAGGCCACAAGATTAAATCCTGAATTGCAGACAAACCCCGTCTTCATGCCATCCGCCTCCGGCATGCTCCGGATCAGGCTGTTGCGGTTCAGCAGCTTTTTCTTGCCGATTGCCACGTGCTGCTGGGAAAAGTAGCGGCTGTGTTCGGGAAACTCTGAAAGGATGACTGCGGCGAGAACTCCAATATCGCGTGCGGAGGTGAGCTGGCGCGGGTCAAAAAGTCCATTGGGATTCACATAATGCGTGGCGTTCAATCCCAGTTTTTTCGCCGTCGCATTCATCTCCTGGACAAAATTGAAAACCGTGCCATTGGCGCCTTCGGCAAGCACGTAAGCCATGTCATTGGCCGAATAGACCAGCAGCGTCTGCAGCGCCAAATCTACCGAGATGGTGCTGCCCGGCCGCATGCCGATCTTGCTGGGTTCCTGTGAGGCAGCCAGGGGAGTGACCAAAATTTTCTGGTCAAGGCGCATGCTGCCGGCTTTCAATTTCTTGAAAACAATATAGGCGGTCATCAGCTTGGTGAGAGAAGCCGGATACCAGGGTTCGCCCGCGCGTTCATGGGAAATGACCTCGCCCGTCGCGGCATCGAACAAAACGGAAGGCCCGGCATTGGCGGCAGGCGCAATCAGGAGGCCAAGCAGTCCCAACACCAGCAACGGTTTTTGAAAATACGCCGCCAAACTATGTTCCCCGCCTGATTGCCATCACTACCGCCCCGGAATTGCTTCAACTATAGACACCTGGATTGCGATAAAAGTGCGGCCGCAGGTCCTGGTGCCCTTGGAGGGACTTGAACCCCCACCTCTTTCGAGAGCGGATTTTGAGTCCGCCGCGTCTACCATTCCACCACAAGGGCGCAACCAGGGCTTTCCTCTAAAGCGTCGAGGCTTGCGCCGTCAACCCGAAAGGCGCTTAAACCAAAAATCATGATCCGAATCTCGAATTCCATAAGCATCGATGAGCGGGATATCTCCGAATCCTTCATCCGCGCCTCCGGGCCCGGCGGACAGAATGTGAACAAAGTCTCGACCGCGGTGGAACTGCGTTATGACGTGGCAAACGCCATTTTGCCCTATGAGGTGAAGCAGCGGCTGGAGACCATCGCGGGCCGGCAACTGTCCCAGGACGGGATACTGATCGTCACCGCGCAGGAACATCGCTCCCAGGAGCGCAACCGCGCCACCGCCCTTGAAAAATTGGTGGCACTTCTCCGCAAGGCCTCGGTCAGACCAAAAAGACGCATTGCAACGCGGCCCACCAAGGCTTCAAAGACACGGCGTCTCGATTCAAAATCAAAACGCTCCACCACTAAAAACCTGCGGCGGTCCAAGCCGTCATTTGATTAGGCTCAGGCATGCTCCGCAAACTTTACGATTGGACCATTTCGCTCGCCGCCCGGAAAACCGCCGAGGTCTGGCTTGCGGTCATTGCATTTATTGAAAGTTCGATTTTTCTCGTGCCCGCCGATGTGCTCTTCCTGCCCATGGCCTTGGCGCGCCCCGATCGCGCCTATCGCCTGGCTCTCATTGCAACCATTGCATCCACCCTGGGCGGCATTGCCGGATATTTTTTGGGTTACTTCGCCTACGAAACCATAGCGCAACCCATCCTGAGTTTTTACGGCAAGCTTGAAGCGTTCGAATCGCTGCGCGCCTGCACCGATGAAAACACCATTGCCCTGCTGTTGGTAACTTCGGGCCTCGCCCATCTTCCGCCCATAAAGATCGTGACAATTCTGGCAGGCGTCGTCCATGCAAGTTTCCTTGTTTTCGTTCTCTCCTGCATTCTGGCCCGCGGCGCACGGTTCTTCGCTCTCGCCTGGGCTTTGAAAAAATATGGCGAACCCATCCGGATATTTATCGAGAAGCGCTTGGGCCTCATTGCCGCAGCAGCGGCTGCGGCCCTCATTGGCCTTTATTTCATCCTAAAATACTTCAGCGCATCAGGAATGGGAACGACATGCTAGAAAAACTGACACCGCAAAAGGCCTCACTCGTCATTCTTATTGTGGCAACGGCGACGGTCGCAGGCGCGTGGATTTTCCAGTTCGCAGGTTATGATCCCTGCCACCTCTGCCTGATGCAGCGCTGGGCCTATTATTTTGCTGTTCCCTTTTCCCTGCTGTTGTCCGTCAGTGCAGGCGCAAATCCCAAGGGTGCAAGGCGCGGGCTGTACTTTCTCGCAGTCGTCATGCTGGGCAGCGCCGTTTTCGGCGCCTACCACGCCGGCGTTGAATGGAAGTGGTGGGAGGGTCCGGACACCTGCAGCGGCGATATCTCCGGTGGGCTTCCTGATCTCAGCAAGCCGGTCGTTGCCTGCAACGAAGCGGCACTCCGCATCGCCGGACTTTCACTTGCCGGATGGAATGCGATAATTTCAGCAATGTTGGCAGCAATTGCCCTGGCAGGTGCCCGCCGTCAAGGATCGAGTTCCGTATCCCAGTAGAGATAGTCCTGCCAGCTCTGGTGCAGGTAATTGGGCGGAAAATGCCGCCCATTGCTGTGAAGCTGGTTGACCGTGGGGCAATGCGGCTTGTGGGCCGGAAACATTTTGACTTCGTGGGGCAGATAGCCGCCCTTGGCCAGATTGCACGGCGAGCAAGCCGCCACAACATTGTCCCATGTCGTATGGCCGCCCTTTGAGCGCGGTGTGACGTGATCGAAGGTCAGGTCGTCATGGGCCCCGCAATACTGGCAAGTGAACCGGTCGCGCAAAAAGACATTGAACCTGGTAAAGGCCGGCGTCCGCGATGGCTTCACATAGGTCTTGAGCGAGACAACACTGGGAAGCTTGAACTCAAACGACGGGCTGCGCACCACCCGGTCATATTCGGAAACGATATTGACGCGCTCAAGAAACACCGCCTTGATCGCATCCTGCCAGCTCCACAGCGACAGGGGATAGTAACTCAGCGGCCGGTAGTCGGCGTTGAGGACCAGCGCAGGGCAGGCTTCCAGTGCGGCGGCTTCGTTGTACACCCTTTACCTCTTGAGGTTTGTATTTAGAGACATACTATATATCGTGCAACAATCCTGTGAAGGGGCTCAATTAACCCGCTGGGAAAGGCCTTTTAAGCCCCGGTAGTGGCTCCACAGCAACCGGGCCGCGACTGAGCGCCACGGCTTCCAGTTTTCTGCTCTTTCCCGGAACGCCTGGGGAGTCGGCCTGGCTTCCATGGCAAACAAATCCTGTGCCGCCATCTGCAAGGCCAAATCCCCGGCGGGGCAGGCATCAGCCCGTCCAAGGGCCGTCAGCAGATAGATATCCGCCGTCCATGGCCCAATTCCCGGCAGTGCTATCAATTTCGCAAGCACGTCCTGGTCAGGCACATGGTGCAGTGATTCGAAATTCAGCTCACCGCTGTGTATGGCCATCGCAATGGCTTGAAAGCTTCGCGCCTTGGCCCGGGTTAATCCCAGCCCTTGCAAATCGTCCAGGCTGAATTTCAGGATTTCATGGGGTTCAAAGGGATGGAGCCTGGTTTCAATGCGCCGCCAAATGGCATCCGCCGCCTTCAGTGAAATCAGCTGTTCAGTCACAATTTTCAGGAGGCTGGCCAAGTTGTTTTCAACCCTTCGTGCCGAAGGCAGTCCGTGAACGTCAACGACCTTCGCAAAACACGGTTCACGCGCCACCAAGAATTCAGTCCCGGTCGCAATGTCCGCATCCGTTTCAATGACCGGAAATCTTTTGGCGTCAGAAGTCAGAGGCAATGCCCTTGCTTTCCCAATCGCCGTAGCGCGTGGGCTCCGGCCCTTTGCGGCCATTGATCTCCTTGGGCCGTTCCACGCTCAAGGCCGCCGCACGGCGCAGCTCCGCCTCGGCTAAGGCCCGGACGGCGGCGGGGGGCAGATCACGTTTTTCCATCTTGTCGAAACTCCTGAGCAACACCATTTTATGCCGGAACAAAGGAAAAGTCTCGACCCATGAACACCTTTCGAACCGGACTTCTGCTGGCGGGCCTCACCGGCCTTTTCCTTGCCATCGGCTATCTGCTGGGTGGCCAGGGCGGGATGTTGCTTGCCTTCCTGTTTGCCGCCGGCACAAACCTCTTTGCCTACTGGAACGCCGACAAGATGGTCTTGAGCATGCAGGGCGCCCAGGAAGTCGATAGGGCCACGGCCCCCGAATATTATGACATCGTGGCAACCCTCGCCAAGCGGGCCAATCTTCCCATGCCCAAAGTCTACATCATGGACAACCCGCAACCCAACGCCTTTGCCACGGGCCGCAATCCCGAGAATGCGGCGGTGGCTGCCACAACCGGGCTTCTGCAAACGCTCTCTCCGTCTGAAATCGCCGGCGTCATGGCCCATGAGCTGGCCCACATCAAACACCGTGACACGCTTGTCATGACCCTGACGGCAACCCTTGCGGGCGCCGTATCCATGCTGGCGAATTTTGGTTTTCTCTTTGGAGGCCGCGACCGCAACAGTGCTTTAGGCCCCTTGGGCGGCATAGTGCTGATTATCCTGGCGCCGCTTGCCGCCATGATCGTGCAATTGGCGGTGAGCCGCACCCGCGAATATGAGGCAGACCGCGGCGGCGCAGAAATTTCCGGAGAACCGATGTCGCTGGCGGCGGCGCTTCACAAAATTTCAGGCGTTGCCCAGCGCATTCCCAATGAGGCCGCCGAGGCCAATCCCGCCATGGCCCATCTCTTTATCGTCAATCCTTTGTCTGGACAGCGCATGGACAATCTGTTCTCATCGCATCCCGCAACGGAAAATCGCGTTGCCGAGCTTCAGAAAATGGCAGCAGAAATGGGCACTTCCGAAACCTTCCAGAACGCAGCGCCAAGGGGCCCTTGGGGCTGATCTGTGTCAGCCGCAAAACATGAAAAGCCCGGCCTGCTGGCCCGGCGCGCCGCCATTAGCCTGCTGCAAGGCGTCACTCTCGACCAGCAGCCGCTTGATCAACTGCTCGAAACAAATGCTGAATTCCGCGTGCTTGAGGGCCGGGACCGCTCTTTTGCCCATGCCCTTGTGGCATCGTCGCTGCGCCATGGCGGCGAAATCAAAACGGTCCTGGGAAAATTCCTGGCAAAGCCCCTGCCGCGCTCATCCGGCATGGCAGTTGATATTCTCACCATTGCCGCGGCCCAGCTTCTGTTCATGGAGGTGAGTCCCCACGCGGCCATTGACCTCTCGGTTGATCTGGCAAAACAGGACAAGAAAGCCCAGCACTTTTCCGGGTTGATCAACGCGGTCCTGCGCAAGGTTTCAACCGATGGAAAAGCGGCGCTGAAAAATCTCGACGGGGCAAGGCTCAACACGCCGGATTGGCTGTGGGAGCAATGGGTCGCCGCCTATGGCGAAGAAGCAGCGCGTGATATTGCAGCCTCCCATCTCAACGAGGCGCCGCTCGATATTTCAGTCAAGGACAGGCCCGAGCATTGGGCTGAACAATTGAAAGGCGAACCTCTCCCTACTGGAACCATCCGTTTGACATCCGGCGACAGCAATTTGCAGGAGCTGCCGGGATTCAGCGAAGGCGAATGGTGGGTGCAGGACGCAGCGTCAGCCTTGCCCGCAAAACTTCTGGGCGACATCGTGGGGAAATCTGTGCTCGACCTGTGTGCGGCCCCCGGCGGAAAAACTTCCCAGCTTGCAGCCGCTGGCGCCACTGTAACTGCCGTCGATGATTCCTTAACGCGCATGAACCGGCTGCGGGAAAATCTTGCGCGATTGAAGTTGCCTGCCACGACACTGCTTGCCGATGTCTTGTCCCTGCCGACCGATGCGCTCTACGACAA
This sequence comes from Aestuariivirga sp., assembly GCA_035525875.1. GTDB lineage: Bacteria > Pseudomonadota > Alphaproteobacteria > Rhizobiales > Aestuariivirgaceae > Aestuariivirga. Next base: position 5,861 of record DATLDM010000065.1, read on the forward strand.
TGTCCTGCTCGACGCGCCCTGTTCGGCCACTGGAACCATCCGGCGTCATCCCGATCTCGTCTATTTGAAATCCCCCGAGCAACTTGCGGGGCTTGTAAGCCTGCAGCAGAAAATGCTCGCCCATGCGGCACGCTTGGTAAAGCCCGGGGGGAAGCTGGTCTATTGCACCTGTTCTTTGTCGCCCCTCGAAGGGGAGCGGCAGGTGTTCAATTTCCTGCGGGCCCATGAAGATTTCACGCTTTCCGCCATCGTCCCTGAGGATCTTGCCCGGCAGACCCAGTTTATAACGCCCGCCGGCCTCATGCGCTGCCTGCCCTCCATGGCAATTGGCAAGGGCTCCGGCCTCGACGGCTTCTTTGCGGCCCGTCTGGAGCGGCGTTAGTAATTCGTTAACCATCTCCGCACCAGTGTAGGTCTTTGCACCATCACCGGAACCGGTTTTAACGCGGCAGAACATGCGCGATCATTGGGCTACGCAGCACTTCGACACTCCCACCTATTTTCAGGTGCTGTCGGGCCATGGCGCTGCGCTCAAGCATTGGGCCGCCCATGGCCTTGGCCTCGGATCGCCCCAGCGCATCAGCATTTCCGGCCTTGGGACAAGGCTTTTGGCCCTGAAACCGGGCGATCCAACCATGGCCCAGGACATGGCCCGTGGAAAATTTTGTTTCGCCGGCGCAGTTGTTACAGGAAAACCTGTCGGCGTGTTTGACGCTGCCCCGCCCAATCCCCAATGGGCCACGGCGCTCCACAATCTCTCCTGGCTGCAGCACTTCGTGACGGGCGGCCATGAACTGCACCGCATTGTGGCCCGTTCGCTGGTTTTGAAATGGGCTGAACAGCGCAGTGGCTTCCGCACACCCATGGTCTGTTTTCAGGCCCTCGCCGCGCTCGCGAGTGCCGCGCATTTTCTGTTGGGGCCTTCGCCTTCCTCTTTTGGAAGACCTTTTTACGAACTTGTCGAAAAGCGCATTCATCGCGTTTTGGCAATGCGCCCCTCTGCGCCCAGTGACAATTTTTGGCAGGCCGTGGCATTGCAATATGCAAGCCTCGCGTTTCGCGGTTCGGAGACACTCCGTGATCAGGCCAGTGCCAAGCTTTGCACCGTCATGAATCAGATCATTTTGCCCGACGGCGGCCATGTTTCGCGCAATCCCCAGGCCCTGCTTGAAGTCCTCCTCGCCGTCATCCCCATCCGGGATGCGATGATGGCAAAGCGCGAGGCCGTTCCGCTGGCGTTGAGCACCGCCATTGAAAGAATGTTCCCCATGCTCCGCATGCTGAGCCATGGCGACCGGGGCCTCGGCAATTTTCAGGGTGCCGGGGCAACCGAGATGACGGGCATCAAGTCGCTTGTTGAGCACGATACCATTGCCGGCCGGCCGCTGCTCTGCGCCCCCCATTCCGGTTATTGCAGGCTCTCGCACCGGTCTGGCCTCCTGATCATGGACACGGGCGTGCCCGCTGAATGCAATAGCCCGTTGGCAATTGAATTTTCAGACGGGCCGCACCGCATTTTCAGCAATTGCGGCATGCCGGGCTCCGCCACGGAAGATTGGCGCAGGGCTGCGGCAGATATCGCCGCCCACAACACGGTTGAAATTGCCTCCTTCGAAAGCGGCGCAAAAAACAATCCCGCAGCGGAAGTAATAACCTCTCCCCAAGGCTCCCTGATCAACTGTACCAATGAGATTTCAGGAAGGTCGGGCAAAGTCAGCCACCATCGAAACGTCTTCCTGTCGCAGACCGGCAGTGATCTTCGCGGCGAGGACCGGATTTCACCTGCAAGGCTCCAAAGTTCCCCTTCAGGACAACTCGATTTCACCATCCGGTTTCACCTCCATCCCGGCGTGAAGGCAACCCTCACCCGCAAGGAAACGCGGATTGTGATCATGCTGCCCAATAAAACCGCCTGGCAGTTCAATGCCCGCGGCGGCATCATGTCCCTAGAGGACAGCGTGTTTCTGGGAGATGCAACTGGCCCCCGGAAAACCCAGCAAATCGTCATCCGGGGTTCGACAGAAACGGCTTCCCCGGTAAACTGGGCCCTGCGCCGCGTGGAGAAATCAGCTGCGACCGAAACCGGCCGGGTGGAAATGCCGCAACTTCCTTTCTAGTGGCCTAATTATCCCGGCATGCCGGAGCATGTTCCGGCAAAGTTGCTCGACTTTGCCGATAAGAACATGCTCCAGCTTATATTCTGGCGCGAATTCTTTTCGCTCAGGTGGTTTCACCTGAGCGGAAAGCGCGCTATGTGCCTGACCAGCATTTAGTTCCGGGATACGTCCATGACCCTTCCAATCCGCCGCGCCCTCATTTCCGTTTCCGACAAGACCGGCCTCATCGAATTTGCCCGCGCCCTTGCGGCCCTCAACATCGAAATCATTTCAACCGGCGGCACCGCAAAAAGCCTGCACGCCGCCGGCGTTCCGGCCATCGACGTGGCTTCCGTCACCGGCTTTCCCGAAATCATGGATGGCCGGGTGAAAACCCTGCACCCCAAAATCCATGGCGGGCTTCTGGCCGTGAGAAACGATGCGGCCCACGATAGTGCCAAACAGGCCCACGCCATCACTGATATCGATCTGCTCGTGGTCAATCTTTACCCGTTTGAAGAGACTGTCGCCAAGCAGGCCGACTGGAACACCACCATCGAGAACATCGATGTGGGTGGCCCCGCGATGATCCGGGCCGCTGCCAAAAATCACGATCGTGTCACTGTCGTTGTAAGTCCCGATGACTATGTAACTGTGTTGTCCGAACTCAAATCCCACGGTGGAAACACCACGGATCCAACGCGCCGCTCGCTGGCGGCCAAGGCCTTTGCCCGAACCGCCGCCTATGACGCCGCAATCGCCCAATGGTTTTCCAAAGAACTCGGCGATACCACGCCGGGCTATTTTGCCATTGGCGGCAAGCGCCTGCAAACCCTGCGCTACGGCGAAAACCCCCACCAGACCGCTGCCCTCTACAGCAGCCCGGATCAGCGCAAAGGTGTCGCCAGTGCAAAACAGGTTCAGGGCAAGGAGCTTTCCTACAACAACATCAATGACACGGATGCGGCCTTGGATTGCCTTTCGGAATTCCGCAATGAACCGGAGGCCGCCTGCGTCATTGTAAAACATGCCAACCCCTGCGGCGTGGCCATCGGCCATTCGCTTTTCGAGGCCTATGGCAAGGCGCTCGCCTGCGATCCGGTCAGCGCCTTTGGCGGCATTGTGGCGTTCAACCGCAACCTGGATGAAGAAACCGCCTTTGAAATTTCAAAACTTTTCACCGAGGTGATTATTGCGCCCGGTGCGGATGACGCCGCGCGCGCCATCCTCGCCGCCAAGAAAAATCTGCGCCTCCTGGTTCTGGGTGAAATTCCCAATTCAAATGCCCCGGCAATTTCGGTGAAGTCCATCATCGGCGGACTTCTCGTGCAAAGCCGCGACGGCTATTCCGTCGATGAGATGAATTTGCGCGTCGTCACCAAGCGTGAACCCACAAAGTCCGAGCTCAAGGACCTGAAGTTTGCCTTCCGGATCGCCAAGCATGTAAAATCCAATGCGATCATCTATGCCAAGAATGGCGCAACCGTTGGCATTGGTGCCGGGCAGATGTCACGCATCGATGCCGCCCGCATCGCGGTTCGCAAAAGCGAGGATGCGGCCAGGGCGGCAGGGCACGCTCTGCCGCTTGTCCACGGCTCCGTTGTGGCCTCCGATGCTTTTTTCCCCTTTGCCGATGGCTTGCTTCAAGCCGCCGAGGCAGGTGCCACCGCCATCATCCAGCCCGGCGGGTCCATCAAGGACGATGAAATCATCCGCGCCGCCGATGCTGCCGGGCTCGCCATGATTTTCACTGGCATCCGGCATTTCCGTCATTAGATTAGGCCGTCAACGAGGAGAGCAACATGCTGGTCACCACCACCCACAATGTCGAAGGCAAACGCATCGTCGAATACATGGGGCTCGTTGCGGGAGAAGCCATTCTCGGCGCCAACCTGTTCCGCGACCTCTTTGCCTCCATCCGCGATATCGTCGGCGGCCGCTCCGGCTCCTATGAAAAGGTTCTGAATGACGCGCGCAAAACCGCGGTCGGTGAAATGACCGACAAGGCCGAACAGCTCGGTGCCAATGCCGTGATCGGCGTTGACATTGATTATGAAACCGTCGGCACCAATGGCAGCATGCTGATGGTGACGGCCGCCGGAACCGCAGTCCGAATAGAGTAGCGGTTATCAAAGTTCCGGGTTCGTCTGGTATCCGGGCCCGACCACCGGCGCCTTGGTTGGCAGGGTGGCCTGATCAACATCCGATTTGAAAACCTGCTCGACAAGGCCAAGCTCCTTGCCCGTCTTCGCTTCAAGAAGCTTTAGCCGCACTTTGTATGGCGTGTCCTTCTTCACGCCACGCAGCGGCTCAGTTTCAAAACTGTATTGCAGCTGTCCGGCTTTCGCGGGTTTGGTGATGACAAATTTTCGGTCCGTATCCGGCAGGTCAAAGCTCGCTTCCAATATGCTTCCTTCAGGGAGGGACTTGAGCTGGCGCGCCACAAAGCCATAGGACATTTTGGAGTAGCGGTAATTGAACAGGAAGCTGCCGCCCACAATTTTCAGGAACGGCGTGGGCGCCTCTTCCTTGCAGGCTGACAGGCCAAGGCCAAGGCAGCAGCAAATGACAAATGCAAGCCTCATCTAATCCTCGCTTTCCCGCCTGACGGTCGAGCTGTAAATCCCTTCCGGTTTTAACATGAGTATCAGGATTATGAAACCAAACACTGCCACGTCGCGGTAAGCCAAGGGAAAGGCGGCTGTCCACAGGGTTTCGATGAAGGCCAGGAATATGCCGCCGGCAATGGCCCCGCTCACCGTTCCAAAACCGCCGATGACCGAGGCAAACATCGCCTTGAACCCCAGCATAAGTCCCATCGAAAAGGTGACCCCGCCATAGGACACGGCAATGATCCAGCCTGAAACGCTGGCCAGCGCCGCCGAACCGATGCAGGACCAACGCAGCACGGTGAGCGTATTGACGCCGCTGAGCTTCGCCAGGCGTTCCGATTGCGAGCACGCCTTCCAATTGCGCCCGGCGGCGGTGAACTGCATGATGAAAAACACAGTGCCGATCGCCAGAGTGGCGGTGACCATTGCAATAAGCTGCATGATTCCGATCTGCACCGGAAAGCTGCCGTCAAAAATCCGGAACGCCGCGCCATCAAACAGCGGCATCAACCAGAGGTCGCGGGCTCCGCTCTGCAGGCGCATAATTTCCTGAAGGACAATGGAAACCCCGATGGAGCCAATCATGAAGGTCTGCGCTGTGTGGCCGATGAGCGGCGCAACGACGTGGGTGGCGGCGAAGTGCCCAAGTGCTGAGGAAGACAATACCGCAAGGGCCAGGGATATGGCGAGGATGGCGGCCGCAGTGTTTCCGGCCAGAAGGCTGGCAAGCCCCGCATAAATCGCGGCAAAGGCCGCGTACATGGCAAAATCGCCAAACGACAGGAAGATCTTGTTGGTCAGGCCCTGCACCAATGCAAAGGCCACGGCCAGCGGCACATAAAAACTGGCAAGCGTGCAGGCATTCAGGAACTGCTGCAGCCAATAACCGAGTTCATGAGCGAGCATTCAGTGTTGCTCCTGATTCTTATGATGCGTCCGGGCGCGAAGCGCCCTGGCCTTGGCCCGGTTCCCGCACACACGCATGTCACACCACTGGCGGCTCTTGTTTTTTGTCCCGTCAAAAAACAGCCAGCCGCAATGATTGCCGTGGCACTGCTTGATGCAGGAAGAATCCTCATCAATTAAGAGGTTCAAGGCCGAGAGTGTGATGGGCCCCAGAATAGCGGCATCGAGTCCAGTCTTGGAATCCCAGGCCCACGCATAATTGTTCCCATTTGGGTTGAGCGTGGCGATGGCGAGCATTTCTGCATGGGCGGCGGTCAGGCTGCGCAACAGTTTTTCAGCAGGCTGCTGCCCGGCTATGACGCGTGAAGTGATCTGATAGATCGTCTCACGCAGGGATTTGCCGCGCGTGACAAGATGATTCGCCAGTTTGTTTTGGCCTTTGACAATGCCTTGGGCCAGCGATGCGCCCTTCGCGCTTATAATCTTTGCATGAGCGGCCCACACAAGAAAATCCTCAGCCGTCTGCAAATGGTCGAGGTGCCTGGCGCCGCCGCGGCCTGATTCCGTATTGGTAAAATCAAGGGCGAGCTTGCCAGCCACTAACGATAAAGTGCCGGGCCGGCGTTCAGAGGGCTCGCTGTCATTGCCGCGCATATAACCATCTAAGTGGAGAATGATGGTTACGTCAAGTCGGGGCTATTGCACCATAAGCCGTTGAAGTGTCAATTGGCGCTGCGGCTTGTTGCTTTGGATGACTGACGAAATGGCCACCCTTTCAACCATCGGACTGGATGCCGATGACACCCTTTGGCAGAGCGAACAGTTTTTCAAGCTCACCGAAGCCCGCTTTGTCGAGCTTCTGGCAGGGTATGCCGAAGGTGCCGATCTGGGCGCCCGCCTGCTGCAGGCCGAGATAAGGAACCTGCAATTCTATGGCTTCGGCACCAAGAGCTTTGTCCTGTCAATGATCGAAACCGCCATCGACGTAACCCATAGCCAGGTACCGGCGCCAATCATTCAGGAAATTCTCAACGCTGGCCGCGAAATGCTGGCTCATCCCATCCTGCCGCTGCCACATGTTCGGGAAACCTTGGAACAACTGGGCGAATCCTTTCGGCTTGTCCTGATCACCAAGGGCGATCTCTTCGATCAGGAACGCAAACTGGCCCAATCCGGCTTAGGCGAACTCTTCGATGGTATTGAAATTGTCAGCGACAAGACGCCCCAAACCTACAAACGCATTTTTGACCGGCACGGGGAAGGGCCGGAGCGCGCCGTCATGGTGGGAAATTCCCTGAAATCAGACATTGTGCCGGCCATTGCCGCCGGCTGCTGGGGCGTTTTCATTCCCCACGAACTGACCTGGACGCTGGAACATGTGGAGGCGCCAACCCACCACCCGCGCTTCAAGCAATTGAACGGCTTCAATGAACTCCATGAATTCATTGCCAAAATTTCCTGATGCTGAGATGTCTGGAAAATTGGAGCGGGCGAAGGGATTCGAACCCTCGACCCCGACCTTGGCAAGGGTGAGGTTGGGCTTATAGGCGGCAATAGATGGTGGCAGACACGTTGCAAAATCCTTTAATCTAGGGCATAACTGACGATATAGGGTGATAGTGCCCGCGAAACCTTTCTGCTACCAAGGTGCTGCCAAACTCCGGACTGACATAGGAACCGCGCATGATCGCCTCTCCCAAAGAGAAATTGAGCGACTTTATCGCTAAAAACCGTCCGGCGCCCGATGGCACGCCTAATTACATTGTATGGGATTCGAAGGTCGTGGGGTTTGGGTTGCGAATTGGCGCCACGTCCAGGGTGTGGATCCTCTATTACAGGAACCGCGCCGGCAAACAGCGCAAGATGCGCCTCGGTGCCTTTCCCTCCGTTGGGGCGGAGAATGCCCGCAAAATCGCTCAATCAGCCATCGGCAAGGTTGCGGCCGGCAATGACCCTGCGGAAACGAGGGCTGAGGAGCGCCGCCAGGAAAAGTCCAAAGTAGGGCTGTTGCTCGATTCCTATCTTGCCGAGCGTGGAGCACGCGGCCTCATTGCGGCTAAACAAGAGGATCGCCGCTTACGGGCGGGCTTCGGCGAGAAGATGCTCAACACCGACATTGCAACCATTGACAGGAAGCAGGCCGCCCAATTGCTCTCCACGATTGCTGTCAAGAGGGGACCGGGCGCCTCAGGATATTTTCGAAAGGTCGCGCGCACATTCTTTGATTGGTGCCTGGACCGTGGATTTACGCAAAGCAACCCGCTGGCGGGCTACCGGTTGCCCAAGCGCACGAAAGCGGAAAAGCTTTCTGCCGACGAGTCGGGTCGCGCGCTGCCACCAAACGAGCTTGCTGCAATATGGAACGCGGCTGGCGACTCCACGGTGTTTGGTCGGCTAGTACGATTTATTATGCTCACGGGCTGCCGGAGGGATGAAGGAGCCAGCCTGGAGTGGCGATGGATTGATCGCAAGGCCTCAACCATCACCCTTCCCGCCCAACTGACAAAAATGGGCCGCGACCACATTATTCCGATTTCGGCTGCTATGGGAAGATTGCTCGATAAGTGCCCCAAGACAGCCTCGCGTTTCGTTTTTCCTTCTGGAAGAGTGGGTCGCACGAAACGACTGCGGCCAGGCGAGGAGAAACTGGCAGTGAAGATCAGCGGTTGGTCCAAACTGCTTCCGAAAGTGGTAGCTGCTTCCGGAGTGAACTTCACAATCCACGACTTCCGGCGGTCAATTAAAACCCAAGTGCGGGAGTTAGGCTTTGACGCCGATATTGCAGGAATCTTGGTGGGCCACGCGCGGGACAGCTTTGAAGCGCGGTATGACAAATCACAGCTTCTCGGCCTCCGGGCAAAGGCGGCCACCGCTTACGCAGATATGATCGAGGGCGAGGTCGCGAAACTCGCGGGAAAAGTGGTTGCTTTTCCCCCGGCCGCCGTGAACGAGTAATCCGTTTTAGAACTGTGTCGTATTGTCGCGCATTTGCTTGACAGAAAATAATTCTCTCTCGTCAATTTGACAAGTCGATTTGACCATATGTGGTCCACATATTCTGGAACAAACAAATTGGGTCAAGCAAGACGAACCAACGTAAGGTGTGGCTCTCAACTGCTATGACGAGACTGTTTCCGATCGGACGAGAACGCGCCTCAGTTTGATTTTTTGAGACATTTCGAATAGAGTGCCTCCATCGCCGATGATTGTTGGCGAACTGTTTGCGCGTAATACGGCCGCCGCGCTGGGCCACCCATCACATTCCCCAAGGGTTGACTCCCATGAATTTCACTGTGCCCGAGGCGCCAGCGGCGCGCTTGCTCGTGCCTATTGGCGAGGCCGCAAGGCTGTTGAGCGTGAGCCCCACAACTATATTCCGCCAGATACGAGCCAAGAAGCTTACTCCGCACAAGATTGGTCGGCGAACTCTGTTAGCGGCTGACGAACTCCGCCGATATGTCGGAGGGGCTGAATGACATGCCTAGACGTTGAAAATACTCCAGCTCCTAAGCGCGGCCCGTGGACCAGGCAGAACATTCCCCGCTGGTTTGAGCCCCCGAAGGCCGATGACGTGCTTCTTCGCACTGAAGAGGTGTCAAACTGGCTAGGTCTTTCCGTCCACACCGTTCGCTGGTGGCGGAATAGAGGAAAGGGCCCTGCGCATATCCTGATCGAAGGAAAGCCCCGGTACTTGAGCGGCGAAGTGCGCCGCTACATCGCCTCACAGCAAGTCTCGGCACATGAACTTCAAAAATAAGACGCCAGCGAACTCCTCCGCCGGCGCCTCAATCAGCTTTGCAACGAACCACTCAATCCAAACGAACCGCCCTTCCACTGTAATGAAAGGAGATCCGCATGGGTCGTCTTATATCCGAAAATCCATCACAAAGCAAAATCGCCCCATTCAAATTGTTCGATCAAAATCGAACTCTAACTCGCGCACTGCTGGAAAAAGGTTGGTCACATGTTTCCACAGGCCCTGGACATTATGTGTTTCCGGGAGAGGGCGATCACCTCAGGGAGGATGAAACAGTTACTTGGTTTGTAGACAACACGAACAACATGAGTTTTGAGCAAACGAAAAGTTTTTTCCGAGGTGGCAAAGCCACCATCTTTACTAAGACTTTTCACAGCATCACGTTCGTTGCCATAGACCAAATGTCCGATATCGGTGACTACGCGGTTTCTGTTGGCCCATGGCATCTCGTAGTTTTTCTCCCGGACGTGGGCAAGAAACAAGATTCCGTCCCCAGTACCTATGACGCTCGCGTTGCTCACTTGTTTCAACGTGCCTTCGATAGCCTGGGTCGTAAAGCCGACGTAAGCTGGAATGGCCGCGGGATACTTCAACTCACACGCACCCCTAACGATTTTGCACGAATCCTAATCCATGGCGGCTTCGATCATTGGAGTATGCTTTGCGCCTCGCCACCTGAGAAGCTCCCCTATTTGACCCTGGAAGCCATCATCGGGAGTGCAGACCTCGTAAATTTCCACAGGCGGCCGGATGTGTGCCTAAAATCAAAGGACTTATTTACTGACTGGTCGCGCAGGGATGACGTTGGCGTAAGTGTCGAAATAATGATTGATGACAAGGGCGAAGACTGGCCCAACTGGCGCCAATGGCTTTCCAATCACCCCACAACTGACTTCCTACTCGACGGAGCGGATGCATGATCGAAGCTGCGCTCGACTTTGCCAGGCGCGGCTTTCGCGTTTTGCCCGTAAGACCAAATAGTAAGAAACCGTTCGGCGAGGGGTGGCAAAAGCGTGCCACTAGCGATCCCGATGCAATCAGAAAATGGTGGGCCGAAGCCGAAGAGGCTTGCGGCGACAAGTTGAATATCGGCTTGGCGATGGGCCAGGGAATGATAGCGCTTGATCTTGACAAGAAAGGTGACAAGGACGGTTTTAAATCACTGTCCACAATTGTACCTGCGGGCGCCAAGATTCCGGCCTCTTGGTCCACAATCACTCCACACGCCGGGTTGCATCGTTTCTTGCGGGTCCCTTCCGATCTAGTAATCAAAAACTCCAACTCGAGTCTTGCGCCTGGAGTGGACATTAAAGCAGATGGCGGTTTCGTCGTGGCGCCAGGCTCAACGTTCGGAGGCAAACAGTACGCTTGGAAACCGGGCTATTCCCCGGATGACATCCCTCTCTCCGACGCGCCCCAATATCTTCTTGATCTCCTGCACGCCAAAAAATCCAAGCCCCGCAAAGCGGTTCTGCCAAGCATTGATCTTGATCGGGACGAATCGATTGACTGGGCGCGACGGTGGCTAATCGATGAGGCACCGGAAGCGGTCGAAGGTAGTGCCGGCCGCGAGGTTACCAAACAGGTAATCCAACGCGTCTTCGATTTCGGACTATCGCCGGCTGGGGCTTACGAGCTGCTGACAGAAGATGGCGGCTGGGACGAACTCAAGTCGAAACCCTTTTGGCTAGCGACTGAGGCTGAGGCTCTAGAGAGTCTTTGCTATGGGCTTTGGGAGAAACGCGAAAACCCGCCAGGTTACCTCTCGCCACTTAATTCCGGGTTCGATGCGGTCGAACTGCCAGCGAACGAGTTGAAGAGTTTCGAGCTCACTAAAAAACTTTCCAAATTCACGTTCCGGGCTTTCGACGAGATGGCTGATGCTGCGTTGGCCGAGCCGTCAAACTTTTTGGTTGAGGGCCTGCTTGACTGCGGGTGCTTCTCAGCGATGTTTGGCGCTCCAGGCGCTGGCAAGTCTTTCGTCGCTCTGGAGCTTGCCTACTGCATTGCTACCGGTGAACCGGTGGCCGGGCGCGAGGTGCGTCAGGGTCTGGTTGTCTATATGGCCCTTGAGGGAGCCGGCGGCGTAAAGAGACGCGCAGCAGCGTTGCGGAAGTTTAAGAAGTCAAATCCAAACCCGCCGTTGATTTTTTGCGATAACCAATTCAATCTTTACGCCAGTCGCGCCGACGCTAAGGGGCTTTGTGAATCGCTGAAGGAGCCCACCGAGACGTCAGGGCTGCCACTTCGGCTGATCATCATAGATACACTGGCCCTGGCCATCGCCGGGGGAGACGAGAACACCGCCAAGGACATGGGCGCGCTGATCGCCAACGCCAAAGAGATTGCGCGCGTGACCGGGGCGCATGTGATGGTTATCCACCATTCAGGCAAGGATGTTTCAAAAGAGGAGCGAGGGTCGTCCTCCTTGCGTGCTGCCGCAGACACAATGATTCAACTGGTCGTATGCAAGAAGATCGACCATGCGGGCGCTTCCGTTAAACAAGGCGTGATGAATGTTTTGAAGCAGAAGGATGGCGAAGAGGGATCATTCGTCGGTTACCGGCTTCGGCGCCAGCCAGTCGGGGCGACTGCGGATATGAAAGTGATCGATTCCTGCGTTGTTGAGTTCTTGCCCGCTATGGACGTAGCCGCTCTAGAGAAGCCTGCCAGCCGCGTACAATTGGATGTTCTGGAAGCTTTCGAGGTGGCCGAGGAAGAAGTCGGCCCTGGCGAATGGGTAGCACTCGATAAGCTATACGAGGCTGCGAAGGCTGCTGCAGATGAAGAGGGTGGCAAGGCTCGCAGCAAGGAAGCCGTTCGGAAGGCAGCAGACCGGCTGGCGGAGACGAAACAGTTGATCAAAGATGGGCAAAACTGGCGACGTCTTGTAAAGCAATAAGCCCGAAACTTCCCAAAAAGACGGACAAAACTGATTTGTCCGTCTTTCGCGTTTTTGAGCGTGAAATTAGCCCTTTCGGACAAACGGACAAATCCGGACAAAAATATCTGCTACGATTAAAGCCCGATTTTACGGGCTTTTTGTACTGTTCGGACGGACGGACAAATCCGGACAACTCGAAATCTCTTCAAGCCCTAATTCCGGACGGACAAACCCTCTCTCTAGGAGAGGGTTTGTTGTCCGTAGGGGTGCTTTTGCCCAGATCAACCCCTCGTAGAGCTAGAAGCACACGCCAGTTCGCACCGGGGTTTCAGATGTGATAATGTAACATCAGCAACAATCTATTTTGCGGAGTTGAAAAATTGGGAAGACCGCCTAGCCGACCTGGACTTGGGAGCACAAGCCGCCGTGAACTGTGTTGGTTTCTGGCGCAAGGCTATCCGCAGGAAGAAGCAGCCAAGCGCGCCGGTCTTCCAGACGTGCGCCGGCTCCACGCATTTGCCCGTACACGGGAATTCGCCGACGAGCTGAGGGAAGCCATGCACGACCACATGGGCGTCAACCTGGCCCCCAAAGCGGTCCGCATACTGGATGAGATCATGAGCGACAGCAAAGTGCAGCCCAGGGTGCGTGTAGACGCCGCCAAGGCCCTTCTCGACCGGGCGGGGTACTCAGCCAGCGAAGAGCGCAAGAAGCCGCTGGGGCCTGATGACATTGAGGCCATGTCGGTCGAAGAACTTCAGCAGTTCATCCAGGCGGGCGAGCGGACTATGGAAGATATAAAGGAGCGCCGCGCCAATGGGGCGAAGTTGATCGACAATGATACGAGGCAGGGAGTTTTGGGTTAGGGTGTATGCCTCAAATTCGGGGGTAATTGGGGGAAATCGAGAAATGAACGTGGACTGGTTTCAAACAGCGGCCGTAGTTGCGCTTGGTCTTTCCGCAATAACGGGATGGACCGTCGCGCAACATCTTAACATCGACCATTTGGCGCCTAGGCGCAGCTGGCAAAAGAGAGTTCGTGGTCTAAGACACAAGCCAAAGCACAAGCCAGATCAAGTTCCCATCCACGCGGACGTTGACGATAGGCGATTCTACACCGACCTTTACCCCGTTGCTGACTACTTGAACCAAGTATATGGAGACAGTCCGTGGAGTTTTGAAAACAATGGCCGTTTAAATTGTAAAGGTTTCGATTCCAACGCTGAACGTGAAATTGAGGTATGGTACAATCAGCAAAAAACGGGAAAAATCAAACTTTCTTGTATAAGTTATGGCCACGAACGGTATGGCGGTATTACCGCACAATTGCATCTTACGAATGGCAGACTGTTTGCGGGGAATGAAGTAGTCGGCCTCGCGCAGACTGTTGGTCAAATTGTCACCGGTACTCCGGAGGAAGACCGAGCGATAAAAGCGAGCATTCTAACGGCGATGGTTGATGCAATGTGGCAACAGGGCGATGAAGCCAACGTTAACCCGGAGCTCGAACTTTCCTTTGAGGGAAAAGCAGGCTGGTACCTAAGAGAATATCTCCCAACAATTGAAGAGCGGAGGGCTACTGAGTAAGAGGCGGGAGGGCATTTTCCGGAACCTTGGGTGCGAAAGTTAAAGGAGCCCAAAGCGGACGTTTGTTAAGATCCACTCCAAGAACCCAAGATTGTCCTGTGCGCTGATCCAGTATAATTGTTATTGCGCCGGCATCTGGATTCAATACTGCATCTGTAATTATGAATCGGTTATCAGAGTTTTCCTGAGCAACAGCATTGCCCGACATTATCGCCATAGAAGTCATAACAACGAATACAAATTTTTTCATTTTTCTCACCTTTCTTGGAATAAGTTAATACGCTGGCATCCTATGCGTCCTGCAATCGAACGGCCCGTCGGATAAGCTGCCCTTGATGTTGGCATTGAAATACTTGCCCATGGATGCGGCGCCCAAGAGCTCGTCCACCATGCCCTGAAATAGCGTGGCCACAGTTGAAAGCAACAATTCTGAATGCCGACGTGGTCGCGGTCGACACGAACCAATGCAAGTGCGAGTCTCTAAGCAACCGAACGGAGTTCACCGTGGAGTTCGGCGACCGTCCTGACGGCAAATGCCGGGTTCTAGGTAAATAGTCTGACCGCGAAAGATATCTGACGCAGTGCGCATCTCTCGTGACTTCTAACCCGCTGAAACGCACGGGTTGCGGGGGTCCGGGCATGCAATTCGCGCGGGTGACCGTGGCAGAATTGATACAGTCAGCCATAAGTTTCACGGAATGGAGAAAAGCACGGTGCGTTCCGGCTAGCGTTCAACCTTCGAATCTGCAGCTTGGAGATTTCAATGAAAAAACAATTGGTCGGTGTCTTGGGCGCAATGATTTTGGGCCTCGCATCTGAAGCTGCGTTCGCTGCGGATGTGGACGCAGGCCCTGCAGCCTATGACTGGGCCGGTCCCTATATTGGTGTACAGGCTGGATATGGTTTTGGCGATACAAGTCATGGTACCAACGACTTTGACTTGGATGGTTGGGCCGGTGGCGTGACAGTCGGCTGGAATTATCAGTTGGAAAACCTT
>DATLDM010000090.1:0-22752 GCA_035525875.1 Aestuariivirga sp.
GGCCTTGGCGAGGCGCGATTCCGTATAACGGTCCGCCGCCGGAGGGTCGCCATCCACCGAGCCGAAATTGCCCTGCCCGTCGATCAGCGGCAGCCGCAGCGAGAAATCCTGCGCCATGCGCACCAGCGCATCGTAAATCGCAAGGTTGCCGTGCGGATGGTATTTGCCCATCACGTCGCCCACGATACGGGCAGATTTCTTGTATGGCTTGTCCGGCGTGAAGCCGTTCTCATCCATCGTGTAGAGAATGCGGCGGTGCACCGGCTTCAGGCCGTCGCGCACATCGGGAAGAGCCCGGCTCACGATCACGCTCATCGCGTAATCGAGGTAGCTTTTCTTCATCTCATCTTCGATGGTGATGAGTGTAATTTCACCGGGATTGGCGGGTGGAACCACGCCATTCTTGTCGTCTTTGTCGGTCACGGACAGCCCTTAACTCAAACTTCTGGCCGCTTCAAAACCGTCATGATTTTTGGACGATTCGAGCGACTGCCTACTTTAGTTTGGCAGCGCTTCAACCGCAACGAAAAGCAGTCGGAAATCCGGAGAAAAACAGTGCAAAACCGGGCTAGATTTTGCGGAATTTCACGCCGTTGCCGCGGTACCAGCCGTCATCGGCGATGACCCGTGAGCACGAGGCCTTGCCGTTCAGCCAGTTCGACCAGACAATGCACAGCTTGCCGCTCTTGACGCTCCAGCGGCCCCGGTCTTCTTGACCCGTCATCTGGCCAATCAAGGTGCCATTGCCGCGCGCCGTAATCTTTACAATCACCGCGCCGCTGACCACAGCCTGGAAGCTGCCGGGAAAAAGTTCTCCGAGCTCGGCTTGGGACAAGACAGCCTCATCCGCTCCTGCGCTGACACCCGAAAAACCCAACACGGTTGCAGCGAGGATCGAAATCATGAATTGTTTCATATTATAAACCTTAATTTATGAGATTGGTGCTGCTTTGCAACATACTTGAGTGGCCTTTAGCCCGCAAAATGTGAACATAATGAGGCCAAATGCCTATTGCGGCCAACTTGTAACAATTGCCGTTAACATCAGCATTAAAGCAAGAAACGGGCCGGAATCGGAGCCTACCGCCTCAGAACGGCACTTCGTCGTCAAGATCTCGGGCAAAGCTCTGGGCCTTGCCTGCCGCGCCACGGGGCCTGTCCATCGGGCCGGACTGGCCAAACTCATCGCCGCCAGAACTGGCGCCTTCGCCGGCCCCGCCGCCCCGGCCGCCCAGCATGGTCAATTCCCCCCTGAAATTCTGCAGAACCACTTCGGTTGAATATTTCTCGGCGCCGTCCTTGTCGGTCCATTTCCGCGTCTGGAGAGCCCCTTCGATATAAACCGTGGCACCCTTCTTCAGATACTGCTCAGCAACCTTGGCCAGATTTTCATTGAATATCACCACCCGGTGCCATTCGGTGCGCTCCTTGCGCTCGCCTGTGGCCTTGTCGCGCCAATTTTCCGAGGTGGCGAGGCTCAGGTTCACAATGGCCTTGCCGTCCTGGGTATGGCGCACTTCGGGGTCCTTCCCCAAATTGCCCACCAGAATAACCTTGTTGACCGAACCTGCCATGTGAATTCTCCCTGTTTCCGCGCACCCTAGTCCTTCGTCCGCGGGCTTTCACCCGTTGGCTGGATTTTATCCACACCGTATATATGTTCTATTTTTGTTCCAAACAAGGCAAAAAACAACCCCGGGGAAACGCCGGGGCTGTGATTAATCTGTTAGGCGCGACCGAACAGGCGGGCAATCCGCCCCGCACTCTTGGCTTCGCTCACCTTCGCATTTGCGAGATAGGCTTCAACGTCCTTGTTCTGCATCATGGCAGTGCTGTAAACGTTTGAATATGCACCAAAAACCCAGTTCATCATCATTCTCCTTAAATCAAATCTCTGTTGTGCCGAACATGGGCTCTTCGCGGTCGCAGCACAAACGTTATAAAGCTATACAACCATCAGGAAAAGTCACATGTCATATTTACCATGGGCGCGTTTTAGCCGTTGCGTCTGCTCCGTCGTCAGGCTGCCGGGCCTGTGATGATGAAACGGGCGCTGCCCCATGGCCGTGTTGTAGACGTTGGAATAGACTTCAAATATCCAGTTCATGTTCATCTCCCATAATTTGGCGGGCAAGCTAAATATCGGCTCTTGTCGCGCGGGCCACAAACGGCAATAAACAACCAATCCCAACAGAAAATGTTACAGGTCTCCCGTGGCGCGCCGACTCCCCTCACTCAACGCCCTCAAAGCTTTTGAAGCTGCCGCACGGCATGTGAGTTTTACCGAGGCGGCCGCTGAGCTTTTCGTCACCCATGCCGCCATCAGCCGCCATATCCGCGAGCTGGAGGAATATCTCGGCACCCAGCTCTTCCTGCGCACTGGCCGTGGCGTGGCCCTCACTGAGGCCGGCAAGCGCTTTGGCGAGCAATTGACGCCCCTCTTTGATGGCTTGTCCAATGCCTCGCGCGAAGCGGCAGCCGTTGGTGCGGCCCGCCCCCTCAATGTCTCGGTTGAACCCGCCATCGCATCGCGCTGGCTCGTGCCCCGCCTGGGTCACTTCAAAGAACTGCACCCGGATATTGAACTGAACATCGATCCTACCACCCGCCTGGTGGATTTCCGCGTCGATGAGGTTGAACTCGGCATCCGCTATGGCCGCGGAAATTGGGAAGATGTGGAAATGACTAAGCTGTCATCCAACGTCGTGATCTTTCCTGTCTGTGCGCCTGCCCTTACTGCCGGGGTACAGAACCTCAAACCGGAAGATCTCAAGAACTACAATCTGCTCCATGAGCAGCGCAAGCAGTGGTGGGCCGACTGGCTCACCGCCAACGGCATTGAAGGCGTGGCCGACTGGAAAGGCACCGTGTTCCAGAATCACCTGGCCATCGAAGCCGCCGAATCCGGACAAGGCTTCGCCCTTGGCGATCAAATTCTGTGCACGGACTCGATCGTCGAAGGCTGGCTCGCCCGCCCCTTTGCCCTTGAAATGAAGGACCATGGCAATTATTGGATTGTCCGGGCCAAGGGCTCCAGGGAAACCGCAACGGCGCGCTCCTTCCGCGAATGGCTGACAAGTGAGATGGCTGAAACCAACAAGAAATATGCCGCATTGAAGGCTTCCTCAAAACCCGCCAAACAGGCAATAGCACCCGCAGGACTGTTCTATCCCCAGTCGAATCATTAAGTGCTAGACTCGTTCTCTCAACCCAAGGAACTCTCATTCTGATGGCCCGAAAACTATATGATTGCATGAAATGCCCGGGCTATTGCTGCTCCTATCCCGTCATTGAAGTGAAGGACAGGGATGCCGAACGCATCGCCAAGCATTTTGACATGCCGCTCGCCAAGGCTGAGAAAAAATATTTCAAGCAGGCCCATGGCTACAAGCGCATCATGCGCCGCCAGAAAGATGAGATCTACGGCAAGATCTGCCAGTTCTTTGACACCAAGGAACGCCGCTGCACCATCTATCATGCCAGGCCTTCCACCTGCCGCGTCTTCCCCGGCGAAGGCCACTGCGGCTATTATGATTTCCTGAAATTCGAACGCGACGGCCAGGAAGATGAAACCTACGTCTCAATCACCAACCATTCGGGGAATTGAAGGACGTTTATGACGTCACACATCAACTACCTTATCCTGTCGGACTTGGCTGCCTCAGAGCGCGCCACGCTTCTCAAGCGCACCGAAAGCGATTTAGGCCCCTTCCTCGAAAAGGTAATGCCCATCGTCGAGGCTGTGCGCATCGAAGGTGACACGGCCCTGTCGCGCTTTGCCGAGCAATTTGATAATGCGCTCGTCGACGAAACCGCGATTGCCGCAACCCCTGAAGATTTTGACCGCGGCCACGCTGAGCTGGAAACTGACGTCAGGGAAGCCATCACCTTCGCCGCCGCCAACATCCGCAAGTTCCACGAACTGCAAAAACCTGAAGCGTCATGGAGTGCGGAAATCCGCCCCGGCCTCCATGCCGGTGACCGCACCACGCCCATCGCCTCCGTCGCCTGCTACATTCCGCGCGGCAAAGGCGCCTTCCCAAGCACAGTGCTGATGACCTGTATCCCGGCGAACGTCGCGGGCGTTGATGACATCTGCATTGTAACGCCCCCCGGTCCCGATGGAAAAATCGATGCTGCAACACTCGTGGCCGCCCGCGCAGCAGGCGTGAGCAAGGTTTACAAAGTCGGCGGCGCCCAGGCCATCGCCGCCGTGGGCTATGGCACAAAAACCATTTCGAAATACGCGAAGGTCGTAGGCCCCGGTTCGCCCTGGGTCGTGGCCGCCAAGCGCCTGCTCTCCGATCTAATCGACACCGGCACGCCCGCAGGCCCCAGCGAAGCCATTATCTTTGCCGACGAAACAACCGATGGCCGCCTCGCTGCCCTCGACCTGCTCATCGAAGCCGAACACGGCGATGACAGCTCCGCCTTCATCGTCACCATCAGCAAGGAAGTGGCTGAAGCAGCACTTGCCGCCATCCCCACCTATTGGCACAGGATGAGCGCAAGCCGCGTGAATTTCACCAAAGCGGTGCTCGCTTCAAGCCGCGGCGGCATTCTTCTGGCGAAAGACAC
This sequence comes from Aestuariivirga sp., assembly GCA_035525875.1. Lineage (GTDB taxonomy): Bacteria > Pseudomonadota > Alphaproteobacteria > Rhizobiales > Aestuariivirgaceae > Aestuariivirga. The sequence goes on from DATLDM010000090.1 coordinate 4,579, forward strand.
AGCCGAAGCCATGGCCTTCATCAACGACTACGCGCCCGAGCATTTGCAGATCCTCTCAAAGGAACCGCGCAAGTATCTGCCGATGATTCGCAATGCGGGAGAAATCCTCCTCGGCGAACATACGCCGTCAACGCTGGGAAATTTTGTTCTCGGCCCCAGCCATGTCCTGCCCACCGGCGGCTGGGCCAAGACCTTCTCCGCCCTCAGCGTCCATGATTTCATGAAGCGCACCTCCGTGGTGGAGGTCACGCCGCAAGCCTATCCCGAACTCGCCAAACACGCCGGCCTGATCGCCAAATACGAAGGCTTCGACGCCCATGCCAATGCCGTCTCGGATTTGCGGAAGAAATTGTTGGGGAATTGATATCCAAAACAATCAGCCCCGCTGCGACTTTTATTTGCGCCAACGGGGCCCTCGATTCTTCGAGTATGTGACTTGAAAGAATCCGGTTTACACCGAATCACTGGCGAGGCTGGGAGAATATCTTACCTCGCATGAGTGTGGATATGTGGTTTGCAGACCGGTCAAGCGTCGATAGTCTGCTGCAGCGCGCTAGCCGGAATGTGATCGCGAGACCTGCCGCGATCCGGGGTGGTGGCCAGGTGGCGTCATGCTCCCTCCGAATGCTGTTTCATTGCATCACCTGCTCCGTGGAGTTCGGCGATGTTTTATATTTTGGGCCGACCCTGCACAATGTCAAGTAAACTATGTATGAAAAATCACTTCGCAATCCCCTCAGCCCCTGTCGTTTCAGGCCGCTTCAAGATTTTAATGGCAGACTAATCTCGCACCATGAGCACAGCAGCCCAAAGCATCCCTTCAACCGACCACGCCAGCAGCAGGCGTCGCGGAATTCTCCTTGTTGCAGGCTCCGCCATTGTCTGGAGCTTTGGCGGCGCCATTGCCCGCTTCCTCGAAGTTGACGATAGCTGGACAGTAGTTTTCTGGCGCTCCCTTTTCGCCGCAATTTTCCTGTTGGGCTTCATGCTCTGGCGCGATGGCCAGCGCGGAACGTTGACTCTTTTCAAAGGCATGGGGCTCGCGGGCCTCGGCGTCGCTCTGTGCTTTGCCATCGCCTCCACCTCGTTCGTTGTGGCCCTTGCCTACACCACGGTGGCAAACATCCTGCTCATGCAGGCCGGCGTTCCCCTCATCGCGGCCCTTCTCACTTGGACCCTGTTTCGTGAAAAAATTTCAGGCGCAACCTGGGCTGCCATTGCCGCGGTGATTGCCGGGGTTGCCATCATGGTCTCGGAATCCTTCACCGGAGAGGTCTCGCCCATTGGCGATGGGCTGGCCCTTCTGATCTCCGTGATGTTCGCCATCGCGACAGTCATTACCCGGCGCCACGCCCATGTGAGGATGACCCCCGCTGTTTGCCTTGGAACCATCTTTGCTGCGTGTTTCGCGGGTGTGCTCGCGGGCCACTATGCCGTAAGCGCCCCCGATTTCGGTTGGCTGATTGCCTTTGGCGCGCTCAACTTGGGCCTGGGCTTGGTCATGTTCACAACCGGCGTCAGGCTCCTCCCTGCAGCCCTTGCCGCCCTCGTCGGAACCCTGGAACCGGTTCTCGGCCCCATCTGGGTCTGGCTGGTTCACACTGAAATTCCGTCCGGGCGAACCCTGCTCGGCGGCGCCGTGGTCTTCACTGCACTGGTCATTCATCTGCTTATTGACTGGCAGCGGCAGTCTCGCGCGCAAAGCCGGTAATCTCCCGCAAGAAAATCTCCGCGAATTTTTCCTGCTTGGCCGCCCCCACGCCATGCACCTCGCCGAAATCCCATTTGGTGAGTGGCACCCGCGCCGCCATGTCGATGAGGGTCCGATCCGAGAAAATCACATAGGCTGGAACCCGCGCCTCTCTGGCAAGCTGCATACGCAAGGCCTTAAGGCGCACCAGTAATGCCCCGGCGCGCGGATCGGCTTCACTGATCTTCGCAATCACCTCGGCCCGCGCCGCCTTCTTCGTGGTTCGCTGTTCCACCTTGCGATAACGGAATTCTCCGCCGCCATTCATCAGCGAGCGCGCCTTGGGCGCCAGTGACAGCCCGCCGAATCCACCCACATCATGAATCAGGAAACCGGCCCCCACCAGTTGCCGGATAATTCCCTGCCATTCCGTGCGCGGACGATCCCGGCCCAACCCGAACACCGGCAACTCCACATGCTTCAGCGCCACGGCCTTGTCGTTGGCCTTGGCCATCAGGACATCAACGATATGCATGGCACCGAAACGCGCTCCAGTGGCCCGCACCGTTTCAAAAACCTTCCTGGCCTCAACGCTGCCGTCAAGGGTTTCTCCGGGACTCAAGCACACATCGCAATTGCCGCAGGGTTCCGCCGCCTCGCCGAAATAGCCCAGTAGTGAAACCCGCCGGCAACTCGGCGCTTCGCAATAGGCCACCAGCGCATCCAGCCTGCGGTACTCGCGGCGCTTGTGCTCCTCATTCGCCTCGCCCTGCTCGATAAATTGCCGCCGCAGGCGGATGTCGCCAAGACCAAACACCATATGGGCAACTGCCGCCTCGCCGTCGCGCCCGGCACGGCCAATCTCCTGATAATAGGCATCAAGCGACGACGGCAAATCCGCATGAAACACAAAGCGCACATCGGACTTGTCGATCCCCATGCCAAAGGCAATCGTGGCGCAAACAATCACGCCCTTGTCCGTCATGAACAAATCCTGCGCGTCGGCCCGCTGCGCCGGTGAGAGCCCCGCGTGATAAGCAACAGCACGATGCTTCTTCTCAACCAGAAATTCCGCAATCTCCTCCGTGCTTTTGCGCGACAGCGCATAAACAATCCCGCTCTCGCCCGCGTGGTTCTCAAGAAAGCGCAGGAGCTGCTGCTTGGCGTTGTCCTTTGTCTGCACCGTAAGGTTGATGTTCGGCCGGTCAAACCCCGTAACAAAAACCTCCGCCTTCCCGCCAAACAGCTTCTTCACAATATCGCGCCGTGCCGCCTCATCGGCTGTCGCCGTGAACGCCCCGATCGGCGCTTCCGGAAACGCCGCCCGCAAGCCGTGTAGCGCCTCATATTCCGGCCGGAATGAAGCGCCCCAATGCGAAATGCAATGCGCCTCGTCAACCGCGATCAGCTTCACATCCAGCTTCTGCAGGGCCGCAATCATCCGCTCCGTCATCAGGCGCTCCGGCGCCAGGTACAAAATCCGCACCAGCCCCGCCGCCACCCGCTGCCAGATATCGACATTCACCTCGCGCGAAGCCGCCGAATTGATCGTCTCCGCCGCGACCCCCGCCAGCTTGAGCGCCGCAACCTGGTCCTGCATCAGCGCCACCAGCGGCGAAACCACGATCGTCAGCCCCTGCTTCACCAGCGCCGGCACCTGGTAGCATAAGGACTTGCCGGAGCCCGTGGGCATGACAGCCAGAACATGCCGCCCGCCGATCAGGTGATCGACAATTGCCTCCTGCACCGGCCTGAATCCGTCGAAACCAAAGACCTCGCGCAAAACCTTTGCTTTCGCCGTCATCGCCCCCCACTTAAGCTTGCTGTGGATATCTGTAGTTCTGCTGACATCTGCTGACTGCTATATCCCTAGAATAACCCATATTGCATATGTTCACGTTTTGATCTAGTCAGGTTTCATGTCAGGCCACAAGCGCGTTATTTCGGTTCAGGGTGCCAGAGAGCACAATCTGAAGAATGTCTCATTGGAAATTCCACGGGACAAACTCATTGTATTCACGGGCCTTTCCGGCTCGGGAAAATCCTCCCTGGCCTTCGATACGATTTATGCCGAGGGCCAGCGCCGCTATGTCGAATCGCTCTCGGCCTATGCCCGCCAGTTCCTCGAAATGATGCAGAAGCCCGACGTGGACCAGATCGATGGTCTCTCGCCCGCCATTTCCATCGAACAAAAAACCACCAGCCGCAATCCGCGTTCCACCGTGGGCACCGTCACCGAAATTTACGACTACATGCGCCTGCTCTTCGCCCGCATCGGCATCGCCTATTCACCCACCACCGGCCTCCCCATCGAAAGCCAGACCGTCACCATGATGGTGGACAAGGTCCTGAGCCTTCCCGAGGGCGAAAGGCTTTATATCCTCGCCCCCATTGTGCGCGGCCGCAAGGGTGAATACCGCAAGGAATTTGCCGAACTCCAGAAAAAAGGCTTTCAGCGTGTCAAGGTCGACGGCCACTTCTATGAGATCGACAGTGTCCCGGCGCTCGACAAGAAATTCAAGCACGATATCGATGTGGTGGTGGATCGTCTCGTGGTCCGCCCCGATCTCGGCACGCGGCTAGCCGACACCTTTGAAACTGCCCTGAAGCTCAGCGAAGGCCTCGCCGTCGCGGAGTTTACCGACAAGCCGTTGCCCGCCTCGCAAACCTCGGAAGACAGCTCAAACAAGTCCAAGAACGATACTCACGAGCGCATCATCTTCTCGGAAAAATTCGCCTGCCCCGTCTCGGGCTTCACCATCGAGGAAATCGAGCCGCGCCTCTTTTCCTTCAACAACCCCTTCGGCGCCTGCCCCGCCTGTGATGGCCTCGGCACCGAACTGAAATTCGAGCCGGACCTTGTGGTGCCCGATACCTCCCTGTCGCTTCGAGATGGCGCCATTGCCCCCTGGTCAAAGGCCGGTGCCACCTCGCCCTACTACGCCCAAACTCTCGAGGCGCTGGCCAGACATTACAAGGCTTCCATGAATATGCCCTGGAAGGACCTCTCCAGGAAAGTTCAGGACGCCATTCTCAATGGCACTGGCGAGGAAGAAATCACCATCACCTATGATGATGGCCTGCGCTCCTACAAAACCCGGAAACCCTTTGAAGGCGTGATCGGCAACATCGAGCGGCGCTGGCGCGAAACTGACAGCGCCTGGATGCGCGAGGAACTCGCCCGTTACCAGTCCGACCAGCCCTGCCGTGCATGCGATGGCAACCGATTGAAGCCCCAGGCTTTGGCCGTGAAGATCGATAAGCTCCACATCAGCCAGGTGGCAAATTTTTCCATTCAGGCCGCCAACACCTGGTTCACCGATCTCGAACCCAAGCTGTCGCCCAAGCAGCGCGAAATCGCCGCCCGCATTCTGAAGGAAATCAAGGCCCGCCTGAAATTCCTGGTGGACGTGGGTCTCGAATATCTCAATCTGTCGCGCGTCTCTGGCTCGCTCTCCGGTGGCGAGAGCCAACGCATCAGGCTCGCCTCACAAATAGGTTCTGGCCTCACCGGCGTTCTCTATGTGCTTGATGAACCCTCCATCGGCCTTCACCAGCGCGACAATGCCCGCCTTCTTGAAACCCTCATTCACCTGCGTGACATCGGCAACACGGTGATCGTGGTTGAGCACGACGAAGACGCCATCAAGCTTGCGGACTTCGTGGTCGATATCGGCCCCGGTGCCGGCGTGAATGGCGGCCATATCGTGGCCCAGGGAACACCGCAAGAGGTGATGGCAAACCCCAACTCTATTACCGGCCAATATCTCACGGGCTTTCAGCAGGTGCCCATTCCCAATCACCGCCGCAAGTGGGAGAAGAACCGCTCGATCCGCATCAAGGGTGCCCGCGCCAACAACCTCAAGAATGTATCCGCCGAAATTCCGCTTGGCGTCTTCACCTGTGTCACGGGTGTTTCCGGCGGCGGAAAATCCACCCTGCTCATCGACACGGTTTACCGGGCCCTGGCCCGCAAGCTCATGGGCACCCGCGAACCGCCTTCTGAGCATGACCGCATCGATGGCATGGAACATCTCGACAAGATCATCGACATTGACCAGTCGCCCATCGGCCGCACCCCGCGCTCAAACCCCGCCACTTACACCGGCGCCTTCACGCCCATCCGCGATTGGTTCGCAGGCCTCCCCGAAGCCAAGACCCGCGGCTATGAGCCCGGCCGCTTCTCCTTCAACGTCAAGGGCGGGCGCTGCGAAACCTGCCAGGGTGACGGCGTCATCAAGATCGAAATGCACTTCCTGCCCGACGTCTATGTCACCTGCGATGCCTGCCATGGCAAACGCTACAACCGCGAAACCCTCGACATCAAGTTCAAGGACAAATCCATCGCCGATGTCCTGGACATGACGGTTGCCGAAGCCGCCGAATTCTTCCGCGCCGTGCCATCCGTGCGCGACAAGATGGATACGCTGGAACGCGTTGGCCTCAGCTACATCAAGGTCGGCCAGCAGGCCACCACCCTGTCAGGCGGCGAAGCCCAGCGCGTCAAGCTCGCCAAGGAGCTCTCCAAGCGCGCCACCGACCGCACGCTTTATCTGCTCGATGAACCGACAACCGGTCTCCACTTCCACGACGTCAAGAAGCTCCTCGAAGTGCTGCACGAGCTGGTCAACCAGGGCAACACCGTCGTCGTCATCGAACACAATCTTGAGGTGATCAAGACCGCCGACTGGATCATCGACATGGGCCCCGAAGGCGGTGACGCAGGCGGTGAAGTCGTCGCCGTCGGAACACCAGAGGAGGTCGCCCGCGAAAAACGCAGCTACACCGGCCACTACTTAAAAGAAATCCTGAAACGCCGCGCCCCCAGCATCGAGGCGGCGGAGTAACCCTCAACGTTCAAACGCGCCTCTTCTCATCATGCCCGCGCTCCACACGGGCATCTCCACCGATAAAAGAAGATGGCCGGTTACGCCCATGTGCGTGGTTACAAGCTCCATACTGGATCACAAACTTTTGCTCTCGAACACGTACCATTTCCCTTGTTACAGATTTCGAATCCGCTATTGGAGTGCCTCAGATCAATAATCAAAGGCTGAACAATAGTGTTAAACGGAATTATCCCTGCCTCCTGGTCTGGCCCCCTTCATGCCGTGCTTCGCATCGTGGCCGGCCTGCTGCTGCTCGAGCATGGCACATCGAAGTATTTTAATTTCCCGCCCACCGAATATTTCGCCAATGGCGTCGAGGTATTCTCGCTCATGGGCCTCGCCGGCGCCCTCGAGACTATCGGTGGCATTCTCATCATCCTCGGCCTCTTCACCCGAATCACCGCCTTCGTGCTGTCAGGTTTCTTGGCCGCCGCCTATTTCATGGGCCACGCTCCGCAAAGTTTCTTCCCGATGATAAACGGTGGCGATGCAGCCATCCTCTTCTGCTTCATCTTCCTGTATTTCTCCGCCGCCGGTGCCGGGCCATGGAGCCTAGATGCGGCCCGCAAATAATTCCCCCTGCAAAGCAAAAAGGCCGGATATTTTTCGGCCTTTTTAATCCCGCACTTTCCGCAGCTTGGCCCAATAATCCAGCCGCTTCTTCACCTCCCGCTCAAAGCCGCGCTCCGGCGGATTGTAGTATTGCTCGCGACCCATTTCCGCCGGAAAATAATTCTGCCCGGAAAAAGCCTCCGGCTCATCATGGTCATAGCGGTAGCCCGCGCCATATTCCTGTTCCTTCATCATCTTGGTCGGCGCATTGAGAATGATCTTCGGTGGCGCCAGCGAACCCGTTTCCTTGGCTCGATTCATCGCAGCTTTGAAAGCCGTATATCCGGCATTGGATTTGGGCGCCGTCGCAATGTAGATCGTCGCCTGTGCCAGCGCCAGTTCCCCTTCCGGGCTCCCCAGAAAATCATAGGTGTCTTTGGCAGCCAGTGCCTGGTGAAGCGCATCCGGGTCCGCCAGTCCCACATCTTCAATCGCCATGCGCACCAGCCGCCGCGCCAGGAACAGCGGATCCTCGCCCGCCGTCAGCATGCGCGCCAGATAATACAGCGCCGCGTCCGGATCAGACCCGCGCACCGACTTGTGCAAGGCGGAAATCAAATTGTAGTGGCCATCCGCCGCCTTGTCATAAAGCGGCATGCGCTTTTGAACCGTCTTGGCCAAGACCTCGGACGTAAGCGGCAACGCCCCTTCCGGAACACTGGAGAAAATTTCCTCAACCAAATTGAGAATGTAGCGCCCGTCCCCATCAGCCATGGCAATCAGCGCCGCTAAAGCCTGCGCATCTACCGGCAGCGGGCGCTTCTCAAACATTTCAGCCCGGGTCACCAGCGCCGTCATCGCATCCGCATCTAGCCGGTTCAGCACCAGCACCTGCGCCCGGGACAGCAAAGCGCCATTCAGTTCAAACGATGGATTTTCCGTCGTGGCCCCCACCAGGGTAATCGTGCCGTCTTCCACATAAGGCAAAAACGAATCCTGCTGCGATTTGTTGAAGCGGTGAATTTCATCAACAAACAGCAGCGTCCCCCGCCCCTGCTCGCGCCGGATCCGCGCTTGCTCGAAAGCCCTCTTCAAATCCGCAACGCCCGAAAAAATCGCCGACATCTGCTCGAAGGCAAGCCCGGTTTCGCCTGCCAGCAGCCGCGCAATCGTCGTCTTACCTGTGCCCGGCGGCCCCCACAAAATAATCGAAGGAATACGTCCTGAAGCCAGCATGCGGCTGAGGATGCCGTCTTCCCCCGTCAGGTGTTCCTGCCCCACCACATCATTCAGCTTCTGTGGCCGCAACCGGTCAGCCAGTGGTCGTGGCGCCTCCTTGCCAAAACCAGCGGCTTCGAAAAGCGTGCTCATTAGCGTAGCGTCATCTGCAGTTTGCGCCCGCCGCGGTTGATCGCGAATTCCCAATAACTTTCTTCGACGGCAATGGCTCGTTGCAAATCATCAACGCTGGCGATCGAAACCCCATTCACTTCCAGCAGAATATCACCCTTGCGGAAAAACCGCTTCGCCACGCCAGGCATGATATCCAGCGCAATGACGCCGCTGAGGCTTGAGGGCACGCCCAGCTCTTCCGCCACGGCCGGCGAAAGATTGGCCACCACCATGCCCTGCAATGGATTCTTGCCTTCCATCAGAGTCTCGGCACGATCGGTTGTCTCCGGAGCTGCAACAAGTTTGAAGTTGGCCTCGCGTTGCTTGCCGTCCCGCTGGAACTCAATAATCGACTCCTGCCCAATTTTCGAGGTTGCCACCCGGTAGTTGAACTCCTTGGCGTTTTCAACGGGATGCCCATCAAGCGCCAGAATGACATCACCCTGCTGCAGCCCGGCTGCTAGAAGCGGGCTCTCCGGATGAAGCGTGGCGATCAGCGCCCCTTCGGGCCGCGCAAAGCCGAGGGACTCGGCGATGTCAGCGGTTACATCCTGCAGGTTCGCGCCGCTCCACGGCCGCTGAATCTTCGTGCCGCTTTCGGCGGACTGCACCACGGTTTTCACCATGTTGGACGGAATGGAAAAGCCGATGCCGATGGAGCCGCCCGAGCGCGAGAAAATCGCTGTGTTGATCCCCACCAGCTCGCCCTCCATGTTCACCAGCGCGCCGCCGGAATTTCCCGGGTTGATCGCCGCATCGGTCTGAATGAAAAACTGATAATCGCTGATCCCCACTTGCGTCCGCGCCAGGGCCGAAACGATGCCGCTGGTCACTGTCTGTCCGACGCCAAAAGGATTGCCGATCGCCAGCACCAGATCGCCCACTTCGAGGGTGTCGGAGTCACCAAAGGGCAGCGCCGCCAATTGCTCATCGCCCACGTCAATCTTGAGAATGGCAAGGTCACTGCGTTCATCAGCCAACATGACCTTCGCCCCAAACTCGCGCTTGTCCGCCAGAACCACCCGGATATCGGTACCCCCGCGAACTACATGGTTGTTGGTCACAATTAGCCCGGATCCATCAACAATCACCCCGGAGCCAAGTGAATTTTCCGCCTGCTTCCGCGGTCGCCGGAAGTTTCCCCGTTCACCAAAGAATTGGCGAAAAAACGGATCATGGAACAACCCCTGCTGGGAATCCTGCGCCGCCAGCGTCTTGGAATAGACATTCACAACAGCGGGTGCCGTCATCTTCACCACCGGCGCAAAGGAAAGCTGCATCTGCACTTGGGATTTGGGGACTGCTGTTTCCGCCAGCGCAGCCGAACCCGACAGGGCGAAACAGGTGAAAACCAAAGCAAATAACCAGCGCATTTCAGCTCCAAATTCTCCAGACTATTCTATCAAGTCGCCCGCTTTGGCGATATGATGGCCGTCACAAGAATATAGCACGAATCGCCGAAACACACCTTTTTTGCAGAGCTCCCGGACATGCTTAAAGCCACCACAAATATGACCTTTGAAACCGCTGCCGCGGCGTCCCTGGCCCTGAAGCCCGATGCTCCCCTGTTCTGTTTCAGCGCCCCGCAATTGCAGGGGCGCGCCCAGGTTTTTCTTAAGGGCTTCCCCGGCGAGGTGACCTTCGCGGTCAAAGCCAATTCGTCGTCCCAGGTGATCAAGGGTCTGGCTGACGCCGGCGTCAAGGCATGGGATGTGGCCTCAGTTCATGAAATGGCCATGGTCAGCAAAATTGTTCCTGGGGCCCGCTTCCATTACCACAATCCAGTCAAGTCGCGCCGCGAGATCGCCGACGCCTACAAGCTCCATAAATGCCGGCGCTATGTCGTGGACTGCCGCGAGGAACTTGCGAAGATTGCCGATGTTGTCGGCCCCGCCAAAGATATCGAAATTGCCGTGCGCTTCGTACTGCCCCGCGAACGTGCCTCATCGGCCCATGATTTTTCCACGAAGTTTGGCGCCCCCGACCATATCTGCGTGGAACTGCTGAAGCAGGTTGTGGCCCTGGGCTACACGCCCCTTCTCACCTTTCATCCCGGCTCCCAGGCCACGGAACCGCAAACCTACGTCCGTCACATCGAGGCCGCAGCCCGCATCGCCAAAACGGCGGAAATCGTGATATCGAAACTCAACGTCGGCGGCGGTTTTCCCGCCAACTATGTGCTGAGCCCGGCGCCTGAACCGCAAATATTTTTCAAGGCCATTGAGAAAGCCGTCATCAAAGCCTTCGGCAAAGACAACAAGCCGGCGCTGGAATGCGAACCCGGCCGCGGACTGGTGGCAACCTGCATGTCGCTGCTCACCCGCGTCAAGCTCGTCTGCACCGATGGCGATGACATTTTCATCAATGACGGCGTTTATGGCGGCCTCATGGAATACATGCAGGTGCCCGATTTGAAGCCACCCTTCCGCGTAATCCGAGAGGGCAAGGTGATTGAAGGTCCTGCCAAATCATGGAAGGTTTTTGGCCCCACTTGTGACCCTCTCGACGTGCTGCCCCACCGGCTCGATATCCTCGCCGAACTGCGCGAAGATGATTACATCGAATTCGGCTCGCTCGGCGCCTATGGCCTCGCCACCATGACGAATTTCAATGGCTACGGCGGCAACGCCATCATCAGCGTGGATCAGGCTTTTTCGCTTTAGCCGCAGTTGATGCTGAACAATACAGCCATGCGGGCGCGTCGCTTGCCGCCTTCTGCCGCCCATTCTAAGCACTGAGCATGCATGTCTCATCCAATTTGCGCGGCATCGTCTGCATGATCTTGGCCAGCGGCACCTTTGTGGCCAATGACAGTTTCATGAAACTCGTGCTGGCCGATACGCCGCCCCTGCAAGTGCTCCTGATGCGCGGCATCGCCGCCACTATCTGGTGCCTGCCTCTGGTTTTCATGATGGGTTATGGCCGCGATATCCCCCGCGTGCTCAATCCCTGGGTGCTTCTGCGTGCGGCGTGTGAAATCCTCGCCGTCGTCAGCTTTATCCTGGCGCTCAAGCACATGCCCATCGGTGATATTACCGCCATTTTCCAGACGTCCCCCCTGCTTGTTGTCGCCGGCGTTTCGCTGATCTGGGGTGAGCGGATTGGCGGCCCGCGGATGGTGCTGATTGCCTTCGCCATTACCGGCGCATTGCTGATTGCCCAGCCCGGCAGTTCCACCGCTTCGCCCTATGCGGCCTTTGGCGTGCTTACTGCTATTGGCTCCGCCCTCCGCGATATCGCCGGCAAAAAAGTGCCCCATGAGATTCCGGGCCTCGTGGTTGCCTTGGCCACCATTATCGCTGTCATGGCTGTCGCAGGATTCATTACTGCATTTTTTGAAACCTGGGTTCCACCCAGCCGTTCCAACATGCTCTTGATGCTGGCGGCGGGATTGTTTCTGGTGGGCGGCCATACCTTTGTGTTTCTCGCCTTCCGCTTTGCCAGGGCGGTAGCCGTTGCCCCCTTCTACTACACCTTCACCCTGTGGGCCGTGCTCTCCGGACTGATCGTCTTTGGTGACATTCCGAATTCGCTCTCAATTCTGGGAATGCTCCTCATTCTCGCCAGCGGCCTGGCCAGCATCGCTTTGGACCAGCGCCGGATAAAACAATAAGGGCAGGATTTCTCCTGCCCCATGAAACACTTCTGTGCGAAAAACTTAAGCCGCGACAGCTTCCTTGGACTCTTCGCCCGACTTCATCGAGGGGCCCGAATCCTTGCCCTTTTCGGCCGGATCGCGGTCCACAAATTCAATGACAGCCATTGGCGCATTGTCGCCAAAACGAAAACCCGCCTTCATAATGCGGGCATAGCCGCCCTGACGGTCCTTGAAGCGCGCCGCGAGAATATCAAACAGCTTCTTCACCTGCGTTTCATCGCGCACCTGGCTCATCGCCTGGCGCCGTGCATGAAGTCCGCCCTTCTTGGCAAGCGTGATCAGCTTCTCGATCACCGGACGCAAATCCTTGGCCTTTGGCAGGGTGGTGACGATCTGCTCATGCTTGATCAATGCCGCCGACATGTTGGCAAACATCGCCAGACGATGCGGAACCGTGCGGTTGAACCGGCGACCTTTAAAACCATGACGCATAACCGTTCTCCTTAAACCCGCCTGGCCTTGGCCAAACGCTTAATTTCTCAATAGTGGGTTTCAAACTTCTTGGCGAGATCTTCAATGTTCTCCGGCGGCCAGTTCGGCACTTCCATGCCGAGATGCAGGCCCATCTGCGCCAGAACTTCCTTGATCTCGTTCAGCGACTTGCGGCCGAAATTCGGGGTACGGAGCATTTCCGCTTCCGACTTCTGGATCAGGTCGCCGATGTAAACAATGTTGTCGTTCTTCAGGCAGTTGGCCGAGCGTACCGAAAGCTCAAGCTCGTCAACCTTCTTGAGAAGGGCGGCATTGAATTCCAGTTCGGGGCGGGCTTCTTCAAGCACAACCTTGGAAGGTTCGGCGAAGTTGATGAACACCGTGAGCTGGTCCTGCAGGATGCGCGCCGCATAGGCCACCGCATCTTCCGGCGTCATCGAGCCATCGGTTTCAACCGTCATGATCAGCTTGTCGTAGTCAAGTATCTGGCCCTCGCGGGTGTTTTCGATCTTGTAGGACACGCGGCGCACCGGGCTGTAGATTGAGTCAACCGGGATGAGGCCAATAGGAGCATCTTCCGGGCGGTTGCGCTCGGAGGAGACATAGCCCTTGCCCGTGTTCACGGTGAATTCCATGCGGACTTCCGCGCCTTCATCCAGCGTACAGATCACATGCTCAGGATTCAAAACATGAATATCAGCGGTCTGCTGAATGTCACCGGCACGAACTACGCCCGGGCCTTCCTTGCGCAGCGACACCCGCTTGGGGCCTTCCGCGTGCATGGCCAAGGCAATTTCCTTGATGTTCAAAACGATATCGGTCACGTCTTCGCGCACCCCGGCAATCGATGAGAACTCGTGCAACACGCCGTCGATCTGAACCGAAGAAACAGCGGCACCCTGGAGTGACGACAACAGGATGCGACGCAGCGCATTGCCAAGCGTCGTGCCGAAGCCACGCTCTAGCGGTTCTGCCACCATGGTGGCAACCTTGCGGCGCTCGCGGCCCGGCTGAATGTCGAGCTTGGTAGGCCTGATGAGTTCCTGCCAGTTTTTTTGATTTACATGCATTTTTTGCTATCCCGTGGATTTCCCGGATGAGCAGGAAAATGCTCTCCGGTTCTCGGCCTCTTTTATTGGGCTCCCCAAAGGGAAACCCATTACTAACCTGTTAGACGCGGCGCCGCTTTGGTGGGCGGCAGCCATTGTGCGGAATGGGTGTCACGTCGCGGATTGATGTCACCTGCAAGCCGCAAGCCTGCAAGGCACGCAAAGCTGACTCACGGCCCGAACCCGGGCCCGTGACTTCAACTTCAACCGTCCGCATGCCGTGCTCCATGGCGGCGCGCGCAACCTGCTCGCCGGCCATCTGGGCGGCATAGGGTGTCGACTTCCGCGAACCCTTGAACCCGAGCTTTCCAGCCGAAGCCCAGACAATCGTGTTGCCCTGGACGTCGGTAATGGTGATCATTGTGTTGTTGAACGACGAATTGACGTGAACCACGCCAGACGAGATGTTTTTGCGCTCTTTGCGGCGCGGACGTGCTGCTTCTTTAGCCATGATCTAAGCCCTTACTTCTTTTTGCCGGCGATGGCCTTAGCGGGGCCCTTGCGTGTGCGTGCGTTGGTGTGGGTGCGCTGGCCGCGAACCGGCAGGCTCTTGCGGTGACGGGTGCCACGGTAGCAGCCCAAGTCGGTTAAGCGCTTGATATTGATTGAAACTTCACGGCGAAGATCGCCTTCCACCATGTAGTCGCGGTCAATCACTTCGCGGATTGCCAGAACCTCGGCATCACTTAGTTCATTTACGCGCTTGGAGTGCGGTATTTTGACCTTGTCCATGATTTCGACAGCGTTAACCGGGCCGATTCCATGGATGTAGCGCAGCGCAATAACGGCCCGCTTGTTGGTTGGTATATTTACGCCTGCAATACGGGCCACTCTGTTTCTCCTAAGCTTTCCAAGGACTTAACCGGTCCAAGGGCGCATTTCTGTTGTAGTCTAACTTGACGCTTCAATAGCGCAAAGCCGCGCTCTGGAAGGTTTCCCTCCCCAAGCCAGCTCATATGCAGACCAAGATTGTGGGGTTCAATAGGCTGGAATCGCTCACGCGTCAACCGCATTGACCTACAAAAGTGGCCCTAAATCCCACCAAGAATGCGGCCGATTGCGGCCGTCACCAGCTTGATGTCCGCCATGCCGTCCACACTGTGCAAATTGCCCCGCTTGGCATAGTAATTAACCAGCGGCGCCGTTTGCTTATTGTAGACGTTCAGGCGGTCTCTTACCGTCTTTTCTTTGTCGTCGGCGCGCCGGGTGAACTTGGTTCCCCCGCACACATCGCAAATTCCATCCTTCTTCGGCTTGTCGAAGCTGTCGTGATAGCCCTTGCCGCAGGCAGCACAGGTGAAACGGCCGGAAATGCGTTTCACCAGTTCCTCGTCCTCGACCTTCATTTCAATCACGGCATCAACCTTCTGGCCCCGTGCGGCGAGCATGCCGTCCAGGGCTTCCGCCTGGGCCGGCGTCCGGGGAAACCCGTCGAATACCACCCCGGCCTTGACGTCCGGCTGGTTCATCCGCTCGGCCACCACCGCCAGAATGACCTCGTCGGACACCAGGTCGCCACGATCCATGACCGCCTTGGCCTTGAGTCCAACTTCGCTTCCCGCCGCAACCGCTGCACGCAGCATGTCGCCCGTCGAGAGCTGCTTCATGTCCCGGCCCAGTTCAAGCAACTTGGCTTGCGTGCCTTTTCCAGCACCCGGAGGCCCGAGCAGAATGATGTTCATTTCCGGTTGCCGCGCAGCTTTGATTTCTTGATCAGGCCTTCATACTGCTGAGCATAGAGATGGCCCTGCAACTGCGCCACCGTATCCATGGTGACACTCACGACGATGAGCAGCGAGGTGCCGCCAAAATAGAAAGGAACGCCGGAATATCCGATCAGGAGTTCAGGCAGAAGGCACACAACCGAGAGATATAAGGCGCCGATAACCGTGATGCGCGTCAGCACATAGTCAATGTATTCGGCGGTGCGCTCGCCGGGACGGATACCCGGAACAAAGCCGCCATATTTCTTCAAATTTTCCGCCGTCTCCTTCGGATTGAACATGATGGAGGTGTAGAAGAAGGCGAAGAAAACAATCAACATCACATATAGGGCAAGAAACAGCGGCTTGCCGTGGCCAAGCAGTGAAGTCACTGAAATCAGCCAGTCCGGCCCCTGTCCCGCGCTGAAATTTGCCACCGTGATTGGCAGCAGCAAAAGCGACGAGGCGAAAATCGGCGGAATAACGCCAGCGGTGTTCAGCTTGAGCGGCAGATGCGAACTGTCGCCCTGGAAAACTTTCTGGCCCACCTGGCGCTTCGGATATTGAATGAGAAGTCGCCGCTGGGCCCGCTCAAACAAAACGATGAAGGCGATCACGCCAAGCGCCATGACCATGATGCCAAGAACCAGGAAGGTGGACATCTGTCCGGTCCGTCCCAATTCCAGCATCGCTGCAATGCCGCTGGGAAGGCCCGCAACAATGCCGGAAAAGATAATCAGCGAAATGCCGTTGCCGATGCCGCGCGAAGTAATTTGTTCGCCGAGCCACATCAGGAACACCGTGCCCCCTGTCAGGGTAATGACCGTGCTGGCCCGGAAAAACATGCCAGGGTCGGAAACAAGATTGCCCTGCCCTTCAAGCCCCACGGCAATGCCATAGGCCTGCAAGGCCGCCAGAACCACCGTGCCATAGCGCGTGTACTGGTTCATTTTCTTGCGGCCGGACTCGCCTTCCTTCTTGAGCGCTTCAAGATGTGGCGAAACCGTGGTCATCAGCTGGATGATAATCGAGGCGGAAATATACGGCATGATGTTAAGGGCGAAAATCGCCATGCGGCCAAGCGCGCCGCCCGCCAGACCATTCACCCAGCCAAGAATGCCGGCGGTGTTTTGCGCAGCGAATTTTGCCAGTTCAAGAGTATCAATGCCGGGAATGGGAATGTAGGTGCCAAGGCGGTAAACAATCAGCGCGCCCAAGGTGAACCAAATGCGGCTCTTCAGGTCTTCGGATTTGGCCAGGGCCCCGAAATTCAGGTTTGCCGCAAGTTGTTCAGCTGCCGATGCCATGTCGTATCCTTGAGCTTTGGTAACAAGCTCCCTATGTGGGGTGGCCCGTTAACCCATGCAACCTTACTTTTTATGTTCGGACGGCACTTCCACAGGCCTTAAAACCTTGACGCTGCCGCCGGCTTTCTCAACCGCGGCAATGGCTCCCTTCGTGGCGTAAAACACCTCGAAAGCGAGCTTTGACTTGATCTCACCCTTGGCCAGCAGGCGAACCCCGCCGAGCGGGCGTGATATAACGCCAGCAGCGATCAACGAGGCCGCCGTAACAGCAGCCTTGGTGTCGAGCTTCTTGGCGTCAACCGCCGCCTGGACGGTCTGGAGATTGACCTCATTATAGGAAACCTGGTTCGGCTTGTTGAAGCCGCGCTTTGGCAAGCGGCGGTAGATCGGCATCTGGCCGCCTTCGAAGCCTGCCTTTGCGCCGCCCTTGCGGGCCGTCTGGCCCTTGCCGCCGCGACCGGCGGTTTTGCCAAGGCCTGAACCCAGGCCACGGCCGACGCGCTTGCGGATCTTGCGGGCACCGGCGTTATCGGCAATTTCATTGAGCTTCATTGTCGTATTCCTTAAACTTATTCGACCACGCGAACGAGATGCGCGACCTTGGCAATCATGCCGCGAACCGCAGGCGTATCGTTCAGCGTTGAACGCCGGTTGATCTTGTTGAGGCCAAGCCCAACCAATGTGGCGCGCTGTTCCGCCGGCCGCCGTTGCGGGCTGGCGTACTGGGTGACCGTGACTGTTTTTGCTGCTGGTGCTTTGGCCATAATTCTACGTCCTCAACTTATTCTACTGCCGCATCCGGGTCACGACGGCGCAAGACGTCGCTTACCTTCTTGCCGCGACGCGCTGCCACCGAACGGGGGCTCGTCTGTTTCTTCAACGCGTCGAATGTTGCGCGCACCATGTTGTAGGGGTTCGACGAACCCTTGGACTTGGCCACCACATCCGCAACGCCGACCGATTCAAATACGGCGCGCATCGGGCCGCCGGCAATGATGCCGGTTCCCGGAGGGGCTGCACGAAGCGTAACCTTGCCAGCGCCCCAGCGGCCATCGATGTCATGATGCAGCGTACGGCCTTCGCGCAACGGCACGCGGATGAGCACGCGCTTGGCGGCCTCCGTCGCCTTCCGGACTGCTTCCGGAACTTCCCGCGCCTTGCCATGGCCAAAGCCAACGCGGCCCTTCTGGTCGCCGACAACAACAAGTGCCGCAAAGCCGAAGCGCTTGCCGCCCTTCACAACCTTTGCAACACGATTGATGTGCACGAGCTTGTCAATGAACTCGCTGTCGCGGTCTTCGCGGTTGTCCTTGCGGTCTCCGCCCCGTTCGCTACGTTCTTTAGCCATGTGTTCTTTGCCTATTCGCCACTAATCGATTTAGAAGTTCAGTCCACCTTCACGGGCAGCTTCCGCCAGCGCTTTGACGCGCCCGTGGAAAATA
>DATLDM010000011.1:0-25105 GCA_035525875.1 Aestuariivirga sp.
GATGGCCCCGGCCCGCCAATGAGTGGTTTTCTCGCCCCGCGCCAGCAGCGGCCCGGAGACGAGCCGCAGCCGCGTGGGGATCTGTTCCGATTGCTTGAAATAGGTATCCGCCGCCGAAGCAAGCGTCGTCCCGTCGAGCGGCACGATGCCCTGATAGCGCTCCATGTCGGAACCCTGGTCAACCGTCATCGCCAGATAGCCCTTGCCCAGCAAATCCTGCTGGGTAGGTGCTGTGAGCGCATCCAGTTTCTTCCTGTTGAAGCGCGCATAGCCGCGCACCCCGTTGGGCGACATGAAATCCGCCACGATCATGTCAACTGGGCCGTCGGTCTTGGTTTGCAGGATAAATTTGCCTTCGAATTTCAGCGTGGCGCCCAACATGGCGGTGAGCGTAATTGCCTCGGCAAGCAACGCGGACACAACCGGCGGATAATCATGGCGGTGCACAATGTCATCGATCACCGCACCAAGCCTTACAACGCGCCCGCGAACCCCAAGAGGCTTGATCTCGAAGGGCATGACCGTGTCC
Organism: Aestuariivirga sp.; assembly: GCA_035525875.1. Classification (GTDB taxonomy): domain Bacteria; phylum Pseudomonadota; class Alphaproteobacteria; order Rhizobiales; family Aestuariivirgaceae; genus Aestuariivirga. Next base: position 530 of record DATLDM010000011.1, read on the forward strand.
TGTGCGCGCGTCATGTCAGGCCGAAACAATGCAGCAGAATGGCTTTCTGCGCATGCAGGCGGTTTTCCGCCTCATCGAACACAACCGACTGCGGCCCGTCCATGACCTCGGAGGTCACTTCCTCGCCGCGGTGCGCCGGCAGGCAATGCATGAAGACGGCGTTTTCGGCAGCCTTCTTCATCAGCGCCGCATTGACCTGATAGGGCTTCAGAAGATTGTGGCGGTTGGCGGCATCCGCGTCATGCATGGAAACCCAGGCATCGGTGACAACACAGGTGGCCCCGGCCACGGCCACATCGGCAGACGAGGTGACGGTAATATCCGCGCCATTGGTCCGCGCCCATTTCAACAGGTCAGGGTTGAGCGAAAGCGCGCTTGGCGTGGCCACCCGCAGCTTGCCCCCCAGCCGCGTCACCGCATGAACGAAGGAGGCGGCAACATTGTTGCCATCGCCGACCCAGGCAATGGTTTGCTCCGCCAGCGGCCCCACATGCTCCTCCAGGGTGAGGATGTCCGCCATGATCTGGCAGGGGTGCGACTTGTTGGTAAGGCCGTTGATGACGGGAACGGTCGCATGCTTCGCCAGTTCCAAGAGGTCCTCGTGGTTCTTGGCCCGGATCATGATGGCATCCACAAAGCGCGAAAGCACCTCGGCCGTATCGGCGATGGTTTCACCCCGGCCCAATTGCATGTCGCCTGAGGAAATCAACAGGGATTCGCCGCCCAATTGCCGGATGCCAACTTCAAAGGACACCCGGGTGCGGGTCGAGGGCTGCTGAAAAATCAGCGCGATGATTTTTCCGGCAAGCAGCGCGGTGGTTTCATGCGTTCCCTTGCTCAGGCCCGCGCGCCCCGCTTTCATGGCCTTGGCGTCATTGAGAATGACGCGCAAGTCCGCACCCTCGAAATCCGAGAGATCAAGAAAATGTCTTGGCGCGTCGCTCATCACTATTTCGCTTCAAGGCTGCGGCAGGTCATTTCAAGCTTGCTGACGGCCTCGACAATATCATCGTCAGTGGCAATCAGCGGCGGCAGAAGGCGGATGACGTTGTCGCCCGCCGCGATGGTGAGAAGCCGGTGCTCCATGGCCTTGGCCTGGAACTCCGTATTGGGAACCTTGCACTTGATCCCGACCATCAGGCCGGAACCCCGGATATCTTCAATGACGGTGGGATGCTCGTCCTTGAGCCGCGCCAATTTTTGCTTCAGGCCCAAGGAGCGTTGCAGCACATTGTCCAGAAAGCCCTTTTCCAGAACCACGTCGAGCACCGCATTGCCAACCGCCGTGGCCAGCGGATTGCCGCCGTAGGTGGAGCCATGGGTGCCGGCCGTCATGCCCTGCGCCGCGTTTTCGGTTGCCAGACAGGCGCCAAGCGGAAAGCCCCCGCCAATGCCCTTGGCCACCGCCATGATATCCGGCGTGATTCCGGCCCATTCATGGGCAAACAGTTTTCCCGTGCGGCCAATGCCGCATTGCACTTCGTCTAGGACCAGCAGAATGCCATGCTCATCGCACAGCGCCCGCATGGCCCGCAGGTCTTCCGGCGGCACCGGGCGAACCCCGCCCTCGCCCTGAATGGGCTCAATCAATATGCCCGCTGTCTCGGGCCCGATGGCAGCCTTCAGCGCTTCAAAATCGCCAAAGGCAATTTGATCAAAGCCTTCAACCTTCGGCCCGAAGCCTTCCAGATATTTCGCCTGGCCACCCGCCGCAATGGTCGCCAGCGTGCGCCCATGAAACGCCCCTTCAAAGGTGATCAGGCGGTAGCGCTCCGGCTGTCCCTTCGCCGCATGATACTTCCGCGCCATCTTGATCGAACATTCCAGCGCCTCTGCCCCGGAGTTGGTAAAGAACACCGTGTCGGCGAAGGTTGCATCGATCAGCCGCTGGGCCAGTTTCTCCTGCCCCGGCATCTGATAGATATTTGACGTGTGCCAGATCTTCTGCGCCTGATCGATCAACGCCTTGACGAGATGCGGATGAGCGTGACCGCAACTTGTGACCGCAACACCGCCACCGAAATCCAGATAGGCTTCGCCTTCGGGGGTGAAAACGCGCATGCCCTCGCCGCGCTCAAAACTGATTTTGGCGCGATTATAGGTGGGAAGGACGGCTGCAATCATCGAAAGAGTCCTTGGTGCAAAGCAAAATGCGCCGCTCAGGGAACGGCGCAAGTAATTTTTTCTCACTATAAGTGCATGATTGCGCTCGGTCAATTGCGTGGTGTGCGGCGCACTCATCAACATGAGTCAAAACAGCGCATGGACCTCTGATTCCCGATGGCGGTAAGGTCTTGTTAACCAAGCGGCGGCGCGTGATTAGCTGGGGAAAACATTAAAAACAAGCTGCCGGATTCTTGTAGTCGAGTCACCGCGTATAGTAGTGTTCGCTCATTAGAGCTACGATATGTAGCGTTCCAAAGTCACTTATAGCGTCAACGCGCTGAAACATCATTTCAGCGCTAGATGGGGGATTCAAAATTGAACGAGATGCCAACACAAGTTATCGCCAACGAGAAAATGCCATGGACCGATGAGCGCGTCGAGACGCTCAAGAAGCTGTGGACCGAGGGCCATAGCGCTAGCCAGATAGCCGCGCGCCTTGGCATGGGGGTCACGCGCAACGCCGTTATCGGCAAGGTGCACCGGCTAAATCTATCGGGCCGTGTCACCCAGCCACGCTCCACCGAGCCGCGCGCCCCGCGCAAGACCCGCGAGCCCAGCCATCCCGGCAGGCCGGTGGGTTCGCCCTCCATGCCGAGCACCGGAAACACGGCGCTCAAGACGTTTGTGCGCATTGAGCCCATTCAACGCCAGATCGCCTTGCCGGAACCGCAACCCTTGCGGCTGGTGGACCTGCCCAAGGGCGGCCGTGTCACCATTCTCCATCTCTCCGACAAAACCTGCAAATGGCCGATCGGCGATCCAGGCTCGGAAGATTTCTGCTTCTGCGGCCACTCTCCGCGCGATAAGTCGCCCTACTGCGAATACCACGCAAGAGCCGCCTACCAGCCCATGCAGGATCGCCGGCACCGGAAGTTTGGGTAAGGACATTATCTGATATTGTAGTTGCGAGAATACCTGGGAAACTTTAAATTCTCTCCATGGTCGGGCTTGACCCGACCACCCAGGCTTCTAGAACGTCTCGTAGAGATCGTCCCAGTTTGGATTCGATTTCTCAATCAACTTGAGCTTCCATTTTCGCAGCCAATGCTTGAGTGTCGTTTCTCGCTGAATTGCATCCGCCACCAAGTCATAAGTCTCATACCAAACGAGATGTTTGACACCATATTTCTTGGTGAAGGTCGAACCGCTTCCGCTGCGATGGGCATGGACTCGGGCTGATAGATCAGTCGTCACGCCAATGTACAGCGTTCCATTTCTCTTGCTAGCGAGAATGTAAACATGACCTTGAGGCATGGGACATGTTGCTAAGTCTGGGTGGTCGGGTCAAGCCCGACCATGGAGAGAGTTTAAAATGCTTCGGGAGGTCGGTGACCACTTCACGCCGACCCAAATCTTTCATCGAACGCATACCCCATGCTCCGCACCGTGCGGATGGGGTCGCTTTCGCGGCCGCGCTGGAGGGATTTCCGCAAGCGGCCCACATGCACGTCAACGGTGCGTTCATCCACATAGATGTCACGGCCCCACACGGCATCAAGCAACTGCGAGCGCGAATAGACCCGGCCCGGATTCTGCATCAGGTGCTCAAGCAGGCGGAATTCCGTGGGCGAAAGCTCAATGTCGCGCTTGGACCGGGTCACCCGCCTCGCCCGCCGGTCGAGCGCAATGTCGCCCGCCTTCAATACTTCGGCCACCGCATCGGGATTGGCCCGCCGCAAGATGGTGCGCACCCGCGCCAGAAGCTCGGGCACCGAGAATGGCTTCACCAGATAATCATCAGCGCCGGTGGCCAGGCCCCGGACACGCTCGTTTTCCTCGCCACGCGCCGTCAGCATGATGATCGGAATGTCGCGGGTTTCAGGCCGTGTCCGCAGCAGGCGGCAAACTTCGATGCCGGAAATGCCGGGCAGCATCCAGTCCAGCACGATAAGGTCGGGACGCTCTTCATTCACCAGGCGGGCGACTTCCTCGCCCTGTGTCGTGGCACGAACCCGGTAGCCCTCAGCTTCAAAATTATAGCTGAGAAGAATCTGGATCGGCTCTTCGTCTTCAACAATCAGGAGCGAAGCAGACATTGCTTGTCTCTCACGTAGTCAAGTTATAGTTGGTGGTGCTGGTCGAATCCTTCTTAGGCCGTTCTTCGGTGATGGCCTTGCCGTGCACGAGGAAATAGATGTTTTCGGCGATATTGGTGGTGTGGTCGCCAATGCGCTCCATGTTCTTGGTGCCAAACAGCAGGTGGGTGCAGGGGCCGATCATACGCGGGTCTTCCATCATGTAGGTGAGGAGCTCGCGGAAAATGGAATTGTAGAGCGCGTCGATGTCTTCATCCGAGCGCCAGACCAGAATGGCCTTCTCGGCGTCATTCTGGGCATAGGCGTCAAGAATGTTCTTGAGTTGCTCCTGGGCGAGGTTGCCCATGCGGGTAAGCCCCGACACCAGCTTCCGTGGCATTTGCTCGGAGATGGCATGGGTACGCTTGGCCGTGTTCTTGGCCAGGTCGCCGATGCGTTCCAAGTCCGACGAAATGCGGATGGCGACAATGATCTGCCGGAGATCCTGCGCCATCGGCTGGCGCTTGGCGATGGTGAGAATGGATTTTTCCTCGATTTGCTGTTCAAGGACATCGATCTTTTCATCGCGGGCGATGACCTGGTCAGCCAGCTTGGTGTCGCGCTTGGCAACGGCGTCAATGGCATTGGCAAGCTGTTCTTCCGCCAGGCCGCCCATCTGCGCCAGCATCTGCTTGAGGCTGGCCAGATCGTCGTCGTAGGATTTAACTGTGTGATCGGACATGAAGGTCTCCGTTGTGGGCTCAGCCGAAGCGGCCGGTGATATAATCTTGTGTGCGCTTGTCCTGTGGCGTGGTGAACATGTCGTCCGTATCGCCAAACTCCACCAGGTCGCCAAGGTGGAAGAAGGCCGTGAGCTGTGAAACACGCGCCGCCTGCTGCATGGAATGCGTCACGATGATGATGCAGTAGTTCTGCCGGATCTCGTCAATAAGCTCTTCAATCCGCGCCGATGCAATGGGGTCTAGGGCCGAGCAGGGCTCGTCCATCAGGATGATTTCGGGATTTACCGCAATGGCCCGCGCAATGCACAGGCGCTGCTGCTGGCCGCCCGAAAGACTGGTGCCGGAATGGTCGAGCCGGTCCTTCACCTCTTCAAAGAGGCTGGCCTTTTTCAGGCTATTGATGACAATTTCCTCCAGGTCGGTCTTCGATTTGGCAAGTCCGTGAATGCGCGGGCCATAGGCCACGTTCTCGAAAATCGATTTGGGAAAAGGGTTCGGCTTCTGGAATACCATGCCGACCCGGGCCCGGAGCTGCACCACGTCAAGGTCGCGGTCATAGATGTTCTTGCCGTCAACCAGGATGTCACCCGTCACCCGGCAGCCATCGATCGTGTCGTTCATCCGGTTGATGGTGCGCAGGAAGGTGGACTTGCCGCAGCCCGAGGGGCCGATGAACGCCGAAACGGCGCGGTCTGGAATGTCGATGGAAAGATGCTTGATGGCCTGTTTCTCGCCATAATAGACATTCACGTCGCTGGCCACGATTTTGGTTTCCCGTTCGTTGAGAATGCGGGGGTTGGTGTTTGCGACTGTTTTCCGGGGCGAAGCGTCCATGATCTATCCTTATATCTTACCAGCGCCGCTCAAAGCGCTTGCGCATGTAGATGGCGACGGCATTGAGGCAAAAGAGAATGACGAGAAGGACAATGATGGCCGCCGCCGTGCGCGATTGAAAGGCTACTTCGGGCAGGTCCGACCACAGGAAGATTTGGACCGGCAAGACGGTTGCGGCTTCGGTAAAGCCCTTGGGAACATCGACGATGAAGGCCACCATGCCGATCATCAGCAGCGGCGCTGTCTCGCCAAGGGCGCGGGCCACGCCAAGAATTGTGCCGGTGAGAATGCCGGGCACCGCCAGGGGCAGAACATGGTGGAACACGGCCTGCTGGTGCGAGGCGCCAACCCCCAAGGCCGCTTCCTTAATCGAGGGTGGCACCGCTTTCAGGGCGGCCCGCGAGGCGATGATGATGGTTGGCAAAACCAGAAGCGCCAGCACAAGACCGCCCACCAAGGGAGCCGAGCGCGGCAGGCCGAAGAAATTGATGAACACCGCAAGGCCAAGCAGTCCGAAGATAATCGAGGGAACGGCGGCCAGATTGTTGATATTGACTTCAATCAATTCCGTCCATTTGTTCTTGGCCGCGAATTCTTCCAGATAGACGGCGGCCGCAATGCCAAGAGGGACGCTGAGGGAGAGAGTCATGATGAGGGTGAGCAGCGAGCCGAAAATGGCGCCGCGAAGCCCTGCAAGCTCCGGTTCGCGCGAGTCCCCAGAGGTGAAAAAGCGCCAGGCGAAATGCTTTTCGATGACTCCCTTGTCGCGCAAGGCTTCGAGCAGCACCACTTGCCGGTCATCAATGCGCCGGTCGGCTTCCGCATGGGAAAATGACAGAATGTCCCAGGTGCCGGGGGTCAGCGTGTTGAGGGTCGTTGGAGGCAAGATGGCCTCGGCCTGGGCAAGGCCGGTCTCAACGCTTGCAATGCGGAGCGCCCCGCCATTGGCCCGGACGATCTGCCCCGCTGCCAACTGCGAGAGATCGCCCGTGAGAATGAATTCTTCACCGGTCTGCGCCAATTGCAGGGTGGTTGTTCCTGCCGACCGGAGCGTCGTTGTAAGCATCCCCTTGAGATAGAGGTCCGCATCATCGCCAAGCAACGCGGTGGCCCGCACCGTGCTGCCAATCAATACCGGGTTTGCCGCTATTTGCTGGCGGAGATCGTCGCCCGCCCCTGCTGACAGGAGGGAGGTCAGGCTCCGCACGTCGGCCCGCGCTGTCAAGCCGGGAAAAAGGTCCCGCAACCCGGCCCGCACCACGCCCTCAAAATCACCTTTTAGCACATCATTGGCAGGAATTTTGCTGGCATCAAGATTAACCTCGAGAACCGCGCGATGCTCAAAGAAACTCGGCCACGCCTTGATGCCGATATCGACAATCAGATAGACCAGAAACAGAACCGAAACCGCCAGCGCCGCGGCGCCATAGGCCTTGAATCGCCGTTCACTTCCGTAGCGCCTGGCAATGAAGGCTGCGTTACCCTTGTCAAATGTATCAGTCATACTGTTCACGGTATCTCTGCACGATGCGAAGTGCGATGTAATTCAAAACAAGGGTGAAGCAGAACAGCACGAAGCCGAGTGCAAAAGCCGAGAGCGTTTTGGCGGAATCAAATTCCTGGTCACCGACCAGCAGGGTGGCAATCTGCACGGTGATTGTGGTGACGGCCGCGAGCGGATTGAAACTCAGGTTCGCCGCAAGGCCTGCGGCCATGACCACAATCATCGTCTCGCCGATGGCCCGTGAAATCGCCAGCATGAAAGCCGAAACGATGCCGGGAAGTGCGGCGGGCAGAACCACCCGCTTGATGGTCTCGGATTTGGTGGCCCCCATGGCGTAGGAGCCATCACGCAGCGCTTGCGGAACGGCGTTGATGATGTCATCGGAAAGCGAGGAGATGAGCGGTACGATCATCATGCCCATGACCAGGCCCGCAGCCAGCGCCGATTCAGATGCCACCGACAATCCCAGACTCTCGCCGGTATTGCGGACGAGCGGCGCAACTGTCAGGGCCGCGAAAAAGCCGAGTACCACGGTTGGCACGCCGGCAAGGATTTCAAGCATCGGCTTCAGCACGCCGCGCATGCTCCGGCTGGAATATTCAGCCATGTAGATCGCCGAGAGAAGTCCCAAAGGCCCTGCAACCACGATGGCGATAAGCGTAATGAGAAGTGTTCCAACCAGGAGGGGAATTAAACCAAATGACGGAGGCGTGGACGTGGGCGACCAATGGGTGCCAAAAAGGAATTCAATGGGCGATATTTCACTGAAGAAGGCCAGCGTTTCAAACAGGACCGAAAAAACAATGCCGACAGTTGTTAAAACTGCAACCGCCGAACAGGCAATGAGCACCAGTTTTACAAAATACTCAAAGCGGTTGCGGGCCCGGAAATCCCGGGTGATGAGCCGGTGTGAGGCGGCAATGGCCCCGGTGCCCAGAAGGGCGGCCGCCGCCGGCATGAGCATGGAATCCGAACCGGCAACAAGGGCAACGATAAGCGTAGTGATGCCCGCCACGGCAAGGGCCATGGAGGCCATGAGAAGCCCGTGATAGGCGGGCAGGGAATGGAGGCTGGCGGTGCCGGCATTGCGCAGGCCTTGCGCCCGCGCCTGGCCGACAAAGAACCCGATGGCCGTCAACGCGGCAATGATCAACAACGTCCAGGCGGTCATGAACTCTGTGGTCCCTGTCTTGTTTTCTTCAATCGCGTCTGGCGCGCGAATTATGATCGAATGGGGCGGCTTGGTACATCCGCAAGGACCACCCCATTCGCCTAATCAGGTCCTAATTACTTAAGACCGTCAATCGTGAGAACCGCCATGGCTGTCGCATTGGCACGTGACTTTTCAGCATCAGCGCCGGGGAGCGTGATAAGGCCCTTGGCGCCAAGGTAGCCATCGGTACCCAAAGCCTTTTCCGAAACATACTCGGCCACGAATTCAGCGATGCCAGGAACAACGCCAACGTGCTGCTTCTTGACATAGATGTAGAGCGGGCGGGACATCTTGTAGTCGCCGCTGGCGATCGATTCGTAGGTTGCCGCAACGCCGTCAATTTCAACATCCTTGATGGTGCTGGAGTTTTCCTCGAGGAACGAGAAACCAAAGATGCCGACAGCCGCCGGATTGGCCTGCAGCTTCTGGACGATGAGATTGTCGTTTTCGCCGGCTTCAACAAAGGCGCCGTCTTCGCGCATGGATTTCCACACGGCGTCATAGGCCTTTACGTCTGCCTTCTTGAGGTCTGCAAGCGACTTGATCTTTGCAGCGCCCGGCTCCATCGCCAATTCGGCAAATGAATCGCGGGTGCCCGATGTTGGAGGCGGGCCAAGAACTTCAATTTTTTCCTTGGGCAGTGACGCGTCGATGTCGCTCCACAGCTTGTTGGGGTTGTCCACAAGCTTGCCATCCTTGTCAGGAACCTGTTTGGCAAGTGCCAGGAAAATCTGTTCCTTCGTCAGTTTCATTGGGGCGGCTTCTTTCGAAGCGGCAATGGAAAGGCCGTCGAAGCCAACCTTGATTTCAACGATCTCGGTCACGCCATTTTTGGCGCAATCCTCGAATTCGCTCTTTTTGATGCGGCGCGAAGCGTTGGTCATGTCTGGCGTATCTTCGCCGGCGCCCGAGCAGAACAGCTTCATGCCGCCGCCGGTTCCGGTTGATTCAACAACCGGCGTCTTCATGCCGGAGGTCTTGCCGAAGTTTTCGGCAACCGTTGTCGTAAAAGGGTAAACCGTTGAAGAACCAACGATACGGATTTGATCACGGGCCAATGCGGGGCCAGCGAAGAGGGCAAGTGCACTCACGGCCAATAGAACTTTTTTCATCACTGATGTCTCCTTGTGAATAGAACAGGCCGGAACCTAGAAACCATTAATGATGCTTATGCGACGGCTATATCACACTTTTATGACAATATAATATGCTGTTATATAAGGATTTTTAGATAGACGGGAGACGGATGGTGAATTGACTGCCATGGCCCAGCCTGGAGGTCACCAGCAGGCGGCCGCGATGCCGGTTGAGAATGTGTTTGACGATCGCCAGGCCAAGCCCGGTTCCGCCGCGCGACCGGCTCTCCTGCACGCTGATGCGGTAGAAACGTTCCGTGAGGCGCGGGATGTGTTCCTCGGCAATTCCGCGTCCCTCATCGATCACCGACAGGGTGACGAACCCGGCCTTGGCTTCGCCTTCAACCCTGACGGTTTTGCCGGGTCCCGAATACTTGATCGCATTCTCGATGAGGTTGACCACCACCTGCACCAGTTCATCCCACTCGCCGGCCACTTCGAGCTTTGAATCCAGATTGATTTGCAGGACAACTTTTTCTTCCTGCGCCATGCTGGAAAGAAGATCGCACACGTGGCGGGCCACTTGCGCCAGGTCAACCTTCGCCGAAGGGCGCAGGTGAACGTTCATCTCGATGCGCGACAGCGAAAGCAGGTCATCGATAAGGCGCTTCATGCGTTCGGCCTGGCTGCGCATGAGATTCAGGAATTTTTCGCGCGCCGTTTCGTCATTGCGGGCCGCACCCTGAAGCGTTTCGATGAATCCGGAAAGTGAGGCAAGGGGCGTGCGCAGTTCATGGCTGGCATTGGCCACAAAATCCGAGCGCATGCGCTCGATCTGCTGCTCGCGCGTCAGGTCCTTGAGAACCAGGAGAACTGCCGGTCTGACCAGGCGGGCATAGGCAATCGGCGAAACAAAAACCTCAAAATGCCGGGCGAGGGGGCCGCGCACTTCATAGTCAACGCTGAGGCTTTCCCCCTGCGCCATGGCGCGCGCGACGGCCTCAAGCACGGCGGGCGCGCGAATGGTCTGGCTGAGATGCAGGCCTACCGGCCTCATCTCCAGCATCTCCTGCGCATTGGCATTTGCCTTGATGACAATGCCGCTGCTGTCGAGGATCAGAATGGGATCGGGAAGGGCTGCAACCAGATGATCGACGGCGTCAGCCATCGCGGATTTTTCTTCCGGCGTTGCGGCGAGTTCAGGGTTTTTTCTGTTCCACGGCGATTCCATAGTTGCAAATAGACTTCTTGGGGTCATTCATGCAAGTCTGGCTGAAAATAATTACAGCAGTGCAACCATGATCACCCAGGCTATCGATGAAGGCATGCTCACTTTCTACAAGGAGCTGTCCAAGCATTCTCCGCCGGAAAGTGCCAATTGGCCCCTGCCTGAGCAACGCAAGGCCTGGGATGACGTCTGCCGCCTGTTCCGCGCCGCCCGTCCGCAACGCCTGCTCGTCGAAGACATTGATGTGGACGGAGTTCATGTTCGCGTCTTCCGCCCGCCGGGCGAAGCACCAAAGCCCGCGGTGATCTATTTTCATGGCGGCGGCTGGGTTTTGGGCTCCTGTGAAACCCATGACGACATGTGCGCCGAAATGGCCGATCAGGCCGATTGCGTGGTGGTGCTCGTTGATTACCGTTTGGCGCCCGAACACCCGCACCCCACCCAACTGGAAGATTCCCTGAAGGTTTTGCTCTGGATGCGGAGTTCCGGCCGGGCCTTCGGCATCGATCCTGACCGTATTCTCGGAGCAGGTGACAGTGCCGGGGGGCAAATGACTGTTGGCTTGGCGTTGGTGCTGCGTGACCATGGCGCGCCGCAGCTCAGGGGCCAGGTCCTGATCTATCCGGTTCTTGGGGCCGATGTGAATACGCCCTCCTATATCCGCAACGCCCATGCCCCATGCCTCACCAAGCCCGAGATGATATTTTATCTCGATTGCTTTTTGGGGCCGAAGGGCAATCCCAATTGGTTTGACCCCCGCGCCATTCCCAATCTGGCCTATGATGTCAAAGGCCTGCCGCCCGCCTATATTTCCGTGGCCGCCCATGACCCGCTGTTTGATGACGGGGTGATTTTTTATGAAAAGCTGCGGGCCGCCGGAATTCCAGCGATTCTGATAGAAGAGCCAGCCCTGGCCCATTCCTTCATGCGCGCCAGGCATGTGAGCGAACCCGCAAAAAAAGGCTTCAACGGGATCGTTGAAGCCTTGAGAAGTCTGGGTCACCGGGAAGTTTTGCCGGATTAAAGCACCGTTACGGTGGCGCCTTGCTTTACGAACTGATAGAGCTCCGACACATCTTCGTTCAGCATGCGGATGCAGCCTGAGGAAGCCGACTTGCCGATGGAGGAAGGCTCGTTGGTGCCATGGATGCGGTAGATCGAGGAGCCCAGATAGATGGCGCGGGCGCCCAAAGGATTCTTGACGCCGCCTTCCATGAAAGCTGGCAGTTCCGGGTGGCGGGCGCGCATTTCCGTTGGCGGGCGCCAATCCGGCCATTCCGTCTTGAAGCTCACCTTGTTGGTGCCGGACCATTCGAAACCCTTGCGCGCCGTGGCGACCCGGTATTTGACGGCCTTGCCGTTGCCGAGAACGTAGAACAACACATTCTGCTTGCTGTAAATGACGATGGAGCCCGGTGCCATGGCTGTCGAATACTTGACGACCTGGCCGCGCTTGAACTTCGGCTTGGCGAATTCGCGCAGGGCCTTTGGCTGGATTTCATCCATCGGAACGGCGGCAACCAGGACCACACCTTCAAAAGGCTTCTTCGACTGGGCCTGGGCGGATGTGATCAGCAAACCGGCGAACACTGCGGCGGCGGCGACTTTTGTGATCAGGTTGGACATTTGGGCTTCCCCTCGAAATCAGTTGATGGTGACTGTGTACGGGAAGCCGACTGAACTCATGATGAGCGCGGCATTTAGCTGCCGTTCATTTTCAGGGCTTGCATACGGTTAAGGGGAAGGTAGTCTGCCGTCCCATGCCAAACTCTCCTAAAATCAGGCATTTCCAGCTAAAAACCCCTTAGATGCGGACCACCCGAGGACCCATGACCATCAAAACCATTAAGAAATTTCCACACAAAATTAAGGAAGTGGAGAATTTCTGGATTCCCTTGTCCGATGGCGTGAAGCTCGCAGCCCGCATGTGGATTCCCGTGGATGCCGAAAAGAAGCCCGTGCCCGCCGTGCTCGAATACATTCCCTACCGCAAGCGCGACGGCACCATCTTCCGCGATGCGCTCACCCATCCCTATCTGGCGGGACACGGCTATGCCGCGATCCGCGTCGACATGCGCGGCAATGGCGACAGCGACGGCGTCATGCTCGATGAATATGCCAAGCAGGAACAGGACGATGCGCTGGAAGTGATCGCCTGGATCGCCCGGCAAAAATGGTCAACCGGAAAAGTCGGGATGTTCGGAATTTCCTGGGGTGGCTTCAACGCCCTTCAGGTCGCCGCGCGGAAACCTCCGGCACTGAAAGCCATCGTCACCCTGTGCTCTACCGATGACCGCTACGAGGACGACATTCATTACAAGGGCGGGTGCCTGCTCAATGAAAATCTCGGCTGGGCCGCGACCATGCTGGCCTATTCCTCGCGCCCGCCCGATCCCAAGATTGTTGGAACGAAGTGGCGCAAGATGTGGCTGGAACGCTTGAAAGCTGAACCCTTCCTGCTCATTCCATGGCTGCAGCATCCGCACCGTGATGCCTATTGGAAGCACGGCTCGGTGTGTGAAAACTTTTCCGCCATCGACACGCCCGTCTTGATCGTCGGCGGCTGGAACGATGCCTACTCCAATGCAATCCCCCGCCTGATGAAAGGCCTGCGCACCACCCGCAAGGCCATCATCGGACCGTGGTCCCATAAATATCCGCATTTCGCCGTGCCAGAGCCCCGCATCGGTTTCCTCCAGGAAATGCTGCGCTGGTGGGACCAGTGGCTGAAAAATGAGGAGACCGGGGTGTCGCGTGACCCTGATTACCGCGTCTATGTCATGGATGCCGACAAGCCCGGCACCTCCAAGGCCCATCTGCCCGGCCGCTGGATCGGCGATCCCTATTGGGGCTTCGGCAATACCGACACAAAAAAATGGTTTTTGACCGATAAGGGTATTTCAGGAGCCCAAGGAACTGAAAAGGCGCTCACGATTTCATCACGGCAAACGACCGGCGGTGATGGCGGCGAATATTGCATCATCTGGCTTGGCCCGGAATTTCCCGGCGATCAGAAAAATGATGATGCGCAATCCATCACTTTCGATTCGCCCTCCCTTCAAACAGATATGGACATCGTTGGCCAGCCCCAGCTTGAAATCGAGTTTTCGGTCGATCGGCCGGTCGCGTGCTTGGCGGTTCGTTTGAATGATGTGTGGCCCAGCGGAGAAGTGTCCCGCATTACCTATCACCTGCAAAACCTGTGCATGCGTGACAGCCGCGAAACGCCCACCGCCCTTGTTCCCGGCAAGCGCTACACGATGAAAATCAAGCTCGATGACATTGCCTGGCGCGTGCCCAAGGACCACAAGATCAGGGTTGCGATTTCAACCAGCTATTTCCCCATGATGTGGCCGGCCCCGGAACCGGTGACGCTCACGGTCTATGCCGGCAAGTCGGCGCTGCATCTGCCGGTGCGCAAGGTGGTCGAGAATGAAACACCCGTCGTCTGGAAGCCCGAGGAAGCCGCCGAGCCTGTCAAGCTGAAGGAACTCAAGAAGCCCTGGCACAAGCGCGAGGCAACGGTTGATCCCAAGACCGGGGAATGGCGCCTGGCAATTGTCGATGACTTCGGCTCGAATGAAATTCAACCCCACAAACTCATCACCTATTCGGTGGGCCGTGAAAACTATTCCATCCTCCCAGAGGATCCGCTGTCGGCCAAAATGGAAACCCATTGGACCGAGGAATTGAAGCGTGGGCCATGGCATGCCCGCACCGAAACCTATGGCCGGCTCACCGCCACCAAGACCCATTGGCTGGTCTGGGGGAAAATCGATGCCTTCGAGGGCAAGAAGAAAGTCTTTACCAAGGAATGGAACGAGCAAATTGAGCGGAAGCTGCAGTGATCCGCAAGCCACTGGCCTGCGTATATGCATGGATAAGTCCGTCGGACTCCCCGTATGATTGCCGTGTTGCTGCGAATGGCTGAGAAGACCCATATTCCTCTCCCATCTGCCAAGCAGGATGATTTTGCTGCTTTGCTGTCTCGCGTTGCCAATGCGCGTGACCGCGCTGCCTTTGCCATGATTTTCGATCACTTTGCCCCGCGGGTCAAAAGCTTCATGATGCGAAAAGGCGCCTCCGCCGAACTGGCCGAAGACCTTGTGCAGGAAACCATGATCGCGGTCTGGTCCAAGGCAGCCCTTTACGTGCCCGAAAGGGGTGCTGCCTCAACCTGGGTGTTTACCATAGCGCGTAACCTGCGCATTGACCGCCTGCGCCGGGAGTCCTCGGCGCATTTTACCGATCTCGAGGATTTTGATGCCCCATCCGATGATACGCCCGGCGACGAAGCCTTGAACCGGAGCCAGGAAGACAGCCAGGTGACCAAGGCTTTGGCGCAAATTCCGCCCGAACAGCGCGAGCTACTGATCCTTTCTTACGTGGAAGACGTACCACAGAGTATGATTGCCAAACAATTGAAGCTACCCTTGGGCACCGTGAAGTCCCGCATGCGCCTGGCCTACAGGCACATGCGCAAGCTTTTGGAGGTGGTGAATTGACCATTGTTCACCATTTGGATGAAGCCACCATTCTCAGCTATGCGGCAGGAACCCTGGGCGAAGCCCTGAGCTTTGCCGCGGCTTGCCACGTCAGCATGTGTTCTGAATGCCGGACTGCGGTTCGGAATGCTGAAGCATTGGGTGGTGAAATATTGGACGATCTGGAAGCCACCGCAATATCCGATGTGCGCCGCGCCGCAACCCTTGCCAGCCTTGATGACACGCACGCAGCGAAAGCGACGCTGGTGAAAAGTGATATGCCAGCGCCTCTCCAGCGTCTTCTGCAAGGCCAGGGCTTCGCCCAATTGCGCTGGCGGAAAAAAGCTCCTGGGGTTTCCGTTTATGAATTGCCCCTGTCCAAAGGTGTCAAAGGTTCGTTGAAGCTCCTCTCCATCGCCTCCGGCATGACCATGCTTGAGCACGGCCATGGCGGTGAGGAACTCACGCTGGTCCTGCAAGGTGCGTTCAAGGACAAGGTCGGCAGGTTCGCCCGCGGTGACATTGCCGATCTTGATGAAGATACCGAGCACTGCCCTATCATTGAAAAAGGCGAGACCTGCATTTGTCTTTACGCAACGGAAGCGCCCTCGCATTACAAGACACTTCTCGGCCGCCTGTTGCAGCCGTTTCTAAAAATTTAGTTAAGCCGGCTTCCGCAGCTTGTAGATCCCGACATCGACCACGGACTCCGCAAAACCCGCTTCGCAATAGGCCAGATAAAGTTTCCACAGCCGCCGGAATTTTTCATCGAAGCCAAGTTTGGCAACTTCCGGCCAGACTGTTTCAAAGCGCTCATGCCACAGCCGCAGCGTGGTGGCGTAGCTTTGCCCGAAGGTTTCCCCCCGCTCAAGCACCAGGCCGGCCTTGGCCGCCTGTTCCTTCAAAATGGTTTTGGTGAGCAGCATGCCGCCGGGAAAAATATAACGCTGGATGAAATCCACTCCTGAGCGGTAGGCCTCATAATTGGCCTCCGAAATCGTAATGCCCTGGATGGCGGCAATGCCGCCGGGCTTCAGCCGGTCATACAGGGTGCGGAAATAAACCGGCCAATGCGGCTCGCCCACCGCCTCGATCATCTCGATGGAGGCAATGCCGTTAAAACTGCCCTGGGTGTCGCGGTAGTCCTCGAAATGAAAACTGGCGCGGCCGTCAAGCCCGGCCCGGGCGATCCGTTCCTCGGCATAGGCCAGCTGTTCGCGTGACAGGGTGATGCCCTTGACGGTGGCTTTCTTCCTGGCGGCTTCTTCCGCAAACCCGCCCCAGCCCGAGCCGATTTCAAGGATGTGATCGCCTTTCTTCAGTTCCAGGGCCTCCATGACCTTGGCATATTTGCGCCGCTGGGCCGCTTCCAGGCTGTTTCCCGTGCGGTCAAAGACCGCCGAGGAATAGGTCATGGTCTCGTCAAGCCAGAGCTTGTAGAAATTATTCCCGAGATCGTAATGGGCCGAAATGTTTTCCTTCGACCCCTCGGTGTTGTTGTCCCGTGCCCGGTGCCACAGCTTGTCAAACCAGCTTGCGGAGAAAATGCCGGTGGCCGCCCGGTCCAGTGCTGCCCGGTTGTTCAAATAAAACTGGAAGAATTTTGTCGGATCCTTGCTCTCGATGTCGCCCGCCATGTAGCTTTCGAAAAAGCCAAGCTGGGCCCGCCTGACGCTGGCCCAAATGACCTTGAAATTGCGCAGCGTCAGATCGGCCGCAAAACCGCCGCCGGGCGTTCCCAACACGACCTGCTTTCCGGAAGGCAGGGTAAGCTCGAGGGAACCCTTAAGGGTCTTGGGCAACAGCCGTTTGCCGATCCGGACAATCAGGTTGCCAATGACCCCTTCATTTACCCGAATGGCAGTTTCCTGAACCACGGCTGCAGCCTCCCCTGTCTGTCGGGTCCGGACCTTAAATCCGATAGGAGAAACTGTGAAGAGGCAATGGGCGGGGGCGCTCTCCCCGGCTTTTTGGTCGCTTTTGTACATTGCGTGGTGGGGCTTTGGTTCAATCAATTCACCTGTTTCTGCGCCCATAAGCCATTGACGTATTTGCATTTGCGTGAGAGGTTAGTAATTCTAAAGGGACAGTCAAAAATCCCTATTGAATAATAAGAAGACGGGGAAACGGCTAAGTTAATGTGCGGCACAGGGTTCGCCGCAAGGCTGCTAAAGCCCAGCTTTCCTTCTTCTCCGCCAATGAGCTATCTGGTCACCAAGGAGAAAACGCATGACCGAATTTGAAATGAAATTGAAACAGGTTACCAAGGCCGTAAGCCGGGGCAAGCTCTCACGCCGCGACTTTATGAGCTATGCCATGTCCATCGGCATAACCGCTGCGGCCGCCAACTCCATGTTTGTCACCGCCGCCCGCGCCGAGCCCAAGAAGGGCGGCACCTTCAAGTCCGGCCATGGCCACGGCTCCACCACCGACTCGCTGGATCCAGCCACCTGGACCAACGGATTTAACTTCCAGTTCGGCAAGTCGGTCATGGGCGCGCCGCTGACGCAGCTCAACCCCAAGGGCGAAGTGACCATGCACGTTGCCGAGTCATTCGAACCATCGGATGGCGGCAAGAAGTGGGTCATCAAGATCCGCAAGGGCATTACCTTCCACAACGGCAAGGCGCTGACCTCAGACGACGTCGTGGCCACCATCAATTACCACATCGGGCCAGACTCGAAATCGCCAGCCAAGGAATATCTCCCGGGCGTGACGAGCGTCAAGGCTGATGGCCCCGATACGGTCATTATTGAACTCTCTTCCGGCAACGTCGACCTTCCCTTCGGCTTCACCGATTACCACCTGTCGATCTACCCCGCCACCGATGGCAAGATCGAATGGGAAAAGGGCATCGGCGCAGGTCCATATATCCTCAAGTCCTATGAGCCCGGCGTGAAGCTGGTTGGCGAACGCAATCCGAACTACTTCACGGATACCTGGTTCGACGCTATCGAAATGCTCACCATTTCCGACGTTGCGGCCCGCACCAACGCCTATCTCTCCGGCGAAGTGCACTTCATCGACCGTGCCGATCTCAAGACCATCGACATGTTGAAGAACGCACCGAATACGGAAATCTACAACCAGAGCGGCCCGACGCCTTATACCGCTCCGATGCTCTGCGATACGGCGCCATTCGACAATCCAGCCGTGCGCAAGGCCCTCAAATACTCTATCAACCGCCAGGAACTGGTGGACAAGGTGCTCTATGGCTACGGCAAGGTAGGCAACGACAATCCTATCGGCTCGTCAATGAAATATGCCATCGATCCGCAGCCGCAGCATACCTACGATCCGGAGAAGGCCAAGGCGATCCTGAAGGAAGCCGGCATTGAGAATCTCAAGGTCGATTTCTCGGTTCCGCCAAACGCCGCTTTCCCCGGCGCCCTGGATGCGGCCCTCTTGATGCAGGAAAGCGCCAAGGCGGCAGGCATTGAGATCAACGTGATCCGCGAGCCCGATGATGGCTACTGGTCCAACGTCTGGCTCAAGAAACCCTGGAGCATGTGTTACTGGGGTGGTCGTCCTACGGTTGACACGATGCTGTCCATCTCGCTTGCAGCCGATGCGCCGTGGAACGACACGCACTTCAAGAACGCCCGCTTCAATGAACTTCTGGTTCAGGCCCGCAGCGAGCTTGATGAAGCAAAGCGTACGGCCATGTATGCCGAATGCCAGCAGATTGTTCATGACGAAGGCGGCCAGGTTGTGCTGATGTTCTACAACTTCGTCGGCGCGTTGAGCACGGCCGTGGCCCACGGCGAGTTGAATCCCGATCAGGATAGCGATGGCGGCTACATGGTTGAACGTTGGTGGATGGCGTAATCCACCACGGGCGATCAATTTGATCACGGGCCTCGCCGGAAATCCGGCGGGGCCTTTTTTGATAGGGGCGGTTCCCCCTTCTCATCATGACCGGGCTTGACCCGGTCTTCGCCACGGTTCCTGAGAAGATGCCCGCGTCAAGCGCGGGCATGATGAGAATTGAAATGTTCAATTCGTCGTTCGGCTGTCGCAATGAGTCGCAGAGCGCCATACGGTTTTTTTGTGGCGGTGTTTTACCGTTCTGCTAGGGTTAAAAAAACGGGGCCAACAGAGAAGCCCAAAAAGGGGGATGAATGCATCCAGTTCTGCGAACTGTTCTGCAACGTTTGGGCCTCGGCATCGTTACGCTGCTTGCTGTCTCGGTGATTATTTTCTCGTCGCTAGAGATGCTGCCGGGCGGCTATGCCGAAAATATCCTGGGCCAGAGCGCCACGCCGGAAACCGTGGCGGCCTTCAAGCGCGAGCTCGGCCTCGACCGCCCCGCCACCGTCCGCTATTTTGAATGGATCGGCAAAGCCGTGCAGGGCGATTTTGGCTCGTCCTATTCAGGCCTGAGCGGCAGCATGAAGCGCGATGTGTCGGCCACGATTGCGCCGCGCCTTTACAATACATTCTTCCTGGCGGCCATGGCGGCTATTATCGCTGTTCCACTCTCTCTCGTACTTGGTGCAATGGCAGCGCTTTACCGCAATTCCTGGTTTGACCGCATCGTCAATTCCGTCACCTTGACAACCATTGCCATGCCGGAATTTTTCATTGCCTATATTTTGGTTTACGTTTTGGCAGTGAAGCTGAAGCTGTTCTATCCCAACTCGACGGTCAGCATCGGAACGCCGTTTCTCGAGCATGTCTACCGCGCCGCATTGCCGGCCATTACCATGACGCTGGTGATCATCGCCCACATGATGCGCATGACCAGGGCCGCGATCATCAACCTGCTGGCCAGCCCCTATATTGAAATGGCCCAGCTCAAGGGCGTTTCAAAATCCGATGTCGTCAGGCGCCACGCGCTTCCCAATGCCTGGGCCCCCATTGCCACCGTTATAGCCTTCAACCTGGCCTATCTCGTGGTAGGCGTGGTGGTGGTTGAGGTGGTGTTCGTCTACCCCGGCATTGGCCAGCTCATGGTTGATGCCGTGTCAAGCCGCGACATGCCGGTGGTGCAGGCCTGCGCCCTGATATTCGCCGCAACCTACATCCTGCTCAACCTGTTGGCCGACATCGTCTCAATTGTAACCAATCCAAGATTGTTGCATCCAAAATGAATACAGCCACAACGCCTGCCCGCGTCATCAAGGCCCGCCGCTCCGTCATGGAGAATATCAGGCGTAATCTGAAAACCGCGCCGCTCACCGCCTGGTTTGGCATGATCGTCATCTTGTTTTACGCCATCTGCGCTATATTTGCTCCCCTGCTTGCGCCCTATGGCGAGTCGGAAATAGTCGGCAAGGCCTATCAGCTTTCAAGTCCGGAAAACTGGCTGGGAACCGACCAGATCGGGCGTGATACACTCTCGCGGCTAATTTTCGGGGCGCGCAACACCATTGGCATTGCCCTCATCACCACTCTCATATCGTTTATTGTGGGCGGTTCTCTGGGTGTGCTCGCCGCCTTGCAGCGCGGCGTTCTTGACCAGGGCATTTCACGCGTCGTGGATGCGTTCCTCGCCATTCCCGTGCTGATCTTCGCCCTGATGATGCTTGCCGTGGTCGGCAAAAGCCTCATCAATCTCATTATCATTTTGGCCTTGCTCGATTCAACCCGCGTCTTCCGCCTGTCCCGCGCCGTGGCCCTGAACTCCGTTGTGATGGATTATGTCGAATCCGCCAGGCTGCGCGGCGAAGGCATGCGCTGGATCGTTTTCCGGGAAATCGTGCCCAACATTTTGCCGCCGCTCATTACCGAATTTGGCCTCCGTTTCTGCTTCGTGTTTCTCACGATTTCCGCCCTCTCCTTCCTTGGTGTCGGCATCCAGCCGCCCACTGCTGATTGGGGGTCAATGGTGGCTGAAAGCAAGTCGCTGATCAGTTTCGGCAGGGCTGCACCGCTCTATCCGGCCGCTGCAATCGCGCTTCTCACCGTTGCCGTGAATTTCGTAGTTGATTGGTTCCTGCATAAAACAAGTGGGCTTCGCGATGGTCACTGATAAGAAACGCGTCAAGGGCGAAACCCTCCTCGACATCAGGGGCCTCAAGATTGATGGCTACAGCGACGACGTCTGGAACCCCATCGTCAAGGGCATTGATCTGACCTTGAAGCGCGGCGAGGTTCTGGGCCTCATTGGCGAATCCGGTGCCGGCAAATCCACCCTTGGCCTTGCCGCCATGGGCTTTGCCAGGCCCGGCTGCCGCATCAGCGCCGGCACCATCGTGTTCGACGGCATGGATCTGATTGCGGCGTCCGAGGAACAGCGCCGCGCCCTCTGGGGTTCGCGCATTGCCTATGTGGCCCAAAGTGCTGCCGCCTCGTTTAATCCGGCCCACCACATCATCGACCAGACCGTTGAAACCGCCGTGGCCCACAACATCATGACGCGCGAAAAGGCCGAGGCCGATGCCCGCGATCTCTATAAGCGCCTGCAATTGCCCAAGCCCGATACCATTGGCGACCGCTTCCCCCATCAGGTGTCGGGCGGCCAGTTGCAGCGCGCCATGACCGCCATGGCCATGTCCTGCCGCCCTGACCTGATTATATTTGACGAACCCACCACCGCCCTTGACGTGACCACCCAGGTAGAAGTGCTCGCCGCCATGCGCGATATCGTCGAGCAGTTCGATACGGCGGCGATTTACATCACCCATGATCTCGCCGTTGTGGCCCAGATGGCCCACCGCATCATGGTTCTGCGCTATGGCAATCTGGTGGAAGAGGCAACGACGCGCGCCATGTTGAAGGCGCCTACCCAGGAATACACCCGCTCGCTCTGGGCCGTGCGCAAATTGCAGAAACCGGAAGCAATCAGCGACGACATCGCGCTTCGCATTCATAATGTCGATGCAAGCTACAGCGGCTCGCTCAAGGTTTTGGACAATGTCACCGTTCAGGTTCCGCGCGGCCGCACCGTTGCCGTCGTTGGTGAATCCGGCTCGGGAAAATCAACGTTGGCCCGTGCCATCACCGGGCTTCTGCCGCCCTCGCGCGGCGAAATCTATTTCAACGGCAAGCCCCTGCCGCGCAGCTTGCACGAGCGCGACAAGGATACGCTGCGCCGCATCCAGATGATCTATCAATCGGCGGACACGGCGCTTAATCCGCGCCAGAAGGTGCGCGACATCATCGGCCGGCCGCTTGAATTCTATCTCGGCCTCAAGGGCGCCGACCGCGACCGGCGGGTGGTTGAGCTGCTCGAGTCCATCGAGCTCAACGAAAGCTACATTGACCGGCTTCCCGGCGAAATGTCCGGCGGTCAGAAGCAGCGCATTTCCATCGCCCGGGCCTTGGCGGCTGAACCGGAAATCATCATTTGCGACGAAGTCACCTCCGCCCTCGACCAGATTGTGCAGGAGGAAATCCTCTCGCTGCTCATGCGCCTGCAAAAGCAAACCAACGTCTCCTATCTGTTCATCACCCATGACATTGCCACGGTGCGGGCCATTTCCGATGAAATCGTTGTCATGCACCAGGGTAAGGTGGTCCAGCAGGGGCCGAAGTCAAAGGTCCTGTCGCCGCCGTTTCCGGCCTACACGGAATTGCTTTTGTCCTCCGTGCCGGAAATGGATCCGGACTGGTTGACCGGGCTTCTCGCCAAGCGCTCTAAGAAAGTCAAAGCCGCAACCGCTTGAAGCGCGACTCCAGAAACTGCTGGAAAAGCCGGGAGGAATTAGTTTCAGATCGTTGTGGCGACGTAGCCATAACGAGATTTAACGGTTTGGGTTCAAAACCATCAAGCAATTGCACCAGTTCATTGCGCTCCATTTCGCTCCGCACCAGAAAGAGGGGAAGCAGCGCAATGCCTTGCCCGGCCAGGCAGAGTGTTTTCAAGGCCTCCAGCCGGTTCGAGCAAAACTGCAGTTTCGGCTTTTCGCTGAGACCGCCGCGCAGGTTCCAGCTCTGCTGGTTTGCCAGGTAAAGGGCCCGGTGTGCGCCGAGGTCGGCGGATCCCCGGGGCCGGCCGTGATGGGCGAGATAGGCGGGCGAGCTGAACAGCCCCGCCTCTACGTGTCCCAAACTCCGCAGATGCGCTGTGGATTCCACGACTTCATCAACCCGCAAGGCCATGTCATAGTCTTCCTCCAGGAGGTCTACGGTCCGGTCCAGAAGATCAAGCTGGATCACCACATTTGGCTGCGCCGCCATGAAATCCGCAACGGCAGGCGCGATGAGGGAAAGGCCAAGCGCCGTTGGCGCGGCAATCCGGAACCTTCCCGCCGCCGGGGTGTTTGGCTGCTTGAGGCTTTTGTTGGTTTCCTCAAGTTCCGTGAGAAGGCTGCGCACCCGCGTGAGATAGAGTGAGCCCGCTTCCGTAAGTTCAACCCGCCGGGTTGATCGCTTGAGCAGGCGGATACCAAGCTCCGCTTCGAGGGCTGCAATTTGGCGGCTGACGACGGAGGTTGAAATACCCAGCAACTCTCCTGCCGCCGAAAAACCGCCCGTATCGACTACCGAAATAAACAGCCGAAGCGCCGAAAACTGTTCCATATCGCTTTATTGTTGCAAATTTAGCAAAAATAAAGAAGAAAAATAGAAATTATTGCAGAAAGTAGAATAATATGAAGATTCTTGCCATTTCCGGTGCGCTGCGCAAAGCCTCTACCAACACCGGCCTTCTGCGCGCGCTTCAGGAACTAGCTCCGCCTAATGTGGAAATCGAGATCGTAACCCTGCATGGCATCCCCCTCTACGATGGCGATGTCGAAGTGGCAGAGGGCAAGCCGCAAACCGTGAAGGATCTGGACGCCCGCATCCGCGCCGCGGACGGAGTGATCTTCGCAACCCCCGAATATAACTTCTCGGTCCCCGGCGTGCTCAAAAACGCCGTCGACTGGCTATCGCGGGGTTCTCATTTCCTCAAATGGAAGCGTGTTGGCATCCTGGGTGCGGGCGACGGCGTTTACCTTGGCACCGGCCGTTCGCAATACCATTTCCGCCAAACCCTCCAATCGCTCCAGGCAATCGTCATGCCGAGGCCGGAAATTTTCGTGAACCACAACAAGGACAAATTCGACGCCAACGGCAACCTGACCGATGCAGAAACCAGAAAGTACCTCGCCAAATGGCTCGAGGCCTTTATCGAGTGGGTGGAAAAGAAGCCCTAAACTGCGACGCTGGACGCAGCCCCGCGCAGCGCCTTGATATTGGCGGTGTAGTCCGCGCCCTTGAAGATGGCCGAGCCAGCCACCAGCACATTGGCCCCGGCCTTGACCACCAGCGGCGCCGTTTCCGCCGTGATCCCGCCGTCGACTTCAATATCGATATCGCGGCCGCGGGTCATTTCGCGCACCTCGGAAATCTTGGCCAGCATCGCCTTGATGAAAGCCTGCCCGCC
>DATLDM010000012.1:0-30044 GCA_035525875.1 Aestuariivirga sp.
TCATTTCATTCCTCACTGAGTTCGCCCCCGGGCTTCAGCCGCCAAGCTGTCACGAGGGCCAGGATGATTGTCACCAGCAGCACGAGTGTCACCAGTGCATTGATTTCCGGGGTGAAGCCCACGCGCATCATGGCCCAGAGCCGAAGGGGCAGGGTCATCTGGTCACCGGCGACAAAGGTGCTGATCAGGGTTTCGTCGAAGGAGAGCGCCAAGGCCAGTACTGCCCCGGTGACTACGGCAGAAGTGAGATGCGGCAGGAGTACGTAACGCAGGGTTTGCAAGCGGCTGGCGCCGAGATCGAACGAGGCTTCGATGAGCGAACGGGGAAGCGATTGCAGCCGCGTGAGCACCAGGCGATAGGAGACGGCGAGAACGAAGACCGTATGGCCGACAATGATTGTGGTGATGCCCCGGTTGATGCCCAGTTCCGCCGAGGTCACCAGAAGCGCCAAGCCCGTGACGATGGGTGGCAGCAGGAAAGGCAAATAGATGATGAGCTCAAGGGCGCGCCTGCCGATAGCGCCTTCCCATTCCGTATAAAGCGCCAGCACCACCGCCAGCACGGAGGCGACGGCCACGGCGGTCAGGGCGACAACAGCCGTATTGGAAAGGGCGGAGAGAACGCTGGGGTTCGACCACAGGGTAAAATAGGGCCCGAAGCTGAAGGTTTCCCACAGGATCTTGCCGCGCCTGATCTCAACCAGGGAAAACAGCACGCTGATGAAGAGCGGGGCGTAAAGCACGGCAAATACAATTGCGGTGATTGTCCCCGTGGCGATCTTGGCGAATTTCTCTCCGCTGCTGCGCATGGTCAGACTTTCTGCCGGCTCATGGCAAAGCCTGCCATTAAGATGCCTGCGAGGGCGGTGAGGAACAGGATGGCGGCCATGGCGGCGCCAAAGGGCCAGTCAAAGGCAAGGCCGAATTGCGAGAAGATCACGCGGCCAATGGTGAAGCCGGTGGTGCCTCCCACCATCTGCGGCGTGATGAAGTCACCCAGCGCCAGTACAAAAACAAATAATGCACCCGCAACCGTGCCAGGAAACGATAATGGCATCACGATACGGCGGAAGGTGTCCCAGGCGCCCGCGCCAAGATCGATGGAAGCGTGCAGCAGCGAGCGCGGGATGCGTTCGAGTGCCAGAAATATCGGCAGGATGACAAAGGGCAGGTAGATCACCACCATGGTGATCAGGACGGCGCGTTGATTGAAGAGCAAGAGCTGGCTCGGCTTTTCGAGAACGCCAAGGCTCAGCAGCAACTGGTTGACCAATCCATTGAGGCCGAACATGGAGCGCAAGGTGTAGAGCTTCACGATGTAGCTCATGAAGAGCGGCACCACGGCAAGCAGCAACATGAGATAGCGGCGGCTGCCCTTCTGCTGCCAGATAAACCAGGCGATGGGATAGCCCACCAGCACCGAGAGGACCACGACTTCCAGGCAGAGGAAAATGGTGCCGAGATAGGTTCCGGAATAGGTCCAGTTACCGAAGAAATTGATGTAATTGAAGAGCGTCAGCTCATGGATGATCTCATGCTTGTCGGTGCGGAAAAAAGAGATGAGCAGGAACGAGCCGATGGGCGCCACGATGAAAGCCACGGGCACCGCGGCCATTAACAGGAAGATCAGCCATCTGGCGGTGAGGCGCGGCAACATAGCACTAGCCTCCGATCACAACGGCATCGGCGGGATCGTAAGTGACAGTGACTGGCGCGCCAACTTCGAGCACGGAAATGCGATCATTTCCGGCGAGGCGCATGTCCAGCGTGATGTCAGGCGCGCTCTTGGAGCGCAGCAGCAGCTTGGTGAGCGCGCCGCCGAACATGGCTTCCACCACTTCCGCTGCGATGGACACCTTGCCTGTGCCAAGGCTCAAGGATTCCGGCCGGATCGCAAGCAGCACCTTGGCGCCTGATGCATGGTGCTTGCTGGCGGCAATGGGAAGGCGGCCCAGGGCCGTATCGACCGCATCGGGTCCGGCCATTGTTCCGGGGATCAGGTTGTTGTCGCCAAAGAAGCCGGCAACAAAATGAGTGCGGGGCTGGAAATAGATTTCGCGCGGGGTTCCCACTTGCTCTATGCGGCCCTGGCTCATCACCACGATCCGGTCCGACATGGTGATGGCTTCATCCTGGTCGTGGGTAACGAAGATGAAGGTGGTCTGGATGCGGCGCTGTATCTGCTTGAGGAACACCTGCATCTGGCGGCGCAACGTGGCGTCAAGCGCCGCCAGCGGTTCATCGAGAAGGATGACCTGTGGTTCACACACGATGGCGCGGGCAAGCGCCACACGCTGCTTCTGGCCGCCGGAGAGCTGGGCGGGGAAACGGTCCTGCAATTCAGACAGGCCCACGATGTCCAGCGTCTCGGCAATCAGTTTGCGCGCGGCTTCAGGGTCGCGGCGCTGCACCAGCGGCCCATAGCCCACGTTCTGGACCACGGTCATGTGCGGGAACAAGGCGTAGTCCTGAAACACGGTGTTGAAGGGACGGCGGTTTGCCGGCGCGTCCGTGATGTCCCTGCCTTCAAATAGAATATTTCCGCCGGATACTTCGGAAAAACCGCCGATCAGGCGCAGCAGGGTGGTTTTGCCGGAACCTGAAGGCCCGAGGAGCGTCAGGAATTCTCCGTTGGCCACTTCAAGCGACAGCGGATGAAGCACTTCCTGATGCGCATAGCGCTTGCTGACGTTCCTGAGCTCTAACCCCATCACCCTCTGCCCGTTCTCTAGGCCTTATAGCGCTTTACCACATCCCAATCGACCTCCACGCCGAGGCCGGGCTTGGTGGGCAGCGGGATGGTGCCATCGGGGCGGAAGACGAGCTCTTCCTGGGCCAGTTCGCGGCGCAGGCGTTCGTGGCAGAGCTGCGGCGGCAGATATTCGATGAAGGCGCAGTGATTGGTGACGAAGGCCAAATGCGCCGTTGCCGAAATGGAAATGCCGGTTTTCCAGCAATGAGGCACGATGGTACGGCCCCGCTTCCTGGCCATGTCGCAGACGATCTTGGCCTCGCCGATGCCGCCGACGCGGCCCACATCAGGCTGGGCCACCTGGACCTTGCCGATATCCATCAACTCTTCGAACTCAAAGCGGGTGGCCAGCCATTCGCCGCAGGCAATGGGCATGGGGGCACGCTCCACCAGTTTCGCCATCTCATGGACGTTGTCCGACCAGATCGGCGTTTCGAGGAAATAGATATTGAACTCGGCCCAATCCTTGACGACGGAAAGACAGGTCGCGGCATCTTCCCAGAGATACTGCACGTCCACCATCAGGGTTATGTCTTTGCCAATGGTCTTGCGAACAGCGGCCAGAACATCCGTATGGCGATCATAGTTTTCGCGCATGCCGCCGTGGGCGTAGGGGCCGTTCATGGTGATTTCGGTCTTCAAGGCCTTGAAGCCCAATTTCTGAGCCTTCTCGGCTGAAAGGCAGAGCGCGTCGCGGTAGTCCTCGAAACGTCCTCCAGCCGGCTGGAGCGAGGCATAGGGCGTGATGGAGTCACGCGTTGCGCCGCCAAGCAAGGCGTGAACGGGAAGGCCCACGGCTTTGCCGCACAAATCCCAGAGGGCCATTTCGACGGCGCTCAGGGCGTGGATGACCATGCCGCGCCGGCCATTCATGGCGGTTCCCAAATAAATCTTCCGCCAGATGTCGCCGATCTCGAAGGGATTGGCGCCAATCAGCATGTCACGGATTGAAAGCCCCATGGTGTGGGTGCCGGGCGCCTCGACGCAGGCCTTGGCCATCCAGGGGTTGGCATCGCATTCACCAACGCCGGAAACCCCGCCATCCGTGTGAATGACGACGACGAAGCTGTCCTGCGCTGACGATGTGTTGCCCTTGTCATAATCCGGAGCCAGAAGCGCATGGCAGTCGATCCCGGTGATCTTCAGGCGGGGCGGGGTGGATTTGAGGATGGGAGAGACGGTTTCAAGGGGCATGATGCTTCCAGTGGTTGCAAGGAAAGGAAGGCCGGGACACGCATATCCCGGCCTGATTGGAGATCCGGAAAACTGAAAGATCAGCCTGCCTTGATTTCATTCCACAGGGCAACACGCTTCTCGTAGTTTTCCGCAGTCTCAAGCCACGACAGCTTGTCACCATAGGTGAGCTTCGCCGCCGTGTTGATGTCGGGATTGGTGGTGTTGCCGTAGTTCATCTTCTCGGTGAGAGCCTTGCCCACGCCCGCATCCATGCAGGAATTCACCCAGGCATGGGCCAGTTCGCTGTCCTTCACGCCGGCGCTGAGTTCCCAGCAGTCGAGCCAGCCCACGGCCTTCTCCTTGGGGATCGTGAGCGCCGCCTTGACGCCTTTCTTCACGAGGGCGGGCACCTGCGGCTCGCCCATGGAATACATCAGCTTGATGCCATTCTGGGCAAAGAGGTTTACCCCGTCATCAAAGCCCGCATAATAGCTGAGCGACAGTTTCTTCTGGTCGATCAGCTTCTGCTTGATCTTGGCGAAGTCATCATCGGTAAGCTGGTAAGGATTTGCGGCACCCACGATCAATGCGGCAACCGAGATCGAATTGTTGGCGTCATCCATCCACAGCATCTGCTGGGCATACTGCGGATCCCACATCACTTCCCAGGACTCGGGCGGTGTCGGGAAGGCCTCGGTGTCATAGACGAGGGGCAGGGAGCCCCAGGCGAAGGGCATGCCGTAGCGGTCATCGCCACGCATGACTGACTTCACGGTGGCAAATTCCGGCGCCATGTTCTTGAAGTTCGGAATCTTCGCCATGTCGAAGGGCTGGATAAGCTTGGCATCGACGTAGCGCGGGAACAGCGAGGTGTCGAAAGACACGAGATCGAAGTCGGCCCCTTGCGAGCCCTGCATCTTGGCGAACATTTCGTCGGCGGAGCCGGCGTAGACGATGTTCACGGTGGCGCCCGTGGTTTGCTTGAAGCCGTCCAGCCATTCCGGCTCGGCGTAGCCTTCCCAGGTCAGCATCCGGAGTTCCCGGCCGGCGGCATGGATGATGGCAGGTGCGCCAAGGGTGGCGGCCACGGTGACAGCGGAGCCAACCAGAAGATTCCTGCGGTTAAGTCTTGTTAATGTGGTCATGAGCTTCCTCCTTTATGTGCCGGTCCGCGGGGCGCGGCCCAAGCTGTTATCTCTCATTTTGTGCAAGCCTGACTTCATGCGTTCAAGTCTTGTCGTTGAAGCGGAGAACCATGCGGTTTACGCCTCCAGTTTCAACAAGGGCAATTGCCTCGTTGATCCGTTCAAACGGCCAAACCTCGGAGACCAGGGCCTCGAGGTTCAGCATCCCGTGCTTGACCAGCCGCAGGACTTTTGGAAAATCGATCATCGGGCGGGTCGAGCCGTAGCTTGAGCCGATGACGCGGTTTTCATCTTGGGCGATCCAGTAGGGCGGAAAGCCCGCCATGGCATTTTCCGTTGGCTGACCGATGAGCACGGTGGTTCCGGCGCGCCGTGTGGCCTTGTAGCAAAGCTCGGCGATTTCAGTGCGGCCTGTCGCTTCGAAAGTGAAGTCGGCGCCGCCGCCGGTGATTTCCCGCACCGCCGCCACCGGATCGCCGCTTGAGGCGTCGACGAAATGCGTGGCGCCGAAGCGCCGGGCTTCGGCTTCCTTGTCGGCCCTCACATCCACCGCCACGATGGGCAGGGCATTGCAGAGCTTTGCGCCCTGCACGACGCTGAGGCCCACGCCGCCGCAGCCGAAAACTGCTACGCTATCGCCGGGCCTGACCTCGGCGGTGTTCAGTGCAGCACCTATTCCTGCAAGCGCGCCGCAGCCCAGCAGGCAAGCCTGTTCCGATGATGTTTCCTCGTCGATCTTGATGGCGCCATTGCTCGGCACCACGGTGTATTCGCAGAATGAGGAGACAAGGCTGAGATGATGGATGGGCTTGCCATTTTCCTCGAAAAAACGCGTGGTGTTGTCCCACATGGTGCCCTGTGCTGCGGCGCGGGCCACTTCCTCGCACAGCACGCTGCGGCCAACCACGCAGAAGCGGCACTGGCCGCAGGAGGGCGTGAAGGTGAGCACGACCTTTTCGCCGATCCGGCCCTTGGACACGCCAGCCCCGACGGACTCAATGACGCCGCAAGCTTCGTGCCCAAGGATGACCGGCTTCGGGTGAACCCACACACCGCGAAGATAGTGAATATCGCTCCGGCAAATTCCGGTTGTCTCGATCTTGACGCGCACTTCCATTTCATGGGGATCATCGATCACCACGTGGCGCAGGCTTAAAACGTCGCCTTCACCTGGTTCATCGCAGATCGCCGCCAGTATTTTCAGTTTGGCCATCGCGGCTTTCCTTAGATCATTGTCATGCCGCCATCGACCGGCAGCACGACGCCGGTGATGAAGGCGGCCTGGTCGGAGGCGAGAAAGAGGGCGGCGCCCGCCACTTCGGCAGGCGTTGCATAACGGCCGATGGGATGAAGCCCGGCCAGAACTTTCATGCCGCTGGTTTCGCCGCCCTCCATGCCCGAGGCATAGCCGCGGGTGAGGGGGGTATCGATCACACCGGGAGCAATGGCATTGGCGCGGAGGCCAGCCTTGGCATAGTCGGCCGCGATGCAGCGGGCGAGATGATGAAGCCCGGCCTTGGCGACGTTATAGGCAACGTCTCCTTCCCAGGCCACGAGCCCTGCCACAGATCCGATAAAAGTCACCGAAGGCTTCGTGCCTTTCAGCAAGGCCGGCACAAGTTTCTTGGAGAGACGGAATGCGGCAGTCAAATGCAGCGCCAGCATGCGGTCCCAGGTATCGTCGGGCGTGTCGTGAGTAGGGGCTGTCTGGGTCACATCAATTCCGGCGCAGTGCACGAAGATGTCGAGTCCACCTAACGCACTGATGACTTCATCGGCGGCGCGGTCCGTTGCGGCGCGGTCATTCAGGTCGGCCTGGACTACCACAACGCGCTGGCCGCCCGTTGCCAAACGTTTTGCGGCGGCTGCTGCCTGTTCGGAATGGCGCGATGCGCCGATCGCCACATGGGCGCCTTCCTTGGCGAAGGTTTCGACGATGGCGGCGCCAATGCCGCTTGATCCTCCCGTGACATAGGCGCGCCTGCCCGCCAGCAATCCCGTCATTTCCTGCTCCCTGTAACGCGGCGAGTTGAACTCTCTCGCTCGTTGTGCTAATTGTATACAATTATATGAGTTAGGCAAGTGGGAAAAATGCGGTAGAAAGCCTCATGAGCAAAGTCGAATCGCTCCCTTTGTCGTTTCCGCCGCCTTTGCGCATGGCCCGGATGGCGAGCCTGTCGGAACAGGCCGCGGACGCCATTGTCACCGGGATTTCCGCCGGGGCTTTGAAGCCTGGGCAGCGGCTTTACGAAACGGAACTCGCCAGCCTGCTCAGCATCAGCCGGGTTCCCCTGCGCGAAGCCCTGAAGATTCTCGAGTCGCAAGGAATTGTCGAAAGCATCCCGCACCGGGGCACGCATATTGCGAGCTTTGACGACCAGCGCGTCAACCAGATTTGCGAATCGCGCATCGCCCTTGAGCAGATCGCGCTTTCTACCGCCGCGCCCATTTACCAATCGGATCCAAGCCTGTTCGCAGAACTGGACCGGATTATCGCTTCGATGGAACTGTCAGCTGAACGCCTGGAATGGATTGAAGTGAGCAAGGCCGATCTCAGTTTCCACCGGGAAATCTGCCGCGTTTCGGGAAATGAAATCGTGCAAATCCTGTGGGAGACTTTGGCGCGCCACGTGTTCATTATTTTCGGCCACGAGATCCGCGATGAGCGCGATGCCAAGGTCATGGCGCCGCAGCACCGCCGCCTGCGCGATCTTCTCGCCGCCGGTGACGTGCAGGCTTTGCGGAAAGAAATCGAGTGGCATATTTTGCGGGTCCGCCGCAGGTCCCTGTAGGGCGAGAGCTTACAGGCGGGAGAAGAGCAGGGTCGTTGCGAACATTGCCCGCCGCAAAAACCGTGTGGGAGATCAGGTTCAGCGCCCGTATCTGCATGGGGTTGGGGCGGAGCGATGCGGCCCAGCCGGCGCCCATGCCGGGCTGAAGAATAAACCAGCCGGCGCCCACCGTCACAAGGCCTATGATCCATGCGGGAAGAAAGGTTGGATTTGAAACCCATTCTTGTCCGGCAAAAACAATCAGCGCTGCGGCGTAGAGTATGCCGATTGCATAATGGAAAAACCAGCCCAGAGCGTCCGTTGGCGAGATGGGCGAACCACCGGCCCACCAGGCCCTAGTTGGGTTTCGGCATTCCAAAGACGGCGGTGAGCAGCAACGTCCACAGGTCCATGGCGGCAGTGCCGCCAATTCCGATCACCACCGACTGCCAGAGAAAATCCACCATTGCCACTCCCTATCCTTATAACTTCGGTGTGCCATACAGGACTTTGCCCTTCGCCGCAATTTCTGCGTCAACACCTTGTTATTAGTGTCTGGAGTTGTGGACGATTGTCAGCCGAGCCTCCGGGAAAGTTTTGCCGCGGCGGCAATCACGCTGGCGATCAGGCTGTTGCGGTTCTTCTTCATCATCCGCTGTTCCGGCGCCACGATACTCAAGGCCGCGATGCAGCGTCCGGAGGCATCAATCACCGGAGCGGCCACGCAACCCGCATGCTCATTCGCCTCGTTCAGTTCCGTGGCATAGCCCTGGCGGCGGAAACGGCGGATCTGGGCCACGAGTTTTTTGACATCGGTGGTGGCCCTGCCAGTGGGCGCGGGAAGAGCCGTCGCAGTCAGTAGGGCGGTCAAGGCCTTGTCATCCATGTCGGATACCAGCAGGCGGCCAGCCGCCGCCCAGTTCACCGGAACGCGGGAACCCACATTGCTGATGATGCGCAACTGGCGGATGCCTTCTTCCTTGAGGATCACCATCATCAGATCATTTTCGAGCACCGAGAGCTGAACCGTTTCGCCGGTTTCGTTGCGCAGCTCCTCGGCAATCTGGCTGCCGTCGCGCAGGAGATTGACATTGCTGCGATAGGCCATGCCGAGCTCAAACAGCCGGCGGCCCAGAAACAGGGCGCTGCCTTTCCCGGATGAGGTGATGTAGTTGGTTTCCGAGAGTGTGCGGACGAGTTCGTAGGCCGTCGATTTTGGAATTGAGAGCTCACTGATGATCTGCGCCACGGTCACCGGTTCGCCGCGCTGGAGCATCAGTTCGAAGATGTCGAGGGCGCGCCGCACGCTGCGCGAGCCGCTGTCCTCTTCTTTTTTCTTTGCGGCAGCTTTGCCCGTCCGGCGAGGCGCTTTCAACACTGGCTACTCCGCATTTCAAGTCAAGTGAGGCATCAGGATAGTGCATTCCAATTTCGTAGACAACGGTCCATAATGCTGGAAATTGATGTGAATCGCAAAAAATAACTCTTTTAATGCCGGAATCTGCGTTGACGGGGTTATTTCCAAACCATACTGTTTCGCGGACCAACAAAGTTTTTCAGCAGGAATTCCAGGTGAATGCCAACCAATCGGATGTCAAATGAGTTATGTTGAACTGGACGGGGTGGTCAAGCGTTTCGGCGACACCGAGATCGTCCATGGCATTGATCTTAAGATTGAGAAGGAAGAGTTCACGGTTTTTGTCGGCCCGTCGGGCTGCGGCAAGTCCACCTTGCTGCGCATGATCGCCGGCCTGGAAGAACTGCACAGCGGCAGCATCCATATCGGCGGCATAAGGGTTGACCGGCTGCCCGCCGCCGAACGCGGCATTGCGATGGTGTTCCAGAACTACGCGCTTTATCCGCACATGACGGTGTTTGAAAACATGGCCTTTGGCCTGCGCATCGCCAAGACCAACACGGCGGAATTACAGGAACGCGTGCAAAAGGCGGCGAACATTTTGCAGATTTCGGAAATTCTCGGCCGCAGGCCGCGGGAGCTTTCGGGTGGCCAGCGGCAGCGCGTGGCCATCGGCCGCGCCATTGTGCGCGAGCCCAAGGTTTTTCTCTTCGACGAGCCTTTGTCCAACCTTGATGCCAAGCTTCGGGTGCAGATGCGGGTGGAGCTTACGCGCCTGCACCGCCAGCTTCGTGCCACAATGATCTATGTCACCCACGACCAGGTCGAGGCGATGACGATGGCCGGCAAGATCGTGGTGTTGAACCAGGGCCGCGTCGAGCAGACCGGCCGACCCCTTGACCTTTATCATCACCCGCGCAACCGGTTTGTGGCGGGCTTTATTGGTTCGCCGGCGATGAATTTTTTGGCCGGATCGATTGTGGCAGCAACCAGCGATACGATCAGCGTGACAATCGGCGACGGCAAGGCGGTAAACGTGCGGCGCAAACCGGGCAAGGCCGTGGTGGGTGCGTCCGTTACGCTTGGTATCCGGCCAGAGGCGTTGGATCCAGCGGGGCAGGGCGATGCAGTTCTGACCGGAAAGGTTTTCGCCGTGGAGCGTCTCGGCAATGAAACCTATGTCTATCTTGAGGTTCCGGGAAGCAATGAATTCGCGGTGCATGCGGCGGGCGATGTGGTGGTGAAGCCCGGCGACGAGATGAAGGTCGGGCTTGCGGCCAAGGATTGCCACCTGTTCAATGCAGAAGGTGAAGCCTTTGCGCCATCAACGCCGTAATTGATTCAAGCGGCCACGGCCCGGCCGCTGCCATCAACTGCCGTGATGGCTCCCGATGGCCGGAAAACATGCAAGTGAAGCGTTGTGGAAATCTCCTCGCCGGGATGCAAGCGCAATAGAGAACTGCGGCGGCGCGTGGCGTTGGCCAGACCCATGCCGGGCCGGGTGGAATTTGGTTCGATACCGATGACCCGGCCACGGCCATGCCACGGCGCTTCGGTGGTGCCGCCCAGTTCATACCAGAGCCAGGCGCAGGGAAAGTGTGCGGCGTCCCAGGAAAGTGCAACCGCGATGGCGTTGTCAGTGCGGCGCATGGCGACCCATGCCGCGTCAAAATCATGCAGATAGGCCATGGCGGCAGGAATTCCCTCAGGCCTGCCGAGATCGACCGGTCCGGTTTTTCCGGCAACGATGGGCCACGTTCCGACGGCACCGGGACGCAGCGGATTGGCACCAGGATCATACGTATCATCAACGGTCACATGCCGTGTGCCAGCGGTGATCTCCACCGGGCCTGCCAGAAGATCGGACCCGAAGGTGGGGTGATGGCCCCACATGACATCGATGGGATGCGAACCGGTCATGCGCAGGCGTTCACGGATAATCAGTAAGTCGCCCACCACAATAAGTTCCCGCTGCATTTCAACGGGAACAGTGAGAAAGCGGCGGGCAAGGCGTAGGCTTTCCGGCGAAGCTTTCGCAGTCCAGGGGCTAATAGAGGCCTCACCATGGAAACCATGAAACACCCCGTCGACGGTGCAGGCATCGCCGCCATTGGGAAACAGCATGGGCCAGCCACCCGTGTAGCGCGTCAGCCACTCCGCTTCATCGCGGGCGCCTAAACTTTCGATGGGTGCATCAATCGCGTCCCACGGCACGGTTCCCAGCACTGACAAGCCAAGTCCAAGATGAGTAATAGAGGTAATGGTGCCACCCACCTGGGGGTTGATGGTGACGCGCAACTGCTTGCTGGCAATGGAAATCGCCACGAGCCTACTTGATGGCGCCGGCCATCAGGCCGCGGATGAAATGCTTCTGGAAGGTGACGTAGAGAATGAACATGGGTGCGCTGGCAATGACCATGCCGGCCATGGTGAGCGGCACCTGGTTGTTGTAGCGCCCCTGGAAAACGCTGATGCCGGCCATCAGGGTCCGCTTGGAATCCTCCTGCAAGAAGATGATGGCAATCAGCAGGTCGTTCCAGACATAGAGCGAGTTAACCACCACTAGCGTGACAAGGGCGGGAAGCGAAAGGGGCAGAACGATCTTCAGCAGAATCAGGAAATGGCCGGCCCCGTCAATGTGGGCCGACTCGAACAGCTCCTTGGGCACGGTGCGGAAGAATGTGGTGAGCAGATAGACCGAGAAGGGCGTGATGAGCCCGGCATAGATGATGATGGCGCCCTGATAGGTGCTGATCAGCCCGAGCTGTGTGTAAAGCACAAAGAGCGGCACGATCATCACGATGGGCGGCACCGCCATCAGCGAGGTGCTGGCGGCCAGCAGCGTATCGCGGCCACGGAATTCCATGCAGGCGATGGCATAGGCCGCAAGGCAGGAGACGATGGTGCCGAGCAGAACGGCCCCGGCCACCAGAATGAAACTGTTGGCCATCCAGGCGAGAAAGGGGCTGTCGATGAGAACCGAGCGGAAATGCTCAGTCACAATTGTTTCCGGCAGTCCGAGCTTGTTGATGGCGTGGTCCTCGTCGCTCTTCAGCGCCGTCAACACCATGAAAAGGGTCGGCACCAGGGCCATGAAGGCGGCGAGCAGGAGTACGCCCTGCTTGAGCGCGTCACCGGCTCTCGGGAGTCTGGCTGCGGTCATCCCTCTTGCTCCCGCGCTCTCCGTCTTGCGCTGAAGAGCGGGAATATGAGCAGAACCGAGACGAGGAAGAGAAGAACTGACGCCGCCGACGCAATGCCCGGCAGGCTGGTGCGGATCAGGGCATTGAAGATATAGAGCTCGACAACGGTGGTCGAAGTGCCAGGCCCGCCCCGCCCGCCGCCCATGACGAAGACATAGGCAAATACCGCGGCGAGCATGGTAATGACGCTCACCACCACGAAGAATTCGATGACGCCGCGCATCTGCGGCAGGATGATGTACCAGACACGCTGCCACCACGAGGCACCTTCAAGCCTGGCGGCCTCGATCATAGACTCGTCGAGGCTGAGCAGGCGGGCGAGAAAGAGAATGATGCCCAAAGCTGACTCGCGCCAGATGATGAGGATCATCACGGTCCACAGCGCCACATCGGACGAGCCGATCCAGTCGAGAGCGAGGAAATCGAGGCTGAGCCAACGCAGGAATTCGTTCACCGGGCCGCTGAACTGGAACATCCGCTTCATCACCACCGCGATGATGGGAATGGCGAGCACGAAGGGCACGAACACGATGATCCGGTAGATGCGCCAGCCGGCGACGCGCTCGTAGAGAAGTATCGACACGAGAAGCGAGATGATGACCATGGCGGGAATGGCGAGCAGGAGCTGCAGATTGTGCAGGATCGATTCCCAGAACAGCGACTGGGTGAGAACCAGTTCATAGTTGCGAAAGCCAATCCACGGCCCGTTGATGCCGCGCACCATCTTGAAGCTGAACTCAAAGATGCGGATGAGGGGATAGCCAAAGACGAAAGCCAGCAGGGCCAGCAGCGGCATCACATAAAGGTAGGGGGTCAGCCTGGATGAAGGGTTCATGTCATGGCCAAAAAATCAGTCGCTCCGCTGAATGGAAGTGGCAATGGCCTGCGCATGGGACATGCGCAGGCCGGTTTTGATTTCAGTCCGGTCAGGTGGGCTTAGACAAGTCCACGGCCCATTTCCGGTAGTTCTCAACCATGTCCGGATTGAACTCGCGCCATTCCTTGGCCACGGATGCGGCAAGTTCGCCCGCCTGTTCGCCGGTCATGGAACCCTGAACGATCTGCTGTCCGGTGGGGATCGCAGCGCGCTCATAGAACTGGCCCGGCACCAAGTTGGTGACGTTGGAAATGTTTGGCTTGAGGCCCCAGTTCTCCCACATCTTGCGCACCGATTCATCCTTGATGACGCTGGCGTCGAAGGTGGTGTTTGAGGGCAGCCAGCCGGTTGCATCCCAGAATGCCTTCAGCCGCTCGGGCGAATTCAGGTATTCGAGGAAGGCTGCCGCATCCGCCGGGCTTTCGGCATTGCTTGAAATTCCAAGGCCCTGCACGTCGACAATCGGCTGACCCGCGAGCTTACCCTTGCCGAAGACCGGCATGGTCATATAGCCGATCTTGCCGCCGGTTGCCTTGCTGTCGGCGGGCAGGCGCGTGCCGATGGTCTGGCCGATGCCGAGCTTGCCGGCAACCACCAGATCGATTCCGGGATAGAGTTCGAGCGAGGACATGTCCTTGTTGAGGAAGCCGCGAGTCTTGAGCTCTTCGAGGCGCTTCCAGTGATCATGGTATTTCGGTTCGCGGAAGTCCTTGTCGCCGATGAAGAGTTCAACGGCTTCGCCCAGCGTATCAAGGTTCTGCGGCAGGGAATGGCTGATGTACCATTCGCCCCAGTAGCCGTCCTGAATGCCGCCGCCGAGGGCTTCGACGCCGGACGACTTGAGTTTTTCGCAGGCGTCGAGAAGGGCTTCCCAGGTTGCCGGCGGGGCTTCCGGATCGAGGCCTGCTTTCTCAAACAGCACCTTGTTGTAGCACCAGAACATCGGCAGCGGGTACCAGCCGAGACGGTAGATGTCACCGCCGAAATGGCTGAGCTGGGTGGGGTTGGAGGCGGTGATGACCTCGTCCTTCACCAATCCCTTGAGGCCCTTGAGATAACCGAGCCACACGCTTTCCATGTGGTAGATGCCGTTCCAGAGATATTGCACATCGGGCGCATTGCCGGCGGCAGCGGCGGTCTGGAATTGCGAGATCACCACGGCCGTATCCTGCAGCATGGATTTCACGGTTGCATCTTTATAGGCGGCGATGGAACCGTCGACAAAGGCCTGCAGCCCCGGCAATTCCTGTTCACCCCACCACCACATATCAAGCGTCTTGGCCTGGGCGTGGGCGCCCATGGGCAGCAGGCCGCCCATTGCTGCGCTGGCGCCGAGCACGCCTGATGTCCTGATCAAGTCGCGCCGCGAAATATTCGGTCCTGATTTTTTCATTTTGATACCAACCTTCCCATTTCCCTAGTCTTCTGCGTTAAACCAATCCTAATGCACAGCCTGCGCCCTGTCGATTCATGGCAAGGCTTCAAAACGTGCTCATCAAGCCGCCATCGACAACCAGCAATTGCCCGGTCATGTAACGGCAATAATCCGATGCCAAGAACACCACAGTGCCAGAGACATCCTCCGGCAAACCGCTGCGGCCCAGCGGAATTTTGCCGCGCTTCACATACCATTCGATGAAGTCCGGCGTGGTTGTTTCGTCGACCCCATTCACCATGGACATGGGCGTCACCATGAAGCCCGGGGCCACGGCATTGACCAAAATGTTATGGCGACCGAGTTCAACGGCCATCGATTTGGTATAGGCGATTATGCCGCCCTTCGCGGCATTGTAGGGGCCGGTTTCACCGCTTGAAGCAAAGCCCTGGATGGAAGCGATGTGAATGATCCGCCCGCCGCCTTGCGCCACCATGTGCGGGGCGACGAGCTTGCTGCCCATGTAGACCGCTTCGAGGTTGATGGTTATCGTGCGGCGCCAGTCCTCCAACGTGTCATTGAGAATTGTCCGGGTGGGCGGATTGATCGCGGCGTTGTTGACCAGCACATCGATGCGCCCGAGTTTTGCCATGACGTCATTCACGACTTCGGCGTAGCGGTCATAGTCGGTGACATCGAGCGTGTAAGACAGCGCCTTGCCGCCGGCAGCACCAATTTCGGCGGCCACGGCGGGACCGGTTTTGGGATCGCGTTCCAGGAGGACGACAGTGGCACCTTCCGCAGCCATTTCCAGGGAAATCGCGCGGCCCAGCCCCTGGCCGGCGCCGCTGACGAGGCATGTCTTGCCGTCTAACAGGCCCATGCTAGGCTCATCCCGCGCGCCATCGATTTTTGCCTGCCCCGGGCTGGAGACATGTGACGCGCCTGATGCCTTTTCCGAAATGGCGGACAATGATCTGATATTCTGGAAACACTATAGGGAGCGGTTGTTTGCTGTCAAGGGAAGTGGATTTTGCATGTTTTCCGGATTGGCCGTATGACAAGGATGAGGTTGCTTGATTAATCCTATCAATCTATGATATGCTTTTTGTAGTTTGAGGAGGATTACTTGAGAACAGTCGTAAAAACCGGCCTGCCGGAAGATGATTCGCCCATCGAATGGGCGATACGCGCGGAGAATTCCGTTTTCACCGCCCAGATACCCATCCGCGCCGATGGCTCGATCGAAACCGGAAGCGCTTATGAGCAGGCGCGCCTTACTTTTCAGAATCTCAAAAAGACCGTCGAAGCGGCGGGCGGCACCATGGCCAATGTGACCCAGGTGATTGTCTATCTCACCATGAAGGATGCGTTTGCCGACATGAACAAGGCTTTCGCCGCGGCGTTTGAAAAGCCTTATCCAAATCGGGCAACCCTCATCGTTGCCGGCCTGATGGTTCCTGGCGCCTGCATTGAAATTACGGCGACCTGCCATCTCAAGAAGTAGCACGCGCTACTTGAGCCGGAGTTCGGTGGCGATGCCATTGGAGTTGGCGAGGAAGTTGTAGGGCGCGAGTACGAGCTCGTGGGAAATCTGCATGGCCTTCGCGGCGTCGCGCTGGGCGATGGCTTCAGCCAGGGCGCGGTGCTGTTTCAATCCGCGTTCAAGAGCCTTTTGATCCCAGGAGGTGGCGACCACCTGAATTTTCATGAGTGCGACAATCAGGGATCCGAGATGCATCAGAACATCATTATGCGAGGCCCGTATAATGGCCTGGTGAAATATGAGATCCATTTCCGACATGACGCTGAGCGGTTTTCCCACGCAGGCTTCAAGGTCGGCGCAGGCCGCAAGAATGATCTGCACTTCGGCATCGGTGGCGCGAAGCGCGGCGAGGTAAGAGGCCTTGGGTTCGAAGATCAGACGGAATTCAACCAGGCCCATGGCGTGTTGCAATTCCTGGCCCGACTCATTCACCCACTCCAGAACGTCCTTGTCGAGGAGGCTCCACTCTTCGCGGGGCAGCACGCGGGTTCCGGTTTTTGTCCGTACTTCAACCAGGCCTTTGCGTTCGAGAACCTTTATTGCCTCGCGCAGTGCATTGCGGCTCACGCCCAGTTCGGCTGCAAGGGTTGCTTCATTGGGCAGAATCTCGCCGCTGGGAAAATCGCCGCGCACAATTCTGACACCAAGGGCATCGACAATATGATCATGCAAATTCGCGCGGCGCATGGAGGCGCGCAGCGAGTTGAGCGGTGTGACAGTTGCGCCAGTCATAGCGATTCTCCAGAAATAGCGGCTTGATTAATCCTATCATTGTATGATAGGTTTTTGCAATGGCCCAGTGCGTCCGTCATTCTGATTTATGCCAACACCGGTAGGGAAATGGAGAGATATTTCACATTTTTGCTAGGCGGTGTGTGGGTCAGCGTGCAGGCGGCAACGGGGGCGCTGATCTTTGCCACGCTGCTTGGGCTTGTGCTGGCACTCATGCTGCTCAGCCGCAATGGCTTTCTCTTCTATATCGCCCGCGGCTGGGTTGAACTTATCCGGGGAACGCCGGCCCTTGCCCAGCTCTTTATCCTGTATTTCGGCCTGGCGGATTTCGGACTCAGAATGCATCCGCTGGTGGCGGCTATCGTTGGGCTTGGCATTAATGGTTCGGCTTACCTGGCGGAAATTTTCCGCTCCGGCATTCAGGCTGTCGATCACGGCCAGACGGAAGCGGGAAGGTCATTGGGCCTCTCGCCGTTTTGGATCACTTATGATGTGGTGCTGCCCCAGGCGGGCCGCATCATGGTTCCGCCCTTCGTCAATTACGGCGTTCAGCTTCTCAAGGACACCTCGCTGATATCTTCCATTGCCGCACCCGAAATCATGTTCCGGGCGCGCAACCTTGTCATGGAAACCTACGACAGCATGACAATCTATCTCCTCGTAGCCGCACTCTACCTCAGCATCAGCATCCCGTTGTCGCAGCTTGCCTCCTATCTTCAGACCCGTTCTATGGGGGCCAGCCAATGACAAAGTTCTGGGCTGACCTCACTGCCGGTTTTGCCGATTGGATGCCGCAATTGCTGTGGGCCTGCCTGCAAACGCTGCAACTGACGGTGCTTACTTTTCTTGTGGCGGTTCCGCTGGGACTTATCATCGTGTGGATGCGGCTGTCGCCTCACAGGCCGCTCAAATGGTTCGCGGTAGGGCTCATTGAAGTTGCACGGGGCACGCCGGCACTTGTCATTTTGTTCGTGGTTTATTTTGGTTTGCCCAGCGCCTTTCCCGGCCTGAGCCTGAATTCGCTGACCGCCGCGGTGGTGGGCCTTGGGCTTCAGGGCGGGGCCATTCTTGCAGAAATTTTCCGTTCAGGGATTGAAGCCATTGACCGGGGCCAGCGTGAAGCTTCGCTGACGATTGGCCTTACGCCGCGCCAGGCGATGTTCGATGTCATCGCCCCGCAGGCCTGGCGCATCGCCCTTCCGCCGGTCGGAAATTATGTGGTGGGGCTGCTGAAGGATACGTCCATCGCCTCCATCATCGCCGCACCCGAACTTATGCTGCGGGCCAAGGATCTGGCGTCGTCAAGCTTCATGCCGATGCAGCTCTATGTGCTGGCGGCAGTTCTTTACTTCCTGATGAGTTATCCACTTTCGCAATTCTTCCGTCATCTCGAGCGACGGGTGATACCGGTCCGGCGTACCCAATAACAAGAAACGACACTGACAAAACGCCAGGTTAAGGCAAAAAACAAATGGAGGAATACATGAACACCAAACTATGCCTTTTCAGGCTTCTCAAAACTTTCTGCATTGCAGGGGCCGTCGCCTTGCTTGGCAGCAGCGTTTCACTGGCTGCCCCGCCAAAGACGATTACGCCGGGCAAGCTCACGGTTGGCTTCAACGGCGACATGCCGATGACCGGCCTCAAGGACGGAAAGCTGATCGGCACGGATGGCGAATTGCTCGCCACGCTGGCGGAACGGCTTGGCCTTGAAATCGAACCGAAGCAGATGGAATGGTCGGGTGCCATCCAGGCTACCAAGCAGGGTCAGGTAGACCTGATGCTGGGCAGCATGGGCTGGACCGCCGAGCGCTCCAAGGTCTTCACGATGACCGATCCCATCTATTACTTCAGCACAACAATTCTGCAGAAGAAGGAAAACAACTTCACCACCTTCGACAGCATGAAGGGCCATACCATCGGCACTGTTACCGGCTTTACGCCGATCCCGGAAATGAAGACCATTCCGGGAATCGCCGAAGTCAAGCTCTATGACACTTCCGATGCGGTCATCCGCGATATTTCGGCGGGCCGCCTCGACATGGGCGTGCTTGACCCGACGCTGGTTGAATATGCCTTGCTGCAGCATCCGGAATGGGGCCTGCATCAGCTTCCGCTGACGCCGGAGCCCGCGACATATCCGATCATGTCAACGAAGTATTATTCGATCATCAGCGTCTGGCCGGAGAACAAGGAATTGTACGAGGCACTGAATGCCGAAGTGCAAAAGGCCTGGGCTGAATGCCTGAACGTGAAGATCATGAGCAAGTACGGCCTTGGCGCCGACTACTGGTTCAAGGGTCCGGATCCGGATTATCGTGCCGGGGTTGACCGCCCGACCGACTGGAAGAGCCCGGCTGCTCCTGCAAGCTGCTTCGCCCAATAATAATGCAAAAGCGCGGCAACAAGGTAAGTTGCCGCGCTTAATTTGTCGAAAAAGCAAAAAGAACAGATGACCGATCTCGTCAATATAATTGGGCTATGGAAGAGCTTTGAGCATCTTGATGTGCTCAAGGGCATTGATCTCAGCGTGGCCAGCGGCGAGCGGGTGGCGCTGATCGGCCCCAGCGGGTCCGGCAAGACAACGCTGCTCCGCTGCATCAACCATCTTGAACGGCCTACGCGCGGGAAGATCCTGATCGATGGCGTGCCGTTTGGGGTTTCAACGGGCCCAGGCCGCGAAGTCAATCTCACCGACAAGCAGATGGCCAAGGACCGGGCCAACATCGGTTTTGTCTTTCAGCGCTTCAATCTGTTTCCGCATCTCTCGGTGCGCGAGAACGTAACTTTGGCGCCGCGGCGGGTGCGCAAGATGTCCCGTGCCGAGGCTGACGAGTTGGCGGTGGCGGTGCTCACGGAAGTGGGGCTGCTGGACAAGCTCGATGAATTTCCCAACAAGCTCAGCGGCGGCCAGCAGCAGCGCGTGGCCATTGCCCGTGTGCTGGCGATGCAGCCCAAACTTATTTTATTCGACGAGCCCACCTCCGCCCTGGACCCCGAACTTGTCGGCGAAGTCCTCAACGTCATGCGCAAGCTGGCGGAGCAGGGGCGCACCATGATGATCGTCACGCATGAAATTGAATTTGCCGGCGACGTGGCGGACCGGATCATTTTCATGGCGGACGGCCTTGTGGTGGAAGAGGGCCATCCAAAGGACATTCTCCGCAAACCAAAACAGCAACGCACCGCAGCTTTTCTCAGCAAGCTGCTGCACCGGACTTAAGGAACAGGACAGAAAATGAAGATTACGAAGCTTGAAGCATTCCCCATCAACATCCGTTACACGCGCACCGAAACCAGCGCCTTGATAGCGCGCGAAGGCGTAACCGATGTCATCGTAAAACTTACGGCGGACAAC
This sequence comes from Aestuariivirga sp., assembly GCA_035525875.1. Classification (GTDB taxonomy): domain Bacteria; phylum Pseudomonadota; class Alphaproteobacteria; order Rhizobiales; family Aestuariivirgaceae; genus Aestuariivirga. Next base: position 20,293 of record DATLDM010000012.1, read on the forward strand.
GGTCTCATTGGCTGGGGCGAAGCCTGCATGAACAGCGAAACCGTGGGCATCCAGAAAGCGGTAGAGGCGGCGGCTCCCTTTGTCATTGGCCGCAATCCCTGGGACACGGAGCATATTGCGCGGGATTATTTTATCGGCGGCGGATGGCAATTCCAGCCGATGACCGGAAGCTTTGCTTTCGCAGGCATCGACATGGCGCTGTGGGACCTCAACGGCAAGGAAGCCGGCCAGCCGATCTACCGGTTGTTCGGCGGGGCGCAGCGGGAAACAGTACGCTACTTCTGCTATCTGCATTGGGGCAGCCGGGATGACGTTGCCGCGCAGTGCGATGACGGCATTCGCCGGGGCTACGACACGTTTTATTTCAAGGTGGGTTATGACACAGCCAAGGAAGAGCAACTGCTTGAAGTGATCCGCCAGCACATTGGCCCCAGCGGCAAGCTGCGCATCGATGCCAACCAGGCCTGGACCGTTCCGCAGGCGGTTCAAACAATCGACCGCTGGCACCGCCTGTTCAACATCGATTTCGTCGAGGGGCCGGTGCCGGTGGAGCCCATTGACCTCACGCAGGAAGTGAAGCGCCGGATCACGCCGTCAATCTGCGTCAATGAAGGGCTGTGGAAATATTCCGATGCGCTGCGGCTGGCGCGCAGCCGGGCCGGTGACTATCTCTGCTTCAGCCCCTATTGGGTGGGTTCGCTCCGCCGATTTTCAACGGTTGCCCATGTTGCCCATCATGAAGGGCAGATTGTCTGCAAGCACACGCATGGTGAGTTTGGCCTGGCGGCCGCTGCGGGCCAGCACATGATGCTGTGCGCGCCCAACTCGGACTGCGGCAACCAGCAGACCGCACAGATGATGGAAGACGATATTCTCACGCAACGCATTCCCATTATGGATGGACCCGAATGGGGACGGATTGAGGGGCCGGGGCTGGGCGTCGAGGTCGACGAGGACAAGCTCAAGAAATATCACGAGGCCTATTTGCGAATTGGCGAGTTTCCTCCTTATGGAGACCGCTTTTCGGCGAAACCCTAGACTAGTGTTTTTTGCAGCCACTTGGCGCTTCATACACAGGAAACCATGATCCATTGCCAAACAGGGCAGCACAACCGCTGTTTGTGGGAGTGATGATTTGGCCTCGGCTTCTGATCTCAGCCGTATGAGGTCAGGGACCTGCTTGACGCGGCTTGGCGGCTATCTTGACGACGAACTCAGCCATCTGAGCGCAAAGCTGCAGAAACCACCCCAAATTGCGAAAATTCCCAGCAGATTCGCTGTTGGCAGGGAACTGTGAGCTGAGACAGGTTCGCAGCAGTCTGCATCCACCGCCAGTCTTTTACATGGCATGTTTGAAGAATCCTGAACCTCGTCGGTTCGAAACAAGTCAGACAGAACAGTGCGAAATGGCGGCTACACACTTATTCCACCAAAACAATATGTTGCAAATACAACATATAATGTGGTATTTGCAAATACGAACGTGAACTTGTGATGAGTTGAATGCAATCAAAGTTTAAAGCTTTGATGACCTGCGAGAATGTCGGCCGTCATCCGCATTTGTTCGATGGCTATTTCCAGAAGGAAATCGTTTGTGACTGCATTGCGCCTTGACCAGCTTGTTCGACGCTATGCCGGATTTACAGCGGTGGACGATCTGAGTCTGGAAGTCAGGAAGGGCGAGCTTGTGACATTGCTCGGGCCATCGGGCTGCGGCAAGACCACGACCTTGCGCATGGTGGCGGGTTTCATCATGCCTGACAGCGGCGATATCTGGTTCGGCGACCAGTGCATGAATGACGTGCCGCCGCACCGGCGAAACACCGCCATGGTTTTTCAGTCCTATGCGCTTTTCCCGCACATGACCGTTGCGGAGAATGTGGCGTTTGGCCTGCGCATGCAAAAATGCCCGGTGGATGAGCGCTCGCGCCGGGTTGATGAAGCGCTGGACATGGTGAGCCTGACTGGCCTCCAGGATCGGCGGCCAGCACAATTGTCGGGCGGCCAGCAGCAGCGGGTGGCGCTGGCACGGGCCATCGTCACACGGCCCAATATCCTCCTGTTCGACGAGCCGCTGTCCAATCTGGATGCCAAGCTGCGGGTGAAAGTCAGGCTGGAAATCCGGGAGCTGCAGACCCGGCTTGGCGTCACCACGCTTTACGTCACGCATGACCAGGGCGAAGCTCTGGCGATTTCCGACCGGATCGTGGTGATGAACAAGGGCCGCATCGAACAGATCGGCGATCCCAGCACCATCTACCGCTTCCCCCGCACCAGCTTCGTTGCGGATTTTCTCGGCGCAGCAAACATCATTGAAGGCCGCGTCATCGGAAAGGGAATGGTCGATTCACCCGTTGGCAAGTTTGCCGTAAAGAGCGAAACGCCGCTAGCGGCCGGTCCCGTTAAAATGAGCTGGCGTCCCGAGGACATGCGGCTCGCCAGCGGCACATCTGGCAACAGCATTGTGGCCCGCGTCCGGAGCGTGGTTTTTTACGGCAACTTCACGGAACTTGAGGTGGACAGCTCCGGCCACCTTCTACGTGTCCAGGCCAATAGCGACTTCAAGCCAAATGTCGGCGACACACTCACCTTCACCATTGATGCCAACCGGATACAGATTGTGGAGTGAAGCAATGCAGGCAAATCGTCTGACGCCTCTCCTCCTGATCCTTCCCGGGGCGGGCTTCATTTTCGTGTTTCTTGCGGCGGCCCTTGGCATGACGGCCTTGCAGAGCGTCGGGCTCTATTCGCTGGTCGGTGAATCTAGCCTTACGGCTGAGCACTGGAAATCCCTTTACGACAAGGCTTTTTTTGATTCCTTCCTGTTTTCCTTCAAGGTCGGCATTGCCAGCTCATTCGGCACGTTGCTGTTTGCCTATCCGCTGGCGCTTTTCTTGCGCCGCCGCCGCTTTGGCACACGGATCATCAACTCGGTGATCAAGATTCCGCTTTTTGTGCCAGCCCTTGTTGCCGCCTTTCTCATTCTCAATGTGCTGGCGTTTAACGGCGTCTTGAATAGCGTTCTTATGGGGCTTGGCATCATCGACGAGCCGCTCCGCCTGCTGAATGACAGGTTCGGCTGGAACGTTTTCATCATCCAGATATGGAAAAACCTGCCCTTTGAGCTGCTTATCATTTCAGCCACGTTGCAGACCATTCAGACGGATGTTGAGGATGCCGCCCGCAATCTCGGCGCCAGCCCGCTGCAGGTCATTTGGCATATTGTCCTGCCCTTGTCGGTTCCGGGGATACTGATCGCGGTTGTTCTGGTCTTCATTCTTACGTTCGGGGATTACGCCATCACACGGGTTGCGGGCCCCGTCTATCCGTCTTCCCTCTCGGTTCTCATGTACACGAAGGCCTTCACCCTGCAGCAATGGGGGGCTGCCGCCTGCATTGGCATGGTGATTACCGTCGCTTCGCTGATTTTCGTGGCGATCTACGCGCGCGCCGCCCGGGCCATTGAGGAGATGCGGACGTGAGCGCCGAAACATTTCCGATAAGCCCGCAGGACAAGCCACGGCCTGGACTTGCCCATTTCATCACCCTGCTGATTGTCGCCCTGCTTTTTGTGTGGACAGCGGTGCCGCTGTTCATGGCGGTCATGTGGTCATTGGTAAATCCGGATGATCCATGGTCGCCACCGGCGGTTCTGCCGCCGAGTTTCTCGCTGGCGCAATGGGAATATGTTTTCACCTATTCGGAAATCGTCAGGGCCATGCTGACCAGTTTTGCCCTTGCGCCGATTGTCACGATCCTCTCGTTCTTCCTGTCGCTGCCAACAGCTTACGCCATTGGCCGGCTGGATTTTCCGGGCAAGGATGCGCTGCGCATTCTCATCCTGCTTCCAATCGTGCTACCGGCGATGGTCATCGCCATGTTCCTCAGCCGGACATTTCATGCGGCCGGGCTGGCGCAAACGTTTCTTGGGCTGGTCATCGGCCATACGCTTCTCAGCATGCCCTACATGCTGCGGATTTTGGCGACGTCATTCGAGTCCATTCCACAGGACGTCATCGACGCGGCAAAGAACCTTGGCGCCGGCCGGGTTGCGCTGGTGCGCGAAATCCTGGTGCCGATGATCATGCCGGGTCTTCTCGCAGGGGCCGTGTTCACCTTCATTACGAGCCTTGAGGAGTTCAATCTCACCTTCGTGATCGGCACGCCGACGTTCCAGACCATTCCAACGGTGCTGTTTGATTATCTCGGTTATCATTTCGTGCGCACCAATGCGGCGGTTGTCTCCATCATCCTGATGGTACCGAGCATTGCGCTTCTGTTTATCGCCGAACGCTACCTGAAGTCGGAATATCTTTCGTCCGCCTTCGGGAAACTTTGAAATTGGTCACGTGCCATTCACGGCACTGACCGTCAATGAGGAGGAGTGAGTCATGACTACGAGAAGACATTTTCTATCGGCCGTGCTTGGCGCTACGGCGCTGGCAGGATTACCGGGCGCTGCCTGGGGCGCAGATGATTTTCTGACAATGCCCTGGGACAAGGTGGTGGAAGCCGCCAAGGCGGAAGGCGAGCTTACCTTTTATGCCTGGTGGGGCGAAGAATTCTGGCGCACAGCGGCCAAGGATTTCGAAGCCAAGCACGGCATCAAGGTGACTGTCGTCACCGGCGACCGGGTTGCCAACATCGGCAAGGTGCTGTCGGAAGCCTCCAGTTCAGCGGGCACGATTGATGCGCTGCTGGTTGGCGGCGTCGAACTCAAGTCGCTGCTTGATGCCAAGGCGCTTTACGGTCCGCTGGTCGGCGTCATTCCGAATTCGGACAAGCTTGATCCAAACCTGTCTAAAATCCAGGAGGGTTATGCGACGGAAGGAAGGCTGGTGCCGGTTTACCGCAACCAGACAGGCTTGGTTTACGATCCGGACAAGGTGCCAACCCCGCCGCAGACCTGGGCGGAATTCATCACCTGGCTTGATGCCAATCCGGGAAAATTTGCCTTCAATGACCCGTCCAAGGGCGGCTCCGGCCAGGCCTTTGTGCAGGCGGCCATCGCCAACATCCTTGGCGACGAAGCAAAGTATCAAGGCGATACGGAGATGAAGCCGGAAAAGGTCGCCGATTGGGGCAAGGTCTGGGACTGGTTCAATGCCAATGAGAGCAAGTTCACTATCACCTCGTCAAACAATGACTCGCTTGACCGGGTGAACCAGGGCGAAGTGCTCATGGCTGCGGCCTGGGATGATGATACCGCCGTGTCCCTGTCAAAAGGCACCCTGTTCAAGCGTGCCAAGCTCTATATTCCGGAGTTCGGCATGCCGGGTGGCGGAGACAGTCTTGGCATTCCCGCCAATGCGCCCCACAAGGCGGCGGCAATGCTGTTCATCGCCTATCTCATCGAGGCCGATGTCCAGAAGCAGCTGAACACCATCATTGGCAGCTATCTGGCCCGCGTTGATGTTAGCGGCGACAACGCGTTGATCCCCGATGAACAGCGCTTGAAGAGTGGCCGGCCCTGGCTGCCCGGCGCCTACAAGAAGCACTTCATCGAGCAGTTCGTGGCTGAAGTCCTGCAGAAGTAAGCAGACAAAATACAGGGGGCCGGAGTCATGGTGGCCCGGCCCCTTTTTATTTGCCGCGATAGCCGAATTTCACCAGACCGGTGCGCATCAGCACATACATCACGGCGAAGATGAGAAAGACAAAGCCGTTGGTGAGCGCGGCAAGCGCAAAGAGTTCCGGGCCGAGACCGAAGCGCAAGGAGCCCCAGGCCACGGACGGCAGGGTCGGTATGGCGCCAAGATTGTAGAATGAAATTTCAAGGTTGTTGAAAGCCAGAATAAAACTTATCAGGAAAGCGCCAAGCAGACTTGGCCAGATGGTGGGGAGCGTCACTTCCCAGAAGCAGCGTGCCGGGCGCGCGCCGAAGACCATCGCCGCTTCATCCATCTGCCAGTCGTAGCGGACGAGCTGCGACAGGATGATGAGAAAGGAAAATGCCACCCCCTCTACCGCATTGGCGGCGATTGCCGAGACCATATTTCCGGGCAGACCCAGAATGCGGGCGTTGAAGGCCAGCGACGAGATGCCGATGAGAAGCTCCGCCACAAACAGCGGCGAGAGGAAGATGACGATGATCAGGGTGCGCCGCTTTGATGGATAGCGCAGGATGCCGATGACGCCTGCGGTTGCGATTGCGGTCGAAATAATACCGCTGCCCAGGCCGATGATCAGGCTGTTGAACAAAGCATCAGAATAGAGCGAGTTGCTGACCAGATCGGCATAGGCTTGCGAGGTGAAGGCGGGAGGAAAGGGCCAGACGATGTCCTGGGAAAACGAGGCGTAGATCACGTAAAGGATCGGCGCATAGAGAAAAACATAGAGCAGGTTGAGCAGCCCGGCCATGGGCCTCCGCCGCCATCTTTCGCTCCGGTCAGTGAGGTCGATCATTATTTGCCTACCCCTGTAAAGCCGCTGCGCCGCAAATCAATGGTCAAGCTCATGACGGCGATGACAAGGAAGGAGAAGATGAACATCACAACGCTCATGGCCGAGCCCAAAGCCCAGGTTCCGGTTTCGCCGAACTGCTGGGAAAGGCTCATGCCGAAGGAGGTGGCGTTGGGGCCGCCGAGAAAGCGCGGCGTAATGGTCGACGCCAGGCAAGGGATGAAGACGAGCACGGTGCCTATCGAGGTGCCGATCCAGTTCAGCGGCCAGGTCACCTCGGCGAAGGCGCGAAAGGGGCCAGCGCCATTGATTTTGGCCGTATCGAGCAGGGCGAAATCGAAATTCACCAGCGACAGGTAGATGGCTGTCACCATGAAGGGAATGTAGAGGTAGATGTGGCCGATGGTTGCGGCGAACTGGGTATACATCAGCAGTTTTATCGGCGCGAAGCCGGCAAGGCCCAGCGTCATGTTGATGAGGCCGCCGGGGCCCAAGATGCCTTGCAGGGCGGCGATGCGCAGAATAACGCCGGTAAAAAATGGCGCGGCAAGCAGAAGCACCAGCAGCAGCCGGTAGCGCCCGCCATGCCGGGCAATGTAGTAGGCCACGGGCCAGGCGAGGACGAGGCAGATGAATGAGGTCAGTGCGGCGCTCACCACCGAGCGGATGAGGAAGGTGCGGTAGGCGGCTTCACCGAAAAGGACCCGGTAATTGTCGAGGTTCCAGTCGGCGTAGAGCTCATAGCTTTCAGTGCGCCAGAAGCTGAACATGACGATGGTGAGCAGCGGCAGGAGCAGGGTGATGGAGATGAAAATCGTTCCCGGTCCGGTGAGAAGGACGAAGGGCGTTATGAAGGCGCGCCAGGTGCTGTCAGGTTTCATGCCCGGTTTCCAGATTTCAAAGCTTGAAGCTCGTGCCGGCTTCCTGCGGCCAAAAGGCAAACACCAGATCGCCAACGGAGAGTTTCATGTCGCGCGGCGAACCGCTGGCAACAATTTCCATGCCGCCTTCGAGATCGATGAGATAGTTCACAGTCTGGCCCTTGAAAATAATATCGCGCAGTTTGCCGGGAATATGATTGTGGTTGGCGGGGATCGTGGATTTCGTTGACGCGATTTCGACCTGCACATCCTCATGCTTGATCATGAAGCGCAGTGGATCGCCCGCTTTCGCGTTGCCCGCATGGGGCACCACAAGTTTTGTGCCCTTCCATGTGAAAGCGAGCAACCCGCCGTTCACCGTGTCGACCTTGCCTTTCATTTGATTGGACTGGCCGACAAATCCGGCCACAAAAGCTGTCGCCGGCTTTTGGTAAACCTCGGTGCGGTGGCCCACCTGTTCGAAAATGCCGTTGCGCATGACCGCGATGCGGTCGCTCATGGTCAGCGCTTCTTCCTGGTTATGGGTCACGTAGATAAACGGAATTTTCAGTTCCTTCTGGTAACGGCGGATCTCGATTTCCATTTCGGCGCGCAATTCGCGGTCGAGGTTGGCGAGTGGTTCATCGAGCAAAAGCAGGGCCGGGCGGGAAATTAGCCCACGCGCCAATGACACACGCTGTTGCTGGCCGCCGGAAAGCTCGTGCGGATACCTTGCTTCAAGACCTTCGAGCCGCAGGAGATGGATGGCCCAGCTCAACCTTTCGCCGCGCTGGGCCTTTGCGATGTTTTGCATGCGCAGCGGAAACACAATGTTCTCGGCCACGGTCTTGTGGGGAAAGAGCAGAAAATTCTGGAACACCATGCCGATGCGGCGATGGTAGGGGGGCATGTAAGTCACATCATGGCCTCCCACCATGACCCGCCCGGAGGTGGGATGCTCCAATCCGGCGATGATCCGCAGCAGCGTGGTTTTGCCGGAGCCGCTGGGCCCAAGCAGGGCGAAGAACTCGTCCTGCCTGATGTCCAGGTTCACTCCTTCGACGGCCTTCACTGGCCCGAACTGTTTGCAAATGTCCTGAAGCGACAACGAAACAGTGTCATCATGCGTGCTCATCGCGAATTGATCCGCCCTTGCATCCATTTTATTTTAGAACCAATTCGCTGCAGGCGCTATGAGGCTTCCACGTCAGACCAGATGCGTTCCCATTTCTCGGGCGAGGATGGCTGGTCGAACATGTGCAGTTGGCCGGCTTCGGCGCTGCGGTCCTGGAAGTAGAGCTCATTTTCATCCTTTGTCAGGATGGAGCGCAGGTCGACCACGCCGCCGTAGCCGGTGGAGCGGACCACCCGCACATAGTTGTCCTTTTCGAGGAACAGGTTGATCCAGGCATGGGCCAGTTCGGTGCGCTCCGAATCGGCTTCGGCGCTCACCATCCAGGTATCGACCCAACCGAGACCGCCCTCCTTGGGCTTCAGAACATGCTCCACATCGAAATCGATCTTGCCTTCCTTGCGCAATACTTTGAGATGGCGGTAGCTCTCGGCGAATTCCGGTGCGGCCCACACGGACTTGGCGCGGATCATGCGGTCGAGCGCGTCATAATCCTGATAACGGGTGAGCAGCAGTTTCTTCTGTTCGATGAGCAGGCGCTTGGTTTCAGCCAACTCGTCATCGGTGAGCTGGTAGGGATTGAACGGCTTTCCGTCGGGGCGGGCGCTCTCCATGGTACCCAGCGTTGCGGCCGCATAGATGCCCATCAGCGCGATGTTTTCTTCAAAGCGCGAATTGGTCGAGAAGTGCCCAGCATATTTCTTGTTGAGAAGAAGCCCGATGGAGCCGATGTCTTCCTTGGCGATCTCATTGGTGTTGACGGTGATGCCATAGCCGCCCCAGCAATTGGGTGCGGCGATGTTGTTGGCGCCGCTTTCATCGGCCAGCAGTTTGAAACTTGCCGGCAGGAAATCGGGGAACACGCCGGACATGCTGGCGATCTTGGAAAAATCCAACGCCTTGGTGAGGCCCTGCTTGAAATAGAGCCGTGGCCAGAATCCATCGGCCATGACCATGTCGAAATCCTTGGTGCCGCCGACTTTCAGTTTGTTGAAGGCTTCCGAATTGCCGTCAAAAAATGTAGGCGCGAATTTCGCTTTGAACTGGCTTTCGAAGGCGGCGATTGTTTCCTTGATTGCATAGGGCTGCCACATCAACAGGCGCAGCGTCGGCGTTGCCGCCTCAGCATTGCCGATAAAGGGCCCGCGCTGGCCGACAACGAGTGAGCCGAGGGCTGTGGCACCCAAGGTTTTAAGCGCGGAGCGGCGGGAAATTTTCTTTGTGCGGCTTGCGGTTAGCTTAGTCATGGGGTGTTCCTCCTGTCGTTTATTTTTATGACGCAGTTATACACAAAATAAAACATTATTGCAATAATATGCAATTTATTGCTATAAAAACCACATCTGTCAATCCGGGTG
>DATLDM010000018.1:0-38575 GCA_035525875.1 Aestuariivirga sp.
CTTCAACAACTATTATGAGTTCGGCACTTCGAAGCAGATTTATGATGCGGCCGAAGCCTTGCCCATCAGGCCGTGGAGCGTGGTGATTGACGGAGAAGTTGAAGCTCCGATGACGCTGGCCATTGATGACCTTCTGAAGAAAGTGCAACTCGAAGAACGCATCTACCGCCACCGCTGTGTAGAAGCCTGGTCGATGGTTGTGCCGTGGACGGGCTTTACGCTGAAGTCGCTGGTGGAGTTGGCAAAGCCGAAGGCGGAAGCCAAGTTCGTGCGCTTTGAAACCTTCAACAAACCGGAGGTGGCCGTTGGCCAGCAGCCGGGACTGTTCAGCAGCTATCCATGGCCCTATGTGGAAGGCCTCACCATGGCGGAGGCGATGAATGACCTGAGCTTCCTGGTGACCGGGGCCTATGGCAAGCCGCTGCCGAAAAGCATGGGTTCGCCCATCCGCCTGCACCTGCCGTGGAAATACGGCTTCAAGTCGATCAAGGGCATTGTGAAAATCAGTTTTGTGAAGGAGCGGCCCATCGGCATGTGGGAAGCGATCCAGTCTTCCGAATATGGCTTCTGGGCCAATGTGAATCCGGAAGTTTCGCATCCGCGCTGGAGCCAGGCGATGGAAGAGGTTTTGGGAACCGGCGAGCGGGTGCCGACGCAACTGTTCAACGGATACGGCGCATTTGTAGCCAGCCTTTACAGCGGCCTGGAAAACGAACCTCTCTACATGTAGGCCACAAAAAAAGACCGGAAATAAATCCGGTCTTTATAGTGAGGCTACCCTGGTCGGGTAATGATCCCAAGTCATGCGAAGGCATGCTTTGAAACCCGTTGCGGAAGGCACAAGGGGAGGGAGTATCTTCCGCATTTGCATGCCCATAGGGAGAGCATCCGAGGCAGAGAATGCAGGGGAACGGCGGGCGCAACAAGCGGCGCTTCCTCATGGGTGCCATGTGAGCGGTTCATGCGCATCTGCCATTCGTTTTTGCAATTTGCAGGGCCGTGTGGCATGACAGGTCATGACTATTGACCTATTTCTGGCGCTTGTCGTTTTTGCCTTTGTCATGTCGGTGACGCCGGGACCGAACAACGTCATGCTCTTGGCATCGGGGGTGAATTACGGCTTCCGGCGCAGCATTCCGCACATGCTGGGAATTACCATTGGCTTCAGTTTCATGATTGCCGTGGTGGGCCTGGGCCTTGGACAGGTGTTCGAGCGGTTCCCCGTCACCTATGAGATCATGCGCTATGGCGGGGGCGCCTACATGCTGTGGCTTGCCTGGAAGATTGCCAACTCCGGCCCGGTGGGCGAGGGCAAGACATCGGGCACGCCCCTGACATTTTTGCAGGCGGCACTTTTCCAGTGGGTGAACCCCAAGGCGTGGGTCATCACGATCAGCGCCATTGCAACCTATACGCCGGGGAACGGCAGCCTGTGGCCGGTGCTCATCGTGGCGCTGGTCTGCGGCGTGGTGAATTTTCCGACGATCGGCCTGTGGACCATGTTCGGAACGCTGCTGCGCAACCTTCTGACGCAGCCCACCTTCCTGCGGATTTTCAATATTTCAATGGCAGTATTGCTGGTGCTGAGTTTGGCGCCGCTGGTGTGGCATTAGGAACGACCGCCATCGTATTCGGACATGCAGTAATGTGCTCTAAATTCGCTTTGGTTTTGATGGACTTTTCATGAAGCAGACTGTGGCACTACCAAATCAAGACGACTTGACTCGCATTGAAAGCCAACGCGATTGGGTAAGGAACCATTTAACCTCAGAGCCTCAAGCTACTTACGAGGCGTTGAATGAAAAACTACGTCTTTTGCAGGGCATTCTCGATGCCGGTTGGATCGAACCACACGAAACCTTAAAGCTTCAGTGTCTCGGGGTTACACTTGGCGATTCTTTAGTGCAAAAATTCGGCATGGAATGGATCATAGTAGAGGATGAGTCTGGTCGCGATCCAGCGGTTCGCGTTCCCGGAACAACGATCATCCTGTTTCCACTTACAATGATTTCCAAGCGTGTTGAGCGCGGAGAGACTGTCAACGTTTGCGAACTGTTTGATGGTGTTGCCAAGCATGTTTCAGATGCAGAAGCAGTCGCAGACAGGCTCAAATAACCGAGTCTGCGCTCGTGTCCAATTGCGCGTGCGGAAAGGTGGGTCCCCGCAATAAATGCGGGGATGACAAAATAGGGGATTTAGAAGCTCCACTCTTTCGCTTTCGAGACGATGAAGTCGCGGAAGGCGGTGATGCGTTTGGTTTCCTTGAGCTCTTCGGGATAGACGAAGTAGCTGTCGAATTGCGGAAGCTCGATGGGAAGGTCAATCTGCACCAGGTTGTTGTCGGAAGTGACCATGTAGTCGGCAATGGAGGCAATGCCGACGCCGGCCTGCACGGCACGGCGCAAGCCGTAGGCATTGTTGACGCGGAGCGCCACAGGACGGGGGTTGTCCTCTGAGCGGCCGGCGCGCTCGAGCCAATTGATTGTGGTGAGATAGCCGGGGGCCTGGCCGAAGGTCAGGATCTTGTGCTTGTCGAGATCCTCGATGGATTTCGGGATGCCGTATTTCTTGATGTAGTCGGGCGAAGCATAGACATGGTGATGCACGACGAAGAGCTTGCGCTGGATGAGATCGGGCTGGGTGGGACGGCGCAGGCGAATGGCGACATCGGCCTCGCGCATGGAGAGATCGAGCTCACGGTCCTCAAGCAAGAGCGTGACGCTGATTTGCGGATAGAGTTCGGTGAATTCCTTGATGCGCGGCGTGAGCCAGACAGAGCCCAGGCCAACAGTAGTGGTGATGCGCAGTTCGCCCGAGGGCTTTTCCTTTGAATCCATCAGGCGGGTTTTCGCGGCGGCCAGCTTGGTGAACACATCATGGGCGGTGCGGTACAGCACTTCGCCCTGCTCGGTGAGGATAAGCCCACGGGCATGGCGGTGGAACAGCGGCACGTTGAGATCAGTCTCAAGTGCGCTGATCTGGCGGCTGACGGCGGACTGCGACAGGGCGAGCTCATGGCCCGCATGAGTGAAACTGCCGGCGTCGGCGACCGCGTGAAAAATCCTGAGCTTGTCCCAATCCATGGCTGCTACTCGGCGGCCTTGCGGACTTGCTCACTTGCATGGAGATATTTTTCCACTTCGAGGGCGGCGATGCAGCCCATGCCGGCGGCGGTTACGGCCTGGCGGTAAATGTCATCGGTCACATCGCCCGCCGCGTAGACGCCGGGGATGGCGGTTGCCATCGAGTTATTTCCGACAATGAGATAGCCGCCCTGCTTGAAGGGCAACTGGCCTTCGAACAATTCGGTGGCGGGCTTGTGGCCGATGGCAATGAAGACGCCGTCGGCAGCTACTTCCTGCATCACGCCCGTTTTGACGTTCTTCAGCAGCGCGCCGGTGACGCCCTTGGGATCGCTGGTGCCCATGACATCGGCAAGTTCTGAATCCCAGATGACCTTGATCTTCGGATGAGCGAAGAGGCGGTTCTGCAAAATGCGCTCGGCCCTGAATTCATTGCGCCGGTGAACCACGGTGATTTCGCTGGCGAAATTGGTGAGGAACAATGCCTCTTCAACGGCGGTATTGCCGCCGCCGATGACCAGCACTTTCTTGTCGCGGTAGAAGAAGCCATCACAGGTGGCGCAAGCCGACACGCCGAAGCCCTTGAAGTGGTGCTCCGATGGCAGGTCCAGCCACTTGGCCTGGGCGCCGGTGCAGATGATCAGCGCGTCGCAGGTATAGACCTGGCCGCTGTCGCCTTTGAGCCAGATGGGCTTGTCCTTCAGGCGGACTTCGGTGATGGTGTCGGAAATCACCTCGGTGCCGACATGTTCGGCCTGGGCCTTCATTTCCTCCATCAGCCAGGGGCCCTGGATGACTTTGGCAAAGCCGGGATAGTTCTCAACATCGGTGGTGATGGTGAGCTGGCCGCCGGGCTGGATGCCTTGAATAAGCACAGGCTTCAACATGGCGCGGGCGGCATATATGGCAGCAGTATAACCCGCGGGTCCTGAACCGAGAATCAGGACGCGGGCGTGACGGGCAGACATTTGCGGGCTCCGGGTTGCTATGAGCTAGTAACATAGCTCATTTGGGCCCCAGAACAAGTCCGCAACCCCCGCTTCTTAACAGACCGCTTGCAGATTCACGCAATATTGTTGCACAAAAGGCCATGAAACGCGCCACAACCCTCGATTTAACCGATTGGAAGATCCTGCGGGAGCTGCAAAGGAACGGCCGGCTGACCAATGTGGAGCTTGCCTCACGGATTGGCCTGTCGCCGCCACCCTGCCTCAGACGGGTACAGGTGCTGGAGCAAAAGGGCTATATCGCGGGTTACCGGGCTTTGCTGGATGCGCAGAAGCTGGGATTTGACGTGCAGCTCTTTGCCATGGTGGGGCTCAAAAGCCAAAACGAGGTTGAGCTCCGCTCCTTTGAGGCGAAAGTGGCGGAGTGGCCGCTAGTGCGCGAGGCCTATGCCATTTCGGGCGAGGCGGACTTCATTTTGCGCTGCCTGGGAAGCGACCTGGCCGAACTGCAGGATTTCATCATTAAGACGCTGACGGCGGACCCCAATGTGGACCAGGTGAAAACCACGATGATCATGCGGGTGTCGAAATATGAGCCGGGAGTTCCGCTGAAATGAGCGACGAGGCGGTTTTGCGGAGCGGCTGGTTCAGCATCATCTCCACGACGGCCACGGCCGTGGTGGTGGGCTTTGCCTCCACCATCCTGCTCATCATGCAGGCGGCGCAGGCGGTGGGCGCCACGCCATCGCAGCAGGCTTCTTGGGCGGCGGTTTTATGCTTTGGCCAGGCGATTACCACGCTCTACCTGTCATGGACCCACCGGATGCCGATCATCACCGCGTGGTCCACGCCGGGAGCAGCGCTCATTGCCACGAGTGCTACAGGAATCAGTTACGAGAATGCGCTGGGGGCCTTTGTGATGGCGGGCCTGCTCATGTGCCTTACGGCGCTGATCAAGCCCCTGGCGCGGGCCATTGCGCAGATACCGGCGCCCATCGCTGCGGCCATGCTGGCCGGGGTGTTGCTGAAATATACGCTCGGGGTTCCGGCGGCGGCGCTTTCCATGCCGCTGTTCGTGTTGCCGCTGATCATCGTGTTTTTTGGATTGCGGTTGAGCTTTGCACTGTTTGCGGTTCCGGTGGTGGTGGTGCTGGGGGTTGCCATGGCGGCGCTCGCGGGGTCATTCAGCGTGGATTGCTGCACGATTGGATTGACGCGGCTCGAATGGACCACGCCGCAGTTTGACGGGGCAACGATATTGAGTTTGGGAGTGCCGCTGTTTCTTGTGACCATGGCTTCGCAAAATCTTCCCGGTTTCGCCGTGCTGCGGGCGAGCGGTTATGAACCACCGGTGACGTCATGCCTGCTCACCACGGGATTTGCCTCCATGGTGGCGGCACCCTTCGGCAGCCACGCCATCAACCTGGCGGCGATCACCGCGTCATTGGTGACGGGGCCTGACACGCATGAAGACCCGGCAAAGCGCTGGCTGGTGGCGTGGCCCTATGCCGTTTTGTATGTGGCGGTTGGCCTGGCGGCGGCGCTTTTCGTGCAGGTGCTCGGCAGCTTGCCCGCGGCGCTCATTACTACCATTGCGGGGCTGGCGTTGTTTTCGCCGTTGATGGGTAGTGTTGTGGCGATGTTGAAAGACGCGCGCGATATTGAAAGTGCCTTGATCACGTTTTTGGTCACGGCATCTGGCATAACCTTCTTCGGCGTTGGCTCGGCGTTTTGGGGGCTGGTGGCGGGGCTGGTGTTGTTTGGGGCGCGGCATATTGTCGGGAGGAAAGCAAACTAGGATATTAATGTGATTGATTTGAAAAAACCCGAACAATTTAAGAATTGGCTGCAAACTCAGCCAATGGAAGTTGGTTTGGTTCTTGCTGCACGGACTGCCCTTCGTTTGATTCCTCATCTCGCTTTAGACTTTGAAAATACAAAGAAAGACTTGCGCGCAAGTACCGAAATCTTGTTGCCAACCATTCGCGCTTCAGCGCTGTCGCTGATATTGGTAAAGTACAAAACTAAAAACAAAAAAGTTCGGGCTTCTGCCGTCAACGCGGCTATTGCAGCTTTTGCTGCTTCCCATAATTCAGAAGCCGCATTTGCAGCCATCCGCGCACTTGATCTAATCGAAGCCAACGATGTTTCTTTGAGAGCGGAACTTGCAAAGGAAGCATCGACCCGAGAATCCAATGGCCGCGAGATATCTGGCGCGACAATTGATGATGCGCAATTCATCATTCGTGGGGGCTTGGCTTTTGATCTAGCTTCTCAACCTTTGAGAATTGGGCGAAATGTTAAGTGGTCATCTCGATGGTGGATGAGCTTGGAAACTTCCATTCTCGAGTTACAGGAAGGATGGGACGTGTGGGCGCGATGGTATGATTCAGTCATCGAAGGCAAGCCCACGCCGGGTGGTGAGGCATTGGATGTTTTCCGCGTCACCCTAAATTCCGAGAACGATTGGGAGCAAGGACCAGCGCACGTTAATAGATTAATCAAGATCAAAGAGGACGAAATAGCTTCTCTCAGTTTCAACCCAGAAATTCCCTCCGAAATGGATGGTCCAGCGTGGGACATTGATCGGCAATCTGGAATGCTTGTTCCGGTTTACCGCCAATCAAATCAAATTGAATCAGAAATAAACGATATGGAAAGCCAACGACCGTTCTTGCTTGAATGTGCGCAAGGATTGGTCACTGCGATTGCGACGTCGACTTCGAATTCTGCAAGGCAACTTTTGCCAGCTGCAGAACGATACTGCCGCTCCATCTCGACCAATTCTTCGTTGATCTCTGTTTCCGAAGTTTATGCTGCGGGCGTTCGCCTTAGGAATTCTCATGATCGCATTCGGCGTGAAGTGGAAAACGAAGGTATGCCAGATGTGGCTATCAACATTGGCGAAGCTATTGACAGCGTGATTGGTTTGCACGGACCTTTCATTTTGGCCACGGCTCGCGGCAGAGAAATGAATGCACGAGCACGTGACGACAATCGAACAAAAGCTCAAGAGCTCGCTTACAAAGCAAAGTCTCTTGAATTTTCGGAAGCACTTCAGAAATCCAAGGGACTTGTGACTGAAAGCGGAAAAAATCTTATTGCTGAGATTAACCGTGAGATTGCTACGGGGCCACATCCCGAACGCTCAACAATGTTGGCAGAGGCGTCGAACCACAATTTGTTAGTTACGGCATCCAGTTTTGATCGCGCTGGAATATTCAAAAGTTGTATTGCTGGACACAGCTGCCGGAAAACTTGCCATTGGCGCTAGCACAAACACAGCGAATATTGCTTTAACTTGGATGATGGCAAATGCGGCACTACTGATTTCGCTCGCCGCGACATCGCCGGAAACACTTTATTGGTTGCCGCATTTTCTAAGATGGTTGAATACCAAGTATGAACTTTCACGCAATTGAAGCCAACATCCAAGTAAGCCTGGGTTCCGGCTTTCGCCGGAATGACAGAATAGGTGAGAACGGGCGGGTGTTTGGAGAATCGGTGGGCCTTGCTTTTGAGGCGGGTCAGCTTATTTTATTGATTAGGAGAAAACCTATGAAAATCAAGGCAATCGCGCATGAGGCGGAGGAGGGCGGTTTTTGGGCCGAGGTTCCTGCCATTCCCGGCTGTGCCACGCAGGGCGAGACGATTGACGAGCTGCTGGCCAATTTGCGCGAGGCCATTGAGGGATGCCTTTCGGTTCACGTTGCGCCAGCAACCAGTAATCAGCATGTCATTGAAATCACCGTTTGAAGGAATTAGTATGACCGCAACAGAAAAATCCCTCCACGATTTCACGCTTCAAAACATTGACGGAACGCCGATGGCGCTTTCGCAGTTCAAGGGCAAGGTTGTGCTGCTGGTGAACACCGCGTCTGAGTGCAGCTACACCCCGCAGTATGAGGGGCTTGAAGAATTGTGGCTGGCCAACCGCGACAAGGGGCTTGTCGTCGTCGGCGTGCCGTCGAATGATTTCGGGGCCCAGGAGCCGGGGGCTGCCGGCGAGATCACCTCATTCTGCAAGATCAATTATGGCGTTACGTTTCCGCTCACGGAGAAGCTGGTGGTGAAGGGCGGGGCGGCCCATCCGCTGTATCAATGGGCGGCGGCGAAGGCGGGCGACGCGGGCCAGCCCAAGTGGAATTTTCACAAATTCCTGTTCGGCCGGAATGGCGAATTTATTGACTGGTTTAAGTCACCGTCCAAGCCCACGGGGCCGACAATTACTTCCGCGGTGAAAAACGCCCTGGAAAATTAGTTGCCGGAGGGCGCAATTTTTCCTTGAATCGGGGAACGACCTGCCCAGTTTTACGTTATTGCTCCTACTGCGTTACGTCTGATGCAGCTTCGTGCTGGTCAGCGGAGCGGAGGATTTTTGCGTTTTAAATCATGAAAGGAGAACATCATGATTAAGACAATTTCCTACGCGGCACTCGCGCTATTTTTAGTGTCGGTGCCTGCAAGCGTGCTGGCCCAGACTGCGCCGGCAAGCGATCCGGCAACCCAGCCGTCTGCGACGGCGCTGCCTGATGCGACGGCAAAAGAAAGCCCGCCACAGCCGGTTGAGGGCCAAATCGTAAACCAGGACAAGGCCACGCTTCTCGCCAGTGCGATTATCGGCGGCAGCGTCTATTCACCTGCGGACGAATCGGTGGGGGACGTGAATGACCTTGTGATCAAGCCCACGGGTGAGATTGAAGCGGTGGTTGTTGGCGTCGGCGGCTTTATCGGCATCGGTGAAAAGGATGTGGCGATTGCGCTCAAACGCTTCACCATTGAACCGACCGAAGACTTCGCGACTACCAAGCTAGTGCTGAATGCGACAAAGGAAGAACTGCAGGCAGCGCCGGCTTTCAAGTCGGCCTATATGCAGAAGCTTGACGAGGAATATCAGCAACAGTCGTCGCTGCAGAAGGACGGGGTAAACAAATATCCGACCGTGCCGGGTCCAATGGATTAAGGCGCTGCCTCGCCGCATGTGAGTTTGCGAAGTGAAACCGGGTGAAGTGGGCTCAGGCCCACTTCACTTTGGATTTTGCAGAGTTTGCCACACACTAAGGAATCAGATGATCTAATTTTCCTCACCCTGAGGCGCCAAGCGTAGCTTGGCCTCGAAGGGCCGGCGGATGCGGAAACAGATGCTTCGAGGCTCACGCCATGCGTGAGCACCTCAGCATGAGGGAATACTCAGGCCCACTTCACCTTCAGGATTTCATAGGACTTGCCGCCGCCGGGGGTGTTGACCTCGACGCTGTCGCCCTTTTTCTTGCCGATGATGGCCCGGGCGATGGGCGATGAAATCGAGATCTTCCCCTTCTTCACATCGGCTTCGAATTCGCCGACGATCTGGTAGGACGATTCATCCTCGCTGTCCTCATCCACCAGGGTGACCTTGGCGCCGAACTTCACGGTGTCGCCGGACAGTTTTGTAATGTCGATGATTTCGGCACGGCTGATTTTGTCCTCAAGCTCGCTGACGCGCGCTTCAGTCCAGCCCTGCTGCTCCTTGGCGGCATGGTATTCGGCATTCTCGGAGAGGTCGCCATGGGCGCGCGCTTCTTCGATCAAACGAATGATGCGGGGGCGCTCGACGGTTTTGAGATGCTTGATCTCATCCATCATCTTGGCATGGCCGTCCAGCGTCATCGGTACTTTTTCCATCGTCATGGTCCAGATTTCAATCAGTTGGGTGAAAAACTAGACCCGGCCAGGCACTTTGCGCGCCTGCGACCGGGTATGGGGTAAGATGGCCCAAAAAGGCCGCAGATTCAAGGGGCCTCATCGGAATGGTCAGTATGATGATTATATTAGCTTTTCGGGCCATATGGGCCCGGCGCTTGAGCCGTGGGGTGGGGCAATCTTAACTTTTGCCCTTATATGGCCATACTCATTGACCGCTCACCTGGGCGCGGTTGACCCAGCCTTCCCAGCCATTTACCCGGATTTTCTGCCAATTGCCCCGGGCAAATGGCAGAAAGGCTATTCCACAAGTCGGGCGTTTGAGGGCAACGAGCACGCGCGACTGAAGTGATGGGAAGGCTCTTACATGCACTGCGGCCCTCCGGCCACCACCCACCGTGCAATAGAGGGAAGGCGAGACCATGGAGAGAAACCGACGATTGGCCCAGCCCGCCGAATGGCCATCCTCTACGGGACACCATTGTGCCCGGCAGTTGCGCACCACCATGATGCCGCAAGACCCATACCGTTTGCGAACGACAATACGAGACTTCGATGACGGCCCGCTGCGGATGTTGAGTTTATCCCAGGAGGGAACATTGACGACGCAATGTTCCTCTCCGGGAATGACGGAAGCCTCTGCCGCTGACAGGGGCACAAGTCCGAGCGCAAACAGAATTAGAATTGCGTATCTGATCATCTGACCGACCTTTGGATAAGGCCCCGCAAATTTTCATCTGCGGGGACGATTTGGCGACACTCAATATCCCCCGAGCGGGCGCGCACTTACGATCCTGCCAGTGTACGAATTCAGGCGGACGATCCAAGGCCTGCCAGCCTTCCGCGCCTGGTAGCGATAAATGGTACCGTGGCACTTTACCGGACGCACCTGACGAAAGGCCCGGTTGCGCACAATTTGCCGGCCTTCCCAACAAGAAATCCGGTCCTCTTCATCCTCATCGTCGTAATCCGGTGTGGGATAAGGATGGTAGCCTGGATTCGGTTCATAACCAGGATAGGGTTCGCCAACCGCGATGCCCGCAGATGTTCCAGCCTGCGCTGGGAGTGAGACAGTTGCAACAGCAAGAGCAGCTGCGGCCATAAATAAAAGTTTCTGCATATGATTTACTCCATACGCCCACCAGACTGGCAACCATGCCCTCCCGCGCCTGAATATGAGCCCAACCTTCTGTTCAGCAACCGTTCATAAACGTCGGGCCGCTGCTTGACCTCGCGACGCGGCAATCTTAACCTTTTGCGCATGCTGCAAGCCTGCCTCAACGGTTTTCGCGGGCACGATTATAGCCCGGCGGTGCCTTTGGCGCCGGAGGCGCTGGCCCGCGATGCGGTGGCTTGCCTGGCGGCGGGCGCCAATGAATTTCACATCCACCCGCGCAATGCTGATGGCCTCGAGAGTTTTGCGGCGGCAGATATTGGCGCTGCGCTGAAGGCGATTCGGGCCCGCGTGCCGGGAGTGCCCGTTGGCATCTCGACGCGGGAGGGAATCATGGCGGATGCTGCCGCCCGCCAGCGGGCGTTTCAGGCGTGGACGGTTTTGCCGGATTATGTCTCGGTCAATCTCAGCGAGGCGGACGCGCCGGAAGTAATCAGGCTCATGCTGAAGCGGCGTATCGGCATTGAGGCGGGGCTGGCTACGGTGGCCGATGCGGAACGTTACGTGGCACTGCCAGAGGCAAGCTCCTGTTTGCGGGTGCTGATCGAGATTGATGAGCAGGAAAGTGCCGCGGCACTTCGCGTGGCGCATGGGGTCATCGCCATGCTGGACAGGGCCGGCAGCAAGCTGCCGCGCCAGCTTCACGGTTTTGATGCCAGCAAATGGGTGATGCATGCGGAGGCGTTGCGGCTTGGCCTGGACCAGCGCATTGGTTTTGAAGATGGCGGCTTCCTGCCGGACGGGCGGATGGCTGGAAGCAATGCTGAGCTGATTGCAGCGGCGGTGAAACGCGGGCGGTGACCGGAATGCGACCCAAGATATTAAGCATTGAAAGTAATTGTAAAGTAACTACTTTTGTGGTTACATAGAACAATGGCGTTTGAATGGGGCGAGGACAAGAACAGGATAAATATCGGCAAGCACGGGGTTAGCTTTGAAACGGCCGTGCGCATTTTTGAAGGACCGGTCCTGTCATGGATTGATGACCGCAAGGAATATGGTGAGGTCCGGCTGCGCAGCATCGGCCAGGTTGAGGGTGTTGCGATCCTGGCCGTGATCCACACCGGTCGCTCCGGCAAAACCAGAATTATTTCCGCCCGTCCCGCCGACCGCAGCGAAAGGAACAGATATGAAGAAGCGATACAAAAAAGAACTGGGCATTAAAGAGCTGGCTGCGATCAAGGATGAGAATATCGACTACAGCGATATTCCCCGTCTTGATGAAAAGTTCTGGAAGAATGCGAAGCTCATCGAGCCGGAGAACACGCAGCAGATCACCTTGCGTGTTAAAAAATCCGTCCTTGAAGTCTATAAGGCCACAGGCAAGGGCTATCAAACCCGCATGAACGCCGTGCTGGAAAGTTTCGCGCGCACCTTGGGCAAATCCTGATTTGGAAAGCAGAAGGTCCAAGCGTCACTTAAAATAATCCTGCAGCGGACGGACCTGGATGGTGTCGGCCTTTTGCGCGGCGATGGCTTTGGTGGCGGCGAGGATGCCGGGCAGCGTGGTGTAGTAGGGCACCTTTTGCAGCATGGCGGTCTGGCGGATGGATTTTGAATCGGACTCGGACGCCTTGGACTCGGTGGTGTTCAGCACGAGTTGAATCTCGCCGTTCTTGATGGCGTCGACCACATGCGGGCGGCCTTCCAGGACCTTGTTGATCTTGGTGGAGGGGATGCCTTTGCTTTCAAAGAAATGCTGGGTTCCGCCGGTAGCCTTGATGACAAAGCCCAGGTCCACCAGCTTGCGGATGGCTGGGAGGATTTTGGATTTGTCGGGGTCGTTGACCGAGACAAAGACCGTGCCGGACATTGGAATGCGCATGCCGGCGCCGAGCTGGCTCTTGGCGAAGGCCATGTCGTAGGTTTTGTCGAGGCCCATGACTTCGCCAGTCGAACGCATTTCGGGGCCTAACAGAACGTCGACGCCGGGGAAGCGGTTAAAGGGGAAAACTGCTTCCTTTACAGCGACATGGGCAAGCTTCTTCTGGACCAGCTTGAAGCTGGCGAGGCTTTCACCCGCCATCACTCGGGCGGCAATCTTGGCCACGGGAATGCCTACGACCTTGGCCACGAAGGGCACGGTGCGGGAAGCGCGGGGGTTTACCTCGAGGATGTAGACCAGATCATCCTTGATGGCGAACTGGACATTCATCAGGCCCACGACATTCAGCGCCAGCGCCATTTTCTTTGTTTGTGCTTCCATCTCGGAGATGACTGGCGCTTTGAGTGAATAGGGCGGCAGGGAACAGGCGCTGTCACCGGAGTGGATGCCCGCTTCCTCAATGTGTTCCATCACGCCAGCAATGAAGACATCCGTGCCATCGCAGATCGCGTCGACGTCGACTTCAACGGCATTGGAAAGATAGCTGTCGATCAGCACCGGGCTGTCGCCGGAGACGACGACGGCCTCGGTGATGTAGCGCTGGAGCTGGGCATCGTCGCGGACGATTTCCATGCCGCGGCCGCCCAGCACATAGGAGGGGCGGATGACCACGGGGAACCCGATTTTCTTGGCGATGTTTTTTGCTTCAACAGCGGAGCGGGCGATGCCGTTTTCGGGCTGGCGCAGTTTCAGTTTTTTCAGAAGCCTGGAGAAGCGGTCGCGGTCTTCGGCGAGATCAATGGCATCGGGCGTGGTGCCGAGAATGGGAACGCCGAGTTCCTCGAGTTTGCCTGCGAGTTTCAGAGGCGTCTGGCCGCCGAACTGGACGATGACGCCTTTGAGAGTTCCGTTGGATTGCTCGACGTGAATGATTTCGAGAACATCTTCGATGGTGAGAGATTCGAAATAAAGCCGGTCTGATGTGTCGTAATCGGTGGATACGGTTTCCGGATTGCAATTGACCATGATGGATTCATAGCCCGCGTCATGGAGCGCAAAGCAGGCGTGGCAGCAGCAATAGTCGAACTCAATGCCCTGGCCAATGCGGTTTGGTCCGCCGCCGAGGATGATGACCTTCTGCTTGTCTGATGGCTTTGCTTCGTTGCCGCTGTGGCCGGTGAAGCCCGTTTCATAGGTTGAATACATGTAGGCGGTGGGTGAGGCAAATTCGGCCGCACAGGTATCGATGCGCTTGAACACGGGGCGCACATTGAGCTTGTGGCGATGCTTGCGGACCTTGTCTTCACTGATGCCAACCAATGTCGCAAGACGCCGGTCGGAGAACCCCATGGCCTTGAGCTTCTGCAAATTAATTGCATCATTGGGCAAGCCGTTTTCGCGAATCTTCGCTTCAGTTTTCACCAGTTCTTCAATCTGGCGGAGGAACCACGGCTCATATTTGCAGGAAGCGAAAATCTGTTCGACTGTTGCGCCGTGGCGGAAAGCCTGGGCGATAATGAGCAGGCGATCAGGTGTTGGGATGCCAAGTGCTGCGCGGATGGCGTTCTTGTCATCGCCTTCGCCGAGGCCCGGAATTTCAATTTCATCAAAACCGCTGAGGCCGGTTTCGAGGCCGCGCAAAGCCTTCTGCACGCTTTCCTGGAAGGTGCGGCCAATGGCCATGACTTCGCCCACGGACTTCATGGCGGTGGACAGAATGGCCTGTGAGCCGGGGAACTTCTCAAAGGCGAAGCGTGGAATTTTGGTGACGACGTAATCAATGGTGGGTTCGAAGGCGGCGGGCGTGGCGCCACCAGTGATGTCATTTGCCAATTCGTCCAGCGTGTAACCTACCGCAAGCTTGGCGGCGATCTTGGCGATAGGAAAGCCGGTGGCTTTCGAGGCCAAAGCGGATGAGCGCGAGACGCGCGGGTTCATTTCGATGACAACCAGACGGCCATCGGCGGGGTTCACGCCGAATTGCACGTTGGAGCCACCGGTTTCAACACCGATTTCACGCAGCACCGCTATCGAGGCGTTGCGCATGATCTGGTATTCCTTGTCGGTCAAGGTCAGGGCCGGGGCCACGGTGATGGAATCGCCGGTGTGCACGCCCATGGGATCGACGTTTTCGATGGAGCAGACGATGATGCAGTTGTCGTTCTTGTCGCGAACAACCTCCATTTCATATTCTTTCCAGCCCAGCACCGATTCCTCGATCAGCACTTCGGCGGTGGGCGAGGCATCGAGGCCCGATTCGACGATGTCGAAAAATTCCTCGCGGTTATAGGCAATGCCGCCGCCGGTGCCGCCCAAGGTGAAGGAGGGGCGGATGATGCAGGGCAGGCCGATGGTGAGCATGGCTTCGAAGGCTTCGACCATGGCGCGGTTGCGGTATTTTTTCAGGCGCACCGGCTCGTGATCGGCCCAGCTGCGCTCGAAGGCTGCGATGTCACTCCCTTCGGATTTCAGTCGATTGGATTCGGCGATGAAGAAGGCCTTGTCTTCATCCTTGGCGTCTGAGGCATTGGCCAGCATGGATTTCGGTGTTTCGAGGCCGATGCGTTTCATGGCTTCGCGGAACAATTCACGGTCTTCCGCCATATCGATGGCTTCGGCCTTGGCGCCAATGAGCTCGACGCTGAATTTTTCGAGGACGCCCATCTTATTGAGGGTGAGAGCGGTGTTCAGCGCGGTTTGCCCGCCCATGGTGGGGAGCAGGGCATCGGGCCGTTCCTTCTCGATGATCTTGGCCACGACTTCCGGGGTGATGGGCTCGATGTAGGTGGCGTCGGCCAAGTCCGGGTCGGTCATGATGGTGGCCGGATTGGAATTGATCAGGATGATGCGGTAGCCCTCGGCCTTGAGGGCCTTGCAGGCCTGGGTGCCGGAATAATCGAATTCGCAGGCCTGGCCAATTATGATAGGGCCAGCCCCAATGATGAGAATGGATTTTATATCTGTACGTTTTGGCATGTTTTGAGGAAACCCGATTTGGGGTTCCCTACACAATCACGGGGCGGATTCCAAGCTTTATCAGTTTTGCGTCAATTCAGCGGTTTCGGCCGGGCCGATGCACTTGATTCGACGGAAACTTACACAGTTTTTGCCTTCGCACATGGCGTCAGAGCCAAGCTGGCGGGTGGCGCTTGCGGCTTCGCGCTGGAAGAGGATGGATTGGGTGAAGCCTTCCTTCACGCAGAAGGCATCGGCAGCGGGCTTGCCGCAATCGGCCTTGCCGCTCAGGCAGTTATCGATGCGGGAGCCATCCACGACGGGGGCAAAGAAATTGCGCACCGAGGCTTCCCCGGCGGTGGAGGCCAGAAGCAGAATTCCCAGGGTTGCGGCAAAGGTCTTGAACATTTCAGGCTCCGGATTTGAAAAGGTGGGACAGGAAGCAAATGAAGCGGCTTGAGAGGGGGCTGTTGATCCACCCCACCTGCCTCCTGTCCCTCAGCCCTCTTGCGAAGGTTGAGGGTGAAACTGGTTTAGGCGTCGAGGCAACGCCTGACGGAGCAGGCGTCGAAACTGGTTTGACCCTTTACCGGCCACTGGCCGTTCTTGGTGATCACGGTCACGTTGCTGATTTGAGACTTGGCCAGGGTTGCCATCTGGATGTCATTTCCGGCGAATGCGCCGGCTGAGAGGAACATGATGGTGAGGGTTGCGGTGGCGATCAGGGTCTTCATTTTTTGTCTCCTCCAGAGACGGTGTGCAGCGTTAAAAACAAATTACCCGTTCGCTTTGGAATGAAGCCTGAATGGCCCGTTCATCTGGCGTTTAGATTCGGCTCAAAACCAACGCCAAGCCTGGAAGCAAAAGAAAAGGCCCCGGTTTTGCCGGGGCCTTTCAGTTGCAAGCAGGACATTGCAGGGGATCTTGCTTGGGGAAACTTTGGAACCGGGGTCCGGTCATGACCACTTTACGAGAGGGGAGGGATAAGAGTTGCCAATCCCAAACCCCGGTTCCGATGCCCAGCGGATTAGGCTGGGCGGTTCAATCAGACTTCAACCTCGGAGCAGTTCTCAACGGCGCATTGCTCAACGATGATGGGGCCGTAAACAGGGAACGCCTGGTTCATTTCGATAACCGTGACATTCTTGGTGTTTGCCAAGGACATGTCATGGGCAGGGGTGATGGCAGCAATTGCAGTTGCGGCCGATCCGAGGACTGTGAGTACGAAGAGCGTGTAGCGGATCATGGTGTGGTTTCCTCTCGTGGGTCTCGATCTTGACGCCAACATACTGAGGTTAACTCGAACCCAAGCTGAATGTTCCGTTCATCTGGCGTTTATCTATGGAGCGGAATATGCAACTATTGGGCGAAATGAGCCGTAGTTGGGGTTATGAATAGCTTTTCTGAGCCCATAGAGCGTGAATTGGACGGACTACTACCTTTGGTTGCAGGTGGGGACAAGCGCGCGTTTGGCCGCCTTTATGACCTGACGTCGGGCAAGCTCTTTGCGGTTGTGCGCTGTGTTCTCAAGAAGCCGGAGCTTGCGGAAGAGGCATTGCAAGAGGCTTTTATCAAGGTCTGGCAAAGGGCTTCCTCCTATGAGGCCGGTTCGCTTCGTCCTACGGCGTGGCTTGCCGCCATTGCCCGCAACCAGGCCATTGACCTTAAACGGCGATTTGCCGAGCGCATGTCGGATCGGGCAGAGGAGCTGGAGGCCGCCGATTCGGTTCCTGTCATGCCCGAGGCGGAATTGGCCATGGACCTCAGCCGGCTCAAAAAATGTTTGAAGCTATTGCCTGAGGAGCGCCAGGACATGGTGCTTTTGGCCTATTACCAAGGCTGGACACGGGATGAACTTGCGGCCCAGTACAAACGCCCGGCCACGACAATCAAGACCATGCTGCGGCGGAGCCTTACAGTGCTGAAGGATTGCCTCGATGGCTAAACCCGAAGACAGGGAAGAACTGGCGGCCGAATTTGCCCTGGGCACGCTTCCGCCTGCGGAACAGCGGGAAGCCGAATCGCTGATGGCGAGCGACGCCACCTTTGCCGGGATGGTCAAGGCGTGGGAGCGGCGGCTTATTCCGCTGGCCCTGGCGCTTGAACCGGTGGACGCGCCGCCGCGCATACGGGGGGCGGTGATGAAGGCCATTGCCGGGGATGCGGCAGGTTCGGATACAGTTGTCGCGTGGAAACGCAAGGCCTCGGCTTGGCGCATTGCCACGGTGGGAGCGAGCGCCATTGCGGCGTCATTGGCGGCTTTCATTGCGTTGGGCACCCCGGACGGGCCGCTCACGGACCAGCGTTATGTGGCGGTGCTGCAGGCGGAAGGTCCGGGACCGGCGTTTCTGGCCTCCATTGATTTGGCCAGCGGCAGCATCAGCGTACGCACCATGGGGGCCCCACCGCAGCCCGGAAAATCCTATGAACTCTGGGCCTTGGGCGGCGGGCGCGACAAGCCGCAGTCGCTGGGCGTGATCGACGCGTCGTTCCGCATTCCGGCCAGCACGCTTGGAAGGATGGATCCATCGGCGATGAACGACACGATGTTTGCCGTGAGCCTTGAGCCGGAAGGCGGATCTCCCACCAGCCTGCCGACCGGACCCGTGATGTTTACCGGCAAGCTTGTGGCCACCGAGTAAGTTATCCACATCTGCTGCCCCATTGCGGCCTTAAATTATCCCTCTCATCGCCCGAGTGATTCGGGTGGGGCGGTTCATGGGTGGCTTGATTACGCGTAGGTCAGTGTTGCATTTAATGACATTGCCACTTGTTGGCTGTGCGGCCGAGGGTGCGCGCTATCTGCCCAATAGCCTTGAGGGCGCCACGAACAGCGGAACAATCTATGTCTATCGCCCGCTTACCCAATTGGGACGGCGGGGCGAAGACCCTTTTGTTTCCATGGCGCATAAATCCTATGGGCGCATGCGGGCCGGCTCATTTATCGCGGCGACGTTCCCCGAGGGCGAGGTTGACGTTACGATCCAGCAAAGCCTGCTGTTCCTGGTGCCGACGATCCCCAAGACCGTGACGGTGTCGGTGGTGCGCGGCAGCCAGTCCTATATCAAGGTTGACCAAGTCATAGATGCGATAGGCGTTACCGAAGGCGCATCTGTCACCCAATCAATTGAAATTGAGGAAATGCCATTCAACGTCGGCCAGGCGGAACTGGCACAGACGCGGCAAAATATCTAGATCACATTCATGACTTTTGACGGTTTGGTCAAAAGTCGTGAACGTGATCGTCGATTCAATATGTTGGAGCTAATCCTTGTCGGCGAAGTCGCGCAACTTCGCCGGGATTTGCTCTGGGCGGCGCAAACCCCTGCGATTATGACGCATTTGGTGAGAGACACTTAAGCGATCACCCATAGTAATGTCCCGGAAATCCCGGAGATGGTGTGATGGCGAAGATCGATGACTTGAAAAACCAGCGTTTGGCAGCGCTTAAGGCCACGGCGGGCGGGCCGCCCAAGCGCACCTCCAACCAGTTTTTCGGGGTAGGTCCGATTACCGATGCCAGCACGGATGAGGTGGCTTCGCGGCTGCTGCGCTTTGAATTCGAAGCCTGGCTGGAAAAGAACTACCGCAAGCTGGATGACAAGGGACGCGATATCGGCCCCTTCACCGTGGCGGAAATCGCCCGCAGCATGCACCGGGGCTACCCGGCTGATAAATTCCTGGCCGACATGATGCGCGAAATTCACCGCTACTTCGAGTTTCCTAAAGCCAATAAAATGGCAGTCGGGCTTGGCGGCGGACACAGCGGCTTCACGGTGTGCCTGATGCACATGATGAACGCCACCGATGAGAGCCAGCATTTGTTTGTCGATACGCCGGAACCTGAATCGGACCTGGCAAAGGCGGGGGGATTTTTCCGCCAGTCCTGGGGGGCGCAGATCATTGAGTTGCAGCGCTATGCGCGCAGCGGCAATGAGAAGCGCATCCATTTTGCGAAGGACGAAGGCACCATTCCGAGCGCCGAGCAGCTTGAGAAAATGGGGATCAAGATTTTCGTGGGCGTGGGCCACGAGACGACGGGAGCCACGACTTATACGCTGTCCGACATCACAAACTTGCTGGACTGGATTGAACGCAACCCGGCGGAACATCATGCGGTGCTGGATGCCACGTCGATGCTTGGGGCCATGCCGTGGGGCGAGCAGATCGTGCGCCGGGTGGTGAGCGAGTGTTGCCTGTTCATGCCGTTCCAGAAGGCCATCGGTGGCATTTCGGGATACTATGTGGCTTCTTTCACGCCGCAGGCTTTGGCGCTG
This sequence comes from Aestuariivirga sp., assembly GCA_035525875.1. Taxonomy (GTDB): domain Bacteria; phylum Pseudomonadota; class Alphaproteobacteria; order Rhizobiales; family Aestuariivirgaceae; genus Aestuariivirga. The sequence continues at coordinate 19,944 of DATLDM010000018.1, forward strand.
ATCGAGGCCAACCAGAAAAATCCGTCATGGGCCATCCCGCGCCAGTTGAAGATCGTGGCCCCGCTTGATGCGAAGCGCCCGCTGACCGGCGAGCGCAGCGTGAATGCGGGGCCGATTTATGATCCGGCCCAGGACAAGATGCTGGGGGGCGTGATCAACACCTACAGCACGCTGGCTTTTGCCGAGACGACCTTTGGCCTGCTGCGTTCGGAGCGGCGGCTGGGTTCGGTTTCCGATCTCAACCGCCGTTCCATTGCCAACCGGGCGGCGATCAATGACTGGGTGGCGGCACATCCCTTGCTGGAGCTTGGCGTGGCCGAGCCGGAACGGCGGGGTGCGGCGGTGACGCTTTTGCGCGTGAATGACAAGGACATCAGCGATGCGGCCATTCATGCGCGGATCATTGCGCGCTCGAAACAGATTTTAGGTTATGAGGGGTTGACCCATCCGGACGGCAGCCATGAGCGCGGGCTTGACGTGGCGCGTTACGTGAACGCGTTTCCGGGAACACCCGGCGATTACCGGGCGTGGATTGGCGGCATTCGGGCGCCTGAGGATGTGACGGCGCTTCTCGATAATCTGCACTACGCCTATTTGCGCGCAAAAATCCTGGTGCTGGAAGAGCAACTCGCGGCGCTTGGCGAGAAATTTCCACCGCCCAATGATGCGGGCGGACGTCAGCGGGTGGACGATCCAGCCAAGGCTTACAAGATTCTGGTGTGCGATCTCGTCGGCCTCAAGCATGGAAAAGACGGCAAGCCCGATCACAGCGCGGTGCGCAAACATATCGAGGCGAAGGGCGGGGTGTTCCATGAGGGGGCGCTTGGCGATGAGGCGAAGCTTGCCAAGGGCAAGCTGCATTTCTTCTATCAGCCGCAGCTTGGCACCGAGGCGGAACTTTTGCCGATTACCAATGCGGGCCAGTATGATGCGGTGATTGCGGCGGCGACCTTTTTGCCCAAGGCTTCGGTGTTCAAGCTTGGCGGGGTTCGCATTGGGGCAGGGACCGGCAACATGGCGTGCGCGACATGGGGCGGCGGCAATGGCGAGGGCGGCGAGGCTGTGCTGATGAACACGCCGAGCTTCAACAGCCGCGCCACGGCGCAGATGGTGATGAAAGCCCTGCTGAAAGTGGCCCCCGACCTGGCGGTGGATGAATTGCATGGGCGCGTAGTGGCGGGTGATTTTGATACAGCGCGCAACCTCAAGGACTTTCCCACTGAAAAACTTGAAGGCAAGAAGATCGCCATTATCGGCTACGGCAATATCGGGCGGGAAGTGGCGAAGCTCTGCAAGGCCTTTGGCATGAAGGTTTCAATTCATGCGCGGCCCCGGCACCAGGAATGGATTGAATCGGAAGGCTTTGAATTTGCCGTGACCGCTGAGGACGCGGCACGCGGCGCTGATTTCATCAGCCCGCACACGGGGCTTGGGGCGCTTAACGCGGCGACCGGAAAATATGTGAACGCAGGCGTGGTGGGCAGCGAAGTGCTGGCTGTCATGAATGAGGGGGCGGTGGTGATCAATTATGACCGCGGCGAAGTCGTAGATGCCAAGGCGCTGGATGTGGCGTTGCAGAGCGGCAAGGTGCGCCAGGCCTGCATCGATGCGGACCTGTTCAAGGATGCCAAGACGGGGGCGCTGACGGGACCCATGGTGCCTTACCGCGAGATGGAAACGCGGCACCGGGGCAAAATGGAATTGCTGCCCCATGCGGCGGCGGACACGGAGCACCTGTCACGCGTTGAAGGCGCCAAGCAGGCGGTGGACCAGATATTTGATCTTATCCAGTTCAGGGCGGTGACCAATCTCAAAGGTCAATTGCCGGCGGGTTATGTGAATGCGGGAGCGCGCACGGTGAACGGGGTTGGCACGGTGACCGGGCTTGATCTAGCGCGCGCCACGGAAGATGCCGAGGCGTTGGCCCAGGCCCGCAAGACCGCCGAGGCGATGGCGGCGATCTGGGGGGCGCTGTCAGCCACGGTCAATCTGGAGCGGCGCCGTGAATTGATTGAGCGGCATGGGGCGGCGTTGATTAAAGCCAGCAACCAGCATGCGGCGCTGCTGGAAAAGCTGGGCCTGCAGGGGCCTTATTCGGCGAGTTGAAGTTTAATTGATAGTGCACTTTCCCTCCCCCTTATGGGGAGGGATTAAGGGTGGGGGTCGCTCAACTGTCAGACCACCAGACCCCCGCCCCTAACCCCTCCCCACAAGGGGGAGGGGGATTTGAACAATTACTCGCCGTCTAATGACTATGACTAGGAAATCTGCAAAGTTGCTTTTCAAAGGGGAGCAAATTATGCAGGAATTGAATTGGTTGAGTGCGGCGAAGCTTTCCAGGGGCTTTGCGCGGAATAAGTTTTCGCCGGTTGAGGTGGCGCGGGCCTGCCTGGCGCAGATTGCCAAGCATGACCATGCGGTGAATGCCATGTGCCGGGTGGAGGAGAAGGCGGCGCTGGCGCAGGCAACAGCCAGTGAGGCGCGGTGGAAAAAGGGCAAGGCGCTGGGGCCGCTGGATGGCGTGCCGGTTCTCATCAAGGATTTGCTGCTGACCAAGGGCTGGCCCACCTTGCGGGGCTCCAAAACCGTTTCGCGGGACCAGGCCTGGGACCAGGACGCCCCATCGGTGGCGCGGCTGCGCGAAGCGGGCTGCGTGTTTTTGGGGGCGACGACGACGCCGGAATTCGGCTGGAAGGGTGTCACTGATTCACCGCTGACCGGCATTACGCGCAACCCGTGGGATTTGAGCAAGACGCCGGGCGGCTCATCGGGCGGTTCGGCGGCGGCGGTGGCGGCGGGCTATGCGCCGCTTTCACTCGGCACAGATGGGGGCGGGTCGATCCGCATTCCGGCGGGCTTCAGCGGCATTTATGGCTTGAAGCCATCCTTCGGGCGGGTGCCGGCCTATCCGCTGTCGCCCTTCGGCACAGTGGCCCATGTGGGGCCGATGACCCGCACGGTTGAAGATTCAGCCCTGATGATGAACGCGATTGCCAAGCCCGATGCGCGCGACTGGACCTCGCTGCCCTATGACGACCGCGACTATGTGAAGAAGCTGGGCAAGGGCGTGAAAGGCCTGAAGATCGCCTTCAGCCCGACGCTGGGTTATGCGGAGGTCGATCCGGAAATCGCCAGGGCGGTGAAAAAAGCCGTGAAGGTTCTGGCCGATCTCGGCGCCGTGGTCAAACAGGTTGATCCGGGCTTTGCCGATCCGGCCCCATGTTTTCGCACGCTGTGGTGGTCGGGGGCGCGGGCGCTGCTCGGCAAATTGCCGGAGGACAAGAAGGGAATGCTCGATCCGGCGCTGGCCGATGTCGTGGCGCAATCCATGGCGATCATGCCGGAGGAATATTTCGAGGCGGTGCGCGAGCGCGGCATCTTGGGCTCGCAGATGCGGGTGTTCATGGAGAGCTATGATTTGCTGCTGACGCCGACCTTGCCGATAGCGGCGTTCGGCGCCGGGCTGCTGTCTCCCGCCGATGACGGCAAATCCAAATGGGTGTACTGGACGCCGTTTTCCTATCCGTTCAACCTGACGCAGCAACCGGCCGCGAGCGTGCCCTGCGGCTTCACCAAGGCGGGGCTGCCGATCGGCTTGCATATCGTGGGGAAAATGTTCAATGACCGGACAGTGCTGCGGGCTTCGCAGGCTTATGAGGCTGCAACGGAGTGGGGGGCGAAGCGGCCGAAGATGAAGTGAGGTGACTTCGGTTATTTAAAGAAGACACATAGCAAAAGATCAAATGGCTTTTGCGCCCCGCTTGTGGCCAATCCGGATATTACCAGTTTTCCGGGAGGATTATCTGTCCCAACCACCAAGCTATAGTATCCCGCGCTGAAGACGTCATCCAGATTGCTCCCTATAAAACCTGCCGCGATGGACTTGGCGCCTATTCCCTTCACGCGTGAGCTTGCCACAGAGGTCGTTTCTCCGGGAAGCAATTCCGCCTTGGCAGCCAAAGGGTATACCAAGGGACCAGGGGCACAGGCAGCGCTCCCGCAGACAGTAATCCACAATTCCGAAGTTGGAGCGGGACACGGTAAGTCGGCGGCCAATGCCGCCCCGCCCGTCAACTGAAAACTGTTTGCAAGGATCATCCAGCAAAGAACAGAGCCCATATTGCGGATCAGTGCCACAGCAAACCGGAATCAATGCAACAATTTTTTAATTTTTTGGCGGAGTGAATTTTGTGTTCTGCAAATCGAAGTAACTCATTTTACCCTTAAGGAATTTTCCCAGAGGAGTATTCGGTGCGGCCATTTCCATGTCCGTGTCCGTATTCACGGCCAGCCTTGCTGCTTCGATATCGAGAAGTTTTTCCAGCCTCACGGCCAATACCCGCGAAAGCTGGGGGTCATCCTGGAAAGTGACGGTTTTGCCGTCAGCCGATACGTCAAGATTATAATCGTAGGAGCTATTGCTTCCAGAGCCGCTGAAGCCAAACCCCATAAAGGAAGCTCCGCCGCTGGCGGCAAAGGACCGCTTCGACCAGCTCTCGGTTTTGACAGATGAATCAAATGTCAGCTGGAGGGTTAGGCCGCGCGCAATGATGACTGAAACAGCCACAAACTCTAATCGTTCAACGCCTGGAATTTTGCTTATGACCGGAGCAAGTTTTTCATGCTGAAAGATTGATGGATTGAACCACAGTTCCCGGTCAACGAGATATTCCGCAATGTTCTCAAAAGAAATTGCGATCCCGGCAGTTTTTTTGATATCCTCGCGGTAGCTCGATGATCCCGAGCCATTTCCGCCAATCTTAAAGAACTTGTAGCTGGCGCTGCCACCAGCCGACCAGGATTTATCGTGTTGCTGCGCCGCAACCATATCCTTTGAAATTGACATGGATCTTTTGCCCGGCAGTTGCAGGAATCGAACGAGATCTCCGAGGGGATACATCGCCGGCGAAATATCCATGATGGATTCGACACGGATCGTGGGGTTTGCAAAAGTGAGCTCGGTGACATCCCTAACGGTGCGTTCGAATGTGGCGCGTTTCGGACGGGCAACCTTGCGCGTCTTGCTCAATTGGTTGATTATATCGAGAAGAATTTGCTCTTCAGGCGCATATTTCGCCCGGCGCACAGCATCGATCGTGCTCACCAGCATGTCAATATTCTGAGTGTACTGGTCTACCTGATCAGCATAGCGCACGCTTTCCAAAAAATTGAGGTATCTTAGTTCAAAAGTGGGATCTTCTGGCTTTATCCCAGACCCCGTTGCAACTCTTTGCCATTGTTCGTTGATCTTCAGAATAACGTTGGCCAATTTCTCCGTCTGGGCCTCCATACGATTTTGAAGCCCCTCGATTTCTGATACGATATCGCGGTATTTTCGGTCGAGCTTCGATGCCGCAATTCTAACGATTGCCTCATAATGCATTGAGAATCTGTCGGCCCGGTTCGCCGGCCCCATCGACTGAGGGCTTTTTAAAAACACCCGGTCGGCAAAATTTCTGAACAGCCCCTCATTGTAATAGGGAGTGTCCTGCGCAATATCCAATGGCGAGATGGTGTTGTTTACAAGAAGCTTTTGCTTTTCTGTGAAACCATTTTGTCCAACAATTTCATAGAGGAAGCTGTAGTACAGATCCAACGCATTGGGCACGCCTGAATCTTTGACCGAGATAGACACCTCGCCCTGCTCCAGTGGCGGTAAATTGTTTGATTCCCAAACATCGGCAGGATTCATCACCCCAGGTTGTAACGAGACGTCGTCGAGAACGGTTTCTTGTGAAAATGCCGGTTGAACCGTTGTGGCAGCCGCAGCAGCAAATCCTGATTTCAGCAAATTCCGTCGTGAAAACATCGTGGCCTCCCCCCTAGACAGATATTGCCTTGATACCTCAGTTGTCCTATATCGTCAATCTAAGGATGTACTATATTTTATTTTACAACTATAAGTAGATTTAATGGGAGAGCAGGCCATGAAAAATTTCAGAACATTCCTTAATTTCTGCGCCGCTATAATTTTTCTCGCCTCCACAAGTTTCGCCCAAGAGCCGCCAAATGAAGGTAAGCAGCGGCTCCTTACGTCTGACGCTCTCAATCAAAGCGTGAAAAATCTTGTCGCCGAAGCCGTATCGAAGAAATGGTCGTTCACGCCTCGCGTGACTGGCGTATCCGACAGAAGCCTGCAAAGCTTGACCGGGGAAGTTCAACCGACCGCTCGGCAGATAGAAAATACCCTAAAGATCGACGCGATCACGAAGCAGATATTGGAAACCTATTCCAACACCTTGAAGCAAGCGGGCCGCGCGGAAATGGCAGGTCCAGGATGTGCTTCGAATGCCAGCAAGTGGGATTGGCGAAAGTTCAAGAAAGTCACAAAGCCCAAGCTGCAGCAATGCGGCGACTGCTGGGCATTTGCAACGGCAGGCCAGATTGAAAGCGCCCACCTCATGGCCGGTTGGACCGAGCAGGACCTCTCGGAGCAGCAAGTTCTTGATTGTTCCAATTCGGGCGATTGCGGCGGCGGAAGAAGATGGGATGCGCTTTCCTGGGCAACCGCAACAGGAACTGCAGTGGAAGACAAGTATTCCAGCACCCATCCGGGATATCTGGGAGTTCTTCAGCAGTGTGACATCGGCGTCCTTGGATCATCAAAACTTATTGCCAGTGGCTGGGTTGATTCTTCCGGGAATGTGCCACCTCCCGAGGTTCTCAAGAAGGCAATCTGCGACTATGGGCCCATCAGCGTCAGCATATATGCATCCGCCGCCCTGCAAAACTACGGCGGATCATCTTCAGAAGTGTTTGATGAAAACAACAACAATAACGGGACAAACCATGCGGTTCTCCTGGTAGGTTGGGATGATGAAAAGCAGGCTTGGTTGATGAAAAATTCATGGGGCGAGCGGTGGGGTATTGAGGGCGGCTTAGCCTGGATCAAGTATGGAACGAATAACGTTGGAAAATGGGCGGTTTGGGCAAAGGCCCCAGAGAAAAATTTGGCCTTGCCGCCAATAATGAAGCAGCAGATAAAGCAGCTCAATTCCCTTTGGCAAATGGATTGAGTTAGCATACGGGTTGGATGGGCGTGGAAAATTGGTCTGTACCGTTCGTTGCGTTGACACTTCTCGCCCAAACTCATGCACCTAAAATGCCGTGCAAGGCTGACTGGCCCGTGGACGCTGTCTTCATGATAGAGAATTCCACGGGGGTTAACGCTGTTAGGCTTGGCCAGAATTTCGCCATTGTATTTCCCTTACAGCTGGGCTGGGGAGGCCGATGGACATTTCACTTGAATGAAACAAACTCTCTCAAATTTCTAGGTGAGAAAGTTGGAGAAAGTGACTCTTTAAATTCTGACGGCAAGAATGAATACCAATGCTTCTTTTTCCAAGTGATGCGCTCAGGAGTGACAGAAATAGATTTTATGGAAAAGCGGCAGTTCATACCAGATGAACCTGCACGAAATACTGCGAAATTTACGTTCGCAGTAGAGGAGCTCTGACTCTTGAAGCCCAGCCACTTTGGCATGCAACCTGGGGGCTATCTCCACATTTGGGCTATCGCCCGACAATAAAGAGTTGCAACGACTGGCTGGGAGGCTAGGATTTTAACCTAGACTAACAGAAACAGGATTACAGAAAACCATGGCTCCAAGCAAAGCGTTTGAACCGACGGATTCGTCCAAGATTCCCCGTTATGCGGAAATTGCCAGCTTCATGCGGGCGGCGCGCGCCGAGATAGCCAAGCCGCTGGACATCGCGCTTGTCGGGGTACCGCTTGATCTTGGGGCGACTTATCGTTCGGGGGCGCGGCAAGGGCCATCGGGTGTGCGCGAGGCATCGCGGTTGATACGGCAAGTCAACCCGACGACCAAGGTGGCGCCTTATCGCCTCTGCAATATCGGGGATGTCGGCGATGCGCCGACGCATCCCTTAAGCGTTGAACGCAGCGTTGAGCTTATTCAAACTTTCTATGAACGGATTCACGCCATCGGCGCGGTGCCGATTTCCATTGGCGGCGATCACACCGTGCCGCTGCCAATCCTGCGGGCAATCGCCAAGGAGCGCCCGCTTGGCCTGATCCAGATCGACTCGCACACGGATACCTTTGACGAGTTCATGGGAACCAAATGCAACCACGCGACATTTGTGCGGCGCGCCGTTGAAGAAGGCCTGCTCGATCCAAAGCGCATTCTTCAGATTGGCCTGCGCGGCACGCGCTACGGCGATGACGACATCAACTATGGCTATAAGGCCGGCATCCGCATGATCTCGATGGATGAATTTGAAGAGATGGGCCGCGCCGCGGTGATTGCGGAAATCCGGCGGGTTGTCGGCGATGCGCCCACCTATATCACAATCGATATCGATGGACTTGATCCCAAGGACGCACCTGGAACCGGCGTGCCGGAGCCCGGCGGCATTTCCATGCGCGATGCACAAATGATTCTCCGGACCTTGACCGGGATGAACATGGTGGGCGGTGATATCTGCGAGGTTGTTCCGTCACTTGATCCCACCGGCATCACCTGCATAAACGCGGCAAACCTGATGTTTGAACTCACGTGTCTCGCAGCCGTCACCCGTTCGGGCGGCTTGAAACAATAATTCAACATTTCAACTTATCCTGACAGGGAGAATACTTGTGTCTGACTTGATTTTCGCCGACAGCCTCTCACGACTCGGCACGGAGTCGGCGTTTGTTGTTTTGGCGCGGGCCCAGAAGCTTGCAAGCGAAGGGCGCGACATCATCAACCTAGGCATCGGGCAGCCCGACTTCAAAACGCCGGGGCATATTGTCGAAGCGGCCATCAAGGCGCTGCATGACGGGCATCATGGCTATACCCCTGCCAATGGCATTGCGCCCTTACGCGAGGCGGTGGCGGCCGACCTGAAGCGCCGCCACGGCGCCGACGTCAATCCGGACAATGTCGTTGTCGTGCCCGGCGGGAAACCCACGATGTATTTTGCAATCATGATGTTTGGCCAGCCGGGCGTTGAGATCATGTATCCCAATCCGGGCTTTCCCATCTATGAGTCAGTGATCAGGTATTCGGGCGCCAAGCCTGTGCCGATCAAGCTGGCGGAAGAGGACGGATTCGCCTTCTCGGCCGATGCGATTCTGAGCCAGATTACCGGCAAGACACGGCTGATCATCATCAACAGCCCGGCCAATCCCACGGGCGGCGTCACGCCCAAGGAAGAAGTCGACAAGCTGGTCGCCGGGCTCTTGAAGCACCCGCATGTGGCGCTTCTGTCTGACGAGATCTATTCACAAATGCTCTATGGCGGCAGGCAGCATCTCAGCCTGCTGCAATATCCCGAAATCCGTGACCGTCTGATCATGCTCGATGGCTGGTCGAAAACCTATGCGATGACCGGCTGGCGGCTGGGCTATGCGGTCTGGCCGGACGCGGCGGTTGAACATGTCACGCGGCTGTGTATCAACGACCATTCCTGTGTCAACGCGGCGGCGCAATATGCGGGTCTTGCGGCCCTGCAAGGCCCGCAAGACGCGGTTTTGGCGATGGTTGCGCAATTTGACAAGCGCCGTGAAATTATCGTGCGCGAATTGAACGCCCTGCCAGGTTTCCGCTGTGCCGACGCGGCAGGCGCGTTTTATGCCTTCCCCAACATCGAAGGAACGGGGATGACGTCCAAGGAGGCGCAGAACCGGTTTCTTGAAGAAGCAGGCGTTGCAACAGTTTCCGGAACATCTTTCGGCGCCTGGGGCGAAGGCTATCTGCGGTTCTCCTATGCCAACAGCGCCGAGAACATTCTGGAAGCGATGAGGCGCATTCGCGAACTGCTGTGAGGAGTCGCTGATGTTGGCTGGGGGACTAGGATTCGAACCTAGACAAACAGAGTCAGAGTCTGTTGCAATGATGTCACGACAAGGAATTTTCTTTAAAGGCCAATCGCTCGTTTTTGCTGAGCTTTTGCCATACGACTCCTTCATTATATCGTCAATATATTGATATTATTCAGTTATTGTAAATACCGCGATTAGCCCTTTGGCATCTCTGGCAGTGTCACATAGTCTCAGCTTGTGTCTTGCGGAAACATACATTTGTGCCCATCATTGTGCCCAGTTCATTTTTGGGCACAATGAGGATTCGGATATGAGTAGGGCGGTCCAAAGTCTTGACCTTAGAATTCGCAAGGCCCGGCCTGGCGCCAGCGAACATACGATCGCCTGTGGCGATGGTTTGCTGGTACGCGTCTTACCTAAAGGCACGAAGATTTTCTCACTCAGATATCGACCAAAGAATTCGTCCACCCAACGTCGGGTCACAATTGGCCGTTACCCTGACATGACGTTGGCCAAAGCTCGTATTGAAGCTGACCGCATGCGCTCCGAGGTCGGCAATGGCCGGGACCCCGTTGTCGATGCGAAACGGCGTGAGCAATCCGCCGAGGCGCCAAAAACCATTGATGACCTTATCTCGATCTTCCTAGCTGATTATGTAAGGCCCACTAATAAGCCGAGCACAGCCAAAGAGACGGAACGCCTATTGAATAGATATCTCAAACCCACGCTGGGAAAACGGCGTTTGCTTGACGTCACGCGGGCCGATGTGGCTTCTCTCATCGCGAGGGAGTTTAAGAGGATAACGGCCGAGGGTAAGATATCTGATCGTGCCAATACCAGGGGCACTAGTGCCAACCGCATTAAAGCAGCGGCGTCAAAGCTGTTCTCGTTTGCCGTTTCCCGGGGATGGCTTGAAATCAATCCAGTCCGTGGACTGGAGGCGGCAATTCCCGAAAAGTCCCGCAAACGCTCTTTAAGTGCCCAGGAAATCGGCCAGCTTTGGAATGAGCTAATGAAAACGCGGGAGCGTGCCGCGCCACTCCCTATCACCTATCGCATTGTGGCGCTCTTGCTACTTACCGGTGCGCGAACCTCGGAGATAGCGACCCAGAGAGTCCGCCATTTCGACAAGGAAGCGTCAACTATTACTTTCGAAGATGCAAAGACCGAAGAGAGCAACAGAACAATTCCATTATCCGCCGGAGCACTGCAGTTGTTCTTGCCGGCAATCGAGGGTTTGAAAAGAGCCAAACCCAATTCATTCGTTTTTCCCGCAGAGGAGGGGAGTCAGCGGTCTCCGCATGTTCATAAAGAGAGTATCACGCGGGCGGGGGCGCGCCTCGTTGATGAATTGGGCCACACGAAACCGGCACCTTGGACAATCCGCGACCTTCGGCGAACGTTTATCACTTGGGCGCATGAAACCGGCCACGAACCAGAACTCGTCCGCCGCGTGACCGGCCACGCTGCAAGGGACGTTCACGGGCGAGTCTATGACCGCTCAAAGCGCTTGGATGCGATGCGCGCATTGTTGAACGAGTGGGCGGCGTATGTTGCCGCCTGCGGCGCAAAGGAAGCGGCGAAGGCCGAACCAAATGTTGTCCAGTTGAGCATGTCAAAACGCTCTTAATTACTGCGCTAAACTGCGTTCACGACGCAACGCAGGGCGAGGCGGATTGTCGCACATTGCTTGACAAAAATCTGGTGCACCTCGTCAATATGAGCACACGGTAGGGCCAGAAATGGTTCGCATGTTTGGTAAGATGATATCGCGAAGCGGCGCGCCATCAAGCCTTGATCTCGCTTGACGAGGGCCGTTCTGAGACGTGTCGAGCGGTGCGGCGATTTGCGATCCCGTTTCCGCTGAGGTAGAATTTTCTAGTTCGCTGGCATTGGATCGACAGACCACTGCAACGGTGAACCGCGAAGGCTGGTCTCGCAAGCCAAACCCCATTCAATTATCACGAGGATAATTTCCCATGAGTTTGGCTATGCAAGAGGCGCCATTGCGTCTGCTGTATTCTGTTGCAGAGGCGGCGAAAATTCTAGGCGTCAGTAGGGCGACGACTTTCAGAGAGATTAGAGCGAAGCGGCTTAAGCCCCGCAGAATAGGTCGCAGAACGATGTTGGCAGCCGAGGAGCTTCGCAGGTACGCGGAAGCAGCGGATTAGGCCATGAATCCGCCCAAGAGTCGCAACCCATTCATCGTCCAATTAAAAAGACGCCGCCGAATTTCTTCGACGGCGCCTCAGAACAATTTCGACCAACAACACTTTCGAACGACGGCTCAACTTCCGTCGGACGAATCTTCACGAGCGTCAAGCGCCACCTCGCTCACGGCATCACCCATTGATCCACCAGTTCGAGGCGCGCATGCAACGCTTTTTACAGTATTCCCCGACGTTCATCAAGTCTGAGCTCTTTCCGAGGTTTAGTAAGCAGAACCTCAGGAAACAGCTTTGCTCGGTTGCCAATTCGCACGAACGAATAGCACGTCTTGTCGATCTCTCGCACCCCAATCACGCATTGCAGGCCAACATTTGGACCAACAAATGGTGTTTTGATCTTCTCATCGGAAAGAACGTCGCGATATGCACATCTTTCCATTTTGGCGAGTTGATCTCGCTGGCGAATAACATGGGGATCGAGATTGAAACGCTCGTCGTGGTTCCTAGCCCAAGTCCGGGTCGAGCAAGCTGGCGGACAGGTGCTTTCGCTGCTTCGCTAAGCGCCGCAGTCGATGCCGCGAAAGGTAATTGCAAAATAATGGGGTTTGCGGGCAAGGTTGCGTTCCTGCAACCGAGTAAAGCTCCCCCCCAAGTGCGGCTTGAGGATACGAAAAACCACGAGATGATCACTACCGGGGCGTTAGATCAACGGTCCTGTGAAGGGCTCGGGGTGCTAGCCTCTTCGACTAGTCGGATTGTTGCTTTGCCGTTCACTGACACGGGAGACCTGACCGACTACGAAAAGTTGGGAACGCTCTTCGCCGTGTCCGAGATCGATCACTGGGGAGAAAACTTTCATTTCTTGAAGGGCCTCGCAAAGCAGCTGCCGCACCATAATGCGGCATTGGACTGAACCCATGAGTAAGCGCGATTCGGCGGTAAAGCTCGCCCAAAAAGGCTTCAAAATTTTTCTCTTGGGCGTCGATTCCAAGATACCCGCCATAGACGTGGTCACGGACAAGGCGATCTGCGACCCAGCCAAAGTAAGGGAGATGTGGTCCGACCCTTTCGGCAACTCCCGCCACGAGAACATCGGAATCAACACCAACGACCTGCTGGTTTTGGACTTCGACACCAAATCAGGTCAGGACGCAGCTGACGTCGCATTCACGGCATTTAGGGAGGCTTCGAAATGCAAACACGTTGCAAAAACTCGCTCGGGCGGGTTTCACGTTTTCTACAGGTTGTCGCCAGGGGTGTGCTGCGCATCCACCGTGAAGAAAATCAGCCCCGTAATTGATACCCGGTCTTTTCATTCGTACGTAGTGGGCGCCGGCTCCGACATCGACGGTGCATACTATAAATGGCTTATCAGCCCGCCGGAGGGGCTCGTGGAGCCGGCGTCGGTGGCCGACCTTGAGCTCGCACCGCAGGAATTAATCGAGGCGTGCGGCCAGCCAACCGTGCGCGAGGCGCGGGACTTGAGCATAGAGTGGGATACGGCGGCAGCACTGTCACAAGCTGAAGAGTATTTGTTACGCCATGCGCCAGAGGCCAAGCAGGGCGAAGGTGGGGATGATGCAACCTACCGCGTGGCGTGCAAGGTCAGGCAGTTCGGCGTAAGCCAAGAAACCGCGCTCTTAATGATTGATGAGCACTGGAATCAAACCAAGGCTTTGCCGCCATGGAGTTTGAATGAACTAGGTGAAAAGATCGAAAACGCCTATCGCTACGCCAAGGCCGCGCCCCACGTTCCTGGGAGCGAGTTTGATCCTATTGAAATTGACGCCCCTAAGCCAACCCCAGTTGTGCCAGCTGATTGCCCAAGGTTTGTTGAACAGCCCTTTTTTGACGCGGCAGCCATTCCCCGGCGCCAATGGATTGTCGAGGACGTACTTGCGCGCGGATTTCTTACGCTAATCAACGCCCCACCTGGGGCCGGCAAAACCCAATGGCTCGCCCAGTTGCTCCTCGCTGTGACTTTCGACCGGTCCGACATGATTGATTATTTAGTACGCGAGCCGGCCAACGTGTGGTCGTTCAACGCCGAAGATGACTCCGACGAGTTGAAGCGCAGAATCGGCGGCGCTGTGATTGGCTATGGCCTGGCGAGAGATGATCAAATCACTAAGTACTCAATTTCATCGGGTGTAAGGCTCGATTTCAAAGTCGCCACGTGGGACGCCAGCAAACAGCGGGTGGTGAAAAACGAAGCGGCGCTCAAGGCCTTTGCGAAGCAGATTGTTGACAATAATGTAGGCGTGGTAATCCTCGATCCGCTTGCCGATTTGCACGAGGTGCCGGAATCCAACAATGACGCCATCAAGATGGTTGCCAGGATATTCACCGAATTGGCAATCGAGAGCACCGCGGCAATAGTCATAGCCACACACTCGAGAAAACAGCCTGGCGCCTCGTCCGAAGGCCATGCCGGCAATCCGGAATCGGTGCGCGGCGGCTTTTCCCAGGTGGCCAAGGCGCGCATTATGCTGACCATTACCGGAGCAAGCATAAAGGACGCCAAGGCCGCCAAGATCGATCTAGATGACCGTGGCTCCTTTATACGAATTGACACGGCTAAGAATAATCTCGGCACTGCAAGTCGTGGTGCAAAACCCAAGTGGTTCAAATTCGAAGGAGTGCCGCTGGGGAACGGAGACAGTGTTGGCGTGCTCAGGAAGGCCGATCTAGCGCAGAGCAGGTTGAAAAAGGAACCAGCCGAGAACGAGCCAAACTCTAGAGCTGTTGCAATTGCGGACTCGATGGAAAGGGCCGGATTGGCGCCCGAAGTAAAGCAGTCTTGGACAGATGTGCGGGTTCACACAGCCCAGGCCACGGGCGAATCTGCGGAACGCGACGGCCCACTTGGAAGGTGGCCTAATGTGGTCGGGTATGACGTAGCGGTAGATGCTGGAAAAGGTCGAATAATAGAATTCAAGAAACCGGTGTCCGCGGGCAAGCCCACAAGAGTCATTTTGCGGCGTCAAGCAACCGTCGATTCACCGGCGGAGGCAGTCGCTACCCCCCGCTGCGGCTTAAGTGTCGCTTCACCTGCCCAAGGGGTGTGAGATTCGGCTGAATCACACCCCCTAAAAACGGGGGGTGTGAGAGTGTGCGAAAGCGAGCAGTCGCAGTCTCACACCACCTATATTAGCCCGCTAAACATGGATTTATTCCACCAGCGTGACGAGGTGTGAGAAGCGTGAGAGGGTGTGAATCTCACGCTTTCCGTAAAAAGGCCATTTGCTTGCGTTTTAAGCGTGAGACAGCGTGACCCCCTACGGGGGCATGCTGCGCGCCCTAATTGGGCGGCGCTAGCCCTCCTGGGGCGTGGTCGATTTTCAAAAATTGAAATATGATGGCGTGGTGGCGCATTGCTTTACAATGCACGGCGCAACGTTGCTTGACAACTTTGTGCAGCGTAGCGCTATGCTCCTTCCGGAAATAGTTCGCAGATCGGGCTATCGCAGCACCGCCATTCGCAGCGGGGTTTCATCTGTGTTATACTTGCAGAACCAATGATATATTTTTCAAAGGACCGTCATGGGTAGACCCCCTTCTCGCCCTGGCCTCAATACCGCAACTCAGCGGGAATTGTGCTGGCACTTAGCCTGTGGCTTTAGCCAAGCCGAGGCGGCGCAAAAGTCGGGGTTGCCGGACACCTACCGCCTTGCACAGTTCTCCCGCACCAGAGCCTTTGCGGATGAGCTACAGACGGCGTTGCGCGATTACATGGGCACCCAGCTCGCCCCCAAGGCCGTGCGCATCCTGAACGAGATTATGAGCGATGGGAAGGTGCAGGCTCGCGTGCGAGTTGACGCGGCAAAAGCGCTGCTAGATAGAGCCGGCCATGGTGTAAGCGAAACCCAGAAGAGATCATCCATCGATCCCGAGGAAATGGCGTCATGGTCCGAAGAAGAGCTTCGAAAGTTTATCTCGACCGCACAGGGCGAACTTCAGGAAGCCGCGGATCGTCGTTTCAAGGGGGCCAAGCTGATCGAGAACACTGATTTGGGGGTTTTGGGGTAGAGCTGGCGAAAGTTTAAGGCTCGAACTGAACACAATGGGGTAAACCAAATGGATTGGAATTGGTACGAAACGGCGGCCGTCGTGGCACTTATCATTTCCATTGCTACGGCATGGGAAGTAGCAAGGTTGCGAAAGCACATGCACTTAGAAGATTTGTTGCCTACGAGGAAGTGGACGAAGGCAATCACCGGCCCAAGATATGTTCCTAAGCACCAGCCCGATCAGGTGTCAGAGTACGCGGATGAAGATGACAGGCGCTTCTATCGAGACTTTGCGCCGGTGGCCGACTATTTGAACCTGGTATATGGAGACAGCCCGTGGAGTTTTGAGAACACAGGGAGACTGGAAAGTAAAGGTTTCGAGACCGACGCCGAGCGTGAAATCGAGATACGGTATAATCAACAGAAGACGGGCACCATCAAGCTCTCTTGCGGCCAATACGGGAATGAGCGCTTTGGCGACATTAGAGCCGACCTCAACCTCCTTAATGGAAGAACGTTTGGAGGGTACGAAGTCTTGGGCTTGGCGCAGACTATCGGACAGATAGTTACCAGTACTCCAGACGAAAGGCGTGAAAACAAAACAAATACTGCATTGGCAATGATCAACTCCATGTGGCAAGTGGGCGAAGAAACCACTGGTAATCCTGAGGTCGAACTATCCTTTGAGGGAAAAGCATCTTGGTACTTGAGTGAATACCTACCAAGACACGTGTCATCACCGGTTTGATTTTTTCACACCACCAAAATGAAATGAACGAAGTGGCCGAGACAGTAAATTTTTATCTCGATGATTCGGGAACTCGGCATCCTAACAGGAAGCCAGGAAAACGAGCCGCGCATGGCTATGATTGGTTCGCGCTGGGTGGGATACTAATCAGGGACGTTGATGAAGAAACTGCGCGTAGGCTTCATTCGGATTTTGTTGCCAAATGGGAAATCACTACACCCCTTCATTCTGCTGAAATTCGAGGAAAGAATTTAGGGTTTCTTTGGTTGCGCGACCTGGAAAAATCGAAGCTCGAAAGTTTTTATGAAGAGCTCTATTGCATGATGAGGGATTGCCCCGTCATTGGCCTTGCCGCAGTGATAGATCGAGCTGGCTACAACACGAGGTATTCCGAAAAGTATGACGGAAACCCGTGGATGTTATGCAAAACTGCGTTTGCTGTCGCGGTTGAGCGGGCGTCGAAATATGCAATAGCTGCGAATTGCAAACTGCGAGTTAATCCCGAAAGATGCAATAAGGCGGAAGACGCTAAGCTGAAATCTTACTACGAAGATTTGATTAATAATGGCGTTCCATTCCCAAAAGGAGGAGATGCAAAATACGCAGCGCTTTCGCCAGAGGAATTTAGAAGCACGTTGTATGATTTTAAATTGAAAGCAAAGTCGTCTCCTATGGCCCAACTTGCCGATCTGTACCTGTGGCCAGTTTGCATGGGAGGATATCACAAAGGGAATCGACCCTATAGGCGCCTATTCGAAGATGGGAAATTAATCGAATGCGTGCTTTCGCCCGATCAGCACGACGAAAGAGCGACGAAATACAGTTGCTTCGACAAAACGGAGGAGCCCAAAAACACAAAAGGCCCAGATTAGTTCTGGACCTTGGTGCGGCCGCAAGGCGACCTCGTAGGCTAAGCCTGAATAGAACATAACCCCTCGAAATCGCCATTTCAACGGGGTAGATAAAAATAATGTTAAAAACCGTTAAGCAACTGTAAACACTTTGGTTTCTGGCCAACCCTTTTGATTCGATTACTAATTTGAGCGCCATGGCGTTCAAAACTCCCCTTCTAATGGCCATGGCCACCATGGTGATTCCTTTCAGTACGCCGGCACGCGATGCGTCCTGCAGTCAAACGGCCCGTCGGATCCGCTGCCCCTGATATGGGCATTGAAATACTTGACCATAGATGCGGCGCACAAGAGCTCGTCCACCATGCCCTGATCGGCCAACGCTGGCACGAACCTGAGCTAAAAAATCGACGCTTGGGCGAAGGCGAACGATACAACCCGCTCCGAAGCCATCCGGCGCCTGGTCGAGCTGGGGTTGAAGGGGAGGAAATAGCGTGGCCACAGTTGAAAGCAACAATTCTGAAATGCCGACGTGGTCGCGGTCGACAACGAACCAATGCAAGTGCGGAGTCTCTTAGCAACCGAACGGAGTTCACCGTGGAGCGCGGCGACCGTCCTGACGGCAAATGCCGGGTTCTAGGTAAATAGTCTGACCGCGAAAGATATCTGACGCAGTGCGCATCTCTCGTGACTTCTAACTCGCTGAAACGCACGGGTTGCGGGGGTCCGGGCATGCAATTCGCGCGGGTGAGCGTGGCAGAATTGATACAGTCAGCCATAAGTTTCACGGAATGGAGAAAAGCACTGTGCGTTCCGGCTAGCGTTCAACCTTCGAATCTGCAGCTTGGAGATTTCAATGAAAAAACAATTGGTCGGTGTCTTGGGCGCAATGATTTTGGGCCTCGCATCTGAAGCTGCGCTCGCTGCGGATGTGGACGCAGGCCCTGCGGCCTATGACTGGGCCGGTCCCTATATTGGTGTACAGGCTGGATATGGTTTTGGCGATACAAGTCATGGTACCAACGACTTTGACTTGGATGGTTGGGCCGGTGGCGTGACAGTCGGCTGGAATTATCAGTTGGAAAACCTT
>DATLDM010000019.1:0-48032 GCA_035525875.1 Aestuariivirga sp.
CGTAGAAATGTGAGCGCCACCAGCTCGGCGAAATGGCCGTGGGCTTCGGCCTTCTTCCGCGACCTACTCATTTTTTCGCGCCAGGATGCGGGCATAGATGTCCTTCTTGGCGAGATCAAAACGCTTGGCAATATCCGCCGCAGCCTTGGCGGCGGGCATGGTTTCAAGGGCCGCATCGATGGCCGCTTCAACATCTTCTTCGCTGGCTTGCACCGCACCTGGTTCCGGCGGTGCAATGACCAGCGTGATTTCGCCTTTGACCGAGGGCCGCGCCGCAAGGATGGCCTGTACCTCGCTTGCCGTTCCGCGCAACACTTCCTCATGCAGTTTGGTCAACTCGCGCGACACGGCAACCCGGCGGTTGTTCAGAACACTTGCAACATCACCCAGCGCATCGACAATCCGGTGCGGGCTTTCAAAGGCGATGAGGGTCGCTTTCACGGCCATGAATTCCGTAAGAAGTTTTTTGCGCTCGCCGGATTTGGTGGGAAGAAAGCCGAGGAAAGCGAAGCGGTCCGTAGGCAGACCCGAAAGGGCCAGCGCCGTGAGAACCGCCGAGGCGCCGGGAATTGCCGTGACCGGAATGGCATTGGCCACGCAATCCGCCACCAACCGGTAGCCCGGATCGGAGACCAGCGGCATGCCCGCATCGCTGACCAGCGCCATGGCCTGCCCTTCGCCAAGGGAACGCAGGATGGCGGGCCGCACTTTCGAAGCATTATGTTCATGATAGACCATGAGCCGCGTGCGGATGCCGTAGCGCTCCAACAGCTTGGCCGTGGTGCGCGTGTCCTCGCACAAGAGAACATCAACGGCGGCCATGGTGGTTAATGCCCGCAGCGTGACATCGCCCAAATGCCCAATGGGCGTTGCCGTAATGTAAAGCCCGCCCGGCAATTTTTCCGCCTCGAATTGGCCCGCACCTATGCTATAGCGTCGGGGGTGGGTTAAAGTCTGTGGCTTCATGGGATACCGTTGGGGTGGCGAGGGTGAGTAAACTGAGTGTAGCGCAAACGGCGATTGCGCGGGAGTGCAGAAATCTGCTCGCCGTTTTCTTCGTGCTTCTGCTTGCCGGCTGCGGCGGCATGTCCCGCGTCGGCGACATCTTCAGCGATGATCCCGCCGCGCCGCAGGCTGCCCCGCCGGCTGTAAAAACCAGCATTGCGCTGCTCCTGCCTCTTTCGGCTCCCGGCGAAACCCAGAACATTGCCCGCGCCCTGCAGCAGGCAGCCGAACTCGCCGTCAAGGATACGGGCGGCGGCACCCTCATTATAAAAGATACCGGCGGTACGGCGGAGATGGCCCGTACCGCGGCGCAAGCCGCCCTTGATGAAGGAGCGGGCATCATTCTGGGGCCTTTGCTCTCCACCGAAGTGCAGGCCGTCTCGCCCGTGGCGCGCGAACGCAATGTGAATGTCATCGCCTTTTCCTCGGTAAGCTCCGTGGCTGCGCAAGGCACCTTCCTGATGAGCTTCCTGCCCGACGAGGAAGTCTCCAGCGTGGTGCGTTATGCGGCGGGCAAGGGCTACCGCAACATCTCGCTGCTCTATCCCGCCTCGCAATATGGCGCCGCCATCGAGCAGGCGCTCGGCCGCGCCGTGCTGAGTGAAGGCAGCACCATTGCGGGATCAAAAAGCTATGCCCGCGAAGCCGCCGCCGTCACGCAACCCGCCGCAAGCATTGCCGCCTCGCTTTCAGGGCAAGGCAGCGCCCTGCTTCTGCCGGAGGGCGGCCAAATGCTGCGCGCTGTCAGCGGCGCCCTGGAAGGAAACGGCGTCAATCCGCGCACCACGAAAATTCTCGGCACCGGCCTGTGGGATGACGGGCTCACCCGCTCAACGCCCATTGCCCAGGGCGGCTGGTATGCGGGCGTGGCCCCGCAACTGGTGCAGGCCTTCGAGCAGAAATATGTCGCAAGCTATGGCGCCAAGCCGCCGCGCATCGCCAGCCTCGCCTATGACGCGGTGGCCTTTGCCGTCAATCTTCAAAAGACCGGCGATGTCTCGGAAGTGGGCATCGCCAGTCCCACCGGCTTCCAGGGGTCTAACGGCCTGTTCCGCTTCCGCGAGAACGGCCTGATCGAACGCGGCCTTGCCATCCTGCAAATGGGTCCCGGCGGCCCCGATGTCATCCAGCAGGCGCCGACGAGTTTCGCCTCTCCGGCCCAGTAATCAAATCAGCGCTTGTGCCAGCGCAGCGGCTTGCTGTCTTCCCGCGCCACACTGCCTTTCGCCTCCAGGTCGAGCTGGACCGCCTTCTTCCACCACCCCGCTTTGGCGCCCTGCGGAAATAAATCATCAGGGAGATGAGCGAGGATGGCTTCCCCGATTTCCGCCGCCGTCAGGCCTGGCGGCTTTTTCGGAAGCACCTTCAGAAAAGCCCGCTTCATGGCCTCGTACTTGTCGGCATCGACACGAACGACATGTCCGGGGCTCAGTACATTCTCTATTTCGATCTTTTGGGATTTCGTCACGGCCATGTCAAAACTCCTTTGCCCGTCTAGTTCGCCAGCTCGGTGATCAAGGCGTTGAGCAGCCGGCGTCCCTGCGTTGTGGCCATCAGGCGCGGGCCTTCGCGCTTGACGAGGCCCAGCGATTTCAGCCCGGCAATCTTGTTGGGGTCCATGGACTGGCCGCGCAATTTTTCATAACGCGTGAGATCAATGCCGTCGCTGACGCGCAGGCCCATGATGAGATATTCAGAAGCCTGATCCACCGGGGCAACGAGAGTGTCTTCCACAATGCCATGGCCTTTTTCGCTGACCTGCTTGCGCCAGGTCTCCGGATATTTTTCCATGACGATGGCGCGGCGGTTGCAGCCTTCGGCAATACGCGCATGCGCCCCGGGACCGACACCCACATATTCGCCATAGCGCCAGTAGAGCAGGTTGTGCCGCGACTCCTGCCCCTCGCACGCATGGTTCGAAACTTCGTAGGCCGGAAGGCCGTGCTTCTCGGTGAGCGTCTGCGTGAGTTCAAATAGGTCCGTGGCACTGTCCTCATCGGGAACACTGAGTGAGCCCTTGGCCTGCAGGTCGAAATAGGCGGTGCCGGGCTCGATGGTGAGCTGGTAAAGCGACATGTGGCCTTCCTGTTCACCAAGAGCCCGCGTCAGTTCCTCTTTCCACTGCGCCGTTGTCTGCTGCGGCCTTGCATAAATCATGTCGAAGGAGACGCGCGGGAAGACCTTTGCCGCGAGGCGGAAGGCCTTCAGCGCTTCATCGGGCGTATGCTGGCGGCCCAGCGCCTTCAAATCTTTTTCATTCAGCGCCTGTACGCCAACCGACACGCGGTTCACCCCCGCCGTGCGGTAACCCCGGAAATTTTCAGCCTCGACACTGGTGGGATTGGCCTCAAGGGTAATCTCAACCGTATCGGCAACCGGCCAGAGCTGGGCGATCTGGTCAATGACTTCGGCCACTGCCGCGGGCGGCATGAGCGATGGCGTGCCGCCGCCAAAGAAAATGCTGCTCACCGTGCGGCCCGGCGTGATCCCGGCAAACCAGCGCAGCTCCGCCGTCAGCGCTTTCGCAAATGACATGGTATCCACTTCCTGGTGGCGCACATGCGAGTTGAAATCGCAATAGGGGCACTTGGCCTTGCAGAACGGCCAATGCACATAGATGCCGAAGGCTTCGCTAGAGGAGGGCATCGACCAGCTTTCCGAAGGCGCGGCCGCGATGCGACATCAGGGTTTTTTTGGCCGGGTCCATCTCACCGAAGCTTTGCGTTTCGCCATCGGGCACAAACATCGCATCATAACCGAAGCCGCGTGTGCCCCGTGGCGGCCAGGTCAGGTGGCCATAAACCCGGCCTTCAAAAAACTGCACTTCGCCATGGGGCCAAGCCACGCACAGCGTGCAATTGAAATTGGCGCGGCGTTTTTCCGGCGTGGTGGCACCGAGCGCCTGGAGCTTTTCCTCAACCAGACGCATGGCCATGCTCCAGTCCCGCTCCGGCCCCGCCCAGTTCGCCGTGTAAACCCCGGGGTCGCCATTCAGCGCATCAACGCACAGGCCGGAATCATCGGCCAGCGCCACAAGGTCGGAACGCTCCGCCGCATAGACGGCTTTCAGCCTAGCATTTCCGGTGAAGGTGGATTCGGTTTCTTCCGGTTCATCAAAGCCGAGGGAGCTTGCGCATAC
This sequence comes from Aestuariivirga sp., assembly GCA_035525875.1. Classification (GTDB taxonomy): domain Bacteria; phylum Pseudomonadota; class Alphaproteobacteria; order Rhizobiales; family Aestuariivirgaceae; genus Aestuariivirga. The sequence goes on from DATLDM010000019.1 coordinate 4,145, forward strand.
GGCAGTCACGCCATGGGGCGACAGCAGCTCAGTGATCTCGCGCAGCTTGCCCTGGTTATGGGTGGCCACGACGAGTTTTTGATTTTTAAGAGTCTTCAACTCAGGCAAATGCCAAATCCGGCTTTCGGCAAATTCAACCGAATTTCCGGCGGGATCACGGATATAGAGCGATCTTCCGCCCTCGGGCCAATCGACAATGCGCTCGATGGCTATTCCTTCTGCCTCAAAATGTTTTTGCCAGTCTTTCAACTCCTCAACGGTGCTGCGAAAGCAGACATGGCCATTGCCCTTTGTACCATGGGCCGGCGGGCCTTTGTCGGAGCTCTGGCTGCCCGACAGTTTCGGATTGAACAGCAGAAGCATCTGTCCGGCACAGCGAAAGAAAACCAGCCGCCCGTCAACTTCCTGATAGACGGGAAGCCGCAGCACCTCGCCATAGAAACGCCGCGCCGCGGACAAGTCCTCCGCATAGAGAACCGTTTCCAGGATATGCCGGGCTTTGATCACGCAATCGCCGCTTTCTGCAGGCCGACCAGCTCGTCAATGCCCTTGCGGGCCAGCGCCATCAATTCAAGAAAACGCGCTTCCGAGAACGGCTCGCCTTCCGCCGTGCCCTGGACTTCCACAATGCCGCCGGAGGCCGTCATCACGAAATTTGCATCCGTGGCGGCGTTCGAATCTTCTTCGTAATCGAGATCAAGCACCACAGCATCGCCATGGATGCCGCAGGAGATCGCCGCCACATGGTCCTTCAGCGGCCAGGTCTTGAACATGGAACGCGCCTCCATCCATTTGAGGCAATCCCAGAGCGCAATCCAGCTTCCGGTAATGGCCGCGGTGCGCGTGCCGCCATCGGCCTGGATCACATCGCAATCCAGGGTGATCTGCTTTTCGCCCAGCGCCACAAGGTCAACCACGGCGCGGAGTGAGCGCCCCACCAGCCGCTGGATTTCCTGGGTGCGCCCCGATTGCTTGCCGGCGGACGCCTCGCGCCGCATCCGGTCGCCCGTCGAGCGCGGCAGCATGCCGTATTCGGCGGTGACCCAGCCCTTGCCCAAGCCCTTCATCCACGGCGGCACCCGCTCTTCGAGGCTCGCCGTGCACAGCACATGGGTGTCGCCAAAACGCACCAGGCAGGAACCCTCCGCATGCTTGATGTAGTTCCGCTCAAAACTGACGGCACGGAGTTGGTCGGGCTTACGGCCTGAGGGGCGCATGGGTCATTCCTTTTGTGATTGCGGGCGTCTTCTAGCGCGCCCCGGCAGCAAATGGAAATGGCAATAAATCCGGGACTTGAAGAGGCCAGCGCGGCGATTCAATTGGCAGGGATCCCGGTAAAATTCACTTTTGATTAACCAGCGGATTGAAATCAGCCATCGCAAGGTTACCGTTAATTACTAATAAAATTTTCTGCGGCACAGTCGGGCCCTGGGGAGCTGGGCTCGCGGAAGCCTTCTGTCTTGGCATGTTGGCCGGGAACGGCTCTCGTAGTGCCAGGGACGGAAAAAAACGATGCACAGTGATCCCGCCGAACGAGAGAGGCTTCGCCGCCTGGAGCAATACCAGATATCGCGGACGCCGCCGGAATCGGCCTTTGATGACATCACCGAATTGCTGGCGGACCTGTTCAGCGCTCCGATAGCCTTCCTTTGCACGACTGAAGCGAAGTCCAACTGGTTCAAATCCCGTGTTGGGATCGATCTGGAGGAAGTTCCCCGTTCCATCAGTTTTTGCGACCATACCCTGAAGCATGAGGGTGTCATGGTTGTTCCGGATGCCACGCGCGATGAGCGGTTCGCGGCCAGTCCGATGGTGACAGGCGCCTATCACATCCGGTTCTATGCCGGGGTTACGCTCCGGGATGCCGAAGGCTTCGCCATGGGTACGCTGGCCGTCGCGGACTCGGTGCCCCGCCGGATTAACAATGGGCAGAAAGAATCTCTAAAAAGGCTGGCAAGCATAGCCTTTGACCGTATGGAGTTGAGGAAGACGCAAGCCGAACTCCGCGAGACAGTTGCGGCTACCGAAGCAGCCCGGCAACATGCGGTGTCCGACAATGCCGAACTCCGCCAGGTGATAAACTGCCTGCCGCAGGCCATTGCCCTGCTGGACGATCAGAACCGGCTCATTCTCTGGAATGGAAATTATGAGAAGATGTTTCCCGAAACCGCTCGCTACTTCGAGCCGGGCGTCAGCATAGAATTCATCTACCGCAAATCTCTCGAGACAATGCGCCGCAATGCGAAGATGAAGGACGTGGATGGAGAAGAATGGGTCAGGAGCTGGCTGACTCGCCTCGACCAGCATGGCTCCATTGTCGAACAGAATGTCGGCGATTTGCGCTGGATTCGCTATGACCAGCACCTCGCTGCCGATGGCAAAAAGATTTATGTGAGGACCGATATCACCGACGCGCGTAATGCAACTGAGTCTTTCCGCCTGCTCTTCGAGAACAACCCGGTTCCGATGTGGGTCGTTGAGAAAGCAACCCTGAAATACATAGATGTCAACGCCGCCGCCCTTGAACTCTATGGCTATACGCGCGACGAGTTTCTGAGCATGACCTCGCTGGCCATACGTCCGGTGAGCGAATACCAGAGGGCATGGGACGACGCCAACACCAACTTTCTGTTCGACAGCGGCGGAAAGGACTGGGAGCATCTCAAGGCCGATGGCACCGAGATTCTCGTCAGCAGCTATGCCAAGCCGATCAGGTACGGCAACCGCGAGGCGGGAATCATTTCCGTCATCGATGTCACCGAGCGCCGCAAGCAGGACGCGCGCATTCAATACCTGGCGGAACATGACGCGCTGACGGGCCTGCCCAACCGCAGGCTTTTCCTCGACCTGCTCGCCGGCCAGCTTTCCAAAAAGACGCCGAACCACTCCTATACCTCGATTGCCCTCATCGATATTGACGACTTCAAGAGCGTCAACGACAGCCTGGGACATCAGGTGGGTGATGAACTCATTGTGGCGGTGGCCAACCGGCTGGAAGAGCGCGTTGGAGACCGGGGCATTGTTGCCCGGCTCGGCGGTGACGAGTTTGCCGTACTGCTTCCCATGCTCACCGAGCTTGGGGCCGCCGAAGCAGTTGCGACTGAAATGGTGAATGCCTTCGGCGCCCCTCTCAGGGTCGGTGATTACGACCTGCAGGTCGGAGTGAGCGCCGGGGTCAGTTTCAGCCTGGATGATTCCGTCGATTCCTCGACTCTGCTGAGGAATGCCGACCTGGCCCTGTACAAGGCAAAAACCGACGGCCGCGGCCTTTGCAGGGTGTATGAGCCGCAGATGTCGCTGCAGATCATGCTGCGCCGCGAGGTGGAACTTGATCTTCGCCAGGCCTTGGCCAAGGATCAACTCGTGATTCATTATCAGCCGCTGTTGGAGCTCGAGCGTGGCGTCGAAGTAGGTTTCGAGGCCCTCCTGCGCTGGAACCATCCGGAAAAGGGCATGATTTCACCGGCCGCCTTCATTCCAATTGCGGAATCGAGCGGGATGATTGTGCCCATCGGAAACTGGGTGCTGGAACAATCCTGCAAACTGGCAGCCACCTTGCAGAAGAATCTCTCAATCGCGGTAAACATCTCTCCCGCCCAGTTCAAGTCCGGCAAGCTGGTTGATGTCGTCTCTGCCGCGCTGAAAAAATATGGTCTCGCCGCCCACCGGCTTGAGCTCGAGATCACCGAGTCGCTCCTGCTGGAAAAATCCTCTGAAACCCTCGATATTTGGAAGAGCCTGAAAGAGCTTGGCGTGGTGATTGCCCTGGATGACTTTGGCACGGGTTATTCCGGGCTGGGCTATCTCAACAGTTTTCCCATCGACAAGATCAAGATCGACCGGTCCTTCATCAAGGACCTCGGAACCAAGCCAAGGTCAAAGGAACTGGTCCGGGCGGCAATCAATATGGGCCACAGCCTGGGGCTCATGACGCTTGCCGAGGGCATCGAGACGCAGGAACAGCTTGATATCCTGCGGGCGCTGGGCTGCCAGCACGGCCAGGGGTTTTTGTTCAGCCCTGGAATTCCGGCGGGCCAGATCAGCGATGCGCTGCTGCTCCATGGCAATCCAAATCATCGGGCCATTGCCTGACCCTTGCCTGCCTCCCCATGGGATGTCACAGTCCATGAAAGCGTGGAGGAGCGATGAGCCAGGCCAAAATCATTCTTGATGAAATTGTTCCGGCCCGGCAGCCCTGGGGTGCCCGCATTGCAGCACAAGATGTTCTCACCATCATCGATCTCGAAGGCCAGCAGGCCGTTGATTTTCTCTGCTATGACGCGGCCAATCCGCAGGATCGCTACTGCGCCACCAACACGGTGAAGGTTCAGGGAAATATCTTCGTAGGCCTGGGCAGTGTGCTTTATTCTGATAGCGGTGCTGCCCTCATGACCGTGATTGAAGATACGGTAGGCCAGCACGACACCGTCTATGGCTGCTGCAGCAATCCCAACAATTTACTGCGTTACGGCGTTCACACGACGGAGTCCTGCTACTCGAACTTCGAGACGATTTTGAATCGCTTCAATCTCGATCGCTCGGCGATCGTGCCCAATGTGAACTGGTTCATGAGCGTTCCGGTCCTTGCGGATGGCAGCGCCGGCGTCGCTACCGCCGCGCTGAAACCCGGAAGCCATGTGGCGCTGGGGGCCGAACGCGATGTGCTCGCCGTCCTCTCTAACTGCCCGCAAATGCACAATCCCTGCAACGGCTACAACCCCACCCCCATCCGCGTGACCGTCACGCGTCCTGCGGCTTAGCCCGCCGCAATTCCACCCATGACAACCGCCCCATCACCCCCTAAATAACAGCCATGAGCATGCCTCCATCAACATCACCCCTAGAGGACAAGCCCTTGCTCCCGGTTGACCTGCGAAACGCGCTCGTGCTGGTATCTTGCGTCAAGAGCAAAGGTCCGCATGCTGTTCCAGCGCGCGAACTTTACACCTCAGCATGGTTCACAAAAGCTCGCGATCTGGTGGAAACAAGCGGGCGCTATGGTTCGTGCTCTCGTCGCGCTATGGGTTGGTCTCGCCAGAAACAGTGATCGAGCCCTATGACTACACACTCAACACCTTAGGGGTACGCGAACGGAGGGCCTGGGCAAAGCAGATACTTGAACAGCTAGAGCCACAGTTGAATGAAACCAAACGTATAGTAATGTTCGCGGGGCAGCGATACCGCGAGTTCCTTATCCAGCCACTAGAGAGGTTAGGCATAGCAGTGGAAGTACCAATGGAAAATCTCAGACAGGGCCAACAGCTGGCATGGCTGACAGATTTCGAATGAGCCGCTCCACTGATCTTACTCGTTTCTATTCGTTGCTTGATAGCCTTGAGCTACGTATTGGTGGGAAGCGAAAGCTTACGGACTTCCAAAAATTTCACGATTGGCCTCGGCGGGGCGTCTACTTCTTTTTCGAGTCCTCGGAATACTGTTCCGGCAGCGGTCACATTCCACGTGTTGTCCGTGTTGGAACACATGCATTGAGCGCTGGGTCACGCTCGACATTGGGTCAACGCCTGCGTAATCATCGGGGCTCTTCGTCGGGAGGCGGCAACCATCGGGGTTCAATTTTTCGTCTGCTCGTCGGACAAGCGCTGCAGGCAAAGGGCGAACTCACCACGTGTCAATCTTGGAGCGTTAAAAATGATGCAGCGAAAGCCGCCATTGCTCTGGGCATTGTCCCTCAAGCTTTGAAAGCCGGCGAGGCACAGGTCGAGCAGGCGGTAACACGCTACATTGGAGCGATGCCATTTCTATGGCTGGATGTCGATGACAACCCGGGTCCAGATAGCCTGCGGACCATAGTAGAGCGGAATGCAATAGCTTTGCTAAGTAACTACGAGCGCCCAAGCTGCGATCCAGCTTCAGCCGGGTGGCTGGGACAATACTCCAATCGTCCGCTGGTCCGCAATTCTGGAATGTGGAACCAACGGCACGTTGCCGAAGCTCATCAATCAGCATTTTTGGACGTCTTCGAAAAATTGGTTATCGGAGGCGCGACCCACAAATGATCGAATTCAAGAATGCCGATGAAGCCTATCTTGATTGGCTTCAAAAAAATCCACAAGGATTCGTACTCAATCTCCGACAACTATGTGATCCCGGTTATGTCGTGCTTCATAGGGCAACCTGCAGAATGATCTCAAACTCGAAAAACCTGTCAGGTGCTTACACAGCACGGAGCTACCGCAAGATATGCGCAGTTAACATTTCAGAGCTCCAAAAAGCAGCGAAACAAGAAGGCCGCGCCGATGGTTCGTTCTCCAAGCGATGCGGTCTCTGCGACCCTTGAGTCAACACATCGGGTTTTTAGGCGTCAACTTAACAGATAAGATACCCCCAATTCCACCCATGACAACCGTCCCGCCACCCCCTACATTATCCCCATGAGCATCATTCCGCCCCGCCCCCTGTTTGACGACAGGCCCTCGGGCCTTGCCGATCTTGACCAGCGCTCGCGCAATATCTTCAGGCGGCTGGTCGATACCTATCTGGAGACCGGTGAACCCGTGGGCTCGCGCACCATCTCGCGCATTTTGCCGGCGAGCCTGTCCTCGGCCTCGGTGCGCAATGTGATGATGGACCTCGAGGATTCAGGCCTCATCTATTCGCCCCACACCAGCGCCGGCCGGGTGCCGACCGAGGCGGGCCTGCGGTTTTTTGTCGATGCCCTGATGGAAGTGGGCGCAGTCACCCCCGATGAGCGGGCCCGCATTGACGCGGAAATCGCCGCTTCCAATCGCCCGCGCCGCCTGGAAGATGTGTTGGGCGAAGCCTCAACCCTTCTCTCAGGCCTGTCGCACTGCGCCGGCGTGGTCATGTCGCCCAAAATGAATGCGCGGCTCAAGCATATTGAATTTGTGAACCTGGCCCCGGGCCGCGCCCTGGTCATTCTGGTGGGCGAGGATGGGGCCGTTGAAAACCGCATCATCGACGTGCCGCCGGGCCTGCCGCCGTCGACCTTCACCCGGGCCTCCAACTATCTCTCCACCCGTTTCCAGGGCAAAACCATTGCCGAGGTCCAGCTTTTCATGAAGCTGGAAATGGACACCCTGCGCCGCGAGCTCGACGAGGTCTCCGCCAGGATCGTGGAAACCGGCATTGCCGTATGGTCCGGCGAAAGTGATGCTGATTCCAAGACCCTGATCGTCCGGGGCCAAGCCAACCTGCTCGAAAACACCAAAGCCTTTGACGAACTGGAGAAAATCCGGAAACTCTTCGAAGATATTGAAAACAAAAAGGAATTGGTCCAGCTCCTGGGCGCTGCCGAGGGCGGCGAAGGGGTCCGCATCTTCATTGGCTCGGAAAACAAGCTGTTTTCCATGTCCGGCTCCTCCCTGATCGTGGCCCCTTACAAGAACAGCGACGAGAAAATTGTCGGCGTTCTGGGCATTATCGGGCCCACCCGGATGAACTATGCCCGGATCATTCCCATGGTGGATTACACCGCAAAGGTCGTGAGCCGTCTCCTCACTTGATTTTTGGAACGTTCAGGCCGATATGCCCGTTATCCCGCACATGAATTGAGTATGCCATGAACGACGAAACACCACTGTCAGAGCCAAGCCTGGAAGGCGTCGAAATGGAGTCCCCGATGGAGGCGGCTCCCCTTGACGAGCGCGATGAGGAAATCATCGTTCTGAAGGAGGAGGCAGCCGCCTTGAAGGACCGCCTGCTGCGCCTGGCGGCCGAGATGGAAAATTTAAGAAAGCGCACCGAGCGCGAGAAAGCCGAAGCGACGCTTTACGCCGCCTCGAATTTCGCCCGCGATCTTTTGAGCGTGGCTGATAACTTGAGCCGCGCCCTGCAGGCCCTTCCTTCCGACGAGCGCGACAGTGCCGGCGAAATTGAAAAGAACCTGATCGCCGGCGTGGAAGTCACCGAGCGCGAACTTTTGAACGTGTTCCAGCGCCACGGCATTCGCAAGATCGAAGCCGTTGGCCAGAAGTTCGATCCCAATTTCCACCAGGCCATGTTTGAAATTCCAACCAGCGAAAAGCCGCCGGGCACCGTGATGCAGGAATTGCAATCCGGCTACGCCGTGGGCGAGCGCTGCCTCAGGCCATCGCTTGTCGGCGTTGCAAAGGCCGAGGGCTAGGGCTGCGTCTTCGGCCCCATGGCATTTCCGAGAATTGCCGCGGCACCCTCAAGACCTGAACCGTTGACAACGGTATTCGGCACAAGCTTTCCGATGATTGACACGAGAGTGGGTTCGCGTTCGAGCGTGCTCAAGACCTTGTCCAGTGCTTGTAGCATCGCCACGCGGTCCTGGCCCAGGACATTGGCCTGGGCAAACTGGCCTTTGGCAATTTCTTCGAGATACTGGCGTTCGGCCCGTCCAAGAGCTGCACGTTCGGCTTCGCGCTGGTTGGCAACCTGCACGGCAATCTGGGATTCAACAAGGCGCGGCTGCTCATTCGCGGTGGCGCGGGCTTGTTCAGTTTCGATGCGCTGTTTCTGCGCCTCGGTCTCGCGCTGATAGGCCTGGCCCAGCTGGTCGGCCAGTTGCTGGCGGATGCGGGCCACCAGGATTTCCGGCGGAATGGCCGGTTCGCCAAGCCGGATTTCCTTGATCTCAACCCCGGCTTTTCGCGATTCCAACTTGATTTGGTCTTCGATGGTATCTTCGATGGCTTCGCGGTTTTCGATGAAGTCGAGTACCCGCGTTGGCCGGAAATCATAGCCGATGATCTTGTCGCCATCCTTCTTTGGAATGCGAATCGAAGAGCCTGCCACGTTGCGCACAATGGAACGGATCAATGGCGTGAGGATGCGGTGCTCGATCTGGTCGATGCCGCCGACCGAACCGGCAACAATGGGGGCATTCTCCGGCGAAATCTGCGCCACGACGCGAAGCTCCTGCGGGATGTCCCAGCCCTCGACCTTGACCTTGACGGCGCGGTCGACCGCAGTGGGGGGCATTGGCACGTCGATGGTGTTTTCCACCTGCTTCAGATTGCCCTGCTGGTCGATCGACAGGTCGATGGTGCGGAGGCGGTAACCGCCGCGGTATTCCCAGGTCTGGACCCGGGTATCAACCAGTGTCACGTCATAGGCGTGGCGGTTGAGATAATAGGCGCCAGGCAGCAGCGGCTCTTTCCACAGACCGATGCAGCCTTTGGGAACCAGCGGCACCGAAAGCGCATCCGCATCGTGCTGGGCCTGACTTACCCGCACCATCTCTTCCTTGCAGTTGAGGCCCGGTTGCTGGACGTTGGACTTGACCACGCCCACCTGTCCGGTCGGGATGATGGTCGCGGCGGTGTCCTGATCGATGCGCACGTCGAACAGATAACGGTTGAGGCGATAGGAGCCGGGTTTCAGCACGGTTTCCTGGGGACCGCGGTAGCCGCCCAGTTCGATGAAGGCCTGGGCTTCCAGCATCACCCCAAGCTTGTCGTCGGCGATCACCGGCGCGATGAACATGCCCTCCGGCATCGGCGCGCCGTCGAGCGTGGTGATCTGGCCGTAGAATCCTTCGGGCACCTGCACCACATCCACTGGCTCGACATCATAGAGCACGTTGAGCAGCGGGCGGAAATGGAAGCCTGGCCCGAGGATTTCCGCCTGCGGGCCTTTCTGGCCGGGGAGCGCGATGATGCGGCCCGGCGGCAGGTCGGATGCGAGATAGGTGCGTTTCAACTGGCCTACCTTGTCGGCGCTGATGAGGACAAATGACGTTGACGAGAGCAAGCCCAGCCCGGCGACAATCATGAGAGCGCCGGCCAAGGGGCCGCTTAACAGCGTGGAGATACCACCCAGTCGGCCCTGCGGCCCGCCCTGCACCAGCGGCCTCCGGCGTGTGAAGGCCTGAATTCCTGCGATAATCAGAACGAACCCGATGATGACTGGCAGCATGATGATCTCCCCAGATACAATTTTGGCCAGGGCAAGGATTACTCCAATTGCGTCCCCCTCACAAACGACGGTTTTGTAACGCGTCGCAATGTGAGATTGATGCGGCCACCGTCTTTGAGAAGCGTTGAGCTTCCACCGATTACCCGGTCAATGCCGTGGAAGGCGAGGCGCGATGGGCCTTCCAGGATCAGCACATCGCCCGATGCCAGTGTCAGCGATTGCGTCTTGCCGCCGCGCGTGGTGCCGCCGATACGAAAGAGGGCAGTGTCGCCCAGCGAAATGGAAACTACCGGCGCTTCGAAATCCTCTTCATCGCGATCCTGGTGCAGTCCCATTTTGGCGTCGCCCCCATAGAAATTGACAAGGCAGGCCTCCGGCGCATGGGGATAATTTGAAACTTTGTTCCACACGGCCAGAATGCTCTCGGGAATGGCGGGCCACGGGGTTGCAACCTCCGGATGGCTGGCCTGATAGCGGTAACCCGCCTTGTCGGAAACCCAGCCCAAAACCCCCATATTGCTCATCCGCACCGAGAAGGGCTTGGCGGTTCTGGGCATGACCGGGGTAAACAGCGGGGCCTGCGCTACGGCCTCGCGTAAATCCCGCAAAACCTGCTCCTGGGCGCTGCGGTCGAGGAATTCCGGGAGGTATCGCATGGGTATTTTTACGTGCCTATTCTCTTGCTGCCAAAGAAACATCCCACTATATACCGCCCGAACGATTTTTCCCTTGGAATCAGGGAAAGACGAACCATATGCGGTCACAGAGGAGGCAGCAGGACTGTAAGCGCCTGATGGGGCTTTTCGCGCGCTGCCTGCCTAAAGGAGAAAAACATGGCTAAAGTTATTGGTATTGACCTTGGAACGACAAACTCTTGCGTCGCCGTCATGGAGGGCAAGACCCCCAAGGTTATCGAAAATGCGGAAGGGGCCCGTACAACCCCGTCTATCGTCGCTTTCAACGCGGAAGGCGAAACCCTGGTAGGCCAGCCCGCCAAACGGCAGGGCGTGACCAACCCCGAAAACACTTTCTTTGCAATCAAGCGCCTCATTGGCCGCCGCATGGAAGATCCCATGGTGGCCAAGGACAAGAAGCTTGTGCCCTACAACATCGTCAAGGCTGACAATGGCGATGCTTGGGTTGAAAGCCGTGGGCAAAAATATGCCCCCTCGCAGATCTCGGCCTTTACGCTCACCAAAATGAAAGAAACGGCGGAACGCTATCTGGGCGAACCCGTCACCCAGGCCGTCATTACCGTTCCGGCCTATTTCAACGACAGCCAGCGCCAGGCCACCAAGGATGCAGGCAAGATCGCCGGCCTTGAAGTGCTGCGCATCATCAACGAGCCCACCGCTGCGGCGTTGGCCTATGGCCTCGACAAGGCCGAGGCCGGCCTCATCGCGGTTTACGATTTGGGCGGCGGCACCTTCGACGTCTCGGTTCTCGAAATCGGTGACGGCGTCTTCGAAGTGAAGTCCACCAACGGCGATACCTTCTTGGGCGGTGAAGACTTCGACATGCGCATTGTCGATTACCTCGCCGATGAATTCAAGAAAGAGCAGTCCATCGACCTGCGTAAGGACAAGCTGGCCCTCCAGCGCCTGCGCGAAGCGGCCGAAAAGGCCAAGATCGAATTGTCGTCTGCGACCCAGACCGAAATCAACCTGCCCTTCATCACGGCGGATGCGAGCGGCCCGAAGCATCTCACCCTGAAGCTGACGCGCTCCAAGCTCGAGGCCCTTGTGGATGATCTCATCCAGAAGACCGTTGAGCCCTGCCGCCAGGCCTTGAAGGATGCAGGCGTCACCGCAGGCCAGATCAAGGAAGTTGTTCTGGTGGGCGGCATGACGCGCATGCCCAAGGTCATTGAAGTCGTAAAGCAGTTCTTCGGCAAGGAGCCCCACAAGGGCGTGAACCCGGACGAAGTGGTGGCCATTGGTGCTGCCATTCAGGCGGGCGTGCTGCAGGGCGAAGTGAAGGATGTTCTCCTTCTCGACGTAACCCCATTGTCCCTGGGCATTGAAACCCTGGGCGGCGTGTTCACGAGGCTTATCGACCGCAACACCACGATCCCTACCAAGAAGAGTCAGGTGTTCTCAACCGCTGATGACAATCAGACGGCGGTCACCATCCGCGTCTTCCAGGGCGAGCGTGAAATGGCGGGCGACAACAAGATGCTGGGCCAGTTCGATTTGATGGGCCTGCCCCCGGCGCCGCGTGGCGTGCCCCAGGTGGAAGTGACCTTCGACATCGACGCCAACGGCATTGTCAACGTCTCCGCCAAGGACAAGGCCACCAACAAGGAACAGCAGATCCGCATCCAGGCTTCTGGCGGTCTCTCCGATACCGAGATCAACAAGATGGTGAAGGAGGCGGAAGCCAATGCGACCGAGGACAAGAAGCGCAGGGATGTGGTGGAAGCCAAGAACCACGCCGAAAGCCTCATGCACTCGACGCAGAAATCCGTGGTTGAACTCGGCGACAAGATTTCACCCGCCGACAAGGCATCGGTGGAAGCAGCCGTTGCTGACCTCAAGTCGGCCCTTGAAGGCGAGGATGCCGACGTGATCAAGGAAAAAACCAATGTTCTGGCCCAGGCGGCGATGAAATTGGGCGAAGCCTTGTACAAGCAGTCGGGCGGCGGTGCATCCACCGACGGCGAAGTGCCGAACATGGAAAAAGACGATGCCGATGATGACATCGTTGATGCCGACTTCACGGAAGTCGGTGACGACGACAAGAAAACGTCCTAACAGAGATAAGCCCCCCGGCTGAGCTAAGCTGGGGGGCCTTCCGATTCGAGGGCGTGGACATAGATGGCCAAACGTGATTTTTACGAAGTTCTGGGGCTTCAAAAGGGAGCCGACGAAAAGGCGCTCAAGGCCGCCTACCGCAATCACGCCAAGAAATATCATCCCGATGCCAATCCGGGCGACAAGGCCTCTGAAGCCAAGTTCAAGGAAATCAGCGAAGCCTATGATATTCTGAAAGATCCCCAGAAGAAAGCCGCCTATGACCGTTTCGGCCACCAGGCCTTTGAAAATGGCGCGGGCGGCGGGCGCGGGCCCGGCGGCGCGGGCTTTGGCCCCGAGTTCAATTCCTCCATGTCGGATATTTTCGAGGACCTGTTCGGCGATTTCATGGGCGGTGGCGGCGGCCAGCGCACCAGCCAGCGCGGGCGCGGCGGCGGTGCGGCGCGTGGTGCCGATCTCCGCTACAACATGGAAATTTCCCTGACCGAAGCCTATTCCGGCAAGACAGCGCAAATCCGCGTGCCCACCTCGGTCTCCTGCGACACCTGCAAGGGCTCCGGGGCCAAGCCCGGCACGAGTCCCAAAACCTGCACCACCTGCAAGGGAGCTGGGGCGGTACGCTCGCAATCCGGCTTCTTCACGGTGGAGCGCGCCTGCCCCACCTGCCAGGGCCGTGGGCAAGTTATTTCCGATCCTTGCGGCGCCTGCGGCGGCCAGGGCCGCGTCACCAAGGAGCGCAACCTCTCGGTCAACATTCCGCAAGGCGTGGAAGACGGTACCCGCATCCGGCTTGCCAATGAGGGCGAGGCGGGCCTCCGCGGCGGCCCCACCGGCGATCTCTATATTTTTCTCACCGTCCGCCCCCATGAATTTTTCCAGCGCGATGGCGCCGACCTTTTCTGCAAGGTGCCTATTTCCATGGCGGTGGCAAGCCTCGGCGGTGAAATCGAGGTGCCGACCATTGACGGCAAGAAAGCCCGCGTCACCATTCAGGAAGGGGCCCAGACCGGCAAGCAGTTCCGCCTGAAGAGCAAGGGCATGCCGGTGCTGCGCTCGGCCCAGGCCGGCGACATGTATATCCAGGTTAATGTTGAAACCCCAGTCAACCTCTCGCGCCGTCAGCGCGAGCTGCTGAAGGAATTCAGCGAAGAGGCGCGCAACAATTCCCCCGAATCCGAAGGCTTCTTCGCCAAGGCCAAGGCCTTCTGGGATGGCTTCGGGAGTTGAATCACGCGGCCCGGATCGTGGGGATTGATTTCACGTCGATTGATTTTTCCGCATGCCAGGTATCATGGGCCGCCTGCATGCGCAGCCAAGGTGCTGCCCCATCGCCAAACAACTTGCCAAGACGCACCGCCACCGAGGGCGAAATTGGTTTTGCTTCCCGCAACACGTCATAAAGTTGCTGGCGGGAAATGCCCAGCAGGGTGGCAATTTCCACTTTGGTGCGGCCCGTGGCTGGAATGACGACCTCGCGCAGCAAGGCGCCGGGATGGCTGGGGCAGCGGGCAGGATTTCGCTTTGCAACATGTTCGGCCATGCCGTTCACTCCAATTGACACTGGTTAAAGTCAATTAGCTCAAGGCCAGCCCCGATGGAATGCCGTCTGCAAAGGGATCGTTGGGATCAAAGTGCAAGGTGGCTTGGCCGCAGACAAAGGCGCGTCCGGTGATGCTCGGAATCACCTTACCATTTTCACCCCGCTTGTACTGCGCGCTGAACCTGCTGCCGATGATGCTTTCCTGCACCCAAACCTCGCCCGGCAGCAAGTCGCCCGCCGCCGCAAGGCAGGCGAGCTTCGCGCTGGTTCCCGTGCCGCAAGGCGAGCGGTCATAGGCCCCGCCGGGACAGAGAACAAAATTCCGCCCATGGGCCCCGGCGGAATGGGCCGGCCCAAAAAACTCGATATGGTCAATGACGGCACCTTCGCCTCCGATAATGCCCTGCGCGCCTAGCGCTTCCTTGATGGCCAAAGCGGCGCTGCTCAATGAAGGAATGTTCCGGCTCTCCAGCGCGCAAGGCGAGTCAGCACTGAGAAAAAACCAGTTGCCGCCCCACGCCACGTCGCCACTGACCAGCCCCAGTCCCGGCACAGCAAGGCTGATGCCTTCATGCAGGCGGTAGCTCTCGACATTTTCAATTGTTGCCGTATGGGGATCAGAAAGCATGACCGAGACAGTGCCAACCGGCGTTTCAAACCGGTGCAGGCCGAGGCCGATGCGCCCGAGGTGATGGAGGCTCACGGCCGCGCCGATGCTGGCATGGCCGCACATGCCGAGATAGCCAGCGTTGTTGAAGAAAATCAGCCCCGCCGTGCATGTAGCGTCGGTTGCATCGCAGAGCAGGGCTCCCACCATGGCATCCGAACCCCGGGGCTCGCAGATTGCGGCGGTCCGGAAACGGTCGTGGTCCGTTGCAAAAATTTTGCGCCGTGCCGCCAGGGAGCCGCTGCCAAGATCAGGGCCGCCGCTGAGGATCAGGCGTGTGGGTTCGCCTTCCGTATGGGAGTCAATGACCTGCATCCCCGTTAAATTGCCGCCTGCCATTCCCGGTACCAATTTTTGAACAGCATGAGCTGCCGGGTGGCATAGGTTTTCTGGCTCGCCGAGAGTCCGTCCGTTTCATTGAAGTGCAGGGCATATTCGGGGCTGCCTTCAAGCACCATGAGATGCTTGTAGTAGAGGACGAGATCGGCACCCTCGTCAAAGGACGACAACACGGACAGCGCCTGCTCAAGTTCAAGGGCAAGACGCCGTGCCTTGGTATCACCCGTTGCCGCGGATTCACAGAGAGAAACAAGCTGCAGGATTTCTTTTGGCAGCACATTGCCGATGCCGGTTATGGCGCCCGCCGCCCCGCAATTGACAAAGCCATGAAACACCTGCGTGTCCACGCCCACCATGAGGGTGAGCGAGGGATCGCGGTTGGTGATGTTTTCAGCCGCATAGCGCAGCGCTACCGCCCCGCCGAATTCCTTGAAGCCCGCGAGATGCGGAAACTGCCGTTGCAGATCGAAAAACAAATCCGCCCTGGTTTCAAAACCATAATAGGGGCTGTTGTAAATGACACTGGGGAGATCGACGGCAGCTTCGAGCACCGCAGCAAAATGCGCCCGCTGGGCGGCAGGCGATGAGCCGCGCGACAGGACCCGCGGGATCACCATGAGGCCCTTGGCGCCCACGCGTTTGGCATGAGCCGCATGAGATGCGGCAAGGGCCGTATTCTGTGCCCCGGTTCCAACAATGACCGGAATGCCGGCTTGCACCAGCCGCGCAACGCCCTCCTGGCGCTGCGCATCCGTGAGCAGCGGCCAGTCACCCATTGAGCCGCAATAGACAACCGCCGACATGCCATGGGTGATGAGCTCTTTTCCCTTGCGCACAAGCCCGGCGAAATCCGGTGACCGGTCCGGATTGCACGGTGTCATCAAGGCCGGAATGCAGCCGGTGAAAATTGATTGGGCAGTCATTGAGAGCTCCTCCCGCAGGCAAATGTCAGTGCGGAAATTAGCCCGATGAAAACCCGGGATATTGTGAAAAACACTGGCTGGGGCTGAAATTTTGGCACAAATTGCCGGAATGAATCGAAATCCTCCGGCAGCTCAAAGCCTTGCCAGCGAAGTGGAACGGTCCAGCGCCCTGGAAGCGCTGTTTGACCGGCTGTCGGATACGGTTTTTTTCACCAAGGACGCCGCCGGCCGCTACGTGTCGGTCAATCAGACCTTGGTGCAACGCCTCGGCCAGTCACGAAAACACGACGTGATTGGGAAGAACGCCGCGGCACTTTTTCCACCTTCCCTTGCCGCCCGCATCACGGCGCAGGACCGGGCCGTGATCGGCGAAGGCCTTTCGATCCAGGGCGAGCTTGAATTGCATCTTTACCCGGATGGCCATCAGGATTGGTGCCTGACCTGGAAGGAGCCGCTGCGTGCCGGGGATGGGAGAATTATCGGCCTTTCCGGCCTGTCGCGCGATCTCAAAACCCTTCCGGGCCCGCAGCCCGACATGAAAGCCCTGTCGAACGCCCTCGATCATATCCGCCGCAATCTCGACAGCCCCCTGCTGCTGGCCGATCTGGCCAGGAGGGCGGCACTTTCCACCTACCAGCTCGACCAGCGCATCCGCAGTCTCTTTGGCCTCTCCGCCGGGCAATATATTGCCCGGGCCCGCATTGAACTTGCCTGCAACCGCCTGCGCCAGACCAGCACGGCCATCAGCCGCGTGGCGCTGGATTGCGGTTACGCCGATCAGGCTGCCTTTGCCCGGCAATTCAAGAAATATGTGGGCCTGACGCCCAAAGCCTATCGTGACGAAGCTCTGGGCATGGCAAAACACAGCCGATAGTGCTTTTATGGCAACGGAAAATTATGGAGATGCAGAACGTGAGCAAGGCCTATTGGATCGCCCATGTCACCGTGGCCGACCCGGACCAGTACAAGCACTACGCCGGGGACGCGCCGGTTGCCTTCAAGAAATATGGCGCTGTTTTTCTGGCCCGCGGCGGTGCTTCCGAACAGATGGAAGGCAAGGGCCGGCCCCGCAATGTGGTGGTCGAATTCCCGTCGCTGCAAGCCGCCCGCGATTGCTACAACTCCGTCGAATACCAGGCCGCACGAGCTAAGCGGATCGGCGCAGGCGAAGCCGACATCGTGATCGTCGAGGGCGTTTAGCTCAGCCCTTTCCATACTCCAAACCCGTTGCTATGAACGGTTCCATGACAATGAAACTGGCAATAGCGGGCGCTGGCGGGCGCATGGGGCGGGTGTTGACCCGCATCATTGAGGAGACACCGGGCTGCGCCATAGCAGGCGGGCTTGAGCCCAAGGGCTCGGCGCTTGTGGGCAGCGCCATGGGCGCGACGGGCGTTACGATTTCCGATGATCCGGCGGCGCTGTTCAAGATCATCGATGGCATTATTGATTTCACCGTGCCGGCAGCCACCCTTTCGCTGGTGGAATTTTCCGCCAGGGCCGGCATCGTTCATATCATCGGCACGACAGGGATTGATGCGGCGGGCGATGAAAAAATCCGCAGCGCGGGAAAGTCGGCGCGCATCGTGAAGTCGGGCAACATGAGCCTTGGCGTGAACATCTTGGCCGCCCTCGTGCGCAAGGCGGCCCAAGCCCTCGGCGAAGACTTCGATATCGAGGTGCTGGAAATGCACCATCGCCACAAGATTGATGCGCCATCCGGCACCGCCCTGTTGCTGGGCAAGGCCGCAGCCGAAGGCCGCAAAATTGATTTAGGCAAAAGATCAGTGCGCTCGCGCGATGGCCATACGGGTGCGAGGCCGCAAGGCGATATTGGTTTTGCCGCACTGCGCGGCGGCTCCGTCGTCGGCGATCACACGGTGATTTTTGCCGGCAATTCCGAGCGCATCGAATTTTCCCACAAGGCCGAGAGCCGCGATATTTTCGCCCATGGCGCGGTGAAAGCGGCCCTTTGGGCAAAGGGCCAGAAGCCCGGCCTCTATTCTATGGCCGATGTTTTGGGATTGGAATGATGAGCGGAACTCTCGTGCTGGTGCGTCACGGCCAAAGCGAATGGAATTTGAAGAACTGGTTTACCGGCTGGAAGGATCCCGATCTTTCGGAGCAAGGGGTGAAGGAAGCCCATGCGGCAGGAAAACGCCTGAAAGCCAAGGGCTATGCCTTCGACGTGTGTTTCACCAGCGTGCTGACGCGCGCCCAGCACACGCTGAAAATCATGCTGGAGGAACTGGGCCAGACCGGCCTGCCTGAAACCCGTGACCAGGCTTTGAACGAACGTGATTACGGCGAGCTCACCGGCCTCAACAAGGATGACGCCCGTAAGAAATGGGGCGAGGAACAGGTGCTTATCTGGCGCCGCTCCTACGACGTGCCGCCACCGGGAGGCGAGAGCCTGAAGGATACGCTGGCCCGCGCACTGCCCTATTACATGATCCATATCCAGCCCTTGGTGCTTTCCGGCAAACGCGTGCTCGTCTCGGCCCATGGCAATTCGCTCCGCGCCCTCATCATGGCGATCGAGGGTCTGACGCCGGAGCAAATCCTCAAGCGCGAATTGGAAACCGGCGTTCCGGTTTGCTACAAGATCGGCGCCGACTCGCGGCCCCTTTCGGTGGAAACACTGTCCGCATGATCATCCGTGAACTGACAAGTTCGGAGTATGACGCCGCCGTGCCGAGGCTCGCCGGGATTCTGGTTGATGCGGTGGATTCTGGCGCTGGCGTCACCTTCATGCATCCCTTGGCGCAGGATGTGGCGGAAGCCTACTGGAAGAAGCAGAAAGCGGACGTGGCTTCCGGCCAGACCACCCTTTTCGTCGCCGACGAAAACGGCGTGATCGGAGGGACTGTGATGTTGCAAAAGGTCTGGCCGCCCAACCAGCCCCACCGCTGCGAAGTGGCGAAGCTGCTGGTGCACCGTGACTTCCGCCGGCGGGGGCTTGCCACATTGCTCATGCAGGCGCTGGAAGCAAAGGCGAGGGCCTCAGGCTTTACGCTGATTACCTTTGATACGGTGGCCAAAAGCCCGGCCGAAACTTTTTACCGGCAGTTGGGCTTCACCTGCGCCGGCTACATCCCGAATTACGCCTATGCCAAGGGCAAGCTGGACGGCACGGCCCTGTTTTACAAAGAGCTGTAATCACTCGGCCATCAGTTTGCGGCGGGCGCGGATTTCATCGTTCATTGCAAGGATTGCTTCCGATGCCGTGGTCTCGCACACCCCCGGCACAAAGCCATGGGCGAAAGCCGCAAAGCCCGCCCGGAACAGCCGCCCGGAAAACCTGAAGGCAAACCTCATGTGCTCGAAATAACTTTCGCCGACAGCGGCGGGATGGGCGATGAAGAGTTTGGTCATTGTTGACATGATTTGTTTCCTTCCGAATAGATGCGGTGAATATGTATCGCCGGGATCAAAAATTTCTCCCAAATATGAGATATATATGCCATCATGTTGGGATATTTTCCCAATATTGGAGGAAGAAGCAGTGATCGACCTCAAGGACCGCGGGATACTCCGGGAATTGCAGCGCGATGCCGGGCAATCCATCGAGGTGCTTTCCGACAAGGTGCACCTCTCGCGCAATGCCTGTTGGCGCCGGGTGAAAGCCCTGGAGGATGAGGGTGTCATCCGCGCCCGCGTGGTGCTGCTCGATGCCGCGAAGCTCAATCTCGGCCTCACCGCATTCATCGCCGTGAAGACCGCCCAGCACGATCCCAAATGGCTGGAGAAATTCGCGGCCGCCGTGCAGAGCTTCCCGGAAATCATCGGCGTCTACCGCACCACCGGTGACACGGACTACCTGCTGCAGGCCGTTGTTTCCGACATCGCGGGCTATGACCGTCTTTACAAACGGCTCATCGCAAAAATTCCGCTCACCGATGTCTCCTCCAGCTTCGTCATGGAGAAGATCAAGGAGACAACCGCACTGCCTCTCGATTCGCTGGGATGAAACTCAAGCCGCCATGGCGCCGGCTTCCCAGCCCAATATCGCGCGCTTGCGGGTGAGGCCCCAGTGATAACCGCCGAGCCCACCGGATTTTTCCAGCACCCGGTGGCACGGCACCACGAAGGAAATGGGATTCTTGCCGACCGCCGATCCCACAGCCCGTGCGGCCTTTGGCTTGCCGATATGGCAGGCGATATCCGAATAGGTCGAGGCCTTGCCGAAGGGAATGCGGAGAATTGTTTCCCACACCCGGATTTCAAAATCCGAGCCGATGAAGACAATCTTTAGGGGTTGATCCGGTTTCCAGCGTTCCGATTCAAAAATGCGCTTGGCATAGGCGGCGGTCGCCTGCTGGTTTTCCACGTAAGTAGCCTCGGGCCAGCGCGCCGTCATGTCGGCCAATGCGGATTTTTCCTTGCCGTGATCGGCGAAGGCGAGGCCGGCGAGGCCCTCGCTGGTGATCAGGATAAGGGCCCGGCCGAAGGGGCAGTCGTGGAAACCGTACTCGATGTTCAAGCCACGGCCATGGGCCTTGTAGATGCCGGGCGACATGCCCTCGTGGGTCACAAAGAGATCATGCAGGCGCCCCGGGCCGGAAAGTCCGAGCTCATAGGAGGCATCGAGTATCGAGGCCGAATCCCTGAGCAGCCCACGGGCATGATCAAGGGTGACCGCCTGCAGGAAGGCCTTGGGGCTGAGGCCCGCCCAGCGCGTGAACAGGCGCTGCAAGTGGGTGGGGCTGAGACCCGCCTGGTCCGCCAGGGTTTCAAGCGAGGGCTGGTCGCGCCAGTTCTCGGAAATGAAAGCCAGCGTGTGTTTGACCAGGTCATAATCGTGCGTTTGCTTTTCCATGCTCCAAACTTAGTGCCGCTCAGGGCCGGGAACCACCCGTTTCTTGCTCAGAAATGAGGATTTATCAGCGCCGCTTTCAGGGCGTTGGCGAAGGAAAGCCGCTCCTGCGCGCCTAGAAAACTGGCGATTTCCGTGCGTTTTCCGCCAAACCGCAGGTACAGCGGGCCGACAAGCTCCCGCTCCCGGTCCTCTTCCAGTTCAACCCGCACCCAGTGCCTGGCAAAGCGCTGCTCCAGGACAGGCCTGTCTTCGGCAAGACGCCTGAGGACCAGTTCCTCCGCCGTAATTTCAATGTGCTCGGCCCGCCGGGCATCGGCAAAATTGGCGCGGAAGGCCCACCAGATCAGCGCCACATCGAGCCCCATGAAACCCACCACCGGCCAGGCCCCGATCACATAAAAAAACATGCCAGCCGTGAGATTGAGACCGACGATCACCGTCATCAGGACCAAAAATCCTTCGCGCGAAAGCGAGCGATGCGGTGTGAGGATGGCCCGCCAGGTTTTCGGCTTGGTGTCGTCCATGCTATGACCCTATGAAGCTTCAGTTATTGAGCAGGGAATTCATGGCAAAGGCAAGGCGCTTGAA
Source organism: Aestuariivirga sp. (assembly GCA_035525875.1). GTDB lineage: Bacteria > Pseudomonadota > Alphaproteobacteria > Rhizobiales > Aestuariivirgaceae > Aestuariivirga. The sequence continues at coordinate 25,638 of DATLDM010000019.1, forward strand.
GCCGCCGGAAATCGAGGAGATTTTCCGGCGCTTCCACGACATCGAACCGGAGCCGAAGGGCGAGCTCAAATCGGTCAATGACTTTACCTTTCTGGTGGCCGTGGTGTTGTCGGCGCAAGCCACCGATGTGGGCGTCAACCGCGCCACCGCAGCGCTTTTCAAAGCCGCCGACACGCCGGAAAAAATGCTGGAGCTGGGCGAGGAGGGCTTGCGCGAGTATATCAAATCCATCGGCCTCTACCGCGCCAAGGCCAGGAACGTGATTGCCCTTTCGAAAATCCTGGTGGAGAAACATGCAGGCCAAGTTCCGGGCGAACGCGAAGCCCTCGAAGCCCTTCCCGGTGTGGGGCGCAAAACCGCCAATGTGGTTCTGAACATTGTTTTTGGCGAACCCACTATCGCTGTCGATACGCATCTCTTCCGTCTGGGAAACCGCACGGGGCTGGCGCCGGGAAAATCTCCCTATGAAGTGGAGAAGGGGCTTTTGAAAGTCATTCCCAAGCAATACCTGCGCCACGCCCATCACTGGCTGATCCTGCATGGCCGTTACATCTGCAAGGCACGCAAACCCGAATGCTGGCGCTGCCATATCGCCGACCTCTGCCAGTTCAGGGAGAAGACGCCCGCACCTGCTTGAAGATGTGGGTGAAGTAGGACGTGGCAAACAGCGGCACCACCAAATTCACCACCGGAATGACCGACAGGATGGCGGGCACAAATCCTGCCGCGAGAATCCGCGGGGTATTTTCCCGGCGCAGCAGGCGCGCTTCATCGACGGCCATGTGCCGCATGGCGATCATCTCGAAAAATTCGCGGCTCAGGAGATAGGCGTTGGCCACGATCAGCGCTAGCGCGCCAATACCGGTGAAGACAAGCGGCAGCACCGCGATGTTCACCACAAGAATGATGAGGGCAAACTGCAAGGAGGTTTGCACGGCGCGAAATCCGGTAAGCGGCGTGCCGGCGGGATCGCGCGCATAGTGCCGCGCTTCAACCCTTCCGGCGATATCATCAAGGAAGAGGCCAGCGAAAATCGCGGTCACCGGCGCCATCATGAAAAAGAACGCCACCAGCAAAACCAGCCCCGCGCCGAGCGCTGCCAACGTCTCGGCCCAGGGCCAGGAAAGGACCATCAGATAGGACAGCAGCACCTCAACGCCAATCAGAATGGCAACAAACAAGGCCAGCGTCATGCCGATGGCCTTGAACAATACGGAGCGGAAGTCCCGTGACAGGAGATCGCCCAGGGCTTTGAAAGCAGCTGATATCATGGGCGCGTAGGTAAGGCTTCGGGCTTGCCTCTGCAAGTGGCTTCGGCTACGGCCTGTGCTGAAATTCGGGAGATTTGCATCGTGCAGGCTGGGATTGATGTTCTGACAATTGGCAACGCCATTGTCGATGTGATTGCCAAGGTGGATGACGCCTTCGTGCAGGAAAACGGCCTGGTGAAAGGCTCGATGAATCTCATCGATGAGGCGCGCGCCGAAGCGCTTTATGCCAGCATGGGGCCGGCCATCGAAATTTCCGGCGGCTCGGCGGGAAATACCGCGGCGGGCGTTGCCTCCTTCGGCGGCAAGGCCGCCTATTTCGGCAAGGTGAAGGCCGATCAGTTGGGCAAAATCTATGCGCATGACATGCGCGCCCAGGGCGTGCTGTTTGAATCCAAGCCCGCAACCGATGGCCCCGCCACGGCGCGCTCCTTCATACTGGTGACGCCCGAAGGCGAGCGCACCATGAATACCTATCTGGGGGCTTGCGTGCATTTGACCGTGGCCGATGTCGACGAAAACATCGTCTCCGCCGCCAAGGTCACCTACATGGAGGGCTATCTATGGGACAAGCCGGAAGCCAAGGAAGCCTTCAAGCTGGCCGCCAAAATCGCCCGCAAGGCCGGGAGGCTAACTTCGATCACGCTCTCCGATTCCTTTTGCGTCGAGCGCCACCGTGAAAGCTTTCTCGAACTCATCCGCAAAGATATCGATATTGTTTTTGCCAATGAAACCGAAATCAAGTCGCTCTACTTGACGCAGAATTTCGACGGCGCCCTGCAGGCGCTGCGCAAGGACTGTGAAATCGCCGTGGTCACCCGTTCGGCTCAGGGCAGTGTCGTAGCCCATGGCGATGACGTTCTGGTGGTTCCTGCCATCGCCGTTCCACAAGTGGTTGATGTGACGGGCGCCGGCGATCTCTACGCCGCGGGATTTCTCTTCGGCTACACGCAAGGCTTCGGCAATGCCCGCTCGGCGCAGTTGGGCAGCCTCGCCGCCGCCGAAATCATCTCCCACGTGGGTGCGCGGCCCGAAGTCAATCTCAGGGACTATGCGAAAGAAGCAGGGTTGCTTTAGGGCGTGACAAAGCCTGTTTGAATCGGAGTTCCCTTTGTTTTCCTTCTCCCCGTCGGGGAGAAGGCGGGGCCCAAGCGAAGCTTGGGAGGATGAGGGGGAGCAGGTCTCGCAATTGAATCGCCTGCTCCCCCTCACCTTCCCAACACGTGCGTGTTGGGCCCCTTCCTCTCCCCCAAGGGGCGAGGAAAAAATGAAGGCTTTACCCGCTCGCCTCTTCGGCAGAATCTTCGGAGTTCGGCTGCTTCCTTACATGAATGCGGATGCGTTTGACCCGCCTTGCATCCGATTGCAGGATTTCAAATTCCAGGCCGCTGTCGTGCTTGATGATTTCTCCGCGTGCCGGGACGCGGCCCGCCATTTCAAAAATCAGCCCGCCCAGCGTGTCCGCTTCATCTTCCTCTTCGTCTGAGAGGAGATCAACGCCGAGCAGCTTGTCGACGACGGAAATATGCACACGCGCATCGGCCACATAGATGTTGTCGTCCTGGCGCTTGATCAGTTGCTCGTCCTCGGTGTCGTGCTCATCGGAAATGTCGCCAACAATTTCCTCAACCAGGTCTTCAATCGAAATAAGCCCGTCACTGCCGCCATACTCGTCAATGACGATGGCCATGTGAATGTGGGTGGCCTGCATCTTGACCAGCAGGTCGGCGGCGGGCATTGAAGGTGGGACGAAAAGTACTTCCCGGTAAAGCCCCGATTGCTTGACGGTCAGTGCCAAGTCTTTTGCGGATATTGTGATGCCAGGATTTTTTGCTTTCGGCTTCGCTCCCCGGACCGACATCCAGCGCATGAAATCCTTCACGTGGATCATGCCGGCGATGTCATCAAGGGTCTCACGGTAAACTGGCAGCCTGGAATGGTTGGCCTCGTTGAACTTCGCCAGCAGCTCGCGCATCGTGGCGCTGTCTTCGATGGCGATGATGTCGGCCCGCGGCACCATCGCGTCATCGACCCGCAGGTCTGAAAACTTGATCAGGTTGCGCATCATCGATCTGGTTTCCTGGCCGAGATCGTCCTGCGGATTCTGCGCCTGATGGGTTTCGATGACGTTTTCCAGGTCGCGCAGGCCCTTGTCCCGGGAGACCGAAAACTTGTTCAGGAATTTCCGGAGGAATCCCTCTCCGACCGGGACGGGCGGTGTCGTTTCGTTACTCATGATGCGTAGGGATTTTCCATTCCCAGTCCTGCCAGTATCATAATTTCACGGGCCTCCATGGCCCCGGCTTCGTCATCGTTTTCATGGTCGTATCCTAGCAGATGCAGCACGCCATGCACGATCAAATGCGTGACATGGTGATTGACGGGTTTTTTCTGTTCAAGCGCCTCCCGGGAAATGACGCCGTAAGCGAGCGCTATGTCACCCAGGGGACGGGGCTCGCCGGCAGGCACTGGCGTGGTAGCGGAAACTGGAAATGACAGGACATTGGTGGGGCTGGCCTTGCCGCGCCACTGCCCGTTGATCTCGGCAATCCGTGCATCCGAGGTAAAAAGCAGGCCGATCGCCACATCATCATCCGGCAGCACGGCCAAGACCGCAGTCCGGGCAAGCTTCCGGAGATTGGGAACGGCGCGCCACTCCCTGTCGTCAATACTGATATCAAGGCTCATCGCGGTTGCGAGAGATTTTTAACCTTGGCTCCCAGTTTGTCATAGGCCGCGACAATCCGTCCAACCAGCGCATGCCTGACGATATCGCTGGTGGAGAACTTGATTTGCTCCGTACCCTGAACCCCTTTCAGGACGCGAAGCGCGTCATCAAGCCCGGAGCTGGCGCCCGTCGGCAAGTCAACCTGGGTAGGGTCACCGGTAATCACCATGCGGCTGCCTTCGCCAAGCCGCGTCAGAAACATTTTCATCTGCTGAGGCGAGGTGTTCTGCGCTTCGTCGAGAATGATGAAGGCCGACGCCAGCGTGCGCCCGCGCATGAAGGCAAGCGGCGCAATTTCAATCTGGTTCTCGGCCAGGCCCTTGGTCACCAGGGCTGCCGGCATCATGTCGTAGAGTGCGTCATAGAGCGGGCGGAGATAGGGATCGACCTTGTCCTTCATGTCGCCGGGAAGAAATCCCAGGCGTTCGCCCGCTTCGACGGCGGGACGCGAAAGGATGATGCGGTCCACTTCGCCGTTCATCAGGGCTTCGGCAGCGCAGGCAACCGCCAGATAGGTCTTGCCCGTGCCCGCCGGGCCAATGCCGAATACCAGTTCGTTCTTGCGGATGGCCTCCACATAATTTTTCTGCATGGGAGTGCGCGGCATCACCAGCTTGCGCCTGGTGCGCACCGTGCCTTCCTTGACCTCCTTGTCATGAACCGATTGATTCATGCGGATTGCCCCTTCGACTTCGCCGCGATTGATTTCAAGGCCGCGGCGCGCCCGCTGATAGAGTTGCGATAACACATTCTTGGCGCCGTCGCGCGCCGGGCCCATGCCGCGGATGGACACGCGGTTGCCGCGCGGCGTGATGGCCACCCCCATGCGATGCTCGATGAGGGCGATGTGTTCGTCGTGTTCGCCGAATAAAAGTGAGAGCAGGCGGTTGTCGTCAAAAGCGAGGGTGAGTGTGTCATGGTCGTCCGCGCTGAGGCTGGACTTGAGGGTTGCGAGCTGGGCTGCGCTGGCTTGCGAATTCAACTGTGACTTTCTCCTGTTGTTGCTTCAGACCTCAGAATCATGCTTCGACCAATTCAATATGGCCCGAAAGGCTGTTCGTGCCAACACTATCTATTTTAACCTCCAATATAGCCCCAATTTGGGCCTTTTGGCCATTAACGTGGACCGGCTGGAGATAGGGTGAACGCCCCATTAACTGACTTTGTTCCCGGCCCGGTTTTTCCAGAAGGACGGGCAGGGTCTTGCCCACGCAAGACCGGTTGAAAGCGGTTTGCTGGGCATGGATAAGGGCCTGAATACGGGCCAGACGCTCGGTAACCACGGCGTCCGGCACCTGATCTGGATCCTCGGCGGCAGGCGTTCCGGGGCGGGGCGAATATTTGAAGGAATAGGCGCTGGCGTAGCCCACCGCTTCAATAAGGTTCAACGTGTCTTCAAAATCCGCGTCCGTTTCACCGGGGAAGCCCACGATAAAATCACCCGATAGCGCCATGTCGGGTCGCGCCCCGCGCACTTGTGAAACGGTCTTCAGATAATAATCAATGCCGTGGCCCCGGTTCATGGCTTTCAGGATACGGTCACTGCCGCTTTGAACCGGCAGATGCAGGAAAGGCATGAGCTTCGGGTTGCTGGCATGGGCCTCGATCAACGCTTCGTCCATATCCCTTGGGTGGCTCGTGGTGTAACGCAAGCGCTTGATACCAGAAATGTGTGACAGCTTTGCGATGAGCCCCGCCAGGGACATGCCCTCGCCATGATAGGCATTGACGTTCTGCCCCAGCAGCGTGATCTCGCGCACGCCCGCATCGGCAAGCCGTCGGGCTTCGCGCTCGATCTGTGACGGCGGGCGGGAAAATTCGGCGCCCCGGGTATAGGGCACCACGCAGAAGCTGCAGAACTTGTCACAGCCTTCCTGCACCGTGAGAAAGGCCGAGACATTCCGGTTAAGAGCCCTGTGGCCGTTTTGCTGTTCCAGCACTTCGAACTTGTCTTCCGCCGGAAACTCCGTCTCGACAATCGCGTCACCGGTTGTGAGCCGCCGCGCAATGAGGTCCGGCAGGCGGTGATAGGTTTGTGGGCCAAAGACGAGATCAACGGTCTTGGCCCGTCGGATGATTTCCGCCCCTTCGGCCTGGGCCACGCAGCCTGCTACCGCCACCAGCATCTCGCCGCCTGACTCCTGCTTGGCTTTCTTGAGGCGCTTCATCCGGCCAAGTTCCGAATAGACCTTTTCCGCCGCATGCTCGCGGATATGGCAGGTATTGAAGATCACCAGGTCGGCAAGGTCGGGAACCGGCGTTTCCGCATAGCCCATGGCCTTCAGCGTGTCGCGCATGCGCTCGCTGTCATAGACATTCATCTGGCAGCCGTAGGTTTTAACGTAAACCGACTTTGGGGTCACAGTCATGGCCGTGTGCTAGCCCATTTTGGCCCGGCCGTGAAGCGTATCCACCAGCCCCCGCCGCACCGCCTCTTCCGCCTGTTGGGCCAGGATTTTCCGGTTTCCGTGATCGGCGATGGACAGGGCCGCATGGCAGATGATCTTCACCTCGATGGGCCCGTGGGCCATGGCCGCCCAAAGATGCGGCGGCATGTCCATGTCGCCATACCAGGCATAGAGCGGGCGCAGATGCCGCGGCATCGGCGCGTTACGGTGGCCTGTATAGACAACACTCAGCGGCTGAACCGCGACAGCGGAATTTTCGGCGGCGGCAAAGAAGGTGGACTTGAACGGCAGAACCCGCATTCCATCCCCCGATGTGCCTTCCGCGAAAAGCACCAGCATGTCGCCCGCCGCCAGCCGAGCGCGCATTTCATCGCGTGAAACCGCTGTCGTGAGGCGACGGTCGCGATCGACAAACAACGTGCGTTGCAGCCGGGCCAACGCGCCAAAGAAGGGCCAGGCATTCACATCGCGTTTGGCAATGAAGGAAACCGGCGCCACCGAACTGAGGATCACGATATCGAGCCACGACACATGGTTTGCCGCAAAGATCGCCGGCCCTTGTTTCAAGATTTCGCCATCAACACTCACCCTGACCCCAAGGATGCGCAGGACAAGGCGGTGGTAATACATGGGGAACACGCGGGCCATATGTGGCCAGAACCAGACGAAGAGTTGCTGCACCGGCATCAGCGGAAGCGTGACGGCGGCAAAGGCCAGAAGCACCAGTGCGGCGCGCAGTCGGCTCACCGTCACAAACCCTTGCGCATGATCAGGGCATCCTCTTGGCTGCCATCACTGCGCCCGTAATAATTTTTTCGAGCGCCGGCTTTTTCAAATCCACTGGACGCATAGAGCGCAAGGGCCGCATGATTTGAAACGGCGACTTCAATGAACAGGGATCTTACATCGTCCTTCTTGAGAACACTTTCGAGATGCTGCATCAGCAGCTTGCCCTGACCCTTCTGGCGAAAACCCGGGCGCGTGCAGATCGTGAGAATTTCCGCTTCATCTGCCGCCTTGCGAAACAGCACAAATCCCATCGGGTTGTTCTGGCTCGAAACAATAATCGCTGAAGTGCCGGGAACAGCAAGCATTTCGCCGAAGTCCGTTTCACGCCACTGCGTCTCGAAACTTTCACCATGGATTTCCGCCAGCAGTTTTGCCGCGGCTGGCCCAACGGTGCTGAAGGAAATTTTCATGGCCTGCGGCTTTACATCCGGCGGGCGCAGGTAAAGCGGTTCCGGCGGCGTAGCAGATGCCGGAATGCTGGCAGCGAATTTTACAAAGTTTGTGGCAATCGGCAGATCGCCAGCAACGCCGCGTATATGATTCTTGTCCGGCAGCAAGTCCGCCGCCGTTCCCAGAGTTCTGACCGGACCGCTTGGCATGAGCTTTTGCGCGTCAGCCAAGGTGACAATGACAGGCGCTGTGATTTCATGTCCGGATTGATCAAAAGCGGCGAAATAGATTTCTCCAGCCCGCGCATCAACCGCAACCGCGATGGGAAGATCGCCTGCCCTCTCGTTGCAGGCGATGGCTGCCAGCGAATTGATGCCGGTGACGGGAATGTTGAGCGCAACGCCCAGGCCCCGCGCCATGGCAAGCCCGATGCGGACCCCGGTAAACGTGCCGGGACCTGTGGTGACCGCAATGCGGGCTAGATCTTTGAATGCAACCCCCGCCAGCCCCATGGTTTCCTGCACCATGGGCGCCAAGGCTTCCGCCTGCCCCCGGTCCATGAACGCATGGCGCGAGGCCAGCACAAGCCCAGGCCCCGCGTCATAAACGCAGACCGAGCAGGCCGCCATTGAGGTGTCCAAAGCAAGAATAAGCATTACGTTGCTTGATAGGCCGCATTGGTGAAAAGATGCAAGTTCACGGGCTAAGGATGAATAACGCCCTTGCGCAGGATCAGGTTGCCGTAAAGCCTTCGCTCGCCTGAGGCCACGATGGCGTAGCAGGCCTTCACCCGGTTGTAGAAATCGGAGCCCACCAGCACCGTGATCGTCTGCTTGGGCTCGTATTTTCCAAGGACTTTTTCAAAGTCCGAGAACACCGGCTCCATGCGCTTGGCATCTCCACCGGCCGCCGGCCGGAACACGGCTTCGGGGACAAATTCATCCACGGGCATCACCGAGAGAATGGCCTCGACAATGCGCGGCGCGTCGTGGCCATCCATGCGGACCAATCTTTTGGCGTCCGTTTCTGCCGGATAATTGCCATCTACAACGGCAATCTCATCGCCATGCCCCATGCCACGCAGGATCGCCAGCAGCTCCGGCCCCAATACGGGATCAATACCCTTGAGCATCTAGAAGGCCTCCTTGAACAGCACATCGCGGTCGATAATGTAATTGGCAAATAGCGAAAGGCTGGCAGCCCCCATGGCGCGCGCATCGGCGCCAATGCTGCCCTCTTCAATACTGAACTTCGGCAAGCCGCGCAAATCCTGGCGCGAAAGTGCTGTGCGGGTTTTCAGCACGAGTTGAGTCCGCACATTGGCCGGCATCGCGCCATCGATGATGATGGCGTCAAAATCAATGATGGACATCGTTGCGACCGCCGCAAAAGCAAGACTCCTGGCGGTCTGTTCAAGCCAGACATCAAGGGCTGGGCCGATCTCTCCCCAATCCTCGGGCGAACGCGCAAGCAGCATGGGATCCCGCCCCTCCGCCTGCAAGCTGTTCTCCAAGACATAGAGACTGGCATTGTGAGTGAGTTGTTGGGGACTGCCATCGGGCGTCATAATCGGAAACGAACCAATGGCGCCCGCATAGCCCGCTTTTCCCGGAAAAATATGGCCATTGATGACAATGCCGCCGCCGACAAAATAGCCGACAAAGAAATAGGCATAGCTGTTGAAGCGGTTTCCCGTGCCGAACAGCAGTTCCGCCGCACAGGCCGCCGTTGCGTCATTGCTCAAATGCACCGGCCAGTCACCCAGCTTGGCTATCTCGCTGGCAATATCGAAATCGCGCCAGGCTTCCAGAACCTCATGCGAGGCGCCTACCTCCTCTTCCCAGTTCCAAAGTTCGAAAGGCGTGGCAATGCCGAGGCCGCTGATCCGGCCTTTCTGTTCCGGCGACAGGCCCGACAGCAGGCCCTCAAGTTCCACCGCCACAAAATCCATGATCTTTTGCGGCGTGGGAAAAGCATAAGGCTGGTGCACCTTGCGCCGCACCTTTCCGGTGAGGTCAAGCAGGATGAGATCGCCGGAGCGCCGCCCGATTTTCAGGCCAATGGAAAAGGCTCCGTCCGGATTGAGCGAGAAGGGAACAAGGGGCTGCCCAACCTTGCCGCGTTGCGGTGTTTCCTTGACCAGGAGCTTGTCATTTTCAAGCTGCCGGACAATCACCGAAACGGTCTGGGCCGAAAGCCCCGTGAGCCGGGCGATTTCGGCCTTGGGCAGGCTGCCATGCCGGCGGATCAGCGAAAGGGCCAAGCGCTCATTGTAAAGGCGCACACCGTTCTGCGTGGTGCCACGGGCCAAGGTCGGGCCCTTGCCCAAAACCTGCCCGCCAATCGCCCAATCCATCGTCACGCCTGTCCGCCTGTGTAGAAATTACGCAAATTGCCCGCAGGTTGCTCGAATTTTGACTTTCCCGTAGGGGAATTGCCTTGTCAATCAATAAATCATGCCGATTTATTTATTGACTCTTGGGAGGGAATTCGCTCAATTCCATAAAGAGATCAAGATTCATGGCGATGAATCTGATCTCTATCAAGAGAAGGAACTAGACTTGAACAGCCGACGAAACTAGACTAAATTTTACATAAGTAATAAGACTTATGTATGTTATTTTACTTAACTAAGCCCAAAAATGGGCGTGTTCCATGGGAGAATCATCGTGAAGACAATTCTGAAATCTGCTGCCGCAGCCGCTGTTTTGCTCAGCTTTGCCAGCATCGCCCCCGCGCAGGCCGCAGGGATTGGCGCTTGCCTCATCACCAAAACCGATACCAATCCCTTCTTCGTCAAGATGAAGGAAGGTGCCACAGCCAAAGCCGCCGAACTCGGCGTCGACCTCAAGGCTTACGCCGGCAAGGATGACGGGGACCACGAAGGCCAGGTGGCCGCCGTTGAAACTTGTATCGCTGGCGGCGCTAAAGGGATACTGATCACCCCGTCCGACTCAAAAGCCATGGTTCCTGTCCTCAAGCAGGCCCGTGACGCCGGCATCCTGGTGATCGCCCTCGACACGCCGCTCGATCCGATCGAGGCCGCTGACCAGACCATGGCCACCGACAACTTCGAAGCTGGCCGTTTGATCGGTGCCTATGCCGCCGCCAAGCTGGGCGACAAGGCCAAGGATGCCCGTATCGGCTTCCTCGACATCAACCCCAAGCAGGTGACCGTAGACGTGCTGCGCGACCAGGGCTTCATGAAGGGCTTCGGCATCGACGTGAAGGATGTGAATGTGATCGGCGACGAGGATGATCCGCGCATCGTCGGCCACGACTATACCAACGGCAATCCGGAAGGCGGCCGCAAGGCCATGGAAAACCTTCTGCAGATCGATCCCAACATCAACGTGATCCACACCATCAACGAACCGGCTGCCGCCGGCGCCTATGAAGCGCTGAAGGCCGTCGGCAAGGAAAAGGATGTATTGATCATGTCGGTCGACGGCGGCTGCCCGGGCGTGAGGGACGTTGCTGCCGGAGTCATCGGCGGCACCTCGCAGCAATATCCCCTGCTCATGGCCTCGATGGGCATCGAAGCCATCAAGAAATTCGCCGACACCGGCGAGAAGCCGAAGGCAACCGAGGGCATGAACTTCTTTCACACTGGCGTCACTCTGATCACCGATCAGCCGGTTGAGGGCGTTCCCTCGATCACCACAAAGGAAGGCCTCGAAAAGTGCTGGGGTTGATCGCTGATCAATTTCGGTGAATGATCATCTAAACACGGAAGGGCGGTCCGCGTGGCCGCCTTTTTTATAAAAAGCAGGGGCGTTAAAAAACGCGGGGCGCAGGGAGTAGGGAATGGCGAAAGCACAGGAATTTGAAAAAGTTCTCGAACAGAGCGACATGTCGGTAGCCTCGTTCGAGTCGCACATAAAATCCCCGCTTGAGAAAACCCAGCACTTCCTGCATTCAAGCCAGGCGGCGGTACCGCTCATCGTGCTCATTCTCTCGGTTGCCGTATTTGGCATGCTCGTCGGCGGCAAGTTCTTCAATCCGTTTTCGCTGACCCTCATCCTGCAGCAGGTCGCCATTGTCGGCATCGTCGGCGCGGCCCAAACGCTTATCATTCTCACCGCCGGTATCGATCTGTCGGTCGGCGCCGTGATGGTGCTGTCTTCCGTCGTCATGGGGCAGTTCACCTTCCGCTACGGCATTCCGGTTCCCATTTCAATTCTCTGTGGCCTTGCCTGCGGCGCGCTATGCGGCTTCATCAACGGTTGGCTGGTAGCCAAGGTGAAACTGCCGCCCTTCATCGTGACGCTTGGCACCTGGCAGGTCTACAACGCCACCAAATATCTCTATTCAAAGAATGAAACAATCCGCGGCCAGGACATTGAAGCCCAGGCGCCGCTGCTGCAACTCTTCGGCATCCAGATCAAATTTGGCGGGGCGGTCATCACCTTGGGTGTCATCTTCATGGTGCTGCTCGTGGTCTTCCTCTGGTACGTCCTCAACTACACGGCCTGGGGCCGCAGGCTCTATGCGGTGGGCGATGATCCTGAAGCAGCGCAGCTCTCCGGTATCCGCGTCGACCGCATGCTGATCACCGTCTACACCCTTTCCGGCCTCATCTGCGGCTTCGCTGGCTGGGTCCTCATCGGCCGTATCGGCTCCGTTTCGCCTACTTCAGGAGAGTTCTCCAATATCGAGTCCATCACTGCCGTGGTGATCGGCGGCATCTCGCTCTTCGGCGGGCGCGGCTCCATCTTGGGCATGATCTTTGGTGGCCTCATCGTCGGTGTCTTCTCCCTGGGCCTCAGGCTTCTCGGAACCGACCCGCAATGGACCTACTTCCTGATCGGTGTCCTCATCATCGGCGCCGTGGCTATCGACCAGTGGATCAGAAAGGTTTCGGGTTAAGTACCATGGCCAAGAAAGCAAAAGCAGACGAACCCGTTCCACTTCTCACCGCCCGCGGCCTGGTCAAGCGCTATGGCCGCGTGACCGCGCTCGATAACGCGGATTTTGATCTCTATCCCGGTGAAATCCTCGCCGTGATTGGTGACAACGGGGCGGGAAAATCATCGCTCATCAAGGTGATCTGCGGTGCCGTGCTGGCTGATGAAGGTGAAATCAAGCTTGAGGGCAAGACGCTGAATTTCAAGTCGCCCATCGAGGCCCGCGACGCCGGCATCGAAACGGTATACCAGAACCTGGCTCTCTCGCCGGCCCTTTCCATTGCCGACAACATGTTCCTGGGGCGTGAAATCCGCAAACCCGGTTTCCTCGGTAGCATCTTCCGCATGCTTGACCGGTCCACCATGGAAAGGCGCGCCCGTGACAAGCTGACGGAACTCGGCCTTCTGACCATTCAGAACATCAGCCAGGCGGTTGAAACCCTGTCCGGCGGCCAGCGTCAGGGCGTGGCCGTGGCCCGCGCCGCGGCCTTTGGTTCCAAAGTTATCATCATGGACGAACCCACGGCCGCCCTGGGCGTGAAGGAATCACGCCGCGTGCTTGAACTGATTCTCGACGTGAAACGCCGCGGCCTGCCCATTGTGCTGATCTCCCACAACATGCCGCAAGTCTTCGAAGTCGCCGACCGCATTCACATTCACCGCCTGGGCCGGCGCCTCTGCGTCATCGATCCCAAGAAATACACCATGTCGGATGCGGTAGCCTTCATGACCGGGGCAAAACCACCGCCCAAGGAACTTATGACCCCATCATAGGGTTCGGGCTTCATAGGCCAGTTCGGCAAACTTCTTGCGAAGAGCCTCCGCGGTAAAGACCGGTGTGTGAAATTCCATGCGAAGGCTCTGCTCATGCAGGCCAAGGTCCGCGCCATCGGGATCAATCGCCAGAACGCGCCAGGGCCCGGGCCGCGCCTTCAAAATCTTCGTGGCATAGAGATGGATGGCCTCCGCATGGTCATGGTTCATATGCTCGATGGCTGAATTCTCCAATGCCGCCATTTCCTCGGCGGATGGAAACACCTCATCGGGAGTCAGTGTTTCAATGCGCCCGAAACCGGCAACCCCGTGAATGCTTGAGGGCGTCAGCCGCCAAAAGGAGAAATCCGGAAAATCCGCATAGAGTCGGGCCTGCGGGTGCCGCGCCAGATAGCGTCGGCGAAGATCCGCATCATCAACCGGTTCAAAGCGCCCCAGCACCGTGACGCGCGGCCCCACCAGCGCATCGCCCGTGGGCGGCAGTTCACCCACCAGCACGCTGGCCCGGGCATCTGCCAAAAGATTTTGCGTATGCCAGGCCAGCCGCGAGATCAGGATCAGCGGTCTGCCCGATATATCACTGGCGATATTGGCCAGCGAGCCATAGGGCGTGCCCTCGCCTCGCGTCAGGGTGGAAAGCGAGCAGGTTCTTGCCCGGCGGAGCACCTGGCGCATGGCCGTTCCGGAAAAACTTGATATTTCAATCATTTAATCAACATTACTCATTTGTCATGCGGCACTTCTTTGCGGTTTGCCACAATTTGTTCTAGTTTCATCCATAGAGGCGGCCGGCAGGAACAACAACGGATGAACAAGAAAATGGCAATGATTGCATTGGTCGATGATGATCGCAATATTCTAACCTCCGTCGGCATGGCGCTGGAAGCCGAGGGCTACGCCGTTCAGAAATACAATGACGGAGCCGCAGCCCTCCAGGGCCTGCAGGACCAGCCGCCGGACATGGCCATCTTCGATATCAAGATGCCGCGCATGGACGGCATGGAGCTGCTCCGCCGCATCCGCCAGAAAACCGATCTTCCGGTGATCTTCCTCACCTCCAAGGATGACGAGATTGACGAACTCTTCGGCCTCAAGATGGGAGCCGATGATTTTATCAAGAAGCCCTTTTCCCAGCGCCTGCTGGTTGAACGCGTGAAAGCTGTCCTGCGCCGCGCCGGGGCCCGTGACGGTACGGCCCCCGTTGTCGATGCGGCCAAGGTCATCGAGCGCGGCAAGCTCGCCATGGATCCGGACCGCCATTCCTGCACCTGGGATACAAGGCCCGTTACTCTCACGGTCACCGAATTCCTCATCCTGCAATCGCTCGCCCAAAGGCCGGGCATCGTGAAAAGCCGCGACGCGCTGATGGATGCGGCCTATGATGACCAGGTCTATGTGGACGACCGCACCATCGACAGCCACATCAAGCGCCTGCGCAAGAAGTTCAATCAGGTCGACGAGGCCTTTGATGGTATTGAAACACTTTATGGTGTTGGCTATCGTTTCAAGGAACAATAGATTTTCCCTCCGTGTGAGGGTGCGAAATGCTTGACAAGACTGCAGCACCCGAGGCCCTTGAACGCAGCGAAAGCGACGAGGGCCAGGAGGTTGAGAATTTCGACCTGCCCATCGAAGGCCGCCGCGGCCTTTTGCACCGCTTTGCCCCCCAACGCCTGGTCAGCCGCATCGTTCTTCTCAATCTTCTGGGCCTCGTCGTTCTGGTCACCGGCATTCTCTACTTCAACCAGTTCCGCCAGGGGCTGATTGACGCCCGTGTGCAGAGCCTCACCACCCAGGCCCAGATCATTGCCGCCGCCATTGCGGGATCGGCCACCGCCGATACCGGCTCCATCGTCATCAACCCGGATTCGCTGGAGGACAATTCCGATCCCTACGCGCCTGACGCCGACCGGTTCGACAGCCTTGATTTTCCGATCAATCCCGAAACCACCGGCCCGGTGCTGCGCCGCCTGCTTGCCAATTCAACCATCCGTGGACGGATTATCGATCCCGAGGGAAATCTCGTCGTCGACAGCAGGTTCCTCTATGGCGGCGGCGACATTATCCAGTCTGACCTTCCGCCCCGCGATTCCGGCTCCCGGAACTTCCTCGTCAAATGGTGGAATGCGGTTTATGATTGGTTCTTTGCCTATGACTATCCGCTGCAGAAGGAATACAGCCTCGACAACGGCAAGGATTTTCCGGAGGTGGCCGCCGCCCTCACTGGCGCGGTGGTCAGCGTGGTGCGCCTTGATGAAAAGCGCGACATCATCGTTCTGGTCTCGGTTCCGGTGCAGCGTTTCCGCGCGGTTCTTGGCGCCCTCGTGCTTTCAACTTCGGGCGGCGAAATCGATAATGTCTTGCGCGCCGAACGCCGCGTCGTGCTCCTCACCTTCGGCTTCGTGGCGCTGGTGACCATCCTTCTCTCGGTGTTTTTGGCTGGCACCATCGCCGAACCCATTCGTCGCCTCTCTGCCGCCGCTGAGCGGGTGCGCCGCGGCATCAACAAGCGCGTGGAGATTCCGGACTTCACCGCACGGCGCGACGAGATCGGCCATCTCTCGGGCGTCCTCCGTGACATGACCGGCGCCCTCTACAATCGCATTGATGCCATTGAGGCCTTTGCCGCCGATGTGAGCCATGAGCTCAAGAATCCGTTGACCTCATTGCGCAGCGCCGTTGAAACCCTTGCCATGGTGAAAACCGACGAGCAGCGGGCGCGGCTTGTCGAGATCGTCAAGCATGACGTGCGCCGCCTTGACCGCCTCATCACCGATATCGCCGATGCCTCGCGCCTCGATGCGGAACTGGCCCGGGCCGAAACAAACCCGGTCGATGTGGCACGGCTTCTTGGCGCGATCACAACCCTTGCCAATGAAACGAGAAAGGAACAGCAGGCGGAAATTGTCCTGCAGGTTGTGCCGGCCGGCAACGCCGTTGACCCGTTCCTGGCCTTTGTCGTTCAGGGCCATGAATCAAGGCTGAGCCAGGTCTTCCGGAATCTCCTGGACAATGCCCGTTCCTTCACGGCGGATAATTCCAAGATTTATGTGCGCGTGCGCCGCTCGGGCCGTGATGTTGAAATTCGCGTTGACGATCAGGGACCCGGCATCAGGCCAGACAATCTGGAACGCATCTTCGAACGGTTTTATACTGACCGTCCGGAGGGCTCCTTCGGCAAGAATTCCGGGCTTGGCCTTTCCATCTCCAAGCAGATTGTCGATGCCCACAAGGGCCGCATCTGGGCGGATAACCGCCACGGCCAGGCCCCGCAGGGTGTGGAAAAACCGGTGCTGGGCGCAAGGTTCGTGGTGCGCCTGCCCGCCGTTGCCGACGACTGGACGCCGCCCGGGACGAAGTGATGAAACAATCCCAAATCTTTTTGCACGGAACCTGCGTAAGCGTCGGCGGCGAGGGCGTGTTGATCCTGGGTGAACCCGGAAGCGGGAAGTCCGGCCTCGCACTAAGGCTTATTGATGAACCGGGCTATGGAATTTCCAGTGTTCTTTTGCGCAGTGAACTTGTCGCTGACGATCAGGTCATTGTCACCCGTGATCAGGACAGGCTTGTGGCCTCGGCGCCCGCAAGCCTGCGCGGAAAACTGGAAATCCGGGGCCTTGGGATTGTCACGCTGGCAACCCAGCCCTCGGTGCCCTTGACGCTCGTGGTAAAATTACAAGAGCATTCGGCCATCGAACGCCTCCCAGATCGTGCCACCTTTGACATTCTGGGCTTGGCTCTTCCGCGGGTTGAAATTGATGCAAAAATGGCTGCAGCCCCGGCCCGGCTTCGCGCCGCGCTAGGCTGGTTGAAGCAAACCGGTGAGGCCCGTGAACCTGTTGCGCAGCGGCGCGGATAAGGGCAATGTGCGCCGCTCAAAACAGATATGAGACAGACCTGACAATGTGTGAATTCTTAGACCTCAAATGATTGGCCTCGTTCTGGTAACCCACGGGCGTCTTGCCGATGAATTTGTCTATGCCCTGGAGCATATTGTCGGCCACCAGGACATGGTGGCGGCCGTGGCCATCGGTCCCGAAGACAAGATGGAAGTTCGCCGCGCTGATATCGCGGCGGCGGTAAAATCCGTCGACGGCGGTGACGGCGTGATCATCCTGACCGACATGTTTGGCGGCACGCCGTCGAACCTGGCGATCTCGCTTCTCGAAGAAGGCCGCGTCGAAGTCGTGGCCGGATTGAATCTGCCCATGCTGGTGAAACTGGTGCGGGTGCGAAAGGAATCCAATCTTCACAAATGCGCTGCCGCCGCCCAGGATGCGGGCCGCAAATACATCAATATCGCCAGTCAGATACTGGGGGATTGATGACGGCATTGGTCCGGGAGCTGGAGATCGTCAATGAGCGCGGCCTGCACGCCCGCGCCTCGGCAAAATTCGTGAAATGCGCCGAGGGTTTTGACGCCAACATCGTGGTGAGCCGCGACGGCCATTCGGTTCCTGCGACCTCGATCATGGGGCTGATGATGCTGGCCGCCGCCATGGGAACTTCGATCAGCGTTGAAGCCTCCGGCCCCGAGGCCGACGCGGCCATCGCAGCCCTTGCGGCTCTGGTGGAATCCAGATTTGATGAGGACTAGATGATTTTCTTGTAGGCTGGCAGCGTCAGGAACGCTTCGAAGGTCTTCGAGGTGGACATGGTTTTGAAAATGCCAATAGCCTCCTTGAAGCGGCCTTCCTGGTAGGCTTCCGCCCCCACTTCGTCTTTCACCCGCTTCATTTCTTCGCGCATGCATTTGTCGAAAAATTTCCGTGTGACCTTTGCGCCCGTATCGAGTGTCGCGCCGAATTTCAGCCACTGCCAGATTTGCGACCGTGAAATTTCAGCCGTCGCGGCATCCTCCATCAGATTATAGATCGGCACCGCCCCGCGCCCCCGGAGCCAGGCTTCAATATAGAGAACCCCCACCCGGATATTCTCGCGGAACCCGGCTTCGGTCTTGGCTCCCTTGTGAACCTCAAGAAGCTCCTTCTGGCCGATCTTGACGTCATCACGTTTGACATAGAGCTGGTTGAGCGTCGGCATCAGGGCGTTGAACACTTCCATGGCCACGGGAACAAGATCGGGATGCGCCACCCAGGTGCCGTCATGGCCATTGCGCGCCTCGCGCTCCTTGTCGGCCCGCACCTTGTCGAGCGCGATTTGATTCGCCTCCGGGTCCTTGCGGTTGGGAATCTGGGCCGCCATGCCGCCCATCGCGAAAGCGGCGCGGTTGTGGCAGGTCTTGATCAGCAGCGCTGAATAATTGGCCAGGAAGGCCTTGGACATCACCACCTGCGAGCGGTCGGGCAGGATATATTTCTTGTTCGTGGCCAGCGTCTTGATGAACGAGAAAATATAATCCCAGCGCCCGCAATTAAGCCCCGCCATATGCTCGCGCAGTTCATAGAGGATTTCATCCATCTCAAAGGCGGCGGGCAGCGTTTCGATGAGAACGGTGGCCTTGATGGTGCCCAGCGGCAATGCGAGCGCACTTTGCGCGAAGGTGAAAACACTGTTCCACAGCCGCGCTTCAAGATGGCTTTCCATCTTGGGCAGGTAGAAATAGGGACCCGAGTTTTGACGCAGCGCCGCCTTGGCATTGTGGAAAAAATACAGGCCGAAATCAAAAAGCGCGCCGGACATGATCTGGCCGTCGATCCGCACATGGTTTTCCGGCAGGTGCCAGCCGCGCGGCCGCACGATAAGCACCGCAGGCCGCTTGCCCAGGACGTAATGCTTGGCCGACTCCGGATCCCGGTAGTCCATGGCGCCGCTCCAGCGGTCCCGCAGATTGATCTGCCCGCGGACGAGATTGTCGAGGGTCGGCGAATTTGAATCCTCGAAATCCGTCATGAAGACCCTGGCGCCGGAATTGAGCGCGTTGATCACCATCTTGCGGTCCGTGGGCCCGGTGATTTCAACCCGGCGGTCCTGCAAATCCGGGGGGATGGGAGCCACCCGCCACGCCCCCTCGCGGATGGCACGGGTCTCGGGCAGAAAATCCGGCAGCTCGCCCTTGCTGAAGCGCTTGGCCCTTGCGGCACGCAAACCCAGCAGCCTTTGCCGCTCGCCGTCAAACCTGCGGTGCAGCTCCGCCAGGAAAGCAACGGCTTCCGGTGTCAGAATGGAGCGGTATTCCGCCAGCATTTTTCCGCGAAACGTGACGCCGGCTGGCATTCTGGCCATGTCTTAAGCCCCTCCAGTGAGATGTTTCAGTTTGTCGGGCTTCGGCCCCCCATAGACCCAATCGAGAAGCTCGACCGTGTGAAGAATGGGCGTTTCCAGGCCGGTTGCAAGCTGGGTAATGCAGCCGATGTTGCCCGTGGCAATCACCTGCGGATTTGTTGTCTGTATGTTTTTTATCTTCCGGTCCCGGAGCTGCGTGGCGATCTCGGGCTGCATGATGTTGTAGGTGCCGGCCGAGCCGCAGCAAAGATGACCTTCCGGAATATCCTCGACCGTGAAGCCCGCATTGCGCAAAAGCGTTTGCGCCTTCGCTCCCATCTGCTGGCCATGCTGCATGGAACAGGCCGAATGATAGGTGACGCGCAGCGCCTGAGAGGCCGCGGGCAGCGCGATGCCGGAGAGAAATTCCACAATGTCCTTTGCCTTGGCGCTGACCACCGCGGCGCGCGCCGCATAGACCGGATCCAGGCGCAGCATGAAGCCATAGTCCTTGATCGTTGTGCCGCAGCCCGATGCGGTGATGATGACCGCATCGACCCTGGCATTGGCCCAGTGATGCACATTGCGCCGCGCCCGCCAGATGGCATCGGCCTCCTTGCCCATGTGATGGGTGAGCGAGCCGCAACAGGTCTCTCCTCCTGTAACCACTACTTCATAACCAATCCGTGTCAGCAGGCGGATGGTGGCCGCATTGATGGAAGGTTCAATGACACTTTGCACGCAGCCCATGAGCAGCGCCACCCGGCCGCGCTGTTCGCCTTCCGCCGGATAGGTGCCGGGGGCGCCCAGATTTTCCGAAGGGATTGGTGTTTTGGGAACAAGCGCCAACATGGCCTCAACCCGCTTAAGGCCCAATTTGGAAATCACTTTTGAAAATGGCCGGACGAGTTTTCCGGCTTCCAGCGCCAGCCGGAAGAAATGCGGCCGCGGCATGGTAAAGCCAAGCACAGCGCGCAGCAATTTTTCGAACAGCGGCCGCCGGTAGGTTTTTTCCACATGCACCCGGGCCTGGTCGATGAGGTGCATGTAGTTGACGCCCGAAGGGCAGGTGGTCATGCACGACAGGCACGACAGGCAGCGGTCGATATGTTTGACGGTTTCCGCCGTTGCCGGCTCATTCTTCTCCAGCATGTTCTTGATGAGGTAAATGCGCCCGCGCGGGCTGTCCAACTCGTCGCCCAGCAGCACATAGGTGGGGCAGGTGGCTGTGCAGAAGCCGCAATGCACGCAAGACCGCAGGATCTTGTTGGCCTCCGCCGTGTGCGGGTCTTTTAACTGCTCTGCGGTGAAATTTGTTTGCATGGCTCAAATGTCTTTATACATGCGGCCGTGATTGAAAACACCATTGGGATCAAAAGCGGCCTTGACCCGCTTGGTAAGCGCCGAAAGAGCCGGGGGTTGCGGCTGGAAAACCTCAATGCGCTCGCGCACATCGTCCTCCGCGCGGAAAAGCGTGGCATGGCCGTCTTCAACGCAATTGCGGATGATATAGGCATAGGCCTGGTTGCTGCGCGGCACCCCAAGCCAGACGAGGCCGCCCGCCCAATCATAGAAATGCTGGATATCAAGCTGCTTTGAAATCCGGGCCACGGTTTCGGCAGCCTTCGACGGCGTCAGCGACAGTTTCCAGACAAAGCGCGCGTCATCGGCACTCAACCGCTCGACATCGCGGATGGCCTTCCATTCCGCAAGCGAGTCTTTCTCGTCGAGATGGTCGCTGGCGCCGAAAATTTTCAGGTGGCTGGCAAGCTTCTGGCGCCGGTAGACCACCGAGGGTTGAATGCCTTCCAGGCGAAACAGGGTCTGTGACGGCGTTCCGGGCAGATGGGCGGCACCCGAAACCTCGCAGGCCGACTGCATGGCGAGGCTCATGGCCTGGATCGCCTTGGCATCACTGAGGCCGTTGAAAACAAGCGTTTCCTGCGTGGCGGCGGCGGGAAGCACCTTGACGGTGATGCTGGTGAGCGCCGCGAGCGTGCCATAGGAACCAACCATGAGTTTGGCCACATCAAAGCCCGTGACATTCTTGACAACCCGTCCACCCGCCTTG
This sequence comes from Aestuariivirga sp., assembly GCA_035525875.1. Lineage (GTDB taxonomy): Bacteria > Pseudomonadota > Alphaproteobacteria > Rhizobiales > Aestuariivirgaceae > Aestuariivirga. The sequence goes on from DATLDM010000019.1 coordinate 47,138, forward strand.
AAAATTTCACCGCGCCCGGAAACCCCGGCGATACCGAGGATATGATCGCGCGCCGCCCCCGCCTTGATGCGCCGTGGCCCCGAAAGCCCGCAGGCCATGAGGCCGCCCAGCGTGCCCTTGTGTTTGCCGCCCAGCAGTTTCGAATAGTCCGGCGGCTCGAAGGCCAGTTGCTGGTGGTTTTTGGCCAGCGCCTTCTCAATGTCGCTAAGCGGCGTGCCGACGCCCGCCTCAAGCACAAGTTCCTCCGGCTCATACAATGAAATGCCGGTGAAGCCCGACATGTCAATGGCGGTTTCCGCCTGCAGCGGCCGGCCAAGCCCGCGTTTCGTGCCGCTGCCCCTGACCTCAAGCTTGCCGCCAAGCGCCACATAGTCCGCAAGCTCCGGTATCGTCTGCGGTTTGAAGGTCGGGGTCATCAGAATCTCGGAATCTCCGGGAAGGGCAGCTTGCCCGCTTTCACATGCATGCGGCCCAGCTCGGCGCAGGCATGGAGCGTTGGAAAAACTTTCCCGGGATTGAGCAGGCCGCGGTCATCGAAGGCGCATTTCAGGCGCTGCTGCTGCGCCAGATCGGCTTCCGTAAACATCACCGGCATGAGGTCGCGTTTCTCGATGCCAACCCCATGCTCGCCGGTGAGCACGCCGCCCACCTTGACGCATAGCCGCAAAATATCCGCGCCAAACTCCTCGGCCCGCGCCAGTTCGTCGCCCACATTGGCATCATAGAGAATGAGCGGATGCAAATTGCCGTCACCCGCATGAAAAACATTGGCCACCCGCAACCCATGCTTTTTTGAAAGTTCGGCCATGCCGGTGAGGACTTCCGAGAGGCGCTTACGCGGGATGGTGCCGTCCATGCAGAAATAATCCGGCGAGATGCGCCCCACCGCCGGGAA
>DATLDM010000023.1:0-7360 GCA_035525875.1 Aestuariivirga sp.
AAAGTGAACGGGCCATCAATCGTGATAGCCCAGGCAGGCCAGATCAATACCGGCGCTTTCGATAATTTTGCGGAGATTGTCCCGCTCACCAAAAAAGCCAGCGCCTGGCTGCATGTTGATGGCGCTTTCGGCCTGTGGGCCCGCGCCAGTTCAACAACGCGCCACCTCGCTGACGGAGTTGAAGGTGCCGATTCATGGGCAACCGATGGCCACAAGTGGCTGCAAACCCCCTATGACAGCGGCTATGCAATTGTCCGCAATGAATTGGCTCACAGGCGCGCCGTGACGATTACTGCAAGCTATCTGCCGCTCGCCGCCGAGGGCGAACGTGATCCCAGCCATTACGTGCCTGAGCTCTCGCGCCGCGCCCGTGGCTTTGCAACATGGGCCATGATCATGCATCTGGGCCGCAGCGGCATTGCGGCAATGGTAGAGCGTCATTGTCACGTGGCCCGCGTCATGTCCGAAATACTTGCCGCCGAACCCGGCATTGAAATACTAAACGATGTGGTGCTCAATCAAATCATCGTGCGTTTCGGCAGCACTGAAACCAAGGAGCGCGGTGACCAGCTGACCCGCGATACCATCAGCCGCATTCAGGCCGATGGCGAATGTTTTGCCGGCGGAGCCGTATGGCGCGGCCGCCACATCATGCGGCTTTCGGTCATCAGTTGGGAAACCGACGTAGCCCAAGGCAAACGCAGCGCCGAAGCGATCATCAGGACGTGGCGGATTGTCAAACAGCAACCATGAATGCAAGCTATTGATTTAACTTGGTTTCATAGCGCGCTTGCCTTTATTGTAATGCACCTGTATAGCCCCGTTCGTTAAATACTCACGCGGGTGTTGGACTTGAGCCATGGGAATGCGAATTCCCCTCATAGGCTGAAGTCCTTCCGGTGCCGGATAATCCGGTCACAACCATCCGCGGCGGATCAACCGGAGAAGGATGAAGACCATGGCTGTGCCAGAATTTACCATGCGCCAATTGCTTGAAGCAGGCGTTCATTTCGGACATCAAACCCATCGCTGGAACCCCAAGATGCAGTCGTATATCTACGGCTCGCGCAATGGCATCCACATCATCGATTTGGCCCAGACAGTGCCCTTGCTGCATCAGGCGCTTCTTGCCGTCACCGCAGCCGTTGCCAAGGGCGGCCGCGTGTTGTTCGTCGGCACCAAGCGCACCGCGCAGGAGCAGATTGCCGACAGCGCCAAGCGCTCGGCCCAATACTACGTGAACTCCCGCTGGCTGGGCGGCATGCTCACCAACTGGAAGACCATTTCAAATTCCATCAAGCATCTCCGCACTCTCGATGAGCAGCTTGCCAAGGAAGGCATGGGCCTCACCAAGCGCGAAATGCTGTCCATTTCCCGCGAGAAGACCAAGCTCGACAAGGCGCTCGGCGGCATCAAGGACATGGGCGGAACCCCCGATATCCTGTTCGTGATCGACACCAACAAGGAAGCGCTCGCCATCAAGGAAGCCAATCGTTTGGGCATTCCGGTTGTAGCGATCATCGACACGAATTCGGATCCTGCCGGCGTGAACTTTCCCATTCCCGGCAACGATGACGCAGGCCGCGCCGTGGCGCTCTATTGCGACCTCATCGCGCGCGCCGCCATTGAAGGCATTTCACAGGCCCAAGGCTCTTCGGGCCGCGATGTCGGCGCCGATGAAAACCCGGTGGCCGAAGCCGTACCCGCGGAATAACACTATTCAGGGGTCTGCGATCAGCGCGGACCCTTATTCCATTTTTGAAAGAGGATGATCATGGCTGAGATTACGGCTGGCATGGTGAAAAGCTTACGTGAATCGACTGGCGTAGGCATGATGGACTGCAAGGCTGCCCTTGCCGCCACCAACGGCGACATGGAAGCCGCCACCGATTGGCTGCGCGCCAAGGGCCTGGCCAAGGCCGCCAAGAAATCCACCCGCGTTGCCGCCGAGGGCCTCGTCGGCATTGCAGTGAACGGCACCACCGGTGCTGCCGTCGAAGTGAACTCGGAAACCGACTTTGTCGCTCGTAATGAAAAGTTCCAGGCCATGGTCGCCGATATTGCCAAGCTGGCGCTCAATGCGGGCGGCGATTCCGAAAAGTTGAAAACCGCCAAGTTCCCCGGCTCGCAGCATGCGGTTGCCGAATATGTGGCCGAGATGGTGTCCACCATCGGTGAAAACATGGGCGTGCGCCGCACCGCCTCGCTCAAGGTCAAGGACGGCGTGATCGGCTCCTACGTGCACAACCAGGCCGCTCCGGGCCTCGGCAAGATCGGCGTTCTCGTGGCGCTTGAATCAACCGGCAACAAGGAAGAGCTGTCCGCCTTTGGCCGCCTGCTTTCCATGCATGTGGCCGCAACCAATCCGGTTGCCATGGATCTCACGGGCGTTCCGCCGGAAACCCTGGCCCGCGAAAAGGCCATTCTCGAGGAAAAGAACGCGGGCAAGCCCGCAAATGTCTTGGAAAAGATTATCGCCTCCGGCCTCAAGACCTATGCAAAGGAAAATTGCCTGCTGGAGCAGGCCTATGTCCATGACGGCACCAAGTCAGTGACCCAGGTTCTGGGCGAAGTCGGCACCAAGGCCGGTGCACCCGTCAAGCTTCTGGGCTATGTGCGCATGCAGCTCGGCGAAGGTATTGAAAAGGCGGTCGATGATTTCGCCGCCGAAGTTGCCAAGGCCGCCGGCCAGGCTTGATTGGAACGTCTCAACTCAAAAAGGGTCCATGTGGGCCCTTTTTTATTGCTCAATGCGCTTGCCAACTTACCGATCCCTTTGATTTAAAGTGAAAAATGTCCTAAGACGAATCGACTTCGAATGCCTAGATTAAGCCAAGAATACGGGACTTTTTCTGATTGGACTGTCAAAACCCATGAGCAAAATCACCTACAAGCGAATTCTTCTCAAAGTCTCCGGTGAAGTGCTGATGGGCAGCCAGGCCTTCGGCATTGACCTTGATACGGTTGCTCGCATTGCCGATGAAGTCATCGCTTGCGTCAAAGCCGGGGCGCAAGTTGCTTTGGTCATCGGCGGCGGCAACATTTTCCGCGGCCTTGCCGGCGCCGCCAAGGGCATGGATCGGGTGAGCGCCGACCACATGGGCATCATGGCCACGATCATGAACGCGCTCGCCATGCAAGGCGTGTTGAAGTCCAAGGGCATCGATGCCCGCGTCCTTTCCGCAATTGCCATGCCAACCGTGTGCGAAACCTATTCGCCGGCCAAAGGCATCCATCATCTGGAAAAGGGCAGGGTGGTGATCTGCGCGGCGGGCACCGGCCTGCCTTTCTTTACCACCGACACGGGCTCGGCCCTACGTGCGGCCGAACTGCAGTGCAATGCCCTTTTGAAGGGAACCAGTGTTGATGGCGTCTACGCTGAAGACCCCAAGAAGAACTCCAAGGCCCAGCGCTTCGAGAAAATCACCTTTAGCGAGATTTTGAGCCGGGATTTGCGTATCATGGATCCCGCCGCAATCGCCCTTGCACGGGACAACGGGATTCCGGTAATTGTATTTTCCATCCGGGAAGCGGGCGCCGTGTCGAAGGTCTTGACCGGCGCCGGCCGCTTCACCCTAGTGACGAAGGACTGACCATGGCTCAACCCGTTCCCTTTAACGCCGCTGACATCAAGCGCCGCATGCATGGTGCCACGGAATCGCTCAAGCACGATTTCGGCGGCCTGCGCACCGGGCGCGCCTCCATAACCTTGCTCGAGCCGGTTCAGGTCGATGCCTACGGCGCCCTGATGCCGCTCAACCAGGTTGCCTCCGTCACGGTTCCCGAAGCCCGCCTTCTGCAAATCAATGTTTGGGACAAGGGCTTGGTGGTTGCCGTGGAAAAAGCCATTCATGCCTCCAATCTTGGGCTGAACCCGCAAACCGAAGGCCAGGTCATTCGCTTGCGCATGCCGGATTTGACGCAGGACCGTCGCAAGGAACTTGTTAAAGTCGCGCATCAATATGCCGAAAAGGCCCGCATCGCCGTGCGCAACGTGCGCCGCGATGGCATGGATCAATTGAAGGCTTTGGAAAAAGACCACGCCATGAGCGAAGACGACCACAAGAAAAAATCCGAAGAAACCCAAAAAATGACCGACGAAACGATCAAGGAAATCGATGCTTCTTTGAAGGCAAAGGAAGCCGAAATCATGCAGGTTTGAGGGATCGCATCGCCATGCTGAATCGCCCGCCCGCAGTCCCGCGTCATGTTGCCATCATCATGGATGGCAATGGCCGTTGGGCCGCGCGCCGCGGATTGCCGCGCTCTGCGGGCCACAAGGCAGGCGTTGATGCCCTGCGCCGCGCCGTAAAGGCGGCTGCCGATTTCGGCATTGAATATCTCACGATCTATTCCTTCAGCTCGGAAAATTGGTCGCGCCCGGCAGCTGAAGTTTCGTTTCTGCTTGATCTCCTGCGCCGCTTTATCCGCCAGGACGTGGCCGAGCTGCATCGCTCCGGCGTAAAGATTACCGTTGTCGGCAATCGTGCCGATTTGGAACCGGGCATCGTGTCCTTGCTCGATGATGCGGAGCGCCTGACCCGTGGGAATTCCAAACTCAATCTCATCGTCGCTTTCAATTATGGCAGCAGGCAGGAAATTGGCCGCGCCCTGTTGGCAATTGCCCGGAAGATCGAAAGCGGTGAAATCTCAACGGCTGACATTTCACCGGAACTGATTTCCCTGAATTTGGATACCGCCGGCATTCCCGATCCCGACCTGCTCATTCGCACCGGCGGTGAGCAGCGCATTTCGAATTTTCTGCTGTGGCAGTGCGCCTACACGGAGTTTGTCTTTGTCGATGAATTCTGGCCCGATTTCACCCATGAGATATTTGCCAGGGCCCTGGATGAGTTCCGCCTGCGGGACCGCCGCTTTGGCGGCATCGAAGCGCAAACCGCATGATATCGGCGAAGTGGGGCGACCTTGGCATCAGAACGGCTTCTGCGGTGGTGCTCATACCTGTGGTCATCGCCGGCGCCTGGTTTGGCGGGATCTGGTTTACCGGCTTGGTGCTGTTGCTTGCCGGACTGATCGCCCACGAGTGGACCTCAATGGTTCATCCCGGAAATCTCGCGCAATACGCCCTCCATATGGGAGCTGCCCTCTGTGGCGCGGTTTTGCCGGATTTGACGGGCGTTGGCATTGCCCTCCTGGTCATTTTGGGATTAGCCATTGTATCAGCATTCATGGTCCGTAAAGAAGATCCCGATGCCAGCATGTGGCGTTACCTTGGAATTTTTTACGTGGGATTTCCGGCCCTTGCCCTTATTCTTCTGCGCGGCGACCCCCACTATGGTTTTGCCGCCATACTTTGGATATTCCTGATTGTGTGGTCAGCCGATACGTTGGCCTTTTTTGCCGGCCGCATCATAGGCGGCCCCAAGCTTGCCCCGGTGATATCACCGAAGAAGACTTGGGCCGGCCTTGGCGGAGCTGTGGCAGGAAGTACACTAGTCTCGTTTATTTTTGCCTGCGTAACCCAATTGAATGGCATTTGGGCCTTGGCCATTCTCGCAGGCTGTTTGGCCATCGTGGAGCAGGCCGGAGATCTTTTCGAGTCATCTCTCAAGCGATTTCATGGGGTTAAGGACTCCGGCAGGCTTATCCCGGGCCATGGCGGGGTTATTGACCGGGTGGATGGGCTGATTGCCGTGGCCGTGGCGGCGGCATTAATCGGGGTTTTTCACGACCAAGGGGCAAATGCAGCCCGCGGATTGCTGCGCTGGTAACCATATTTTGCCGAAATGTTGACTTAAATACGGGCTTGTGTGGTTAATAAACGGTGAATCACGCTTACCGCAATGGCACGAGCCTTGCGTGTTGTGGCGGACACAAGGAGTTCAGGCAGGAACGTCTGGATAGTGTTCGGGGAGTTGGGACGGATTATGGAATTTCTGAGCTACGCGCACTTGCCCTTTGGCTATTTACTGCCGTTCATAGCCGCTCTCACAATTATTGTTTTCATTCATGAGCTTGGCCATTTTCTGGTGGCGCGCTGGTGCGGTGTTGCGGTGGAAGTCTTTTCAATTGGTTTTGGCCGTGAAATCTTTGGCTGGAACGACAAGCATGGCACCCGCTGGAAGGTCTGCTGGCTGCCGCTGGGTGGTTACGTGAAATTTGAGGGCGATGCCAATCCCACGAGCCTTCCGCAAGCAGAACCTGACTCGGAAATGACCCGCACCACCGGCAATTTTCATGGCAAGCCCGTCTGGAAACGCGCCGCTGTCGTGGCGGCCGGCCCAATTGCCAATTTCATTCTCTCAATCCTGATTTTCGCCAGCGTGTTTGCCTTTGTCGGCATTCCGGTAAAAGAGCCGCGCGTCGGCGAGGTCCAGCCGGGAAGTGCCGCCGAAAAGGCCGGAATCAAGAGCGGCGATCTCATTGCCGCCATTGATGGAGCAAAAATCGAAACGTTTGGCGATATTGTAAAATCAGTTTCTTTCCGCGGTGGAGAACTTCTGCATGTGACCATTGACCGAAATGGAATCCCCATCAGTCTGCAAGTTGTTGCAGGTATCGTTGAGGAATCGGATGGATTTGGCGGAACTTCCAAACGCGGGCTTTTGGGAGTATCCCCGCCCAAGGACACCGCTGCATCACCACCGCGACGCCTTTCAATACCTGACGCGATTTCTCAAGGTACCGGCGAAACGTGGCGCATCATATCAGTGACCTTCAAATACCTCGGCAAGCTGGTGCGTGGACAAGAGAGCTCAAAGCAAATAGGCGGTCCGGTTTCAATTGCCAAAATGGCTGGCGATGCGGCGTCCTCTGGGGGCATGCGATTCGCGATTTTCATTGCTTTCCTGTCCACAAGTGTCGGGCTTATTAACCTGTTTCCAATCCCAATGTTGGATGGTGGCCATCTGGTTTACTACGCCATCGAAACGGTGGCGGGAAAGCCGCTTGGAAAACAGGCCCAGGAATGGGGCTTTAGAGTGGGTTTATCGCTTGTCGCAATGCTCATGGCGTTCGGCTTTTGGAATGACCTGACCAGGCTGTTTGCAATGATCGTCGGGGGCTAAAATTTAGGGCTATCTTTCATTTGCAAAGCAGTTGAAAGACGTTAAAACACGCGGTGGGCGCAAGTGATTTGTGGGACGGCTAGATTTGGCGAAGATTGGTCTTTTGATGCGTATTAAGCTTTTCTGTCTGGCACTGTTGAGCCTTGCTCTGTTCTTCGTCATGCCGGTGGCTTCGCCGTCGGGCTGGGCTCCCCAAGCCTATGCCGAAACCATTGCCCAGATTAGAATTGAAGGTAATCAGCGGGTTGAGGAAGAAACCGTACTTTCCTACCTGCAGTTTTCGCGGGGCGATGAGTTCGACCCGGAAAAGATCGACGAGTCAATCAAGGTCC
>DATLDM010000030.1:0-23299 GCA_035525875.1 Aestuariivirga sp.
ATTCTCCCTGCAATGGGAACCTGCAAGCTCCTCGATGATAGGGCAGTCAGGCCGATCATCGCCATGGCAGTTGGTGGCCAAATGCTTTAGTGCCTTCGTCATATCCTGAAGTTCGCGCATCTTCTCCTCCAGCAACTTGACATGGCCAAGTGCAATCCGCTTGACGTCGGCACTGGCGCGGCTGCGGTCTCGCCACAGTTCCATGAGCTCTGTCATTTGCTCTACTGTGAAGCCCAAGTCGCGGGCGCGACGCACAAAACGAAGGGTGTGGACGTCGGCATCGGAATAGACCCTATAACCGGACATCGCACGGGTCACTGACTGGATCAGGCCTATCTGTTCATAGTATCGGATCATCTTGGTCGATACGCCGGATGCGGACGCCGCTTCACCAATGTTCATGGTTGCACCTCCTCAAGCACTTTGGCACCTTCTCTCGATGGGGTGAAGAATATATCACTATGGACGTCTCGTTTTTCCACACCCAGAGATTGTGCAGCGGCGTAAACTGCGTCAATCATCGGGGGCGGCCCTGCTGCGTACACCTTTGCCCCTGCCACCCTTGTATAGTCCTCGACCATGGCATCCGAGACGTAGCCCGAACGCCACCCCGGCACTACAACATCCGACAATACGGCATGATAATTGGCATTGGGATGATTTGACACGAGGCTGCGAAAGTAATCGGTGAGATAGATATCGCGCAGCGAACGGCCACCGAAATAGATGTGGACCGTCCTTGACGGATCCTTCCGCAGTGCCGCCCCGACGATTGACTTGATGGGGGCGAGGCCCGATCCACCAGCTACAGCGATGATAGGCCCTCGGTGCTCTTCACGCAGGAAAGCGGATCCAAACGGGCCATCAATCCGTACTATATCGCCAACGCGAAGTTCCTGCGTGATCCGTGTGCTTGCACGACCTCCGGGCACCGCACGAATATGGAGTTCAAGATGTTCGCTACCGGGTAGATTGGCCAGCGAGTAGTCGCGCGGCGGTGCGCCGTCAACTGACAGGCGAATATACTGTCCCGGTGAGAAGGTAAAAGCCGCACGGTCCTCAAGTGCCAGTAAGATGCGCCGGATATCGTGAGTCACGGCGTCTATCGAAATGACTTTGGCTGCTTGCGATATGATCCTATGGGCGAGAACGGCGTATTCTCCATCTATCCATGCCACGGTGACATCGCTATCCGGGACGGCTCGGCAGGCAAGGATCAGCCCTTGGTTCCGTTCCTGCTCTGTGAGGGCAAAGCGTGTGTGAGTGCCCAATGTAACCGAACCTTCGATTAGATGTGATTTGCACGCCCCGCAGCGGCCGGAGTGGCAGCTGTGGGGAAACGGGATGCCGGCATCAAGGGCGGCGTCAAGAAGCGTCTGGCCTCTTCCAACCTTGAGCCGCCGACCGATCTGAGGGAGAGTGAGAATTGGCATTGCTCTCTCCTCAGTTAGCGCAATTAAGGCCGAGAGCGTTCTCGATACCTTTTAACTGATCACCGAAAGGACCGTAGAAAATCTGGCCGTCGATAAGTGTAATGGGAGCGATGCGAAGTCCCGTTCTGACCTTGGCCTCTTCGGCAATAGTCGGGTCACGCAGATCGCGCTCGAGGTAGGTAAGCCCACGGGCGTCCAGCCAATGCTTCAGTGCAAGGCAGTCCGGACACGTCGGTGTTGTGAAGATTTCGATAGAGCTTTGGGCGTGGTAATTCATGGCTTTAGTCCTTGATGGGTGTTGGAAGGGCTGGCCTGCCGAAGCGGGCCAGCATGTTCATTCGGCTGCTGCGAGCTGAGGACGTGGCTGCGAAGCAATGAGCGGCGCTTGCGGCGCCCGGAAGCGCTTTAGACGCATCGCGTTGCCAAGCACGAAGACGCTGGAGAGCGCCATCGCACCTGCTGCCAGCATCGGTGACAGCAAAATGCCGGAGAAGGGGTAAAGCACGCCGGCCGCGACGGGGATCAGCAGAACATTGTATGCAAAGGCCCAAAATAGGTTCTGCCCAATGTTTTGGAGGGTCGCTTTTGACAGACCGATGGCGTTGGAAACTCCCTGCAAGTCGCCTGACATCAGGACCACGTCCGCGCTCTCGATGGCGACATCGGTACCAGTTCCGATGGCAAGGCCCACATCCGCCTCAGCAAGGGCCGGCGCATCGTTGATTCCGTCACCGACAAAGGCCACCAGACGGCCGCCCTGGCGTAGACGCTTTATAGCCTCGACCTTACCCTCCGGAAGGACCTCAGCCACGACCTCGTCAATGCCAAGGCTACGGGCGATGGCTTCGGCCGTGCGGCGGTTGTCACCCGTAATCATCGCAACTTTGAGACCGAGGTCATGCAGCGCCTGGATTGCAGCCGGAGTGGTCGGCTTGATGGGGTCGGCCACAGCGATGACGGCGGCCAGCATGCCATCAATAGCGGCATAGAGGGGCGACTTGCCCTGGATTCCCAGGCGCTCTGCCGTGTTCCTGAACTTTGATACGTCGAGGCCGAGCCTTTCCATGTACCGGTCAGCGCCGACTGCCACAGTATGGCCTTCGACTGAGCCCTGCGCGCCGAAACCGGGAACGGCTTCGAAGCTGGTGACTGCCGGAACCGCATATCCCTTTTCCTTCGCAGCGGCGACGATTGCGGAGGCAATCGGATGCTCTGACTGGCTCTCTACGGCCGCAACGAGCGACAGCGCTTGACCAAGTGAAAAGCCTTCCACCACTTCGAAATCCGTGAGTTCTGGACGGCCGGCAGTAAGCGTGCCGGTTTTGTCAAGGGCAATGACTTCAGCATTCTTCAAAATCTGAAGGGCCTCACCCTTTCGAAACAGCACACCCAATTCGGCAGCCCGGCCAGTGCCGACCATGATGGACGTTGGCGTGGCCAGACCCATGGCGCATGGGCAGGCGATAATCAGCACCGCCACGGCGTTAACAAGGCCGAAGGTGAGAGCGGGTTCTGGTCCGAACAGGAACCAGAGAAGGAAAGTTGCAAAGGCTGCCGCCATAACGGCGGGCACGAACCATGAGGTCACCTTGTCGACCATCGCCTGGATCGGCAGTTTGGACCCTTGCGCGGTTTCGACCATGCGTATGATCTGGGCCAGCAGGGTGTCGGCTCCGACCTTGGTGGCCCGGAAGGTAAAGCTGCCGGTTTTGTTGATAGTGCCGCCGACGATTTCCGCACCCTCGCCCTTGGTGACGGGAATAGGTTCACCAGTGATCATCGATTCATCTACAAAGGAAGAGCCAGCCACCACCACGCCGTCAACCGGAACGCGATCGCCAGGGCGCACCTGTATGATGTCGCCCACGAGCACGGAATCTAGCGGGACTTCTACAAGTTCACCATTGCGCTCCACACGCGCCGACTTGGCCTGCAGTCCCATGAGTTTCTTGATCGCCTCACTGGTCCGTCCCTTGGCTTTGGCCTCAAGAAAGCGGCCGAGCAGGATCAGCGTCACGATGACGGCCGATGCTTCATAGTAAACATTGACTGTACCTGCGGGCAGAACCGACGGCAGGAAGGTGGCAACCACCGAATACCCCCACGCGGCTGTCGAACCCAAAACCACTAGCGAGTTCATATCCGGCGCCATTCGCAGCAACGCCGGCACGCCTTTCCTGTAGAAGCGCAGGCCTGGGCCAAACTGAACGATGGTCGCAAGCACGAAATAGAGGGCATAGAGCCATTGGCGCTCAAAGGCACCGTGCATCCAGTGCCCGACTGCTGGGATCAGATGCGAGCCCATTTCGATCAGGAAGAGCGGCAGCGTGAGGCTGCCCGCGATCACAACATCGCGCTTCAAGAGCCGAAGTTCATTGTCTTTCGCGTCCTGCCGTGCATCAGAAGCGGCTGCCGACGCCTCCAGACGGCGCGGTTCGTAACCCGCCTTGCGGATTGCGGCATCAATCTCCGTAAGTCCAGCAACACCGGCTAGAACTTCGACGGTAGCCTTCTCGGTGGCAAGATTTACGGAAGCGGAGAGAACGCCAGGCAGTCCGGTGATTGAATTCTCTCCCCGCCGCACGCAGGATGCGCACGTCATCCCTTCGATACCGACCTCAATTTTCTGCCGAGCCACATCGTAGCCAGCCAACTTGATGGCAGTGATCACCGCCTGTGGGTTCGGCGAGCCCTCAAAGGTTACATCGGCACGTTCGGTTGCGAGGTTAACTGCTGCCTTGATGACCCCTGGCACGGCGGCAATGGATTGTTCCACCCGGCGAACGCAGGAGGCACAGGTCATTCCCTCGATAGGCAAGCTTAAGTAATTATTTTCATTAGATAGTTTTGACATTTGCCATCTCCATTAGTTGTAGCTTGGTGATGTTGTGGGGCTTCCAACGATGGGAAGGTCAAGACTTATTTTCAGAAGTTTCGGCGATCATCCGAATCTCAAGATGGCTTCTGCCAACTGAGTATTTCCACAGGGCTTGAGACCGCTCTCTGAGACTTCAATGGTTGGCATGAAGGTCATGCAAAACTGCGTGACCCCGGCCGCGCTTGATCAGCCAGAGGTTTACGGATAACGCCACGGTAAATGCGACGAGCGCTATCAACGATCTCCATGACGGTTACGGAGACAAAGTCTGCGGCCAAGGCGATGCCAAGCGCTGTGTGGCAGTTATCTTTTGGCAAGAGTCAGTTTGCTCGTAGTAGCGGATGGTGGGGATTTTCGCACCAGTCGCGGCAGTGAGTTCTCCAATACTCAACGTCATACGGTTTCATTTCTATCGCTATGCGCTCCCAGGGACTGAGCGCGCTTTCTTTCATGTCACGTTGTTGTTGGGGGGCGGAGCAGATCGCCCCTTTCCACTACCGACTTCCGACACCCTGTCCTACAGGAGCGATTCCAGTGCTGCGGCGGAATCACTCCGCGTCTGGCGGGCGATCGCCATACGACGCACTAAGACGTAGAACATCGGCGTCAGCACGAGGCCGAACAGCGTGACGCCAAGCATACCCGCAAACACGGCAATACCCATGACATGCCGCATCTCGGCACCAGCCCCCGTTGCGAGTACAAGCGGGACGACACCAGCGATGAAGGCGAGTGAGGTCATCAGGATTGGCCGCAGGCGGAGCCGAGCTGCGTCAAGCACGGCGTTCAACGGATCGACTCCTTCATCTTCCCTCGCTCTGGCGAACTCGACGATCAGGATCGCATTTTTAGCGGCGAGACCCACGAGCACGACGAAGCCTATCTGTGTGAAAATGTTGTTGTCGCCTCCCGTAAACCAGACGCCTGCGATTGCAGAAAGCAGCGCCATCGGAGCGATCAGCAACACAGCGAACGGCAATGACCAACTGTTGTACTGCGCCGCGAGAATCAGAAACGCGAGCAGAACAGACAGTGGGAAGATGTACATAGCCGTGTTCCCGGCTTGTTTCTCTTGATAGGCGAGTTCCGTCCACTCGAAGGCCATGCCGGGTGGCAACGTTTCCAATGCGATCCGTTCTATCGCTGCTGTCGCTTGCCCGAACGAATATCCGGACGCCGGGCTACCGCTGACATCGGCCGACGGGAAGCCATTATAATGCATGACGCGATCCGGCCCCGAACTGTGCTTGATGGTCAGCAAGGCCGACAACGGAATCATTTCGCCCGCCGCGTTACGCACCTTCAGTCGGCCGATGTCCTCCGGCTGCATCCGGAATGGCGCGTCCGCCTGGACCATCACGCGGTAGGTGCGGCCGAATCGATTGAAGTCGTTCGCGTAGAGCGGGCCAAGGTTAATCTGCAACGTCTCGAAGATCGTGTTGAGCGGCACCCCCTGCGATTTAGCCTTCACCCGGTCGATGTCCACCTGAACCTGTGGCGCATTCACCTGGAAGCTCGCGAGCATACCAGCCAGCTCAGGTGTTAGCATCGCTTTGCCCATGATCTCGCCCTGCGCCTGCGCCAAGGCGTCGAAGCCAAGCCCCGCCCGATCTTCGATCTGAATCTTGAAACCGCCGGTCGAGCCGAGGCCCGGAACAGGTGGTGGCGGGAAGATGCCGGCAAAACCATCGGGAATTAGGCTGAACTTACCCATCAGGCGATCTGCGATCGCGAAAGCGGACAAGGAAGGATCCTTGCGCTCGTCAAAGGGCTTGAGCATCGTGAACATTACGGCGGCGTTGGGAATATTGACCAAACCATTGACCGAAAGACCCGGAAACGCGACGACACTTTCCACGCCCGGTTCGGCAAGCGCGATCTCTGACATTTTCTTGACGACCGCCTCGGTGCGATCAAGCGAGGCTCCGGTCGGAAGCTGAGCGATCCCGACAAGGTAGTACTTGTCCTGAGCCGGGACAAATCCGTTGGGCACAGCCTGGAAACCTATCCATGTCAAGCTGACTAGACCGGCATAGATAAGTAAGATGACCCCGCTGAATCTCAAGGCGCGGCGCACCGACCAGACATAGGCATTCGAGGCGCTGTCGAAGAAACGGTTAAACAGCCGGAAGAACCAGCCGAACAGACCGTCGATCACGCGGGTCAAGAGATCGAGCTTCACCCCGCTGTGGTGCGGCTTCAGGAGCACGCCTGCGAGCGCAGGAGAAAGCGTAAGAGAGTTGACCGCCGACAGGATGGTTGAGATTGCGATCGTGAGAGCGAACTGCCTGTAGAATTCCCCTTGCAGGCCGGACAGGAATGCCGAGGGAATGAACACGGCCGACAGCACCGAAGTAATGGCAATAATTGGCCCGGTTACTTCGTCCATGGCCTTGCGCGCTGCCTCCTTCGGCGTTTCCCCTAGTGCGATGTGACGTTCTACGTTCTCGACGACAACGATGGCGTCATCGACCACGATACCGATTGAGAGCACGAGCCCGAACAGCGACAGCGTGTTCAGCGAGAAGCCGAACATGTACATGAGGGCGAATGTGCCGACCAACGATACTGGAACGGCAACCAGCGGGATGATCGAGGCACGCCAGGTTTGAAGGAAGAGCACGACCACGAGCACGACCAGTGCGATGGCTTCTAGCAGTGTGATCACCACGGCTTCCAGAGAAGCCTTGACGAAGACCGTAGGGTCATAGGCGATGCGATACTCTATACCCTCGGGAAACCCTTTCTGTAGTTCCTCCATGGCGCCGCGAATGGCGCTCGACGTGTCGAGCGCGTTGGCGCCGGGGCTCTGGATGATCTGGATCGCCAGCGCTGGCTTGCCGTCAAGAAGACTGCGCAGCGCGTAGGAGTCCGCACCAAGTTCGATACGGGCAATATCCCGCAGACGGGTGACCTGGCCGTCGGCGCCTGTCTTGACGACGATGTCGCCGAACTGCTCCTCGTTCGAAAGCCTGCCAAGGGCGTTGACCGTGATTTGGAACGCCGCCGAGACTTCCGGCTGCTGGCCGACCGAGCCGGCGGCCACCTGGGCGTTCTGCTCCTGAATTGCCGCCACTACGTCGGAGGCGGTCAGACCGCGCGCCGCCACCTTGGCCGGATCCAGCCAGATCCGCATCGAATACTCGCCAGCACCCCAGACCAGCACGTCACCCACACCTGACAGTCGCGCAAGCTGGTCGCGCACCTGCAAAGCGGCGAAGTTCGACAGGTAGAGAGGATCGTAACGATCGTCGGGCGAGACAAGATGCACGACCATCAGGATGTCAGGCGAGGTCTTCTGCGTCACGACGCCAATGCGCTGCACTTCCTGCGGCAGACGCGGAAGCACCCGCGAGACGCGGTTCTGCACCTGGATCTGCGCCATGTCAGGATCGGTGCCCTGCTGAAAGGTCACCGTCAGCGTCATCCGTCCGTCGGTCGCGGCCTGTGAGCTCATATAGAGCATATTTTCGACGCCGTTGATCGCCTGCTCAAGCGGTGCGGCAACTGTTTCGGCAATAACCTCGGGATTTGCACCCGGATAGCTTGCGGTGACCTGTACCGTGGGCGGGGTTACCTGGGGATACTCGCTCAATGGCAGCTTCAACAGTGTCAAACCACCGGCGATCAGCATCAAGACAGACAGAACGACCGCGAAGATGGGACGGTCGACAAAAAAACGTGGAATATTCATCGATGCGCCTCCTGAGTTTCCGCAGTTGCCCGGTTTCCATCGGCGGATTGGCCCGGCAGCATCGAAATCATCTGCGGGGCCACCCGCATACCCGGACCGACCAACCCCTTCACGATAATCTTTTCACCCGGAATAAGGCCGGTTGAGACGACACGCAGACCGTCGATGATGGGTCCGAGTTCGACCGGGCGGTATTCGGCCTTGTCCCCAGTTCCGAGCACCAGCACGTAACGGCGTCCTTGATCGATACCGATCGCCTGATCGTCGACGAGCACAGTCTGAGCCGGTTCGGCAGTAACGAGGTTCACCCGCGCAAAAAGACCAGGCGCCAGCCGGCCATCAGGGTTCCTCACTACGGCCCGAGCGCGGATTGTCCCCGTGCTTCGATCGACGCGGTTGCCGAGAAAATCGAATTCCCCAGCGTGCGGGAAGCCCGCATCGGTCATCAGCCCTACCTGCACCAGCAATTTGCCGGAAGCCTTTCCACTTTCGATCGCCCGCGCACGTACGACGAATTCGAGATAGGTGGCTTCGTCGATATCGAAATAAACATAGAGGGGGTCGGTCGAGACGATCGTAGTGAGGAGTGTCGCGGCACCGGCACTACCGCCGGCGACAAGATTGCCATCGGAGACCAGAACTCGGTCGACGCGCCCACCAGTCGGAGCGGTGACGCGCGTGAAGGAAAGATCGAGTTCGGCGGCGGCCACAGCTGCCTTTGCGATTTCGACCTGCGCCTGCCGCTGGCGGCGTGCGGTCTGCGCATCGTCATAGGCCTTGCGCGACACCGTGCCATTCAGAGCCAGCAATTCGACTCGCCTGAAATCGATCTCGGCCTGATCGAGCAGAACCGTCGCCTGCTGCAACTGAGCGTTGGCGGCAACCAGGGCGACCTGGAATGGCCTGGGGTCAATCTGGAACAAGAGCTGGCCCCGGCGCACGAGACCCCCTTCGGGAACGCTCACGTCATCGATGGCACCGCCGACACGCGGTCGAAGTTCAACGACCTTGGTCGCTTCGAAATGGCCTGTAAACTGCACCGACAGCGCGACCTTGCGCGTGACGACCTCGGCGACAGTCACCGGCGGTACGGGCATTTCGCCCGGCTGGGCAGTAGCTTCGGACGGGTCAGTCGACGATAAAAGCGCCAGAAGGCGGCTGGTATAGGGTTCCACTTCGTCGCGAGTGAAGGCAAGAGTGCCACCGGCAATGACGAGGCCTGCTAAGAGCAGCGTGGCGGCTTTCTTATTCATTCTCGTTCGCTTTCATACGGGCGCGCGCTCCAGGCCTGCGGGAGACGGCGGCGGTTAATTCTTGACGAAGGTGGGGCTTCCAACGATGGGAAGGTCAAGTCCTATTTTCAGAAATTCCGGCGATCATCCGATGCTGAATAAGGCTTAAGCCAGGTGGGTGGTTTCACTGGGCTCTACGCTATACTCCGGCATTTCAATGGTGGGCATGAAGGTCATGCAAGACCGCGTGACCCCGGCCGCGCTTGATCAGCCAGAGGTTTACCGGCAGCGCCGCTGCAAATGCGACGGCGAGCGCAATGGTCATGCTCACCCAGAAGAACCAGTCCAACGGCCCCGCCGCCATGGCACCGGGAATGACCACCATCACTGCGTTATCAACGATCTCCATGACTGTTACGGATAGGAAGTCGGCGACAAAGGCGATGCGAAGCGCTTGTTTCAACGGCATTGCGGCCCGCAACAGCGGGATCATTGTAAGGCTAAACCCGGTGATAAAAGCGAGGATTACGGCAAGCACAACGGTCTGCCATATGCCCAGGCCGATTGCTGTTCCGATGACCATGCCGGCGATCTCTCCAATTGCGCAACCGGTCATGCAATGCAGAGTGGCCTGAAAAGCAAGCGTTTTAATCGAACTTTGTGTCTCCGTGGCATGTTCGACGTGTTGATCATGCGCACTCATTTTGGGCATCCTCACGAGTCGATCATGATCTATTTGGTGGTAGGTTAATGTCATTGTTTGTCCTCCTGGAGATCACGTGGATCATTCCACTGGCAGGAGGCTTGGGGCTTCCCACGTTGGGAAGGTCAAGGTGTTTTCTTGATGTTGCGTTGAATTTTTCGCTTGACCTTGCCAGCGTGGGAAACCCCATCTCAACTAACAGGCAATCATGCCGATTTGAAACGGAGACATTATGATCAAGTTAAACATCCCTGATATGACCTGCAGCCACTGCGCCGGAGTAATTACCAAGGCCATCAAAAGCATCGACGCCAACGCTAACGTTAGCGTGGATTACGACGCCCAGATCGTCACCGTCGAGACCTTTGCAGCGCTTGCACAAATCTCGAAGGTAGTAGACGAAGCAGGTTATCCGAACCTGGCTGCATGACGCTCCAAGGGGGCGCTGACAGGTTTATGCCAGCGCCTTCTCCTCACCGGTGAAAACGCAGGCCGGTCGCGCTAATGCCTACCAAAAGTAGCGGAAAATCCGATGTCCGGTACGCATTTAGTCTGGGACGCATCTGGCACAGCGGCCTCGATCAAAATTCTTTGTCTTGCCATAATAGTCACAATATCGGGGTGCCGTTGGCCAGCCGGTTATGGACGATGCCAAGTTCGAGTTCTACTCTTTGGGGACTAACTTGGACCGACGATAACCTAATGGCCTACGTGGCAGACGCGAAGGGCTTCCTGAATGAGTTTAATGGTGAAGAGCTCCGGAGCTCCATGACTTTATAGTTGAAGGACGAGGCGAAGCGTAAGGCTGCCGTCGAGGGCCTGAAAACCATCTCCGCCTGCCAGTGTTCGCCCCCTGCCGTTAATCGCCTTGGCGCCATGGGTCTGCTCTGGGTCATTTGCGGAAGAATGTGGTCGGGTGCAACATGTCTACTTTCTACCCGAAAGCAGACATAGTCGGCTAACCGGGGTAGCTCATAGAATGCAATAAAGTGGCCATTAGAAATCGTTTCTCCCATTGGATCTTACCTTCCGAGACCATTCTCGCACCAGCTCTATTGTTTGGTAAACTGCTTGGGACTCGATCCCATCGTGTAGAAATCCGTGCGTTTCCCCTTCCGCAATGTCCAGAGTCACCAATCGATCTAAACACGACAGCCTATTCGTCAGCTCAAGCGTATCCCCAAACATCGGATCTTCACTAGCCGCCAGCAGATAAACAGGTACTTGGGACGGCTGCGATAAGTTTTCTAGCGAATAGGGACTTGCCACACCATTGGCATGGGCCAAAGACCAGTAACGAAGTAGGCACTCCCTGTCGGTGCCTTGAAGTCGGTCTCCCTTCGCCAAAAGGAGGTTCCCCGTGAAGCCCCCAAAATATCCGTAAAAACTACAAACACCTGAGATGTGCTGCCTGATATGAGGGGGGACTGCTCTTTCAACGGCAAGCGCTATCGCACCGCCAGCGGAATCTCCGCACAAGATGATTTTCTGGGCCGAGCCGGCCAGTAGGTACTCCAAGACTTTTAAGCCATCCATCACGGGAGCTGGCGCCACATGCTCAGGAGCTAGGCGGTAATCTACCGAAAGCAATTCACACTCCACAGACAAACTCAAGGAAGCGGTGATGTCAGCATGAGTTTCCGGTGATCCCACGATCCAGCCGCCGCCATGGAAATAGACAATGAGAGTTTGATTGGCCTCCCAGCCAGGCGGCTTGTGTCGCAGAATGCGTAGCGGTTTGGAGTTGCCTTCAATCTCATCCCAAGCGGCCCAACTCGGAATCGGTTTTTTGCGATCCCTATCGTAGGCCGCTCTCAGCGACTCGACACTGTCATGCAACCAATCCAAGCCATCCTCCTGAAATGAAAGGTGGTGGACCGGGAGAAGTCCACCACGTTTGGATCTGCTGGTTCGCCTCGGCCTTGACTATGCAAACCACCAGCGTTCCGCACCGCGCGCTCCATCCAGCGGCCAGTTGCTTGAGAGAGCGCCACTATGGGCAACTTTCGCGCTGCGTGCATAGAGCCAGTTGCGGAAGAACGGAATGACTGTGCCGCCATCGCTGTGGAGAATGCGCTGCATTTCGGAATACATCTCGCCACGCTTTTTGCTGTCGAGCTCAGCCCGTGCCTCGATCAGAAGCTTGTTGAACTTTTCATCCGCGAAATGGGACTCATTCCAATCCGCACCCGCCGCATAGCCAAGCGTGAAGATAATGTCCGCCGTGGGCCGCTGACCCCAGCCCGACATGCAGAAGGGTTTCTTGAGCCAGACATTGCTCCAATAGCCGTCATCGGGCTCGCGTACGACGTCGATGTTGATTCCGGCTTTCTTGGCCATTTCGGAATAGAGCAAGGCCATGTCAACTGCTCCGCCAATTACCGTGTTGGCAGCCGACAGGGACAGGCTGAGGCTCTCCAGCCCGGCTTTCTTGAGGTGGAATTTGGCCTTGTCCGGATCATGTTTCCGCTGCTCTATGGAGGCATCATAGAACGGCATGACCGAGGCGATGGGATGATCGTTGCCGACGGACCCATGGCCATTCAGCACCGTGGCAATCGTCGCTTCCCGGTCGATGGCATATTTGAGCGCCAGCCGCACATCAGGATTGTCGAAGGGCGCCACGTCAACATGCATTGGCAGGCCGACGTGCGTGCCGGAGGGAACCTCGTCAATGCGCAGGTCCGTGTTCTGTTGGAGCATGTCGACGGTCTGGTAATCGACTTCAATTATGGCATCCAGTTCTGCCCCCAGCAGCGCATTGTGGCGCGCCGTTGTGTCATTGATTGCCGAGTAAACCACTTCATCGAAATGCGCGCGGCCTTCTTTCCAGTAGTTTGCAAAGCGTTTGAAATTTGCTTTTACGCCAGGTTCAAAATTTTCCAGGACATAGCCGCCTGTTCCGGTCTTTTCCTGGGGGTTGATCTTGCCCTCCTTGTCGGCAGGCAGCATGATGAGATGATAGTCGGTCAGCGCATAGGGAATATCCGCGTTGCCGCTGGAAAGCTGGATGACAAGGGTTTGCGCATCGTCAACCTTGATATCGACGACCGATTCCAGCAAGGCCTTTGCCGCAGATTTTGCATCTTCGCCGCGGTGATAATTCAGCGACGCAGCCGCATCATTCGCGTCAAAAGTTTTGCCATTGTGAAACTCCACACCCTTGCGCAGCTTTAAGGTCCAGGTCTTTGCGTCTTTCGAGGCTTCAAAGCTTTCGGCAAGCTCTCCCGTCACCAGGTTGTCGGAGCCAATTTCCGTCAGGAAATTCGTCCGCGTGTGGGCCATGAATATCTGGAAGCGCGAGTTGTAAGTGGCGGGATCAAGTGTGTCCGTCGTGCTGCCATTGTCCAGCCCGACGCGGAACTGGCCGCCGGTTTTTGGCGTGGCGGCCTTCACATCGGTTGCCCAAAAACCTGCGGCGGCCGGAATCGTGGCGCCAAGCGCCAGGGCTCCCTCCATGAAGCTGCGCCGGCTGATTTTTCCGGCCCGGGCGTTGCGTTTTAGAACTTCGAGCTGATGCTCAGATTGTTTCTTGAACATGGTCGTCCTTCCCTGCGGTTTTGTTGGTGTTTTGGCTTCAGTCCTGCGCTCGTTCTAGCGCTGATTGGGAGTGATGCTAAATGCAGGCAGGTTTGAAAAATGGCCTCTATTCCGCAAAAAATGTGCTGAAATATGCGCGGTGTATTTTTGGCAATCGTCTTACAGGCTGTCGTAGTGTGCGCTCACATCGTCAAATGTGAAGCGAATGGGAACAGGTTTTTGCGTACGCCAGACGTTCGCAGTTTCACCCCTCAGAAGGGCAAGCGTCCTTTCAAGATCAGCCACGCCACCGCCATAGAGACGGTTGGCAAGATTGACGACGGCCGATTGATGCATCGCCACCGTGCCGCTTGTGCACGCATCCTTCACGATGAGAACCCTGAAGCCCGCGGCCATCGCGTCCCGCACACTTGCGGCGATGCATTGCTCCGTCCAAACGCCGGCGATGACAAGCCATTCCGTGTTGAGGTCATGCAGCCTGCCGGCCAGTGAACCCTCTTCAAAGGCACTCGCATCATTCTTGAGGATCACCGTTTCTCCCGGCGCCGGCGCCACTTCTTTGCAGAACGCCACGAGGGGGTTTGTTTTGTCGCTGAAGCTGGCGCCGCCATCGGCTGAGCGCAGCTCGAAGGGCCGCGGCGGACGAATAGCAAAATCCCGCACATAGCCCGCATGAAAAACCGGCACGCCCCGCTCGCGTGCAACCGACAACAGTTGCCGTGCCCTGCCGAGGACGACATCAAGATTTTCGGGTTGAATGGTGGGATCGACCCGTTGCTCCTCTTGAAAGTCCACAAACAGGACAGCAACCTTGCTTGATGTGAGCGAAAGCGGCACCTTCATGAAGCGGCTCTAACCCAGCAATTCATCTTCAAAGGGAAAGCGTGAAATAAGTGCGCCGCCTGTTTCTGTGACAAGCACCTCTTCTTCGAGCTTCACGCCTTCGCGCCCGCCTTTTTCACCAATGTAGCTTTCGACGCTCACCACCATCCCCGGCACCAGCTTGCCTTCCCGCCCATAGGTTGCAAAGTCCATGGCATGGGCAATAAATGGCGTCTCCCCGTGCATGCCCACCCCGTGCATCACGGAAGTGTAGCGCTGATCCACAAATTTCGCAGGGATTTTCCAGGCCTTTTCGGCAATCTCCCGGAAAGCCATGCCCGGGGCGATAAGGTTAATATTGTGCTGCACCTGGTCGTAGGACATCCGGTAGAGCATTTTCTGATAGTCGGTTGGTTTCCCCGGGCCGCAGCGGAAGGTTCGCGAAAAATCGGAATAATAGCCATAGCAGCCGATGGTATCCGTATCGAGCGCCACCAGTTCACCGGGCCTCAACTTGCGCCCACTCGCTTCCTTGAACCAGGGATTGGTGCGCTGCCCCGAGGTGAGCAACCGCGTTTCAATGAACTCGCCGCCTTGGCGGATGACTTCATGATACATGATGGCGAAGAGATCGTTTTCGCTCACCCCTGGACGGATGGCATCGCGAACCGCCGCAACGGCTGCCTCCGCCCCCGCCATGCTGATTTGCAGGCATTTCACTTCTTCCGGTGTTTTCACGGCGCGAACGCCAAGGATTTCGCCCTGACAGTCACGCACGTCCAAGCCCTGCGCTTCCAGCGCCAGCGCCTGCAGGTGCGAGCAACGGTCAAGCCCGATCTTTTTCAGTCCCTTTGCATGCATCCGCATAAGATCGGCGATCTCGGAGGCAAAGGGGTCGGCGGTCACATCGTCTTTGCCCGAAACCGATGACCAGACAAGTTTGCTTGGCCTGGCTTCATCAATGGTTTCCAGATCCATGCTGACGTGATAGCTCTGGGGATATTCAAAAAGCACCACAGGGCCTTCAGCCGGCACGAAAATATAGCGCGTCGAGTTGCGCAGGAAATAACCGAACATGTTGCGCGAACCGGTCGCATAGCGCTGGTTGAAGGGGTCAAACAGCAGGACGGCCCCGTACTCCGCTTTTTTCATCCAAGCTTTGAGTTTAAGCAGTCTTTCCTGCCGCAACTTTTTGGCATCTACGGCAGGCGGTTCCGTATCCGAAAGCCACATTCCGTTCGACGGATCCTCAGCCATGGGGTGGCGCATCCTGTCCTGGAAATCCACATCATCGACCTTGTCTGGATCAAAAACCACAATGGACATAACGGCTCAAACCTCACGCTCAGAGAAAGCATATTTTGTTTCCGTCGGACGGGCCAAACTATGCTCATTTCTTCAAGAAATGTGCAATCCGCAACCAAGATGACGCTCACGACATGCGCATCTGGCGCGGCGTTTTTCCATAGGCCTGGCGAAAGGCGCGAACAAATGCGGAAAAACTGGCATATCCGCTTGCCAGCCCAATCTCCCGCACCGACATCTTGGAATGTTCCAGAAGGTCGCGGGCCCGTTGCAGCCTAATTTTCTTGTAATACTCGGCAGGCCCCATATCGACTTCGGCTTTAAAGGCGCGCTCGAGTTTTTCAATCGAAACCGCCAGACGATTGGCGACAGTCGATATGGATATGGCGTTCTCGTGCGGCCCTTCCAATTGAGCCACCGCATCAAGAACAAGTTCATCCCGGATGCCTGTCCGCAGGCGCAGTTGCAGGCGTTCGCGGTCTGTCGTCGCCCGGATGCGGTCATGGACAAACCATTCGGCAACCTGCCTGACCAGATCTTCACCGTGATGGCTTCCGATGATTTCCAGCATCATGTCCAAGGCGCCGATGCCGCCGGCCGAAGTGAATCTTGTGCGATCGATGATGTAAATGCTTCTTGCCAGGGCCAGGCCCGGAAAGGCTTCGGCAAACGCGGGCTGGCTACGCCAATGAAGCGTGCAGGCATAGCCATCAAGCAGGCCGGCGCGGCCGAGATAGAAGGCGCCATCCGCAACGCTTCCCACATGCGCGCCGTTGCGCAAGTTTTTTCTGATCCAGTTCAGCGGAGACTCCGCCGAAATCTTGTCGGCGTCGCCGCCGGAACAAACCACAATGTAATCCACCAGCGGCGCCTGGCGCGCCGAGAAATGCGGGGTAATGGGAATTCCGTTCGAAGCAAGGACGGGGCTTTCATCCTGTCCCACGATAATCCATTCGAATAGTTTCTTGGCACTGATGGTGTTCGCCGCACGCAAGGGCTCAATTACGGCGCTAAACGCCATCATGGGAAAGCCCTGAAAGGCCAGAATTGCGAATTTCAGAGAACGGGACATCAAAACAATATCAACAAGATTTCACTTCATCATAATGATTCCTTATATCAGCCACTTTATCAATGCCAGAGCGACGGATTTCTGAGGCATGGGCGCCCATTCTGGCCGCCGCGCCCGGTTCATGCAAGCATCCAAAGACCGGCAGCGGCTGGGATCCCGGGCTCGCCATCAGCCGGATCGACGAGCACCTGATGAATTCCGTCGATGCCATCATCCTTAACTTGACGCCATTCCGCGGTATAGCCGCCGATACCGGCAAGTGCTTCGAGCTCGGCTATGTGTGCGCAGGGCAAGGCGGCTTTCGCCTATACCAACGTGAGCGCCGACAATGGCGAGCGCACCCGCCGCTTTTATGCCGGCGAGGTGACGCGCGACAGCGAAGGCGTGGAGCGCGGACCGGACGGCATCATGATCGAGACCATGGGTTTTGCCACCACCTCATGCTGCACGGCGGCGTCGTCAACCGCGGCGGTGTCGTGGTGGTGGGCGATGCTGCCGCGGACAGGCTGTACACCGAGATGGAGGCGTTCAAGTCGGTGCTGGCCCTTGCGGCCATCACGCTGCGGTAGGGCGAGACGGGGCCGCGGCGTGAATTTACCTAATGTGTCGATGTCTGCTTGGGGTCAAAACCAGACGTCCACAGCAGTGGCATGATTGTTTGCTGAGGGCCAGGAGCGGACATTTAACAATTCCGAGAGTTTCGCTCATCTTAGGCTCGAAACGAATAGACTCGAAATAGGCGACTTGGCGCCTCATATAGCACCTCAACCCGACTGAAGCCTGCGTCATGCCCAAGCTGCCGCCATGTGCTGTCGGTTTCGGGAAAATCCGAGGCATGGACATGGGCGGTTACATAGTTCCACTCCTGCTCCGAGTAAGCTGACCAACGAGTCTGCTGTGAATCCCAGCGTGCCAACCAGGCGTCGCGGCTCTCTCCATCCGGACTAGCGTCTTCGTAGATCAGAAACCGCCCTGACGATCCAACAATTGATCTGATGCGTTTCATTGTCTTCAGTTTGTCCGGCGCCAGGAAATGGTGGAGGGATAGGCCGATCCATACGACATCTGCGGAATCCTCCCAATTCAACAGGGCCTCAGAGAAGTCACAGACGTGCAGTGATACTTCGCAATCAAGTGATTTGAGATTTTGCGCGGCAATTGCAAGTGCCTGTTCGGAGATGTCGAGTCCGGTATAGTGACTGATCAACGTACCTTGAAGAGCTCCCACGGTCATGCTGGCATCACCACAGGCAACGTCAATGAACGTGAACGGTCTGTCGAACTCCTTGCTCAATACGCGCCGAAGGCAGCCGTAAGCGTCACGATGAAAGAGGTAATCGTTATCCACCATCTTTCGATAAATTTCCCAGGAGCTGACGAATAGCTCTTGGGTGGGAAGCGGTTGATCGTGATCGTTAAGCTCTTCTGAACTGCTCATGCCGCCTCCGCATCTACAAAACTTGGGGAATGGTTCACGAAAATCTGAGCACTTTTACCTGTCGGGCTGATCCATTTAACCGCAACACAGTTAATCTTGCGACAGCGTCAAAGGCTTTGCAAGAGTGCAGGTGCAGACAATCTTGGTGCACAGTTCGGAAACTTTAACTTGGGTTGCACACATTGGCTATCTTGCCACCGACCGCCCAATGTCCGCCCTGGGTCAAAAGCACACACAGAGTCTTCAAATTGGGGCTGTTGGTGCCGAATAAAATTATACTGTTTCCGTTATGGTTCCACGGCCTTCCATTGTTCCCTAGTTGAAACAGTGTTAAAAAACACCGGTAGGAGGTCTAGGTAGTGGGTTGTCTCCGGAGGAGAGCTAAAGCCACTCGAACACTCAGACTACCTCGTAGATTATGGTAGTTATTGGGGGATTGCACGGATGTGGGTCAAAGTTTTCGTTTTTCTGATCTATTTTTGTTTAATTTCGCTTCCTTCAAAGGCGGCCGCCATTCACGACGCCGCGAGCAGGGACGACGTGGCGGCAATTGCTGTGGCTTTGGATTTCGGGGAAGACGTCAACGAAATCTACCGGGGTGTAACTGCACTCTACATCAGTGCGACAAAAGGCAACGTAGAAGCGGTGCAGCTCCTCATTAAACACGGAGCCGATGTAAACTTGTCCACGTCTTTTGGAGTACCGCTCTCCGCAGCAGCACAGTTCGGCCATACCGAAATTATGGCGTTGCTTCTTACCCAAGGTGCCAATCCCAATTCCGCCACGAACTCAATGACGGCCTTGCACGCGGCTGCCCATAATGGGTGTCTTGCTTGCGTTAAACTGCTTGTCGAGGCGGGGTCCGACGTCAATGCGCTCACGCCGAATAGAGAGCCGGCCATTCATTTCGCCAAAAAGAATGGTCATTCAGAAGTCGCCGATTATTTGTTCAAGCATGGCTACATAACTCCAGTCCCGCCCCCGATATCGCGGAAGCTGCAAAGCGCCTCCTCAAGCAGCGGCGAGGCATTGTTCTCGAAGCAGTGTCGGGGTTGCCACGACGCTTCACGGAGAATGAAGAATTTCGAAGGACCGGCACTTTGGGGGATCGTTGGACGGTCCAAGGCTTCATTCGAGAATTTCAGATATTCCAAATCGCTCAAAGAAGTTGGGGGAAGCTGGAATTATGAGGAATTGAATGGGTTCATTTCTGATCCCAGACGCTTTTTGCCAGGGACCGCAATGAATGGTGCTGGCTATCAAAATCTAGAGGACAGGGCTGACCTGATGGTTTACTTGCGGTCATTGAACGAAAAGCCAGTGGAATTGCCGAAACAGTAAAGCTACAGGTGTTGTGCCCAGAAGTCTGGCTTATGCTCCAAATTGGTCGGCTATCGGGGTGCAAGCGGACTTCCAGAGAACGTTAGGGGCGCGGATGCCGGAATGGCTCTTGTGGTTGAATTGCAGGAATTCGATAAGGGGCTAGATTTGTCCGCTATTGGGGCAAAGAGGTGAGCAGATTACCGTAGGTATCAGGAATGGGGCGCTTTTCTGGGCATTTGGCTTGATTCTAATGCCCGGGTAAGGTGGGGCCAAGGGGTGAAATCAAATGTTGGCGTCTGTTCTTTTCAAGGTCGGCCTGAGTGCGTCCTTGCCATTGATGATTCTGTCTGCTTCGAAATCGGCGAGTACAGTGGACCTTTCGTTTAACCGTAAATGGATTTGCGAAAGCGATATTGATATTCGTTTGAACGAATATTCTGGAATACTCTGGATAATAGTCCGATCCCGCGATGTAGATGAAAAACTTCCCTTTCATAGCTGCAAGGATTCACACTGTGATTGGGGTAATGGCGACGGGGCGGAACACTGCAAAGCAATTCCTTGCGCCGAAGTTATGGCGAGCAGGAGAGAACAGCAACTGCTGATCCGGGTGAAAGATTTTGAAGCTAGATGTACAATGGTGAAATCCATCCACAAACAGGATGTAATTGCACCACGCTGAAATCTCGATTCTTTGATGTTTGCGTGGCCAAGAGAAAGGCTATGTGGCGGTGCTGCCGAGTTCGGAATAAAGCCTAACTGGGGCTTGAACTCATAAACAGCCTTGGCCCGAATAGCACGCGGGCTCCTGCTTTTGGAATTCCGCGCGCCAACGCTGCGTCCAAAAGCAAGCCTTAGATCTGCCCGATTTGCGAATCCTTTTTGTCAACAGGGCTTAATGGACGCCCTTGACCCTCATCTTGAGGCCGTAAACATATCTATCCGTGGTGGTGATGAAGAGCAGGTCGCGATTTTTACCGCCAAAAGTTACATTTGTAGTGAGGCCCTTGGGCAAGTCGATCTGTTCGATCTTCTCGCCCTTCTTGTTGAATACGGTCACACCGTTGCGCGTGAGATAGATGTTGCCCTCAACATCAATGGTCATGCCTTCAGAGCTGCGATCGTAGAAGAGGCGCTTGTTTGTGAGTTCGCCGCCCGGTCGAATGTCATAAACCCAGGTAGTTTGCCCGACGATGTCCCCCACGTAAAGCATCTTGCCATCCGGCGTGCCGGTGATGCCGTAGGGTAAAAGGAGGTCAGTTGAGACCTGCGTGACAGTCTTGCGGTCGGGTGCCATGAAGTAGACGTGCTGGCCCGCCATCCGCGCCGTGGGGTCACGAATCAAGAATGTTGTACGGTAATATGGGTCGGTGAAATAGACGCCCCCGTCTGGTCTGATCCACAAATTAGCGGGGCCGTTGAATTGCTTGCCGCCTACGTTCGTTGCGAGCACCGTAACAGCTTTGTCGGGCGCGATCGACCACAATTCGCCCCTCTCCACGGCGGCGGCAAGTAAGTTGCCGGCCTTGTCGAAGGCAAGTCCCTTGGCGTATCCCGACTGTGTGAGCCAGTCGGAAAACTTTCCGTCCGCCGCGTTCCACTTTACGATCCCATTCGTTAATGGATGAGTGAAGAACACGTTGCCGTCACGGTCTGCCGCGGGACCATCGGCATACGGCAAACCTTCGCCCAATACCTCCAGCTTCGCGCCAGGCGCAATGACTAGCGAATCTGCTGCTAAAACGAAGCCTGTTGTAAACAGAAGAACCGCGACTATCGTACCAAAACTGCGCATTGCTTTCAAGAGATTGAAATTAGGCCCAAACTGAAGTGCGGCGGCGTGGGTCACCGGTAATTTTGCCATTTTACGATTTCCTCTCAATAAACCAGAAGTTCTTACAGAGCGTTTTTACGGGTGGACGTGATCCAGACTGAACCGAAGGCCACTTTCACTCCAGCGCCCTCGCCGGGCAAGGTAATCTTGGCCTCTTCCTTGCCACTCGTGGCGTTGAAACGTGTGAGAAACTGCTTCTCCGTCACCCAGACCGAACCTTCGCCTACCCCGATCGAACCTTCGCTGTCGCCCGTCGTGGCCGGGATTGTAAGCTTGACAGTGCTCACTGCTGGATCAAACTTATGGATCGTGTCAGTGCCCACATTGGGCACCCACACGGCTCCTTCACCAATTGCAATCCCGCGAAAGGCACCCACGATGCCCGTGAGCTTGTTATCGCTGAAAGTGTTGTCGGCGGGATTAACAGGCACCAGCTTGGAGCCAGCCATCATCCACACCGAACCGAAGCCAGAACGCATAAAATCACCCGGGCGCGGGATCTTCGCCACGATTACGAGGGGCTTTACTAGCACTTCCTTTGCGAGAGAGGTAAAGGCGGCGAGACAAGAGAACAACGCTGCCGTGAGAAGCATGCACAAGACCTTCATCTGATCCTCCCCTGCTGATACGCCCTCACGTTAATGCAGCGGGCAGGCAAAGCGCAACAGGATCATTCGGCGCTGCAAAAAAACAAACTTTTGAGCCCGCAGCAGATTTCAATTTATGGCTGCTTTGGGTCAGTAGCGGCAGTTACAATTGGGTAACGCCATGTCCGCTTATCTTGTCAATGCAGACTATTTGTCGAGACGGGCTAGTCGAACTTTGGGAATTTCCCCTTGCCGGCGTTTTCTATTGCCTTAGCAGCGTTCTTGATCATGCGCGACATGGCTGAAGATACGGATCCATTTTATTGGCACGTTAGTCCGATACTTTTTGAAGACAGAGTGCAGTCACTAATCTAATCCAATCCGAAGATCCCGCGAAACTCTTTGGCCGAATTCTTGTGGGGGAACGCTGTTTTGGGAACCGGGACATCCAGGCGAGCACACAGTGGCTCCCACCCATCGTCAGGCTTCCACTCCAGTAAACGGCCGGGGGCGAGACCTTGGCGAACCGATTCGTTATGGCGTTCGTACGCCGCCAGCGCGCTCTGTCGGTCATTCCAGTCCGGCGTAAAACGCAACGACATCATCTCTTCGATCATCCCGGATGATACTGCCAGAGGATCCTTAGGTGACACTGGCTGGCGATTCTTCTCAAGGATTGTTGCATTGGCACTTCGCCACCAAGCTTCGGCTGACTCACGAACAGTCAGGACCACCAGGGCATGAGGAAACAATGAACTCAATTCCCGCCAAAAAGCGCCGGCCGGCCAATCAACGGTTGCGGCGTAGCCTTCCATGAGAGCGCTCAGGTCGGTGAAACCGCCCCGAAGAGCTGATCGCCACACCTCGACATGCTCTGGATGATCGTACACCTCGTCCATGTGATAACATGGAGCTTTGAGGAGAAATTCCAGAGCCGCCTTTAGGGATGTTGTTCCTGTCCGCCCCAGTCCAGCGCCAATTACCCGTAAGGTCATTTTTGCCTATCTCTGAACTACCCGTCTGACAACCGGCAAAGCCCAAGCTCTGTCCGCCATCCACCTGATGACCGGCTTTGCGCGACTGAGATTTGCAAGATTCTGCGTCTGATGCAAGACCAGCCGCCGGCAAATGGAGTTGGCAACCCACCAAAGCTGTGACGTCCGATTTGAGCCAAAAGCAGAAGTCGAGCTTCCAAGGACGATCAGTTGAAACGATGGAGATTGGGGGCAACGGTGGGGGCAACTTTGGACACCTTGTGTACAAAATGCACTAAAATATGGATTCCCTACGCCTAGTTGGAAGTCTCTCTCGCTACCAAATCTTCAGCCATTTTGATCCAAAAACTTTGTTAATTCTGTCACCCCGACGCAAGTCGGGGTCCAGACTTTCAGAATGTGCATTGGATATGAGTCTGGGTCCC
Source organism: Aestuariivirga sp. (assembly GCA_035525875.1). Classification (GTDB taxonomy): domain Bacteria; phylum Pseudomonadota; class Alphaproteobacteria; order Rhizobiales; family Aestuariivirgaceae; genus Aestuariivirga. The sequence continues at coordinate 23,282 of DATLDM010000030.1, forward strand.
GGCTTTCGCCGGGATGAC
>DATLDM010000037.1:0-50366 GCA_035525875.1 Aestuariivirga sp.
TGATTCTGCTTTCGGTGAAGGATGTGGCATTTGCGGAGAGCTCCTGCAGCCTGAAGGACGTGGCGCAAGAAGTCGCCTGCAAGGGAAAGTGTGAGAAGACCGTCAAATTTTGAATACGCCTTGTAGTTCCTATTCGCGCCGCACTCACTCTCCAGCAGGCCTCTGCGCATTCTCCCTTTCGCTCCCGCCGTTTCACGGGGAGAGGGACACCTTTCACAAATGGCAGCCGGCGGTGCGTTGGCCTGCAAGATATTCGTCGATGAGTTGCCGGTAGCGGGTTGCGCCGAAGCTTGGGAAATGGCCGCCGTGGATGATTGACACGGGCAAGTGCCGGAGACTGTCCATCGTTGCCACGTAGTCTTCGCGGTTGGAATGATAGGCGTCGTCGATCAGAGGGCCATCGTAGACGATGTCGCCTGAGAGGAATATGCCGCTGGCTTTTTCGAAGAGGCCGATGCCGCCGGGGGAATGGCCCGGGGTGTGGATGACTTCGAAATGCCGGTTACCGAGATCGATGACATCGCCGTGGGCGAGCAGGCGCTGGGCCGGGGCGGGGAGTATCCGGTAGCGCGATGAATCCCAGCCTTCCGGCAGGCGGTCGAACATCTCGTCGGTGGCGTAGCGGTCGGCCAGCGTCCAGTCGTTGCGTGGGTCGGCGAGGATTTCCGCTTCGGCCTGATGCACGCAGCGATCCGGAAATTCATGGTGGCAACCGATGTGATCGAAATGCGTGTGGCTTGCCACGCAGAGCAGGGGCCGTTCGGTTACCAGCTTCACATGCCGGCGCAGGCTGAAATGGCCAAGGCCCGTATCGACGAGAAGGTCACGGTCGCGGCCGCGGACATGCCACATGTTGCAGCGGAAGAAGGGCTTGATCCAGGGTTCGTGGATCAGCGTTACATCGTCAGCCATGCGGATGGTTTCATACCAGTCATTGGCCTTGATGGGTGCCATGGCTATTTCGTCAGCATGATAAGGTCTTCGATATGGCAGCAGGGGGTGACCGTATCGCCGACCGCCACATCGTGTGTCGCCGGAATCTTGGCGATAAAGGTTGGCCCCCACAGGGTAGTGGACGTGGCGACCACGCGCTTGAAGCTGCCCTGGAAAATCACGGCGGTGACCTCGGCGCTGCCGAAGGTGAGGCTGCGCGAGTCGCGGATGAGCCGCATGTGTTCGGGCCGGATGGCGAGGGTGACTTTGGCGCCTTCCTCGGCGGTGGCGATGATGGGGAGGGTGCCGAAGACGGTATTCACGGAGATCGCATTGTTCATGACACTTGCCACTTCGCCGGGAATGAGGGTGCTCTCACCCATGAAGGTGGCCGAGAAGCGCGTGGCTGGTTTGGCGTAGACCCGTTCCGGGGTGCCTTCATCCTCAATGCGGCCCTGGTTCATGACCACGCAATGATCGGCGAGCGCCATGGCCTCTTCCTGGTCATGGGTCACATGGACAAAGGCGGTGCCCACCTGCTTCTGGATGGCCTTCAACTCATCCTGCATCTGGCGGCGGAGCTTGAGATCGAGCGCCCCCAAGGGCTCATCGAGAAGCAGCACGTCGGGCTTCACCACAAGGGCGCGGGCCAGCGCGACGCGCTGGCGCTGGCCGCCGGAAAGCTGGTGGGGTTTCTTCCTGAAGGCTTCCGGCAGGCCGACGATGACCAGCGCCTCATGGGCGAGGCGATCACGCTCGCTTTTGATGACACCCTTCATGCGGAGGCCAAAGCCCACGTTGTTGCCCACACTCATATGGGGAAACAGGGCATAGTCCTGAAACACCGTGGTGGTGGGGCGCTTGGCCGGCGCCATCATGGTGCAATTGACACCGCGGATCAGCACGCTGCCTTTCCGGGGGATGATAAAGCCGCCGAGGATCGAGAGCAGGGTGGTTTTGCCCGAACCCGATGGCCCGAGGAGAACCGTGTAGCTGCCGGGATTGATGGTGAGCGACACGTCATGCAGCACGCTCACGCGGCCGAAGCTGTGGGAGATATTCTTCATCTCGACGAGCGCTTCGGTCATGCGGGTCTCCGGCGTACCAGAATGAGTTCAAGGATGATGGCTGCCACCACGGAGACGGCAAAAACCAGGGAGCCCACGGCATTGGTTTTGGGATTGAGGCCGGAGCGCAGCAGGTTCCAGATTTCGACGGGAAGGGTTGTGTCGAAACGGGTGAGGAGGAAGGAGATCACGAATTCATCCCAGGAGAAGGTCATGGAGAGGAAAAGGCTGGCGAAGATGGCGGGCCAAATGATGGGCAGGGTGACCAGCCACAACACGTTCCACTCGGTGGCGCCGAGATCGCGCGCGGCGCGCTCGATGTTGATCTGGTGGTCGCCCATCTGGCTGTAGATGATGGCAAAGCACAGGGGAAGATTGATCACCACATGGCCGATGCCGGCGGCAAGCAAGTTTTTCGGCAGGCCGATCATGTTGAAGATGACGAGAAGGCCCATGCCGATGATGAGGTAGCTCACGGTGAGGGGCAGGGTGATGAGGCCGCGCATGATGCCTGAGCCGGGCAGCGTGAACCGGGCAAAACTCCAGGCGCTTGCGAAGCCGAGCGCCACTGCCACCACAGACGAGATGATTGCCACGGCGAGGGAATTGAACAGGGCCGAGGTGAGGCGCGGATCATTCAGCACGGCTTCATACCAGCGGGAGGATGGGCCGGTAAACGGCGGGATGGGGAAGGCGGTGGATTGCAGCGAGAACACGACCAGCACGACCACGGGGAGGAAAATGAAGCCATAGATCGCCAAAGCATATACCGCGGAAAAGAACCTCATGTATCCGCGCATCAGGTCCGCTCGATCTTCAGCCAGCGGGCGCAGGCGATGTAGGCAATGGTCACCACCGCCATCAGGATAAGGGCAAGGGCCGAGGCTGAGGCGAAATCGCCGCGGCGGCCGATCTGCATCATGATGAGCTGCGGCATGAGGAGCTCATTGTTGCCGCCCAGGATCTGCGGCGTGATGTAATCGCCGATGGCCAGGACGAAGGTGAGAAAGGCGCCGACCACGACGCCCGGAAGGGTGAGCGGGAGAATGATGTAGATGAAGGTTCGAATGGGGCCGGCACCAAGATCGGCGGCGGCCTTGCGGTAGCTTGGATTCAATTGCTTCAGGCTGGCGAAGATCGTGAGGGTGAGAAGCATCACGAAGAAATGGACAAAGCCGATGACCGTTGCGGTGCGGGTGTTGGCGAGCTGCAGGGGTTCGGTCACCAGCCTCGCGCGCAGCAGCGCGTCATTGACCACGCCGTTTTGCGCCAGCACCAGCAGCCAGGAGTAGGAGCGCACCACGTAAGAAGTCCAGAAGGGCAGGATGGCGAGCAGCAGCGCCAGCCTTTGCAAACGCTGTGGAATTTGCTCGGCCAGAATCCAGGCAAAGGGATAGGCGAGCAGCACGGAGATGACCGTGACCAAGCCCGTCACCTCCAGCGAGTTGATCATGGCGCGGTAGTAGCTGGGGTTGGTGAAGAACTGGCTGTAGTTCGAAACCGTCATGCCGCCTTCGCCCTGAAAGTTCAAACTCAGCAGGGCCATGGCCACGAAGGGGACCACGAAAAAAAGCAGCGTCCAGAGGAGGGCTGGGGTTACCAGCATCCATGGCAAGGCACGGTCAATCTTCGAGAGCTCGTTCACAAACTCTCTTTATTGTGATTGCAGCATCTCCGTCCAGAGGTCTTGCATCTTCTTGTCGAGATCGGCACTAGGCGCTGGGTAGGGCTGCGAGCGCTTGAGGAATTCCGGCTGTTCGTCAAAGCGCAGGATTTTCTTTTGCGCGTCATCAAGGGCTGCCACCTTGCTGGCGGGCATGCCCCAATAGCAGGATGAGGTGGCAAGCCGCGCCTGGCCTTCCGGGCTCATCACGTACTGAATGAACTTGAGGGCCATGTCCTTGTTCTTGCTGGCGGAAAACATGGCGAGCGACTGCGACCAGAGGATTGCGCCTTCCTTGGGCACGGAAAAATCCAGGGCCGGATTTTCCTTGGCAAGGCCCGCCGTTACCCATTCGCCGCCGCCCACCAGAATATCCACTTCGCCGGTTGCAAGGGCGGTCTGGCTCGCGGTGACTTCGCCCACCAGCTTGGCGTTGGCCTTCATCTTGAGCAAGACTTCCTTGATCGCCGGAAGGTCAGCCTCGGTGAGTTCGGTGGTTTTCTTGCCGATGGAGAGGGCGGCCATGCCGATGACCGGCAGGTAATAATCATAGATGGCGATGCGGCCCTTGTATTTTGCATCGAGCAGGGCGCTCATCGATTGCATGTCGGCGGGGTCAACCTTGCTGTTGTTGAAGCCTATGGTGTTGTAGCCGAATTTCTCGGTGATGCCGTAGCGCTTGCCGTCCACCTTGGTGGAACCATCCATGGTGACTTCGGCATAGAGATCGGCCAATGGCAGCTTGTCTTCAGGCAGGGGCTCGAACAGGCCCTTTTCAACACCGCGCGGAATGTCGATGGAATCGATCACCATGACATCCCAATCGCCGGGCTGGGACTGGTCGACAATGGCAAAGCCGGCGCCGGTGCCTTCAAACTCCTTGACGTTGACCTTGATGCCATTGGCATCCTCGAAGGGCTTGAGCAGGGCGGGGTCGGCGTGATCGCACCAGATCAAGGCGTTGAGATCGGCAGCGGCGGCGGGCGAAATGACCGCGATGCCGGCAATCGCGGCGGCACAGGCACTGCGCTTCAGGGACGGCATAAATGAATTGAACATGGTGACTCCTCCGGAATTTTTGTTGCTTGCCAAAAAAATGAGCCAATTCTAAATTTGAGTCAATTCAAATTGTGGAAAGGCGGTTCACGCCATGGCGGGCCTCAGGGCAAAAAACAGGATTGACCGGAATTCACGGATCGTCGAGGCCGCCTCCGACCTGTTTCGCAAGGAGGGCTATGAGGGCGCCCGGATCGAGGAGATTGCCGCCAGGGCGGAGGTTTCGGTCGGCACCATCTACAATTACTACCGCAACAAGGGCGACATTCTGGTGGCCATTGTTTCGCTGGAAGTCCACGAAGTTCTGGCCGCCGGCCAGAAGATAATTCAGAAGCCGCCGAGGAATGTGGAAAGGGCCATTGATGCGCTGCTTGCCAGCTATATCGAGCATTCGCTGGTTTATTTGAGCAAGGAAATGTGGCGCCAGGCCATGGCGACTTCCACCCAGCAGCCGGACAGCCCGTTTGGCAAAACCTATACGGCGCTTGACCGGGATTTGGCGGACCAAACCTGTGCCCTCATTGCCAAGCTGCAGGAGCTTGGGTTGGTGCGGAGGGACATTGACGGGCGTGGCGTGGGCGAGATGATCTTCAACAGCATGAACATGATGTTTATCGAGTTCATCAAGCGCGAGGACATGGCGATGCGGGAACTTCGCGCCAATATCCGGCGCCAGAACCGGACCTTGGTAAAGGCCATTTCGGCTTGAGTTTCCACATTCCAGCCATGTCCAAGAATGTGATGGCAGCCTGCGGGCAGCTTGGCTAGTGTGAGGGCCGGAAAGTGGAGGCTTTATGCGCGCGAAATCGAAAGTCATCATCACCTGTGCCATCACGGGGTCCATCCATACGCCCTCCATGTCGCCGCATCTGCCGGTGACGGCCAATGACATCGCAACCCAGGCGGTGGAAGCGGCGGCGGCAGGGGCTTCGATCCTGCATCTCCATGCGCGCGACCCGCAGGACGGCCGGCCGGCCGCCTCGCCCGATGTCTACAATGAATTCCTGCCGCGCATCAAACAGGCGACCGATGCAGTGATCAACATCACCACGGGCGGCGGGCAGGGCATGACCATCGATGAGCGCCTTGCGGCGGCGGAACGGTTCTCGCCGGAAATGACCTCACTCAACATGGGCTCGATGAATTTTGGGCTCTATCCCATGCTGGCGCGTTATGGCGACTTGAAGCATGAGTGGGAGCGCAAGCATCTCGAAGGCTCGAAGGATTTCATTTTCCGCAATACGTTCGGCGACATCGAGAAAATTCTTCAACGCCTTGGCGAAGGCCACGGCACGCGCTTTGAATTTGAATGCTATGATGTGGGCCATCTCTATACGCTGGCGCATTTCCTTGACCGCAAGCTGGTGAAGCCGCCGCTGTTTGTGCAAACCATTTTCGGCATTCTCGGCGGCATTGGCCCGGACCCGCAAAATGTCATGTTCATGCGTGAAACCGCCGAGCGGCTGTTCGGCGACCAGTATCACTGGTCCGTCCTGGCGGCGGGGCGTTTTCAGTTCCCGCTCTGCACAATGGCCGCCACCATGGGGGCCAACGTCCGGGTGGGACTTGAAGACAACCTTTATATCGGCAAGGGAAAGCTGGCCAAATCAAACGCCGAGCTGGTGGCCAAGATGCGCCGCATCCTTGATGAGCTTTCCATCGAAACGGCAACGCCCACGGAAGCCCGCAAGATGCTGGACCTCAAGGGGGCGGAGAACGTGAAGATCTAGATCACGGTCACTTTAGATGGAACTGACCTACGGTCCGACCATAATTGTTTGCCCAGTGATCTCAGCTTTTCCTCGCCCCTTAGGGGAGAGGAAGGGGCCCAACACGCAAGTGTTGGGAAGGTGAGGGGGAGCACGTCTTGCAAATGAATCACCTGTTCCCCCTCATCCTCCCAAGCTCCGCTTGGGCCCCGCCTTCTCCCCGATGGGGCGAAGGAAACAGGGCACGCACTAGTCGTCGTCGGAGAGCTTTTCGAGGTTCTCGTTGGCCCGGCGGGTGGCGGCCTCGAAGCGCTCTTCGAAGGTGGCCATGTTCTTTTTCGGCTCCTGGTAATAGGCCGTGAGCTTGAGCAAGCGCACGAAAGTGCTGTTGACCAGGCGCCCCCAGAACCGCATGGGCCGGTCGAAATCAAAGAGCAGAATGACGCGCTCTTCCTTGGTATCATTCCAGACCTCGTGCTCGTAGGTATCGTCGAACACAAAGATTTCGCCGGGACGCCAGACATTGATGGTGTCACCAACCCGCATGCGGCATTTCTCGGCCTGCTTGGGGATGATCAGTCCGAGGTGGGCGCGGAGGATTCCCTTGCTGACGCCGCGATGGGCCGGGATGTGATAGCCGGGGCCCAGAATTGAGAACCATGCGGTTTGCAGATTGGGCACGGCTTCCAAGAGGCGTGTGGTAACCGGGGCCTGCTTGCAGTTCTTCTCCAGCTTCTCGCCGAAACCGAACAGGATGAAAGTGCGCCAGTTGTTGCCCTTGGAAATCTTCATCTGATCGACGGAGACGTCCTGGAAGAGGGGAATTGCTTCCCGGTGTTTCAGAATTTCCGTCACCTCGGACTTGATTGCCTGCCAATCATCGGTGAAAGTTTTCAGGAAGGTGAATTGCCTTGAGTCCAGTACCGGCGCATCGCCCACCAATGACTGGCGGCCCAGGAAATTCGCCAGCCGACGAATCAATTTCTTGCCGAAATTCTTGACGCGCTTGCGCCGCGCCTTCTTGAAACGCTTCTGCCAGGTACTGGAAGTGGGGTTGGCGGTATCTGTCATGGATATGCCTATATACGAAGGCCCTGCTGATCTCAACGGGGCTGGAAAAACCATGCCTGCTATGACTGGTCAAGGGCGGTTTTTGCAGCTAACTCAGTCGGAAATAAGGATTTCTCCCATGTGGGTCCGGACGCAGTTGAAAATAGATTGGAGCGACCTGCTGTCGGGGCTGGCGGCGAGCTTTACGGCGGCCGAACGGCCAGGCGAAATCCGGCGGGCAGAGGGGTATTTCTCCGATTCCGGCGATACCATTGCAGCCTATTCGGTACGCTCCGGATTTGACCTTCTGTTGCAGGCCCTCGACCTGAAGCCGGGAGATGAAGTCATATTCTCGGCGCTTAACGTCAGGGGCATGGTGAAGGTCGTGAAGGAAGCCGGGCTCGTTCCGGTTCCGGTGGATCTTGATCTGGCCCACATGGGGCCAAGCGTTAAACGTTTGAAGGCGGTGATCACGCCACGTTCGCGGGTGTTCGTGGCGGCTCACCTCTTTGGCACCAGACTCGATCTCGATCCGATATTCGCATTGGCGAAATCCCGCGGGCTTGTCACCGTGGAGGATTGCGCCCAGGCTTTCAATGGCCGGAATTACCCCGGCTCGGCCGCGGCGGACCTCAACATGTTTTCCTTTGGCCCGATCAAGACCGCCACCGCACTCGGGGGGGCGCTGATCCGCGTCAAGGATCCACAGCTTCGTGATCGCATGCGGGGTATTCAGTCGCGCTATCCGGTGCAGCCGGAGGCGAAGCACCGCAAACGCATCCTGCAGTTCATGGGGCTCAAGCTTGTCACAGCGCGGCCGATACTGGCCGCCATCTACCGCTTCTACAATGCCCGGGGCGAGGACTACGAGGACAAGCTTGCTGACCGGGTGCGTGACGTGGCGCCACTCAAAACAGCCAAGAACATGCGGTTCCAGCCATCGGCGACGATGCTGCATCTGATGAACCGCAGGCTGGCGCGATTTGACATGGAGCAGGTTTCAGCGCGTCAGCGCAAAGGCGAGCGGCTGAGCGGGCTGATCGGATCCTCAGTCGTGCAGCCAGCGCAGGCCAATGCGCATCATGACTACTGGGTTTTTCCCCTTTTAGTGAGCGAGCCACGCAAGTTCATTGAAGCGCTGCGGCGGGAAGGATTTGACGCGGCTGATCTGCCGCGCTCGCAGCACATTGTAGCACCCGAGGACCGGCCGGGGCTTGACCCCAAAACAGCGGCCGCGGCGATGCGCGACCTGATCGTGGTGCCGTGCTACGCAACAATGTCGGATCGTGAACTGGTGCGGCAGGCCGCCGTGATCAAGCGCATTGCGGCGGACGTTCCGGCGCGAAAGGAATAGTCTTGGCAAAACGGATCATAGTCGTCGGAGCAGGCATCATCGGGGCCTCAATTGCCTGGCATTTGGCCAAGGCCGGGGCTGAGGTCACGGTGATTGAAGCGGGTGAGCCCGGGGGCGTTGCCACACGCAATTCCTGGGCCTGGATCAACGCCAGCTGGGGCAATCCGGAAGTTTATTTCCGGTTGCGTGAACGCTCCATGTTGGAGGATTGGCGTCGCATAGACAGTGACGTGCCAGGGATGGAAGTCGATTGGTGTGGCGGATTGCTCTGGGACTTGCCGCCTGATCAACTGAGAGCCTTTGCCGCTGAGCATAGTTCGTGGGGTTATGCCATTCGGGGAGTTGGCCAGGAAGAAGCCTTGCGTATCGAGCCCAATATCAAGAAGCCGCCGGATTATGCCTTGTACGCAATAAATGAAGGCAAGGTGGAACCCTTAGCTGCGGCCCAGGCTTTCTTGGCTGATGCGGAGGCCATGGGCGTCAAAATCCTGGGAAATTCCCATGCGAAATGGCTTGAGGAAAAGAATGGCCGCGTTACCGGCGTTTGCATAAATGAAGGCGTGCTGCATGCGGATGAGGTGGTGATCGCCGCCGGCGCAGGTGCCGCCACTTTGCTAAAGAGCATCGGGCTTTCCTACGATATTGGCGCTCCGGCCGGGTTGCTGGTTCATTCGAAACCGATGGGCGAAGTTCTGCACACGCTTCTGATGACGCCCGAGCTACATGTACGGCAAACTTCCGAAGGGAGGCTTGTGGCTGGGGCCGATTTTTCCGGCAGCGATCCCGCAGACGATCCGCGCGGCGCGGCTGCTGCGCTCTACAAGAAGGTGCAGGAGATGGTTATTGGGGCGGAACATGTGGAAATGGATTTTCATACCTTGGGCTTCAGGCCAACGCCGGGAGATGGTTTTCCGATGATTGGCCGTCCGCAAAGCCGCGAGGGACTTTACATCACGGTCATGCATTCGGGCATTACGCTGGCTCCCGCCGTGGGGCTATTCGCAACTGCTGAACTTCTGGAAGGCCAGCGCGATCCGCTGATTGCGCCCTATCATCCAGACCGTCTCTTGAAAGTAAAATAATCTTGCCGCTCGAGTTAAGTCTGAGGTTTTTAACGGAAGCCCTTGATTGGGAATCCGAAATTTGGGCAGGCATCATCTCATGATCAGCGTTGTCCGGGCCCTTGCGGTTGGCGCAATTGGCGGTGTGGTTGCATTTGTGATCGGGGTTCCTGCTCCCTGGCTGGCGGGAAGCCTGATCGCCACGATCTTCGCCGTCTATTCCAACCAGAATCTTGAGCTTCCGGATTGGCTGCGGACGCTTGCCTTTATCCTGCTGGGCATCCAGACCGGAACTGCCGTCAATTCCGATACGCTCTACCGGGCGGCGCAATGGCCGCTCCGCATTGCATGCATGAGCGTTACCGTGGTGATCATAGTCTGGGCCTGCATGCTGTATTATGGGCGCCTGCGAAAATGGAACGCCGCTACAGCCTATTTCGCGAGTCTTCCGGGGGCGCTTTCCATGGTCATTTTGCTTGCGAGCAGTTCAGGTGCGGACATGCGCCGGGTTACCATTTCCCAATGCGTGCGCCTGTTCTTTCTGATTGCCGCCTTGCCCGTGGTGATTGTGTTCATCTCGCCTGCCACGGATGTGGTGGCGGCAACGCCGGTGGCGGCCAGTGTTTTTGAAATTATAGTCCTTGTCTTGGCCGCGGCTATTGCGGGTCTGCTGTTTGAACGCCTCAGGGTTCCCGCAGGCCTCATTTTGGGGTCGGCACTTGCCAGTGCCGCCCTGGGCCTCGGTGGCGTCATTCATGGCGGGGCGCCCGATTCCATCCTGATCCCGGCCAACGTCATTCTCGGGGTGATGATTGGCCTGCGCTTCACGGGCATTTCCCTGCCGGAACTGCGCACGGTGCTTGGCGACGGGTTTGCGGGTTTTGCCATCGCCATGATCATTGCCGTGGCGGGAGCCCTGTTCACCAGCTTTGTTGCGGGCCTGCCCTTTGCCCTCACGCTGCTTGCCTTCGCGCCCGGCGGCCTGGAAGCCATGACCATCATGGCGTTTGCGCTCAATCTCGATCCGGCTTACGTAGCTGCCCACCAAGTGGCCCGCTACATTGGCCTGGTGCTGCTCATGCCTGTTGTTACCAGTTTTGTGCTGCATCGTCATGTGGCAGCCGCTCACCCGGTGAATGTGGAAGAAGATTGATGGGGGACATTTAATGACCACAACTGTGAGGCCCTGGCGGGAAATGGCGGTGCAGTTGCTGGCAACCGTAATGATCCCCGTCTCGGTGGCGGGCACCGGGCTGTATTACACGCGCTGGCAGCAAAACCTGAATGACCTCAAAACCATGATTGACCTGGTCAGCGACCAGAATCCGGAACGGCGCAAATACGGCGTGGCGATGTTTGAGTATCTGCTGAAGAACGACAAGGTGCCGGTGGAATTTGTGGCGGCGCAATTGTCCTATGCAAATTCATCGGCCGACAAGGAGCTGCTGCCGTTGATGGAGCAGGCGCTTCTCAAGGCCTCGGTTGAGAACGCGAAAGTAGCCGACACCTTTCGCCAGGCGCTGGAGCGGATGCCGAGCCGCATATTCGTTTATGCGATGAACGACAAGCAGCGGGCCTGCATGAGTGTACTGATGGCCAAGGTTAGGGATACGGACCGCACCAATATTGTTGTTCCCGGTTTCTCGAGGGCCACGTGGAATGGCGAGGGCCACGAGCTTCGGGTTTTCCGTTCCTCGGACGTGGAGCGTGGCAATAGCCTGGTAAAGATATTCAACGATGTTGGCTTGCCCGTGGTCCTGAAGGATCTTTCAGACATTGAAGGCAGTGCGGCCAAGTCGCGGGCCAATACCTTTGAGCTGTGGTTTGGGCTGGCCAAGCTTCCGGCGTCCTGCGGCGTGTAGGGCGTGATCAATCTTGGTTAAATCCAAGATCCATTGGTTTTCCTTCTCCCCCAAGGGGCGAGGAAAAGTAGCGGCTATCGGTGCATATAAAGTTGATTACGCTCAAGACCTTTCGACTGGCACTCTTTCTGCAACTCATCTTGAAACTGGATTGTCCCTCACGGTACTGTCCCGTTTTGATACAGTTTGTAAGTTTGGGGAGCCAGAATAGTGGCCGAGCATGACGATCTCAGTGGTGCCTTGCGCAAGGCCCGCCTGGCGGAAGCGGCCCATTTTGAGGCGGTTCTCGGAATCAAGGATTCCAAATCGCTCCGGCTCCAGGTGTTAAAGGACGAATTGATCCCCGTCATCGCGGCAACGCCGGAAGCGGCACAGGTCTTTGATCTCGCCCTTGTGCCCGGCGAGCCGCCCAGATTGTGGATTGATCTGATATCCTTTGTTGAGATGGAGCCGGATTACCGGACTTACCGCCTGCAGCAGGACAACCAAGGGGGCCGCGAGGCGCTCTTTGAAACCGCTGACCGGGCAGAGATGAAGACGTATCTCAAATCCTACCTGGCGCACCGGATGATTGCCCGGGAGCGGCAAATTGTACGGGCGGCACCGGTTTCCCAGCCTGCGGCACGGTATACCACCGGGGCCGTGGTTTACGCCTGGATCAATGGCCTTATCCTGGGCATACTCGCCCTGATAGTTGCTGCTATCTCATTGGGAAAGCTCAAGTTTTAGGCTTTCATCCCACCGTTACAATCTGAAACACCATTTGATTTCACCTCGCTGCCTGGCCTTGTTACCTAATGACAGGGGCCAAAGCGGATTCGGTTCGATTCGCCGAGATTAGTAGATGCAACAAAAACTTCCAGAGGTACGCGTAAATGACTGCGAAGGCAGCAAAACAGGACGTTGAAGCGGTCGTGGCCGAGTTGGCCAGAACCCCGCGTTCAAACCGTGATCTGGAGCAGAAGCTCGCTGGATTCAAAACAATTGCCGAAGGCCTGGATTATGCGGCGCGCGGGCTGACCGGATTCAATTTCTATTCGCCCAAGGGTCTATTGAGCCATGTGCTAACCTTCACGGACCTGCGCAGCCGGGCTTTGGCCACGGCGCGGAAACTGGTGTCGGCTGGCCTGAAGCGGGGCGACCGGGTTGCGGTCATTGCTGAAACCGGGCCGGAATTCATGGCCGTGTTTTTCGGCTGCCAGTATGCGGGGCTGGTTCCATGCCCGATGCCCTACACCATGTATATCGGGGGGCGGGAGGCCTATGTTGAACGGGTCACCGGCATGCTGCGCGCTGCCGCCGCTTGCGCCGTTGTCACCTCGTCTGATCTTGAAGGGCATATCCGGGCTGGCGCTGCGGGTGCCGGGGTTGAAACAGTTTTGACCCATGAGGCGCTTCAGGCGTTGCCGGAGTCGCTCATAATGCTTGAAGCCTTTGGCCCCGATGATGTTGCCTATATTCAATATTCCTCCGGTTCCACCTCAGAGCCCAAGGGCGTTTTGATCACGCAAAAAGCCATCATAGCAAACACCCAAGGCATTCTGCGGGACGGCTTGCGCGTCACCAAGAGCGACCGGGCGTTTTCATGGCTGCCGCTTTATCACGACATGGGACTGGTTGGATTTTGCCTTGCGCCGATGATGGGGCAGGTGTCCGTCGATTATATCTCAACACCGTCATTTGCCCGGAGGCCTGCGTTGTGGCTGCGGCTGATGTCGGAAAACCGCTCAACGGTTTCCTTTTCGCCGAGTTTTGGTTACGATCTTGCGGCGCGGCGCATCAATGGCGAAGCGCCAACCCTTGACCTCAGCAACTGGCGCGCGGCCGGCATCGGCGGCGACATGGTGCGCGCCGACGTGCTCAAGCAATTCAGCGACACGCTTTCGATTTCGGGCTTTGACCAGAATGCCTTCATGCCGAGCTATGGCATGGCGGAATCAACACTAGCTGTTTCGTTCAGCGACGTTTCACAGCCTATTCGCATCGATACGATTGACAAGTTCGCCTTCAAGCTTTCAGGACGTGCGGTTCCCGCATTGGAAACACAGGACATGGATGCGGTGCGCAGCTTTGTTGTCTGCGGAAAACCGCTGCCGGGCCATGAAATGGTGGTCCGCGATGAGATGGGTTCGGTGCTCAGGGACCGCGAGATTGGCCATATCTTCGTGAAAGGGCCAAGCCTGATGTCGGGTTACTATCACAATGCGCAGGCCACCGACGCGGTGATTGCCGCCGATGGATTTTTGGCCACGGGCGACATGGGCTATATGCTGGATGGCGAAATCGTCATCACCGGCCGCGCCAAGGATTTGATCCTGCACAACGGCCGCAACATCTGGCCGCAGGATATTGAATGGGCAGCCGAGCAGGTTGAGCCCCTCAAGTCCGGTGATGTGGCGGCGTTTGCGGTTGAAGGCGACGATGGCGATGATGACGTGGTGGTGCTGGTGCAGTGCCGGGTCACCACCGAGGCCGGGATTGAAAAGCTGCGGCGCGAGGTATCGGCCGTGGTGCATCACAGTGCGGGCGTAGAATGCGCCATTGTTCTGGTGCCGCCAAAAAGTTTGCCGTTCACCTCGTCGGGAAAGCTTTCACGGGCCGGCGCCAAGCAGAAATATGTAACCGGTGAATTGCTCGAAATTACCCAACGGGCACCCGAAGCGGTTGAATTTCTGGCCGCTGCCCAGTAAACGTAGACGAAGCCTGTCATGCCCTTGAAAATTGCCCTCACTGGAGCCACGGGATTTGTTGGCCGCGCTGTGGTTTCCGCCCTCATGGCCAAATCCTGCCAGGTGTCGGCCCTGCTGCGCGATCCGGCACGGGCGGAGATGAATTCAAACGTGCGGCGGGTTCAGGGCGATTTGCAGAACAGTGCCGCCCTTGATGCTCTCACGAAGGGTGCCGATGCGGTCATTCATATCGCGGGTGTTATCGGGGCGCTCAGCCGCAATGATTTTTTTGCGGCCAATGAACTGGGTTCGCTGGCTGTTGCTGAAGCGGCGGCGCGCAACGGCGTCAAGCGTTTCGTTTATATTTCCTCGCTTGCGGCACGGGAAGCCGGGCTTTCCATGTACGGAGCCAGCAAACGCGCCGGTGAAGTTGCGGTGGAAAAATTCAAAACTCAAATGTCGGTCCTCGTTCTGAGACCACCTGCCGTGTATGGGCCGGGTGACAAAGGAACCCTGCCGCTGCTGCGGTCGCTCACGCAGTCATTTGCTGTCATTCCAGGCACCAGTACGTCACGCTTTTCGCTCATCTATGTGGATGATTTGGCCCGCATCATCGTGGAGGCGGCCGAAGCCAGCAGAACCGGAACAGTTGAATTGGATGACGGGCAGCGGCAGGGCTATTGCTGGAAAGACCTGGCTCAAATTGCCTCTGCCACAGAACAAAAGAGCATAACACCCATTTTTCTGCCCAAGTCTGTTGCGATGGCTGTTGGCGTTGGTGCCGAAGCCTTTGCGAAACTGAGGGGCAAGTTGCCTTTTGTGTCTCCCGACAAGATCCAGCAGCTCTATTTCAGCGATTGGGTCGCGCGCGGCGAAGGCTGGCCTTTGAAGGAGCCGGTCGGTTTCGCGCAAGGCTTCAAGTCAACCGTGGACTGGTACCGCAAGGCACAGTGGCTGCCGGAGCGGTTCGGCACCCGCAAAATTGTAATGTAAGAGAGATCATGACTGCCTCACCGGAAACCATCGACCAGATCTGCAAACTGCTGGAACCCTTCAATTCCACCGGCAAGGTGCTTACGCCGGATACGGAAATCTCGGCGGACCTCAATATCGATTCGGTTGCGGTGATGGATTTTGTCATGGAAGTTGAAGATCATTTTGACATCGAAATCCCGCTGAATGTCGTGTCGGAAACGCACAGCATCGGCGATCTCGCCGCTGTTGTTGATGCCCGTGTAAAGAAGGCCTGATGCCCATGATTGACTTGCTGGACAAGCACAAAACCATTGCCGACCGCCACGCCCGCATGATGACCATGGGGGTGAATGCGGTAGGCCTCACCAATGACAAGATCCTGTCGCCGACGCGCGCCATGATCAAAGGGCGGGAGACGATCCTTGCCGGCACGAACAACTACATGGGCATTACGTTTGATCCGGATTGCGTCAAGGCGGGCCAGGATGCCATGGCGGAGTTCGGCACGGGCACGACAGGCTCGCGCATTGCCAACGGCAGCTATGCCCTGCACAAGGAACTTGAGGCGGAGCTTGCCAAGTTCCTGAAGCGCAAGCATTGCATTGTCTTCACCACGGGCTACCAGGCCAACCTTGGCATGATGTCCGGCCTTGCAGGACCAAAGGATACGATTTTCCTGGATGCGGATTCGCATTCCTCCATCTATGACGGCTGCACCCTTTCAGGCGCCAAGCTGGTGCGCTTCCGTCACAATGATGCAACCGATTTGGACAAGCGGCTGACGCGCTCGGAAGGCGAGGAGGGCGGACGGCTTGTGGTTGTCGAAGGCATCTATTCGATGCTGGGCGACCGGGCGCCGCTGGCTGATTTCGTTGCGGTCAAAAAGAAGCATGGTTTTCAGCTTCTCGCCGATGAGGCTCATTCCTTCGGCGTTCTCGGACCGCATGGCCGCGGCCTTGCCGATGAGGCCGGTCTTGAAGATGATATTGATTTCATCGTTGGCACCTTCTCGAAGAGCGTTGGCGCTATCGGCGGCTTCGGGGCGGGAAACCATCCGCTGTTTGAAACGCTGCGCTATGCCATGCGGCCCTACATGTTCACGGCCTCGTCGTCGCCTGCTTCGGTTGCGACATCGATTGCCGCGATCAAGAAGCTGGCGGCCGAACCGGAACGCCGCGACCGCCTACGGGCCAATTCGGCCCGGCTCTTTGCCGGCTTCAAAGGCCTTGGCCTTGATATGGGCTGTGACATGGTGAGCCCGGTGATTGCGGTGAAATGTGCCGATGAGGTTTCCACCATCGCCATGTGGAATGCCCTGCTGGAAGCAGGCGTCTATGTGAACATCGCGCTGCCGCCGGGCACGCCGAACAAGCTGTGCCTGCTCCGCTGTTCCGTATCGGCGGCCCACAGTTTTGACGACATCGACAAGATCATCGCGCTGTTTGGCAAAGTGGTGGCAAGCCGGGCGGCGGCTTAGAGCGTAATCAACCTTGATTGAACCGAAATTCCTCTGTTTTCCTTCTCCCCGGCGGGGAGAAGGCGGGGCCCAAGCGCAGCTTGGGAGGATGAGGGGGAGCAGGTGATTAAATTGCGGCACCTGTTCCCCCTCACCTTCCCAACACTTGCGTGTTGGGCCCCTTCCTCTCCCCAAAGGGGCGAGGAAAATTAGAAATGATCAGGCTTTAGCGGATTGCGCCCTTACGCAGCATCGTGGGAAGCAGCATCAAGCCTGCAAAGATGGGGTGCCTTCTTTGCCAGTCGGTGAGAATGATTTTTTCTCCGGAGTGCCGCTCGATTTTCCAGACGATGTAATCGGCTCCGCCTTGAAAGGTGAAGGCGGCCTTGATCAAGCGCAGCACTGACCAGCCTTTTCCGGTCAAGCGGCGCAGCGTTTGGTTGGCATGGATTGGCGTTTCCGAAGCCAGAAGCTTCGCGGCTTCCCTGTAATAGTCGGGCGCTGAGGAAACAATAGTGGCGGCACGATTGGCTTTCTCGGAGCGCAATTCGGATTGGTAAGTTGCGTTGAAGCCCGCCGTCCAGATAGCCAGCGCATCGGTTTCGGTCGTCACGCCTTTCGCATTGGCAAAACCAGTTCGCAACGCCGCGGAGATGCTGGCGACGACGTCGTCTTTAATCTTGTCATCCCGCGCATAGACGAGGGCCGAGGGTTGCGCGAAGCGAGCCCAGAAATAGGGGTTGGTGGTTTCCCGCGCCATCCATTTGGCAAAGAGCCGCAAGGGAAGAAGCGCATATTTGGCGCGCAGGTGCTGACCGGCAAACTCCGTCTCGGCGTAATAGACGTTGGGTGGAACGATACAGCAGGCGATGCGGCTGACGATGTTTTGGCTGACGCCGGAAAAATTTTCCGTGAGGACGTAAAAGTCCATCAGCGTGTCCGCTGCCGCAACACCGCGCAGGCATGACCCATAGGCAAGGATGGCCACGGCCCCTGGGTGTCTCTGGCGCAAGGCATCCGTCATGCCGCGAAGTTCCGGCGCCACATCGCGGGCTAGTGAGGCCTTGCAGAACTCCTTTACGTTTTCTGGCGTGGTCATCAGCCGCAGAGATAGGTGAAAACCGTGCCGGTTTCCACCTTCAAAGGCTCGTTTTCCGGAGCATCAAAGAATTCACCGTCAATCACAAAGCTGATCGGGCAGGTGATTTCCAGCCTGGCGCTGGAAAAACTTATGGCCCCTTCGGGCATTTTCCGGTTTTCGCCGGCATACATGATGGGCAGGAGCCAGCGGGAAATGCTGGGCACGGGATAGGGGAAAACCGAAGTTCGGATGGGGCCAAGTTTCGGGCCCCAGAAAGGCCGCGCCCCGAGAATGAGTTTCTCCAGGGTGGTGGAGAATGCCAGAAGCTGGGTTCCGCTGCTGAATTCCCGGCCATCACTGGTCACCTGAATGGGAAAGGGTCGGTCAAAGCGGGTTACATCATGGGGATTGGGCCTGGTGAACATGGTGCGTCCGGCGGCACTGGCCAAGGTGGCGAACGTGGCCCAGTTTCCCTTAACCCCCTTGGCGTTGAAAACACGCTGGCAAAACAGCGTTGCTTCGGAGGCTGCCCCGGTTCCCAAAAACATGCCGTGCCGCGGCCTTCCATCGCGGGGATTGACGACCCGCAGGGTGGGGCGCTCGCGCACCTGTTTTGCTTCGAGCCCCATGATGTAATCGGCCTGCGCCCGCAGCCCCTTATGGGGAAAGCCAAGGTCGGCGGCAGTCATGTTGGTGGTGCCATGGGGCAAAAGACTGAGGCGCGGAATCACCTTGAATGGCCTGCGCTCCGCCAGGTCCGTTTGAACGGCGTGAATGGTGCCATCGCCGGAGCTGATGAACAGGTCGGTTACGCCGTCGCTGGCGAACTCATCGATAAAGCCTGTCAGTTGTTCAAACCTCTCGAGCACGCGGATTGAAACCGCGGCGTTGTTTTTCAGCATGTCAACCAGGCTCAGGCCCTTGCCGCTGGATTTTCCGGAACTGGGATTGATCAAGAGGCCAGCGCGCTTCACGGCCTGGTCATCCATGAGGTGAGCGGGCCGCTGCTGCGTTTTGCGGCAAAGGCCTGGAGTAATTGCAGCACGTGAAGGCCGACGCAAATCACCGTCCAGGCCGCAACCGCCAGCAGGCCCCAATCAGGTTTTGCAATGGCGGTGAAGAGCGTCAGCAAAATGAGGTTGGGGTTTCGCCGTGCCGTGATCTGGCGGAAGAAGGTATCGATGGAACGCCAGATGTGAATCTCGAGGCCCAGCCATTTGATGGCAATGCCTTCAATGGCGCGCTGCAGTATGTAGCCGCCAAGAATGGCCGCCATCAGGCTCCAGAAGACTTCATTGCTCCATTGGGTTCCGGTGGCCCGCAGGCCATAGCCCCAGGCGACATACCAGAAGGGCGGATGGATGAGATCAATGCCGTGATCGAAATAGTCGCCCCATTTGCTTGACGTCAATGTGGTGCGGGCAAGCTTGCCATCCACGGTGTCAAGAAAAGTCATGGTCCAGGCGGCGAGAAGGCCTGGAATGAATTGGCCATTCAGGAAAAACCAGAATGCCAGGACTGTCATGAGGGCAGCGATCGCCGTCACCATGTTGGGTGTTACACCACGTGGGGCCAGAAAACGTGTGGCATGGAATGCGGGAACGGGCCACAGGTGTTTGGTGATGACATCCGTGGCGCCCTTGTAGGTGCCCATGAACATGCGCCATTCAACAGCGCTCCGGTTTTCGGCCGTGACAACCATGGCATAGGGCGTTTCACGCTTGCGCAGTGATTTCCAGAATTCCATGTCCAGCTGCGCGGGGGCCCGCGCCAGCAGTTTTGCCGCGGCAAAGGGCTTGGTTCCCCGCAGGACTTCGATGGCCAATGATACGTCGCTGCCACGCACGCTGGCGGCAATGGGCATCGGGTTTTCTGCAGCATCGCCGAGCAACAGGAAATTCGGCCGCTTGAGCAGGACCGGAATGAGGGGCTGGTCAATCACCGCATCGCCGCGCACCAGAATGACGGGGCCGTTGTGGGTGATTGCCTCTTCCTCTCTCACGGTCAGGGCAAGGCCGGCGATAGCGAATTGCTTTCTCAGCCGTTCCGCCAGGGACAGGGACCACAATTTCTGTTCCTGGGCATTTACGATGCACAGGACCGGATTGAAATGAATGGCTGCCTTTGGCTCCGCTGCCTTTGGCTTAGTCGCCACTTCCGGCACGGGTTTTCCCTGCAGCTTTTTGACCGGTGATTTTTTTGCGGGCTTGGCTCTTGCTTTTGTCGGCATGCTACACTCTGTCGATGCGAAGGCTGAGGGCTGTCGCCAGGGCGCCAAAAGCCAGCATGGGCATCCACGCCGCCATCCAGGGACTTACAAATCCCAATTCACCCATGGTGAGAGACAGGCCATCGGCCACGAAATAGAGAAAGCCAAGTCCGACGCCGGTTGCAAACAGCAGGCCAAGGCCGCCGCCGCGGCGAAAGCGGGTGGCAATCGGAATGCAGATGGCGATCATCACGAGGGTTGCGAAGAACAGGGAAACGCGTTTTTGCCACCAGGTCTCATAGACCCAGACGGGGCGGATTCCAAAGCCGGAATTGGCGATGAAATAATTGAGGTCGGAAATGGTCATTTCTTCCGGATCACCGGAGCGCGCGCCCGCCGCGGCGGGTTTCATGGCTCCGGAATAGACCAAACGGTCAAGGTGGCTGGCGGGCAGGTTTTCGCGGTAGTAAACGATTACGTTTTTGAGATTCCAGCGGTCGCCCTGCAGTTCTGCCTCCTTGGCAATAATCTGTTCACGCAAAATGCCGGTGGGCTCGCGGCGAAAGATGATAACATCCTCAAGCACGGTGGATTGTGCGTTTGAGGAGGCCGCCCGCAGGATGTCGTCGCCGGATCTCATCCATATGGGATCGCGCTCGCCTAGCTTCAGTTTCTTCTCGCCATAGTCGGCCACGCCCCATTCCTTCAATTGCGGGGCAACCGCCGGAATGGCCTGGTCATTGAGGAGGAAGTTGATGCCACCGGTCACAAAGGCAAGCGGCAACAGCATGATGATCAGGCGGCGCGGCGATGCGCCTGATGCCCAAATGGCGGTAATCTCGTTGCGGTAGCTGAGTTCCATGAGGGTGAGAAGGAGGGCCAGCAAAACGCTCATGGGCAGGAATGTTGCCAGGGTCGAAGGTGCGCGCATCAACATGTATTTGAACATGATGCTTGAGCTGCCCTTGTCCAGGGCGAGAATTTCGTTGGCGTAGGAGATGATTTCGAGGGTCAGCACAAAAATGGTGATCCCGAACAGAATGCCGAGAAAGCGGATCACGATCATGCGGGTGAGCATCCAGCCAATGGTCGTCATGGCTGTGTTCCCACGCCAATTCGCCGTGCCAGCGGAAGCCACAGGCGATTGACGCCTGCACCAAACGTGTCAATGACACTTCCGATGCGATCAGGCTTCAAGGTGAAACAGGTCGTGTAGAAACGCCAAATCGCGAAGGCGGTGATCAGCCCGAAAGCCAGCCACATGCTCAGCCAGGGGGAAAGCCCGCTCACCCGAGTGGCCACCGCTCCCTGTTCAATGATTTCGTGGAAGGCCACGACAATGACCATCGCGATGCCGAAGCGATAGCCGCGCTGGCTGCGCTGGCGGCCAATTGCAAAGGGCACCGCCAGCAAAGGCAACATGAAGAAGGTGACCACGTTGACAATGCGCTTGTGCAGTTCCGCTACCATGGAATTGCGCGTGGATCCTTTCGGCGGCGCGTCGAGCTGTGTATAAAGTTCAGGCAGGGTGAGTTCCCTCTCATCTTCGCCGCGCGGGCGGAAAATACTGTCGGAGACTTTTCCAAGCGGCGTATCGGTGGTTGCAAATTCGGCGATGCTGGCTTGCGGGATTTTGGCGTTGCCGTCCAAGGTGGGCCAGCGGTCAAGTTTCAGCCGATGGCCGTTATCAAGTCGCAGAACGGGGCGGCGCTGGCCGTCAAGGGGAATAAGCACCCCCGACGAAGCGGTGAGGGTTTCCATTCCGGAGGGGCCCCGGTAGTCAAAAAGAAAAACATGGTCGAAGGTGTTGGTGGAGCGGTTCAACTTATCCAGGATGAAGGTGCGGGTGCCCGCCTGCATGAACACCCCTTCCTCGGCGAGATAGAAAACCTCCACATTCTTGACATCA
Organism: Aestuariivirga sp.; assembly: GCA_035525875.1. Classification (GTDB taxonomy): domain Bacteria; phylum Pseudomonadota; class Alphaproteobacteria; order Rhizobiales; family Aestuariivirgaceae; genus Aestuariivirga. The sequence goes on from DATLDM010000037.1 coordinate 22,055, forward strand.
AAAAGCACCGAGCGATAGGCGTAACGGGTTTGCGGCTGCAGCCAGCCAACAATGAAAAGCGAGAGGGCCCCGAGCGCCATTGACAGCATGATGACGGGCCGGGTCAGCCGGTGCAGGCCCGTTCCGGTGGCCATCATAGCGTCAATCTCACTGTCCTTTGACAATTTGCTGAAACCAAAGAGCAGACCCAGGAAAAGTGCGGCCGGAATGGCGGTGCCCAAATAATGGGGCACGAGATAGGCGAGGAGTTCAAAGACCACGCCAAAGGAATTTTTCTTGCCGAGGGTTGTATCAAGCAGGCGCACCAGCCTTTCGGCGAGCAGCATGAGCAGCCCGATTGCCATGGCTGTTGCCAACGGCTTTGCCACCTGCCTGAGAACATACCGGTCGATAATGGTCAGCACAGGCCTATGATTCTCCAGACATCCGCAACTGCAGGGTCCATAACAGGTTTTTGCGGAGCTTGTCAGTCAGCGCGGGGGCGGATTTGAGGTCGGGAGGGCCGGGCCAGCCGGCATCGGCAAATTCCGTGGCGTCAAAGAACTGTGGCTTGGCATAACGCGGCACCACATGCATGTGGACGTGCGGGTCAACCATCATCAGCATCAGGTAATTGATTTTGTCATAGGGGCTAAATCTCCGCAGGCTCTGCTCAATCTCGGTGACCACGATGGAAAGTTCGGTGAAAGCCGTTGGCGGCAGGTCGGAAAAAGCGGTGGCATCGGATTTTGCGGCAAGAACCAGGCTGCCAAGCGTTATTTGCTGCGGGCGCAGCAGCACGCACCAATGATGGTGTTCCTTCACCAGGCTGCCGGGATAGCCAAATTTCTGCATCGTGGCGTTCATGGTCCATAACTTACCCCGAAGCGGGCTCAGGAAGGAAGCGTGAATTGGTTTTGGGGCGCCATTCGGCGGGATTTGGGATCCCACGCCCGGGTCGAAACCTCGGTCACCCATGTGCCCTGATTCCGGCTGATTTCATAGAGGTTCCAGGCGGCGGGCTCGATGTGGCCTGTGCCATTCATGGAGGCGGACGGCACGCCAATAATGGGGATATTGCCGTCACGTCCTGCAAGAACATTGAGCATCTGCCGGTGATTGTGCCCATGCAGCACCAGTTCTGCCCCTTCGCCTATCAATATGTCGCGCAAGCAAGCGGCATCACTGAGGGCTTTCCGTGGCGGGGCGAGGCCCGGCAGGGGTGGATGATGAATCATGACGGCGCGGTAATAGCCCCTGGCCTTCAAGTCATGCAGAAGTTCAGGCAAGACCTCAAGCTGTCTGGAGCCAAGGGAGCCGGCAGCCTTGATCAGGGATTGGGGGGCGCCGGAATTCAACCCAATGATGGCCAGGTTTCGGCGCAGGCGCACGTAAGGAAATAAGGATTGGGAACCTGTGGCGGCCATGTCTCCGGTCATGTACGGGGTCAGATGTGCCAAGCCTTGTTGCCAAGGCACGGGCACGTAGGCGTCATGGTTTCCCGGCACATAGGAAATCCAGGCGGGATCGCCGAAGCTTTGCAGCCAGCGCGCGGCGCGGGGGAATTCGGCATAGGCCGATACGTTCATCAGGTCGCCGGTGAAGGCCACATGAGCAGGAGCTGCGGCCTTGATGTCGGCAACAAGGGCGCTGGAAATGGCAGGATCATGCAGTTTGTGCCGTTTCAATTTCCAGTTCAGCGTGCCGACAACGCGCTTCAGGGCAAAATTTTCCCATGCGGCGCCTGGGGGCAAAGGCCCTAAATGGACATCAGAAAGATGAGCGAGCGTTAGGGCCAAATCTTAGCTTCCGTTGACTTCTGGGGAATCGGGTGCGAATGAGCAATCCGTACTTACTCTTCTGTTAGACGTGGATTCAAGCATTGTGCGTATAGTTATTCTTGCAGCAGGCCAGGGCAAACGGCTTTTGCCACTGACCACGGAAGTTCCCAAGGCCCTCCTTGATATCGGGGGCAAGACCTTGATTGAACGGCAGATTGAGGCCTTCGCGGCGCGGGGCATCAAGGATTTCACCGTGGTCACCGGCTATGGCGCACACCGCATGGAGGAGGCCTTGGCGAAAATCGGCCAAAGCCTGGGTGTTGGGATCTCCACGGTGTTCAATCCCTTCTATGCGGTTGCCGATAATCTGGCGAGTTGCTGGATGGCGCGCGCAGCCATGACGGGCGATTTCATCCAGGTGAATGGCGACAATGTTTTTCGCAGCGACCTGGTCGAGAAGCTCCTGGCAGCTCCGGTTATTCCGGTGGGTGTCGCCACCAATATCAAGCAGGCCTACGACAGCGATGACATGAAGGTCATTCTTGACCGCGGCCGCCTCACCGAAATCGGCAAGACCCTGCCGGTCGATACAGTGGATGCAGAGGCCATCGGCTTTTATGTTTTCCGCGGCGAGGGTTCCCGGGCCTATGTTGAGACGCTGGAACGCACCATGCGCGATCCGCAAGCCCTGAAGCAATGGTTTCCCTCAGCCATCGGGTCGCTTGCCAAAAGAATTGAAATCCGCACCATTCCGATTAACGGATTGCAATGGTGCGAAGTGGATTTTCCAATTGATTTGCAGCAGGCGCGGCAATTGGTTGCCAGTTGGGTCTAATTTCGCAGTTTTAGAATTGCCTCGGCCAATTCAAGGTCTGAGGGCTTGTCCACATCAATGGCGGCTTCGGCAAAGGGCATGAGGACTGGTCTGGCGGTCACCCCAAGTCTTTTTGAAACAACGCTAAAGGCACCATCAAGAGACAGGGCACCCACCGCAAAACGGATGAGTGCAAGGGGGCCGAAGGCCGCAACCAGACGCCACGGTTTTTTTCGTGACTGTTCGAGATATTGCCATTTCTCCAGAATGCGCAGGCCATTTTCATTGGCTATGGCAAAGAGATTGCAGCCTGAAACGCGATCCTTGCCAAACCTGAAGAAGGTGCGGACGGATTGCGGATAGGCTTTCATGATCACCTCTGCCCGGGCGAGTCCGGCGGAAAAATCAGCGCCATGGAGCTGCGCATGTTCGCAGAAATAATCGACCATCTCCGGCGTCAGCAAGGCATGGTCTCCCGTTGTGATTAGCACCGGAAAGGTGGCATTTTTTTTGATGGCAACAATGGCCGACAAGGGGGCGGAGTTTTCCGAGGGTATGACCGAAACGCCAGACTCTTTTTCGGCTAAGGCCTCACGCACAATAGCCGGGCGTTCAATGGAGATGCCAATGGCGGCAATTGATTGCGAGTCCTGCAGGGCGTTAACGACCCGCCGCAGCATGGGCACACCATTCACGGGGAGCGCGCATTTATGGCTTATGCCATAGGCTTTCGCCATGGGATCATTGGGGCCCCGCCCGGCAGCCAGGACAATCGCGGTCCACGCTTTCGCCACTAGAGCGCCTTTTCGTAAATGCGATAGGTCTTGTAGGGCCTTGCTCCCATCGCCTCAAGCATGTGCCGCATGGGGAGGTTGTCTTCCAGGATCCAGGAAAGTTCGCCGCTGTTGGTGCCCCGTGAAATGTGATAGCGGCGCACGGTTTCAATGACGGCAAGAGCCAGGGAGGAGCCGGTCAATGTCCCGTGGTATTCCTTGCGCACGCCCATCAGGGGCATGCGGACAGAATTGGGCGCGCGGGCAAAAAGGTTCCATGCCAGTTTTGCCCAGCCGAACGGCAACAACTTGCCATCCAACCCGGAAATCCACTCGTTGATGTTTGGTAACGTTACGGAAAAGGCCGAAGGCACGCCCTTGTAGCTGGCAATGGCGATATATTCCTTGTTCACTAGAAATTTCAAATTATCACCCAAGACCTTTATTTCTTCCGGCGTGAATGGAATGAAACCCCAGTTATCAGACCAGGCATCACTGTGGATGGACAGGATAATGTCCAGGTCGCGCGCAAGATTTTTCTTGTCGAGGGGGCGGACCTCAATATGGGGTGACCTCATGGCCCGGTCATAGGCAACGGAAAGCGATTTCGGCAGGGGGTTCTTGTCGTCATAATAATAGGCAATGACGTCCTTGGCCTTGGTGAATCCCGCTTCTTCAACGCGCGCCGCATAATAGGGCAGGGCATGACCCATCATCATATTGGGCGGATGGTCAAAGCCATCGACAAGCAGGCCCATTTCATCATTGATTGAAAAGCTGAACGGACCGTGCGCGGCTTTCATGCCGTGCGCCTTCAGCCAATCCTCCGCCGCGCCGAACAGGGCAGCAAAAACTTCCGGATCATTTGGCGCTTCGAGAAAGCCGAATTGCCCCGTGGCATCACGGTAACGCTCGAGGTGCAGGCGGTCGACCTGAGCGGAAATGCGGCCAACGGGCTTGCCGTCCACTTCTGCCAGAAAAAGCTGGGCTTTGGCGTGCTGAAAATAGGGATTTTTTTTCGGATCGAGGTGCTCGAAGCGTTCAAAGTAGAGCGGCGCCACCCAGTTCGAGCCTTCGCCATAAAGCGCGAATGGCACGTCGAGAAACAGCTTTTTATCCTGGTTTGAGTGAACAGGCCTGATGCTGACATTCATCGTTTTGCGCCCTTGGGCTTTGCAGGGGATTTCGGCGAGGAAACATGGCCCTTCGAAATGGTATAAAGCCTGTCGGCAATTTTTGTCCAAGCGGGCCTATGGGTGATGGCAATAATCGTATAGCGCCCGCGCAGCGATGCGATGTTGCGGACGATCTCGGCTTCCGTTTCAGGATCCAGGGCGCTGGTGACTTCATCGAGGATGAGGATTTTGGGATTTGTCACAAGGGCGCGGGCGAGCGCAATGCGCTGGCGCTGGCCGCCTGAAAGCCTGCCACCCATTTCGCCGACATCGGTTTCAATGCCGTGTGGCAGGGAAGCAATGAATTCCCTGGCGCCTGCCTGTTCAAGGGCTGCCATGATCGCTTCGGTGGAAATATCAGGGTTTGAAAGGCCGATATTCTCATGGATAGTATCGTGAAACAGCATGAGCTCCTGCGGCACATAGCCAATGCTTTGGCGCCAAGCCTTGACATCAATGTTTTCAATGGGGTGCTTTCCAATGAGAATTTTGCCGCTTTGCGCCGTGTTCAAACCGATGAGCAAATCTATCAGCGTTGTTTTTCCGGAACCGGAGGGTCCTTGCAATACCGTGATTTTGTTTGCCGGCACATCAAAGGTTGCGTTTAAAATGACGGGAACCTTGCCATGGGCGAAACTCACGCCTTCAAATTTGCAACCCGCACCGAGATGGGGTGTTGCAGTGCCGCTATGACTTTCCTTTTGCGCTTCGGCCCGGGCGATGAGTTCTGCTGTGCGCACATAGGAGCTTTCAATGACGACGGCGGCCTGCAATTGCTTCTGAAGCTTCGTGAGATTTGAAACAATCTGGAAAAATACGATACCGGTCACCATCAATTCCGGCAGACTGGCGTGAAGATAAGTATAGGCCGCGTAAGCGCCAACACCCGTCATGAGGGCTACGAGTGCATCACTTCCCTGTGTGACGCCCTGCTTGGCAAGCTGGATGGCAATCAAACTGCGCTTGATGCGCTTGAGCAATCCGGACAGGCCCAAGACCATCAATCCATAGCGATCCATGGACTTGAGGGCTTTGATGTTATTGAGCATGTCAACCATGTCAACGGTGAGGTTTGAGACGCGATCTGTCTGTTTGTAGCCGGAACGTTTGGAAATCCGGAGAAGGGAGTTCATCGCCAAATACAATATTGCACCCGCCACTCCGCCCAAAAGCGCGATGCGCCAATCAATGAAAACTGCCACGGCGGCATAGGCGAGGAGTTGTACAATGCCGGCTACCACAATCGCGGCATACTGATAGGCGTCGCTGGCCCGGGTGGCGTCATTGCTGATGGCGTTGGCAAAGCGCCCGCCGCTTTGCTCCGCATAGAAACTCCAGCGGGCATCAAAAATCGCCTTGATAAGCCTGCGCCGTAAATTGATCGCAACCCTGGCGCTGGTAATTCCGGAGTAGGACAGTGCCGCGAAGGCAAGCACGGATTTAAGAACCATCAGGGAAACGACGATGATGAGCAGGTTTTCGAGGCTTGCTGAAATCCCAAGTGATTCAATGAATGACCGTATCGCAAAACCGGCACTGCTTTCATTATTGGCAGTGCTGCCCAGAATCGAGCTGGCGGCAGGCAAGAGGGTCCCAATGCTGCCGGCTTCGGCGAGCCCCGCAAGCAGCAGACAGGCCAGGACAAGCCAGGGCCTGGTGCCCTCGGCTCTGAAAAATATAACGAGCAATTGTTTCATGAATGGGTTGGGGCCATGTGGTCGGGTTTGCGTGCGGAGCAATAGAGCCTAAGCCTTGCGAACTCAAGCTTGGCGCGTTTAACTGCTGCAGATGATCAAACAAACCCTCCTCAGAATAGCCTCAAAGCTTGCCTTGCAGCCCCTTTACCGGCAAACGCGGGGCCTCACACTTGGCACACGAACGGCAGTCTTTGATGGGGAAAACCGGGTTCTGCTGATCAGGCATTCCTATGGGCCGGGCTGGCTTTTGCCCGGCGGCGGGGTGGAACGGGGCGAGACGATTTTTGATTCGGCCAAACGCGAAATCCGTGAAGAAGCGGGGATCATCGCGGACGAGGAACCGGACCTGAAGGGCATTTGCCTGAATGACAGCCAGTTTCCGGGTGACCACGTGGCGGTGCTGACCCTGCACAAGTTTACGCAAGCGCCATGGAAACCATCGCTTGAAATATCCCATATGCAGTTCTTCGCAACTGACCAGTTGCCCGAAGGCACAACGGGCGGAACCCGGCGGCGGCTTGATGAAATTATTTCAAATCGCGGTATTGCCCGCACCTGGTAGGCCCTTGACCTTAACGCCTTCGCCTTGTATGCGGCCACCCATGATCGTGTCGGCACCCCATTGTTTGCGACGACGAGCCAGCGCTGCTGCAGCCCTTTCGCTTGCCTGGCCCGCATAGGATTCCTTCACCTTTATTCGTGATCCTGTGAATTGGGGCGAGGCTCCCAAAACAATTGACATGGAATTCATCACGATGGCCGCTTCATTTCCCGTTGAAAATACAAAAGCAACCGACCAGCCCCTGATTGAACAATTGCTCGATATTGCCTTTGGCATCGAGCGCCGGGTCAAAACCTCCTACCGCCTGCGGGAAGGAAGCACGCCCGCCGACGGCCTGTCACTGGTCGTCCGCGACGCCGATGTTGGGGTGGCGGGCTCCATAAGTTTTTGGCCGCTTGCCATTGGCAGCACGGGAACGCCGGCCCTGCTGCTTGGGCCCCTGGTGGTACATCCCATGCGGCAAAACCTTGGGGTCGGGTTGACCCTCATGCAGGAGGGCCTGGCCCGCGCCAAGGCGGGTGGCCACACGTTTGTGATTCTCGTAGGTGACGCGCCTTATTATGCGCGTGTCGGTTTCCAAAAATTGCCCGAAGGCCAGTTGCTCATGCCAGGCCCCGTCGACCCGCAACGTTTTCTGTATGTTGAACTTGTCCCCGGTGCCTTGGCTGGGATGCATGGACTGGTTCTGCCGCCGCACCGTTTTGCGGAAATTTCAGTGCCCTTCGCGGTACCACATCAGGCAGAACGCCAGAAGCAAAGCGCCGAGTGCCAGTAGCGAGGCAAACAATGGAACCTCGCTCACGGCGGTGACGCGGTAAGCGCCGTTGGCTTTCAGGCCCAGCCAGCCGGCGCCGGCCATTTGCCGGTCGCCTGAAATCTTGATGAGGCGCGGCAGGCCGTCTTCAAGCCAGGCCACGCCGCCACCGGTTGCGTTCGCAATCGGCGCGAGCCTGGTTGGCGTTGCAAGAATGTCCTGCGCCTCACGGGCATCGCCTGCGGCGGCGGCTGCCACGGCCTGGAGCTTGCCGTCATTCAAGGCATACATGCCGGCCTCATCGACCTTCAGGCTGCCCTGCCACAGGCCAGGGTTTTTTTCCGTAAGGGTCACGGTCGAAGCAGCGCCGGACGGTGACGTGACCGTTACCGGCTGGGCCGTGTCGGCCATGGTGCGGCGGGTGATCGTCAGTTCACGGCCCAATTGCCTGCCGCTCAGGGCCTCTTCTTCCAGGTCGGGTTCCTTCATCAGCCAGTGGGCGAGGCGGCGCAGCAGCTCGGTTTGCGGGCCGCCGCCATCATAACCCCTGGCCCAGAGCCAGCTTTGATCGGACATAAGCTGGGCGGCGCGGCCTTCACCCCGGCGCGAGAGCACCAGCAGCGGAGAGCCGGCAAGGCCGGACATGAGCGTTTCGGTTTCAGGGGCGGTGGTTTCAACGACGCGAAACCACTTGCCCCAGGTGGGTGTTGTCGCTTCACCGCCGGGCAGGCCGCCGGTCACCGGGTGGCGCGTGCCGGGCTTGGTCACTTTGGGGCGAAACGCGCCATCGAGCACTTCGCCGGTGGGCGAGGCGGCCAGAACATCGGCCATGGGGGTGCTGTAGAGGCCGTCGTTCATGGCGAACTCGGGGCCCGCCGCCACAAGCAGGGCGCCGCCTTCATTCACATAGCGGGCGATCTGCATGATGTAGGCTTCAGGCAAAACCGCTTCACGGTGGTAGCGGTCAAAAATCACCAGATCGAATTGATCGAGCTTTTCGACAAAGAGTTCGCGGGTCGGGAAGGCAATGAGGGCGAGTTCATTGATGGGGGTGCCATCCTGTTTCTCGGGCGGGCGCAGAATGGTGAAATGCACGAGATCAACCGAGGCATCGGCTTTCAGCAGGTTGCGCCAGGTGCGCTCACCGGGATGGGGTTCGCCCGACACCAGCAACACGCGCAACCGGTCGCGGATGCCTTCAACCACGGCAATGGCGCGATTGTTTTCCAGCGATATTTCATCGGGCATCGGAGGGGCAACAATCTCCGCGATGTTTTGTCCGCCGTGATCGAGCGTAATCGGAACTTCGGCGCTTACGCCCGGTGTCACCGTCAGGCTTTGCGGCGCGCCGGTGCCCAGTTTGATCGTCACATCGATGGGCTGACCGCCGCCGCCCACATCATCGACGCGAAAGCGCAGGATCTGCGCGTTGCCGACAATGCCAAAGCGCGGGGCCTGTTCGATCACCACGCGGCGGTCACGCTCGTTCTTGCTGCCGGTGAGCAGGCCGTGCACCGGCCCGTTGATGCCGCTCTTGGCCGCATCGGGGGGAACGTCGTGAACCTGACCGTCAGTCACGAGTAGCGCACCAGCAAAACGCTCCGGCGGAATATCGCTCAGGGCCCGATTGAGAGCGGTGAACAGCCGGGTGCCGTCTTCTTGCGGGTTCAAGCCCGATTGCACGGTCACCACCCTCAATTCCGTATTGCCTAGCGTTGCCGCGGCAGACTTGAGGGCTGCTTCGGCTTCATCGGCTTGCTTCATGCGCTCGCCGGCCAGTTGGCTCTGGCTGCGGTCAATCACGGCAACGGCGATGTCATTGAGGGCCTCGCGGTCTTCATGGCGCAGGGTGGGGTTCGAGAGGCTTGCAAGCAGGAGCGCCAGTGCCAGCCCTCTCAGCCACCAGCCACGGGTCCGCGCGAAGGCTGAAATAGCGATCAGGACAAAGCCCGCCAAACCCAATACGGATAGCCAAAGCAGGGGAAGAAGGGGGGCGAATGTCAGGGTGAAATTCATGCTACTGCCCCAGCCTTTCCAGCAGGGCCGGAACATGAACCTGGTCGGCCTTGTAGTTTCCGGTCAGCGCATACATCACGATGTTGATGCCGGTGCGGAAGGCCATTTCGCGCTGGCGGTCATTGCCGGGGATCACGGCGTAAAGCGGATTACTGTTGTCATCCATGGCCCAGGCGGCGGCATAGTCGTTGCTGCCGATGATAATCGAGCTCACGCCGTCAACAGTGTTGGACGAGGAGGCATCGCTGCGCTCCACCCATAGTTGCCCGCGCGCATAGCGGCCCGGAAAATCGCGCAGGAGATAAAAGGATTTGGTGATCACATGGTTTTCAGGCACCGGCTCAAGCGGCGGAATATCCAGCTTCGCCAGAATGCGGCGGAGCGCTTCGGTCGGGCCCGCAGCGCCTGACAGGCTCTCAAGCCCCGAGGCGTCATCGCGAAGGTCAAAGAAAATGGTGCCGCCGTTTTTCATATAGGCGTCCATCTTGGCAAGGGTGGCAGGGGTTGGCACGGCAGCGCTGTCCAGCACGGGCCAATAGACCAGCGGGAAGAATACGATCTCGTCGCTTTCGATATTGATGCCAATCGGGCTGCCGGGAATGACCGAGGTTCGGTCGCTCAAGATGAGGCCGAGGCCCTTCAAACCCTCTTCGCTGATGGTATCCACCGTGTCATCGCCGGTGCGGACATAGGCCAAGCGGGTGTCCTGGGTTGCCTTCTGGGCAAAGTCATCAGCCGCCTGGGCCATGGCGTGGTCGTTGGAAATGACGAGCAAAATGAGAAGGGCCGTGGCCATGCCGCGCAGGCGGTGCCAGCCGCCGCCGAGGAAAAGGGCGGCGAGCGAATCGCCGAGGAACAGCAGAAATGCGAGGGTGAAGAGCAAGGGTGCCAGAGGCTGGCGCGGAGCCGTGGCAAAGGAGCGAAGGGTCACGCCATTGGGCAGCGTTGTGATCGCCATCATGGCTTGCGTATCGGGCAAGAGATTGATGGCACGTTCGGCACTGGCCCGGTTGTAAAGTCCCGCAGGGGTTTGCGGCGTGGGCTTGGCCTTTTCGATGTCGGCGGGCGAAATGGGTTTGGAATCGGGCAGGGGCTCGACGAGTTCGCCTGCCGCTGAAAGGGCAAGGCGCGGGATGAAGGCCGTGGCGCTACCATCGCTGCTTGTGGCGCCGGCGGAAGCTCCACCGCCCGCACCGGGGGCGAGGTCATTGACCCGGCTCAGCATCTCCACAAAGAGTCCGGAGAGCGGCAGGTTCGACCAGTCAGCATTGGCGGTTACGTGGAACAGGACAATGAGGCCCTTGCCCTGGCGCTTTGCGGTGACCAGTGGCGTTCCATCGGCAAGGCTTGCCCAGACCCTGTCGGTCAGATCCATGTCCGGTTCAGCCAGCACCTGGCGCGATACGGTGACATTCTGGTCGAGAGGCAATCCGGCAAAGGGGCCGTTGTCGGGGAAGGCCTGCAGGTTTTGCGGTTCTTCCCAACTCAAGGCCGAGCCCAGGGCGCGGCCGCCGCTGCGCAGCGTGACGGGTACAAGTTCGTCCTGGGCGCCGGCCATGCGGGGACCGGCAAAACGCAGCAGCACACCGCCGCGTTCGAGCCATGGATTGATGGCATCAGCCGTTTCGGCGGGGATCACGCCGATGTCGGCCAGCACCAGCATGGAGAGGCCCGCTTCAAGCTGCTCCTTCAATTGCACGGCGTCTTCCGGTTCAGTGATTTGCGCATAGGGTTCGAGGGCGCGCGAAACATAATAGAGGGGCGAGAGCAGGGGCTGGGCATCTTCCAGCGAACTGCCGGATTGCAGGGCGATAGTCTTGCGCCGCCAGCGGTCATCGAAGAGAAAAGTTGCCGCGGCATTGCGCTCGCCCAGGATTTCCAGACGCTGCACTTCATTGCGGAGTTCGATGGGCAGATCGAGTGTTGCTTCGGCCTGGGTGGAATTGGCCGCGAATGCCACCTTGACCTCAGCAAGGCTTCGGCCATTGGCGGCAACGGCACGGATATTTGTTTCGCGTGAAGCAGTGCCGGACGAGGGACGCAGGAGATGGGCCTTGAACTGGCCGCCCTCAACTGTCGGTGCCGCAAAGGCCAGTGGCAGCGCCGTCGCATTGGGCATGACGGCATCAACCTGGGCTTTGCCCCCGGCGAGGCCGGTGAGGCCTTCGGCAAATGCCGTGGCGGATGCCTGGTCCAGGCCATCGCTCAGCCATACGACATGCAAGGAGGTGGCTGCATTAAAACTGGTTTTAAGGCGTGCCAGAAGTTTTGCGCGGTCCGGTCCCAAGGCCTTGGGTTCGAGAGCTGCGATCTGCTTGAGCATGGCATCGGCATCGCGCGCTACAATATCCGAGTCGCGGGCGGAAGGAGCGGTTGTTGCAAGCGTGAAGGTCATGTCGCTTTCACGCGCTTCACCGACAATTTCATTCAGCATGGTGCGGCGCAGGGGCCAATCCTTCGCCGCCGCCCAGGTGTCATCAACAATGATCAGGAGGGGTGCGCTGTTTCCCGCCGCCGTTTGTCCCGGCGCGTAGAAGGGATGCGACACGCCGAGAATGACCAGAGCCGCTATGGCCAGGCGCAGCAGCATCAGCCACCAGGGCGTTTTGTCGGGCTGCTCGTGCTTGCTCACCAGTTCGAGCAAAAGGCGCAATGGCGGAAACTTTATCGTTTGCGGCTTGGGTGGGGTGAAGCGCAGCAGCCACCAGATGACGGGCAGCAGCAGAAGCCCCGCGAGTGCCACGGGCGTAGTGAAGGTGAGCGCTTGCAGGAAGGCCATCATGCGATGCCGCCCAGGTCAAAGGCCCGCGATTTTGCCCCGCCGACCAGGCCATGCAGCATCATCAGGAGCCTGGCTGGCGATTGATCGGTGTGGTGCTGCGTGAAGGTCCAGCTCACGCCATGGGCAATGCGGCGCACAGCCTCGCGCTGGGTTGCAAATTTTTCGATATAGGCCTCGCGCAGGAGTTCGGTTTTGCCCGCGAGATATTTGAGCGGGCCATCCATGTCGCGGAATTCAACGCGGCCATCATAGGGCAGCGTTTCTTCCGCCGGATCGATGATCTGCACGAGGTGGCCGGAGACGCCGCGGGAGGCGAGGCTTCGCACCGTCGCGGCAATGTCTTCGGGCTTCTCAAGGAAGTCACCGAGGAGAACGACGCTGGAGAATTTTTGCAAATGCTGGGACTGGGGAAGGCTTGCCCCGTCATTACGCAACAGCCAGGTGGCCATGGGCACCAGCGCGCCGCGGGCATGGCTTGCCCGGTGCGGACTGCCGATCAATCCCACCCGCTCCTGGGCGCGAAGTGCCAGGCTCGCCAGGGCAAGCGCTGTGAGATAGGCGCGGTCGCGTTTTGTTGTCTTGCTGAGGTGGGATTTGAAATCCATGGACTTTGACGGAGAGGCCCAAAGCCACAGGGTGTTGGCGGCCTCCCATTCGTTCTCGCGGATGAAGACATGCGATGACCTTGCCGATTTCCGCCAGTCAATGCGGCTGGTTGAATCGCCAAAGCCGTAAGCGCGGTATTGCCAGAAGCTTTCGCCGGGGCCTGAGCGCTTGCGGCCATGGATGCCTTGCATGACAGTCGCCGCAATGCGCTCGGCCTCCACCAGGAGGGGCGGCAAGGTATGCGACGCCGCATTGGCGCGCTCATTCAAGACCAGTGACGGAATGGTCTTCATGTGCGGCGCTCGCTACGCGAGAAGGTTTTTTTGCCGGGCAATGATGGCCTCAATGGTTTCGCCCTCGGCGCGGGCAGTGAAATTCAATGCCATGCGGTGTTTGAATACGGGACCGATGAGTTCCGCCACATCATCAATCGACGGGCTCAGGCGGCCTTGCAGCAGGGCGCGGGCGCGGATGCCCAGCATCAGGGCCTGGCTAGCGCGGGGCGATGGCCCCCAGGCTACACCATGGTTGATTTCCTTGCTGGCTTCTTCCCCGGGGCGTGCGGCACGCACCACGCGCAGGATGGCATCGGTCACCTGTTCACCCACCGGGATCAACCGGGTCAAGCGTTGCGCACTCATCAGCTCCGCTGTTTTGAGAACCTTTGCCGCCATTTCATCTTCTTCGCCGGTCGTGGCAAAGAGCATGCGGCGCTCGGCTTCAAGAGAAGGGTAGGGCACATCGATCTGGAACATGAAGCGATCGAGTTGGGCTTCGGGCAGCGGATAGGTGCCTTCCTGCTCGATGGGGTTTTGCGTGGCCAGAACATGAAATGGCTTTGACAAATCATGGCGCACACCGGCCACCGTCACATGGTGTTCCTGCATGGCCTGCAAAAGGGCTGATTGGGTGCGGGGGCTGGCGCGGTTGATTTCGTCAGCCATGAGCAACTGGCAGAACACGGGGCCCGGCACGAAGCGGAATTGCCTCCGGCCCTTTTCGGTTTCGTCGAGGACTTCGGAGCCCAGGATATCGGCGGGCATCAAATCGGGGGTGAACTGCACGCGCTTTTCATCGAGGCCCAGAACCCGGCCGAGGTTGGTGGCAAGTTTGGTTTTCGCAAGGCCGGGGGCGCCCACAAGCAGGGCATGACCGCCCGCCAGAATGGCAGTCAGCGCCAGTTCGATAACTTCATTCTGGCCGAAGATCACCTTGCCGATTTCGGCCCGCACTTTTTCAAGGCGCTCGCCGGTGGCTTCCAGTTCCTTAAGTATTTCCTTGTTCGCTTCTTTGATGTTTGCCATGAGCCCTACTATAGTTTGCTACACCCCTGATATGGCAGGGGAAATGAATTGTTGTTAATGACATCCTCGTGAAGGAGAATGGCTTAATAAAGACGGCAATTTGCGACTCAATTATGGTTTGAACGGATACATGATGACGACGATTGCGAGGGATGCAAGCAATCCATTGCAGGGCTTGAAGGAAGCAACCGGCAAGGCCCGGGGCCTGCCGCCGGTTCACCTGTGGAATCCGCCGTTTTGCGGCGATCTCGACATGCGCATTGCCGCCGACGGCACCTGGTTTTACATGAATTCGCCGATTGGCCGCAAACCCTTGTTCAAGCTTTTTGCCTCGGTTCTGCGCCATGACGATGACGGCAAATTTTATCTTGTCACCCCGGTGGAAAAATGCGGCATCCGGGTGGATGATGCGCCGTTTCTGGCGATCCGGATGAACACCGAGGGGGAGGGCAGGTCCCAGGTCATATCCTTTGAAACCAATGTGGATGACGAGGTGACCGTCAACAAGGAACATCCGCTGCGTTTTGAAACGGAAGCAGGAACCTCCGGGCTGAAACCCTATGTTCTCGTGCGGGCGCGGCTTGAGGCGCTGGTGTCACGCGCACTGTTTTACGATCTGGTAGCCAAAGGCAGGGCCGAAGGCGAATGGTTCGGTGTGTGGTCGTCGGGCGAATTTTTTCCAATGCAGCGCGCCGATGAAATTTAGCGAGGCGGAAATTCGGCGGCGTGCGGTGAAGGGGTTGTTGCATGAGGTTCCGCTGAAGCATGAACGCAGCGACGATGACATGAACAGGGTCGCGCCGATCATTCCGGCTGGCGTGAAGGCAAAGCCCGCCGCCGTGTTGGTGCCCATTGTCCTGCGCGAGCCGGAGGTAACGGTTCTGCTCACGCAGCGCACCGATCATCTTTCAAGCCATGGCGGGCAAGTGGCCTTCCCGGGTGGGCGCATTGACGCGGATGATGCGGATGCGATTGCCGCGGCGCTGCGCGAGGCGGAGGAAGAAACCGGATTGGCGCGGGCCTTTGTGGAGCCCTTGGGATTTCTCGACAGCTATCTTACGGGTACCGCCTATCAGGTGGTGCCGGTGGTGGCGCTGGTGCGGCCGGGGTTTACGGTCACGCCGCAGGAAGCCGAAGTCTCTGCCGTGTTTGAAGTGCCCCTGCGTTTTCTGATGACGCCGGAAAACCATGAGACCCATTCTCGCGAATGGCAGGGCAAGCAGCGCTTCTTTTATGCCATGCCCTATGAAGAGCGCTATATCTGGGGGGCAACGGCGGGGATGATCCGCAATCTTTATGATCGGCTTTACGCATGACCAAGTTGCCCTCACTCGCCCGTGCCCGCTGGCTGAAAGAGCCAAGCCTGCAAAAGGTTTTTGCCCTCGTGGCAGGGGCCGGCGGTGAAGCTCGGGTGGCCGGAGGGGCGGTGCGCAATGCGCTGTTCGGCGAGCCGCTTGGCGACATCGATATTGCCACCACTTTGGCGCCGCAGGATGTGATGACGGCTTTCAAGGCGGTCGGAATTTCGGTTCATCCCACGGGCATCGAGCATGGCACGGTGACTGTGGTGGTCGATCACAAGCCCTACGAAATCACTACGCTGCGCCGGGATGTTGAGACCGATGGGAGGCGCGCTGTTGTGGCCTTTACCGATGACTGGAAGGCCGATGCACTGCGTCGCGACTTCACCATCAATGCGCTGTACTGCGCTGCTTCCGGGGAAATCCATGATCATGTGGGTGGTTATGCGGATATCCTGCGAAAGAGAATCATCTTTGTGGGAGCGCCCGCAGCGCGCATCAAGGAAGACTACCTGCGTATCCTGCGCTTTTTCCGTTTCCTCGCGGCTTACGAAAAGATGACGCCTGACAGGGCCAGCCTTGCCGCCTGCGTGCGCCTGAAAAAGGGTCTGCTGGGCCTTTCCGCCGAGCGCATTGCGCGGGAAATGTTCAAGCTGCTGGCGGGGTCGAAGGCGGTGCCGGTTCTCAAGCTGATGGCGAAGCACAGGGTGCTCAAGAACATTCTGGCGCACTCCGATGACTTCCGGGTGATCCAGCGTCTGCCGCCGGACCCGTTGCTCCGGGCTTTCGCGCTTGCCAAAAAGCCGGAAGGTTTGCGTGAGGCGTGGCGGCTTTCAAACAATCAAGCCCGGCGCATAGATGCGCTTTTGCAAGGCACGGTGCTCACGCCCAAGCTGCGGGAGAATGAGCAGCGGAAATTGCTCTATGCGATGGGGCCAGAGGCGTGGCGCGACAGCGTATATCTGGCCTGGGCAAGATCGCGCGCCTCGCTCACTGATCGCGCATGGGACCGCATGTTGAAATTGCCGGGGCGCTGGGCGGTCCCCAGCTTTTCCGTAACCGGGCGTGATTTGCTTGAGCTTGGTTTTCGGTCGGGTCCGGAATTGGGGCATGAACTCAAGCGGCTTGAGGATTACTGGATTGCCTCGGACTTCACATCGACGAAAGAAGAATTATTGGAAAGCACAAGGGGAAAATAAATGGCCGACATCATCGTCATGAAAACCAGCGGCAAGACTGCGCCGAAGCTTGATGTGGGAAAGGCGGACCCGGCAAAGCTGATCAAGGGCAAATACAAGACCAAGACTTGGAACCATTTCACCGGCGAGGAGGGCAGGCTCTATTGCGGCATCTGGGAGTCAACGCCGGGCAAGGTTCCGATTGATTATGTGGAATGGGAGTTCTGCCATTTCATCGAGGGCAAGGCCATCCTGACCAATGAGAATGGCAAGAAGTGGACCTTGAAGAAGGGCGATGGCTTCATTATTCCGGCGGGCTTCAAGGGCACGTGGGAAACCGTCAAAAAAGTGCGCAAGCATTATGTTATCCTGATGCCGAAAGGTGTTTGAATGAGCGTTACGACCAAAATCAGCCATCACGTGTCCAACGCGGCGGCGGGGCTGCGCCATGTTTTCGTGCGTGACCTGGAAGTGATGGCAACGCTTGGCATCCATGAGCATGAGAAGCTTAAACCTCAGCGCATCATCGTGAGCATCGATTTGTCGGTGCGCGAAGGCACCGGCCCGGTTCATGACGACATCAGCAATGTGGTGAGTTACGAGATCATCGTCAAAAAAGTTGAAGCGATCATTGCCCAGGGTCATGTGAACCTGGTTGAAACCCTGGCTGAACTTTTTGCCGCGGCCTGCCTCAAGGACAAGCGGGTGATGGCGGCGCGGGTGCGCATCGAGAAGCCGGACATCATCCCCAATGCAAAAAGTGTCGGCATTGAAATTGAGAGGATCAGGCCGTGAGCCGAGCCTTCAGCGTACCGCCCATCACCAACCTGCAGCGCGACGGGCTCGTGCCTTACAGGCTCGAAGGTTACACGGCGGAAAACAAATGCCAGTGGCTGCCGGTGAGCTTCAATGCGGAAACCCAGTGCGGCAGTTATTATTTCCAGTTGCTGCCGGGCGCCGTGACAGTTCCCCATGTCCATCCAGGTTATGAGGAATTCTACGTGCTGGAAGGCGAGGCGGTGGAAAGCGACGGCACGGTGGTGGGGCCGGGGGATTTCATCTCGTTCCCGCCAGGCTCCTACCACTTCACCCGTAGTGACAAGGGCTGTCTGCTGCTTGTGTTTGAATGGCGGCCCTAGATTGTTTTCCTCTCTCCTGCGGAGAGAGGAAGGGGCCTGCGCGGCACGCGTGGGAAGGTGAGGGGGTTTAGGTGTTTCAGTTGCAAGACCTGATCCCCCTCACCCTCCCATTGCTGAAGCAATGGGCCCGCCCTCTCCCCGCTGGGGCGAGGGAAAATTGGGCAAGGGTTAAGTTTTGATCTTACAAAGCCTATATTACTGCCATGAATGATGAGCCTGAGCAGTCTTTGGACGATCTCACGGGTCCGGAGGTTATCCGCGATTTTGTGAAGCGCCTGCCGGGGAAACCCGGGGTCTACCGCATGTTCAATGCGGAGGGCGACGCCATCTATGTGGGCAAGGCGCGGAACCTGAGGAACCGGGTGTCGAACTACGCGCGGGGGCAGGGCCACAATAACCGCATTGCCCTGATGATTTCGCTTACCACCAACATGGAGTTCGTGACCACTGCGACGGAAGCCGAAGCCCTGCTGCTCGAAGCCAACCTGATCAAGAAGCTGAAGCCCCGCTTCAACGTCATTCTGCGCGATGACAAGTCGTTTCCTTATATCCTGATCGCCAAGGACCATGAAGTCGCCCAACTGGTGAAACATCGAGGGGCGCGGGCCCGGAAAGGCAGTTATTACGGCCCCTTTGCTTCGGCCGGGGCGGTCAACCAGTCACTTAACACCTTGCAGAAGGCGTTCCTTCTAAGGTCCTGTAATGACAGTGTTTATGCCAATCGGACACGGCCCTGCCTGCTCTACCAGATCAAGCGCTGTTCGGCCCCTTGCGTAAATTATATTGAGCTTCCGGCATATAATGAGCTGGTGCGTGAGGCTGAGAGCTTTCTGGACGGCAAAAGCCAGACGGTGAAAGCCGAGCTTGCCACGGCCATGGAGGCCGCCTCGGAAGCCCTGGATTTTGAACTGGCGGCACGGCTGCGTGACCGTATCCAGGCCATGAGCTTTGTTACCCAGACGCAGGGCATAAACCCGCAAAACACTGATGAGGCTGATGTTTTCGGCCTCGCCCAGGAGGGCGGGCAGGCTTGTGTCCAGGTTTTCTTTTTCCGCTCGGGGCAGAACTGGGGTACCCGGGCCTATTTCCCCCGAACTGACAAATCCATGGAGGTGTCCGAAATTCTCGGATCCTTTGTCAGCCAGTTCTACGATGACAAACCCATTCCCAAGCTGGTGCTGCTGTCCCACGGGATTGAGGACCTAGACCTGCTGGCCGAGGCGCTTTCCACCCATGCGGGGCATAAGGTGGAGGTTTTGGTGCCTCAGCGCGGGGAAAAACGGGCCCTTGTGGAGCATGCTGTTACCAACGCGCGGGAAGCTTCCGGCCGCAAGATTGCCGAATCCTCCTCCCAGGCCAAACTGCTGCAGGGGGTGGCGGAAGCCTTTGGCTTGGCGGAAGCGCCAAAACGCATCGAAATCTATGATAATTCGCATATTTCCGGCACCAATCCGGTAGGCGGAATGGTGGTAGCTGGGCCCGAGGGCTTAATGAAATCGCAATACCGCAAATTCAATATCCGTTCCGAAGGCCTGAGCGGCGGAGATGATTTCGGCATGATGCGCGAAATGCTCACGCGGCGGTTTTCGCGGCTTCTGAAAGAGGAAGGCCAGCGGGTGCAAGACTCCGAGAACTCCACCTGGCCTGATCTCCTGCTCATCGATGGCGGGCAGGGGCAGCTTTCCGCCGTGCGCGGGGTGCTGGCTGACCTGGGCCTCGGCGACATGCAGGTTGTGGGCGTGGCCAAGGGGCCGGACCGGGATGCGGGCCGCGAGCATTTCTTCGTTTCGGGCAAGCCCTCCTTCATGCTGGCGGCGCGCGATCCGGTGCTCTACTATATCCAGCGTCTCCGGGATGAGGCGCATCGTTTTGCCATTGGCAGCCACAGGGCGCGGCGCACCAAGGCAATTGGGGTTAGCCCGCTGGACGAGATCGCAGGCATAGGACCTTTGCGCAAGAAGGCCTTGCTCCAGAGCTTCGGATCGGCCAAAGCGGTTTCACGGGCCAGTGTGGGCGACCTGGCGTCGGTTGAGGGTGTGAGCAGTGCGTTGGCGCAGGCTATCTATGACCACTTTCATGAGGGTTCGGGATGAGCGAAATCATGGCAAATACCAAGTCACGCAAGACGAAATTCTCCGAGATTTGGAATCTTCCGAATGTTCTCACCTATGGCCGCATCGTCGCCGTGCCGTTGGTTGCGGGCCTTCTCATGTATGGCGGGAATTCGGCCCGCTGGTTCGCCCTGGCGATTTTCGTGGTGGCCGCGATCACCGACTTTTTCGATGGCTATCTGGCGCGGAAATGGCAGCAGCAATCCTCGCTGGGCGTCATGCTCGATCCCATTGCCGACAAGGTTCTCGTGGCGGTGGTGCTGCTGGTGCTCTCGGCAGATGGCATCCTGTTTGGCGGCCATATCTGGGCGGCGATCATCATTCTGGCGCGAGAAGTTCTCGTATCGGGCTTGCGCGAATATCTGGGCGAGTTGCAGGTGTCGGTACCGGTGACGCAAATTGCCAAGTGGAAAACCACGGTGCAACTGGTGGCCATTGGTTTCCTGATTGCCGGGCCGGCGGGCGATCTCATCGTGCCTGGCATAACCCGGATCGGCATTGCCGGATTGTGGATTGCCGCGGGCCTCACGCTCTATACGGGCTATGATTATTTCCGTGCCGGCATGCGGCATGTCGTGGATGAGGAATGAAGATCTTATATTTTGCGAGGTTGCGTCAAATCATCGGAAGAGGGCAGGACGACATCAACGTTCCAGCCGATGTGAAAACTGTCAGTGCCTTGATTGATTTTCTCAAGGGCAGGGATGAGGGCATTGCTGCGGCGTTCGCTGATCTTCGCACCTTGAAAGTGGCGGTCAACCAATCACATGCCTCGCTTGATGCTTCTCTGGCTGGCGCAACGGAAGTTGCTTTCTTCCCCCCTGTCACGGGCGGCTAAGGTATGCTTGCATTGATCGGAATTCTACTTTTCCTCGCCCCTTGGGGGAGAGGAAGGGGCCCAACACGCTAGTGTTGGGAAGGTGAGGGGGAGCAGACCTCGCAATTGAATCACCTGATCCCCCTCATCCTCCCAAGCTGCGCTTGGGCCCCACCTTCTCCCCAACGGGGAGAAGGAAAGTTAGTGCTGCGGAGCATGCGCTGATATGCGTCTCAATGTGTTTTTGCAAAAGGCTGGCGTGGGAAGCAGGCGTGAGGCCGAGCGCCTAGTGGCCGAGGGCCGGGTGAAGATCAATGGCACGGTTGCGCTTGCAACAACGCCGGCCGAAGATGGCGATGTGATCACTCTTGACGGCAAGCCGGTTGCACCGTCCACGAAACCGCTGCCGCGGCTGTTTGTGCTGAACAAGCCCTTGGATGTCTTAGTCACGCACCGGGACCACAAGGGCCGCCGGACGATTTTCGATCTGACCGCAATGAATGCGCCGGGGCTGCCGCGGCTGATGAATGTCGGGCGCCTGGATGTGAACAGCGAAGGCCTTTTGCTGCTGTCTTCCGATGGACCTTTGGCACAGGCCCTGATGAGTCCGGAAACGGCCCTGTCGCGGATTTACCGGGTGCGGGTGCGCGGTCATCTCAGGCCCGACGATATTGCGGCACTCGCCGATGGCATCGTGGTGGACGGGGTGAATTACCGCGGTGCGGAATTTGTCGAGGAGTATGACAGCAGCGGGCGCAGCAACACCTGGTACCGCGTAGTGCTCACCGAAGGCAAGAACCGCGAAATCCGCAAACTGATGGAGCATTTCGGCTGCGTGGTGAACCGCCTCATCCGGGTGCAGTACGGGCCGTTCTATCTGGGGAAGCTGCAAAGCGGCGCTCTGGAGGAGATTGAACCGGTGCGAGTTGCGGAGTTGTTGAAGTATCTCGAAGAGCGTGGGGTGAAGGTTTAGATTTCGTCCAGCACCAAATCCGCCGCCTCCTCCGCTGCCATCATCACGGCGCAGTTGATGTTGGTGGTGATCAGGCTTGGGAAAATCGAGGCATCACCGATGATGAGATTGCCGATGCCTTTCACGCGCAGGTCGAGCGATACCACGCGGCCGATGCTGGCGGTTCCGCAGGGGTGGTAGACGGTTTCGCATACGCTCTTGATGTAGCCAATCCATTCATCATCGCTTTGCACATCGGGGCCGGGGTGGACTTCGGCTTTGCACAGCGTTTGGAAGGACGGGGTTTCCATCAGTCTTCGCGTGAAGCGCATGGCCTCCATGAGAATGCGCATGTCATAGGGGTCGGAAAAATAATTGAGCTCGATGACAGGTGCAACACGGTAATCGGCGCTGGCCAATCGCACGCGGCCTTCGCTTCTGGCGCGGGTCACATTGGGTGAGGCCTTCACCGCCGGGCCGTTTACGGAAAGCCGGGGATCCTCGCCATATTTTTCGCGCACGCGCAGGCCGAAATGGAACAGCACATCGGGGGCTGGCGCATCATCATCGAGTTTCAGCATCATGGTGGCTTCAAAGGGGCATATCTCCCACGGTGCGATGGGACCATGGGTTTCCCAGACGATGGGGGCGCCCACATGGTCGCGGAGATGTTCACCGACGTCGGGCATATCGGCAATAACGGGAATCCCCAGCTCGCGCAGGTGCTGCGTCGGGCCAAGGCCGGAGAGCATCATGAGTTGCGGCGTCTGAATTGATCCGCAGGCGAGGATCACGGCGCGGCTGGCGTGAATGGTTCCGCGCGCGGTTTCAACGCCGATGGCCTTGCCGTTCTCGATGAGAATTTTTGTAGCCTGGGTATTGGTCCAAACTTCCAAATGTTTCGGCAATTTGGAAAGTGGATGCAAATAGGTGACAGAGGAGGATTGCCGCAACCGTCCTTTCGCGTTCAAGGGAAAGTAGCCCACACCTTCGGTTATCTGCTTCTGAAAATCGATTTTCTTGAGACCCAGTTCGGTGCCTGCCTTTACGAAGATCTGGCTGGCGGGATGGTGCGGCGCTTCCTCAACGATGGTGTTTTCCATCACGCGATGGAAATAGGGGGCCATGTCGGCAGCGCTCCAGCCTTTTGCGCCCAGGCTTTCCCATTCCACAAAATCTGAATCGGGCGGGCGCAGAAAGGCGCAATCATTGTGGTTGGCGCAGCCGCCCAGAATTTTGGCGCGGGCGTAGTTCAGTTCGGGCTTTGCGCCGGCAAGGGTTGCGGCCTTGAAGCCCCAGTCATAGTCATCGGTCTGCTCGTCGAGGCGGTTAAGGTCAACGGCCGCCGCGTCGCCCTCGTCTTTCTTTCCCGCTTCAAGCAAAATGATGCGGCCCGGTGATTTCTCCGCAAGCCGTTTGGCGATGATGCATCCGGCGGAGCCGCCGCCGATCACAAGAAAGTCGCAAGCCTCGGTCACGTCCGCCAGCCCCAATTCTCGGCGAGTGCCAGGCAATCTTTCCACGGCAGAACGGCTTCGGTGGTTGTGGCGGAGCGCAGGCTGGAAGCCGAACTGGCATGGGCAAGCCTGAGTGATTGTTGCAGGCTCCATCCTTCATGGTGGCCGAACAACATGCCCGCCGCAAAACAATCGCCAGCGCCGTTGCTGCCCACAACTTCGCTTTGCGGCACATTCACCGAGGGTTGTTCAACGACCGTTCCGTCGCGGGCTAATGCAACACCGCCTTTGGGAAAATGGATCGCCACAAGCGATAGCCTGGTGGCTTCCATCAGGCGTTCGGCTGCGGCGCGGCAGGCTCTTGCATCGGCAACGCCGTTCTTCACGGTTTCGATGTTGACGAGAGCTCCCGCCTCATAATCATTGACGATCAGGGTATCGAGCCATGGCAGCATGGGCAAAGCCGCGGCGCGAATGACCTCAGGGGCGACGGAGACGAGTTCGATATTGGTTTTCAATCCGGCGGCGCGGGATTTTTTCAAAATAGTCACCCAGCCGGAAACATCATCCTTCCAGGGCGCGTCAAGTTTTTCGTGCAATCCCGGCAGGCCCAGATGGACAATGCGGACCCTGGTTTTGCCGAAGTCGAAATCATCGGGGGTTTGCACGTTATGGGCCCCGGCTGAATAAAAAAATGTTCGCTTTCCGGTGGAGATGGAGCTCATGGCAATGGTGCGGGCGGTTTTTACCGAGGCGCGAATTTCCAGCGCCGACCGCTCAATGCCCATCTCATCGCAAATCCGTGTCAGGAAATGGCCGTCGGCGTCGTCGCCCAGAAGCCCCATGCCTTCAACCGGGAAGGGGACGCCGAGCCGCTTCAAGGCGCTGGACATGTTGTGGCCGGGACAGCCGCCGTGGTGCTTTTCGGAAGCAACTTTCGCAACGGTTTCCTCGGCGGGCCAATGATCGATGCTGAAGGTGTGGTCCACACACCAGGCCCCGCCACACAGTATTCCGCTTCGTTCCATGGGGCAGCAGGCTCCAGCACAATAAAAAGAGGCCCATTGTGGATTGGGCCCCGGCTATTCGCAACAGGCTTGTTGTTTCAAGCCGCCTTGGCGGGCAGGCGCACGGCGTTTGAATAGGCATCCATCAGGGTGCGGGAGATATTGCCCGGCTTGAATTTATAGGGGCCGATTTCGGAAATGGGAGTCACCTCCGCCGCCGAGCCCACGATGAAGCATTCATTATAGCTCGGCAGGTCGTCGGGCATGATGCGGCTTTCGATCACTTCCATGCCCTGCTGCTTGGCAATGGCAATAACGGTCTGGCGGGTCAGGCCGTTGAGGAAGCAATCGGCGATGGGCGTGTGGATGGCGCCGTCGCGGGTGAAGAAAATATTGGCGCCGGTGCATTCGGCCACGCGGCCCTGCCAGTCCAGCATCATGGCATCGGCATAGCCCTTCTTTTCCGCCTTGTGCTTGGAGATGGTGCAGATCATGTAGAGGCCTGCGGCCTTGGCGTGCACGGGGGCGCATTGCGGATCAGGCCTGCGATAGTCGGCGATGTCGAGCCTGATGCCCTTCATCTTGGTTTCGGGATCAAACATGGATGGCCAGGTCCAGCTGGCGATGGCCACGTGGATTGTGTTGTGCTGGGCGGAAACCGCCATCATCTCGGAGCCGCGCCAGGCCACGGGGCGCACATACTGGTCGCCGCCGCCGTTCAGTTCCACAACCTTGGCCTTGGCCGCATCAAGCTGCTCGACCGAGTAGGGGATGGTGAAATCCATGATCGCGGCGGAATTGTGCAGGCGAAGCGAATGTTCGCGCGATTTGAAAATGGTGCCGGCATAGGCGCGCTCGCCCTCAAAAATGGAGGAGCCATAATGCAGGCCGTGGGTGAGGACATGGACCTTGGCCTCTTTCCAAGGGACGATTTCGCCGTCAAACCAGATGGCGCCGTCGCGTTGGTCAAAAGGCAGAATGGACATCGGAACTCTCCCAATTCGATTTTTATGGTACTTCAGCCTATATTGCTGTCAAACCCGCCCTTGGGCGGTTTTGCGCAATAACATTGCGTACTATTGGACTGCAACGTAACAAAGATGGAATTATATGTCAACATGGCTGACATAAATTTTGATAATAAATTAGGCGAGGACGAAACGGTGGCTTTGATCGAGCTCATGTTCTTCGCCTACCGGGATTTCGTCTCGGACCCGGATACGCTTCTGGAGCAACTGGGCTTTGGCCGGGCGCACCACAGGGTCGTGCATTTTGTAGGCCGCGACCCGGGCATGACGGTGGCCCAGCTTCTGGATATCCTGCGCATAACCAAGCAGAGCCTGGGCCGGGTTCTGAAGGACCTGATCGATAAGGACTATGTGTTCCAGAAAGAGGGCGAGACGGACCGGCGCCAGCGGCTGCTGCATCTCACCGCAGCGGGCGAGGAATTACGCCAGCGCCTGATGGCGCCGCAGATGTCACGCATTCGCCGGGCGGTTACTGAAACCTCCGGCAATGGGCGTTCGTCGATGCGCGAGATTCTCTATCATCTGGTCAGCCCGGAAAACCGCGAAAGCGTCAAAGAGTGGATTGATGGGGCGGGCAAGCCGGAAGTGAAATCTGGTGATTGAGGCCCGGCACATTCTGGTGGTTGACGATGATCGCCGCATCCGCGAGTTGATCAAATCCTACCTGATGGAAAACGGCTTTCTGGTTTCGGTGGCAGGGACGGCGGCCGAAGCGCGCGAGCGCATGCGCGGCCTCACCTTTGATCTCGTCGTCCTCGATATCATGATGCCCGGCGAGACCGGCCTCACCTTCACGAAATCCCTGCGCGGCGAAAGCCATGACGTTCCCATCCTCATGCTCTCGGCGCTTACCGACACGGACGACCGCATCGCGGGACTCGCCACGGGCAGTGATGATTACCTGGCCAAGCCCTTCGAACCGCGCGAACTTCTGCTTCGCATCAAGAATCTGTTGCGGCGCACGGGCGTTGCAGCCCCCGCCAAAACCGATGTGCGCTTTGGCGGATTTCAGTTCAATGTGTCGCGCGGCGAGCTTCGTAAAAATGGCAACCTGGTGCGTCTAACCTCGGGCGAAAAAGACCTGCTGCGCATGCTGAGCCATAAATCCGGAACGCCGCTCAGCCGGCTGGAGCTATCGCAGCCGGGCTCCGAGGAGAGTGCCCGCAGCGTGGATGTGCAGATAAACCGCCTGCGCCAGAAACTCGAGAGCGATCCGGCCAATCCGGTTTACCTGCAGACCGTGCGCGGGGCGGGTTACGCCCTCTATGTCGATGAAGAGACGGGCGGATGAGCAGCCTGTATTTTCGCTTCAACCGGTTTCTCGAGCGCCATCTGCCTACGGGGCTCTACACCCGTTCCCTGATCATCGTCATTGCGCCCATCGTGCTCCTCCAAACCATCATGGCGGGCATCATTCTTGATCGCCACTGGGACAACGTCACCAAGGTGCTTGGCCGGTCGCTGGCGCGGGAAATTGGCCTGGTCACGGATCTCTATAACCGCTCGGACAAATCCGAAGCTGCCATCAAGGACATAGAGCTTGTCGCCAACAAACGTTTGAAACTGGGCTTGGAAATCAAGCGTGGCAATCAGTTGCCGGAACCCATCAACAGAACGCTTTTTTCGCTCGTTGACACCAAGATGACACAATACCTTGAACGCGAAACAGGGCGGCCTTTCTGGATCAACAGCACGGCACAAAATGGCAAGGTCGAGATTCAGGTTGAAGTCGAAAAGGGCCTGATCTTTCGCATCCTCACCGATGAGGACCGGGCCTATGCCGCCAACACGGGCATGCTGCTGACGGGGATGCTGCTGTCATCGCTGGTTCTCCTGATTATCGCCGTTATTTTCCTGCGAAAACAGATCACGCCCATTGTTGAGCTGGCCAAGGCCGCCAAGAGTTTTGGCATGGGGCGGGAGGTCACGGAATTCCGGCCGCGCGGCGCCAGGGAGGTCCGTCA
Organism: Aestuariivirga sp.; assembly: GCA_035525875.1. Classification (GTDB taxonomy): domain Bacteria; phylum Pseudomonadota; class Alphaproteobacteria; order Rhizobiales; family Aestuariivirgaceae; genus Aestuariivirga. Next base: position 49,252 of record DATLDM010000037.1, read on the forward strand.
GGCGGGTCTCGCCTTCGTTGACATGAAGGGCCGCATTGCCCGCCATGTGGAACAGCGCACCGCCATGCTGGCCGGCGTTTCCCATGATCTCCGCACCATTCTCACGCGCTTCAAGCTGGAACTGGCCTTTCTCGGCGACGGGCCCAAGATAAAGCCGCTCAAGGAAGACGTGGAGGAAATGCAGCGCATGCTGGAGGCCTACATGGCTTTTGTCCGCGGTGACGGGGGCGAAAAGACGGAAGCTGTCAATCTTGCGGAAATGTTCAGTTCGGTTGCCTCCGCCGTGGCGCGGGGGAAATCCCTCGTCGCCCTTGATGTGCAGGATGTGAATGTCAGCATCAAGCCCAATGCCTTCCGCCGCCTGATCTCAAATCTTCTGGGCAATGCGGTGCGCTATGCAAACAATGTGAAGGTAAAGGGCGGCGTTGAAAACCGCATGCTCACCATCCTTGTTGATGATGATGGGCCCGGCATTCCGGTTGAAAACCGCGAGGATGCGTTCAGGCCTTTTGTGCGGCTCGACAATGCCCGCAACCTCGATGAGACAGGAACGGGACTGGGCCTCGCCATCGCCCTTGATATCGCGCATGCCCATGGCGGTGAAATCAAGCTGGACGAAAGCCCGGCCGGCGGCCTTCGCGCCGTGGTGCAGATCCCGGTTTAGTACATGCGTCCGCCGTTTGGCACGGGGCGCTCAACCGCCACCAAAACCACATCGCCTTCATGGTCGGGAAACCCGAGGGTCAGGACTTCCGACATGAAGGGGCCAATCTGGCGCGGCGGGAAATTGACCACGGCGGCCACCTGGCGGCCAAGCAGGGTTTCCGGGGTGTAGTATTTGGTTACCTGGGCGGATGACTTCTTCACGCCGATCTCAGCGCCGAAATCAATGCGCAGCTTGAAGGCCGGCTTGCGGGCTTCGGGGAAAGGGTCCACGGCAACGATAGTGCCCACGCGGATGTCGGTTTTCAAAAAGTCATCGAACGAAATTTGCGGCATCAGATTTATTTCCAAGTTCTCATCATGGCCGTGCTTGACACGGCCATCTTCTTTGGCGGGGCGGAGATGCCCGCGTCAATCCCCGGATCAAGTCCGGGGACGGGCAAGATGAGAAG
>DATLDM010000038.1:0-5161 GCA_035525875.1 Aestuariivirga sp.
CGCCACCATGTCGGTGCCGCCTTCCTTCTGCAGCAGCGTGTAGTTGGGCGGCAAGAAGTCGGGGAAGACGTGCTTGATATTGGGCAGCTTGCCGTAGTCCACCGGCTGGGTCAGCCCTTGGGCGTTGTACAGGCGCGGCCAGAAGCCGTCGGCCATCACCATGTCGAAATCCTTGGTGCCGCCGACTTTCAATTTGTTGAAAGCTTCCGAGTTGCCGTCAAAGAATGTGGGGGCGAATTTCGCTTTGAACGTACTCTCAAAAGCGGCGATGGTTTCCTTGATCGCGTAGGGCTGCCACATCAGCAGGCGGAGCGTCGGCGTTGCCGCTTCGGCATTGCCGATAAAGGGCCCGCGCTGGCCGACAACGAGTGAGCCGAGCGCCGTGGCGCCGAGGGTTTTAAGCACGGAGCGGCGGGAAATTTTCTTTGCGCGGCTTGACGTTAGCTTGGTCATGGTCGTTCCTCCTGTCGTTTATCTTTATGACGCAGTTATACACAAAATAAAACATTATTGCAATAATATGCAATTTATTGCTATAAAAACCACATCTGTCAATCCGGGTGATTTTGATCAGCAGTTTCACCCAAGGATTTCAGAAAATTGGGAGACGTCCGTGCTTGCAGAAGAACGCCAGAACCAAATCCTGTCCTTGGTGAAATTGAACCGTTCTATTTCCGTCACCGAGATTCAGCAGAGGCTTGACGTCTCGCGCGAAACCATACGGCGTGACCTGCTGACGCTTGCCGAGCAGCGGAAGATCCGAAAAACCCATGGCGGGGCCATTTCGCTCGACACCCATGAGCCGGAAATGGCCATCCGCCAGACAACGAATGTGGCGGGCAAGCGCGCCATTGGCCGCCTTGCGGCGGGAATGATTCCGGATGGCGCGTCGGTCATTCTGGCGGGCGGCACCACGGTTCAATGCACCGCCGATGAACTCCTGTCGCGGCAGGGCCTGCAGGTTTTCACCAACTGCATTGCCACCTGCACCAAGCTTGGCGGGCGCAACAACAACCGGGTTCATATTTTGGGCGGGGAAATCCAGCCGCAGAACCAGGCCTGCCTGGGGCGCGATGCCACGCAGATGCTGTCCAATTATTTTGCCGATTTCGCGGTCATCGGGGCCGGCGCCATTTCGCCAAACGGCATGCTGATGGATTTCAGCCGCGAGGAAGCGGAGCTGCACAGTCTGATGCTGCAATCGGCGCAAACCGTTATCGTTGTTGCCGATCACCAGAAGTTCGGCCGCTACGCACCAGTGCGGGTGCTGAGCCTCGACAAGGCAAGCTATCTGATCACGGACCGGGAACCTGAAGCGGAAATGGCCGAAGCCCTCAGCCTGCTCACGGTAGAAGTTCTCATCGCGCAGGCGGAAAAAAAGTAACTGCCCTCAGCTCTGCAACGGTAGAAGTGCGGCGAACAGCTCTTGATAGTTGCGGTAGGCCTGATCGTAGATGCCATAGTTTGCGGCATCCGGCTCAACAATGGTGACAGGAATTTTCAACGCGGCGACGGCGTGCGGCAAATCCGGATAGGTTCCGACGGCAACAGCGGCAATTGCCGCCGCCCCAAGCGCGGACGCATCGCCGTGATCCAGCACTTCGATTTTTCGGCCCATGAGATCGGCGCGGATCTTCATCCACACCTGGCTTTTCGAACCGCCGCCCATGATGCGTATTTTTTCCGTGGGCACGCCCAGCGCCGTCAGCCGGTCGATGACATCGCGCATGGCGAAGGCGGTGCCTTCAAGAACGGCCCGGGCGAAATGGGATTTGGTGTGGGCGGTTGTCATGCCGTGGAAAGTGCCGCGGGCCTTGTCCAGCCATTGCGGTGCGGTGGCGCCGGTCAGGGCTGGAATGAACAGCAAGCCGTCAGAGCCGGGCGGGGCAAGTGCTGCGAGGGTTGAAAATTCCGCGTCGTCCTTGACCGAGAAAGTATTGAGGAACCAGCGGATGGCGCCGCCGGACAGCCAGCCCGGATTGCCGAGATGATAATGGCCGGTGGAAAAAATATGGGTTTCCACCAGTTGTCCGGCATCCATCACCAGCTTTTCTGAGAGCGCGCCAATAATCTCTCCCGTGCCGATGGTGATGCACACGGTTCCCGGTTGTGAAATACCGCAACCCAGCAGGGCTGAAAAATCATCGCCGGTGCCAACGGCAACAGGCAAGCCTATGGCCAAGCCGCTAAGGGCAGCGCCGACACCGGACAGGCGGCCCGCAACGCTGGTTGTGGGCGCGATTGGCGGCAGGGTGTTTTCCTCAATGCCGAACAGGCGCAGCAAGTCCTCGTCCCAGGCTTGCGAATGAAGCCCGTAAGCCATGCTGGTGGAGGCGAGGCAGGGATCAATGACGCGCTTGCCGGTGAGCTTCTCCACCATGAAGGAGGTGGGCTGGTGCCAGGCGGCGCAGTCCGCCGCGCCCGCCAAATTTTCCCGGCACCATTTTATTTTGGCGGCCATGTGCGAGGCATCGAGAACGATGCCGGCGCGCGCGCCGATAACTTTCGTGTCGATACCTTGCAAGGAATTCGCGGCGCGTTTGTCCATCCAGATGATGGCGGATCCCATTGCGTTGCCCTGCCGGTCAACACCGATACAGCCGTCAAGCTGCCCGCAGATTGCCAAGCCGGAAATATCGCCGGGCTTGCATTTCGCCGCGCCGAGGGCCGTAGAAATTGCGGGCTTCAAGGCGTTCAGCCACAGATTTGTATCCTGCTCGGCCCAGCCGGGCCGGGGATAGGAGGGCGCGTAGTGCTGGCTTGCTTCACCGCGAACCTTGAGCTCTTCATCGGTGACGACAACCTTGAGGCTCTGGGTGCCGATGTCGATGCCGATCAGCATCAAGTGAAATTGCTGTCCGCAAGGACGTTGGCGATCTGCGACTGCAACAGGCCCTTGCTGTTGTTGTAGGAGCCGTCGAGCACTGCTGAGCCGATGGTAAAGGCATCAGCGCCTGCTTCGGCAATGTCGCGGATGCGGTTTCGCGAGGCTATGGATCCTGCAACGATCAAGCGGTTTGTCCCCAATCCCCGGCGCGCCGCCTTGACCAGTTCAAGCGGGTCGGCGTCGGTTGCCCGGTAAGCCAGAAGATCAACGCCGGCGCAGCCCGCGTCAAGGAATTTGCGGCAGTCGGCCTCAATGTCTTTTGCCGTGCCGCCAAGCTTGGTGGGGTGGCCGGAAGGCTTGCCGGGAAACGGATAGTAAAGTGTCCGGGTGCCTTTCAAAATGTTCAGGATATCAACCGCAGCGGTGCCGCCCAGCAGGCAATCGATGCCGAGCTCGCCGCCCACCCGGGCTGAGTTGAGGCAGGCCTCGGGAGTTTCGGAGACGACCTCCAGATAGGAGGTGGCACCCATGTCCTTGATGGCGGTGGTCAGCGCCTTCAGGGTTTTGGTGGGAACGCCCACATCCTTGAAGCCGATGTGCTTGAGCCCAAGACCGGAAACTGACTCCAGAACCTCCAGGCAATCCACAACCGTCCGGTCGTTCCGCGTCAGCATGAAGATGAAGTCCATAGCCTGCTCCTGAAGCTTAAATTGTTTTGGTCAATGCCCTGAGCTGGCCGCTGCTCGCCGCCAGATCGAGGAAGGTGTAACGGCCGCGAATGTCGCGGCAATTCAGCAGTGCCGACTCATAGAATGAACGGGGCAAGGCGATTTGTTCCGGTGCAAGATCAGCTCCCGATGCTGTCAGGACATCGGCGAGGTGGGCAGCTGGCAAGAGAACCCTCGATATCTTTTCGCGGATGGCATCCCACTGTTTTTTCAAAACATCATTGAGTTGCGCCGCCTTGTCCTTGCTGATGAACTTGGCCTTGAATTCCGCCCAGCAGGAAGCGCCGAGTTCTTCGCCATAGCGCTGCTTGAAGTCGGTTTCGGTGGCGGTGTCGGGCGTGATGACCGGGGTTGAACCCAGCACCGCGTGCTGCAGTCGCGCCATGGACAGCGTCGTGACGCCCACCTGTTCGCCGTGGAAAACCGTTGGCCGCTTCTTGTCGCAGAACATGTCGATGTAGTGGCTGATGAGATGCTCGCCCTGGCTGGCGGGCTGGCTTGTGCCGATGATTGCCGTGCCGAAACCGGAGAGCACGAGGGTGCGCACCAGAAGCTCCATGGTTTTCAAATCGCCCTTCATGAGATCGGCGGCCTGGGCAAAGAGCGGGCCTTCATCATCGGCCAGCAATTCATAGGGCAGTTGCCGGTAAGCGTGGCCGAACAAAAAGTGAGAGAGCAGCCAGTCGGCCTGCGCCGTGGTGCGGCACAGGCTGTCGCCAAGGCCGGAGCGGATCATGCGGGCGGGGGCTGCCGCCAAAACGCCGAGATCAAAGAATGCGCCCACGGGTGCCTGGGCGGGCAGTGACATTTTATGGCCGTGGACGGTTATCGCGGCATTCACCGAGGTGTAGCCATTCATCGACGGAGCGGTGGCAAACACCGCGTAGGGCTTTTTGTCCTGCGCGCTTCCATATTTGCAGACATCATTGATGGTGCCGGAACCAACGGCGATCACTGCGTCACACTTGGCAGTGGCCACGCGGATTTTTTCCACGGTTTCGCCATCGGGATAGGGGTTTCGCGGCAACACGATACTTGTCACGTCGTGGAGTGGGGCAAGGGAGCCTTCGACACGCTGGCCCAGCACGTCATGGGTGGTAACATCACTCACCACAGCCAGGCGGCGGCCAAAGCCCAAATCCTTCACGGCCTGGTACTCGGCACCTTTAAGCGTTGGCAAAATTATCAGTGATTTCGTTTCAACCCTAACTGACTTCTTGCTGTCCGGATCGATATAACTGCCGGCCAGCAATTGCCCGATCTTGTCTGGTCTTCCCATTCACTCCGCCTCGTCGTTTTTATCAGTTGAATTGTCAGCAGCAGCTCGGCATCTTCCGCGTGTCGCCGCCCTGGCCATAGTCCTTGAACTTCGCGATTACCCGGGCAATTTCATCGTCGGGCAGAACATGGGGCTCGCCGATCTGCAACGCCTGCCAGTACTGGGCAGCAAGAGCTTCGACTTCGACCGCAAGCCACGCCGCCTTCTTGAGGTCCAGCCCGATGCAGACCATGCCGTGATTTGCCAGCAGGCAGGCCAGCCGGTTGCTCAGTGCCCCCAGAATATAATCGGCCAGTTCCTGGGTGCCCCAGGTGACATAGGGAACAC
>DATLDM010000039.1:0-16822 GCA_035525875.1 Aestuariivirga sp.
ACCCAGTGATTTTGTCCGTTTGGTGTTTTTATCCAAACGGAGAGACCATGACCAACATCCCATACTCGCACTTGAAGTTTCGACATTCCCTATCCCCAATAGTTGCGATCCATATTTGGTGCTGAGCGTTACCCGTATCAAGAGTTGCGGAAAGCAGCATTTTATCAACTTTTGGTGGACTAAGGGGGCGCAAGAAATAGATATCCTCAACAATTTCATTTAGCTCATTTGCAAGCCAGATCTAATTATTCAAGCTATGCTCTGACCGTTGCCAAGGAGGTTGGCGAGGCGGCCCGAGCTTGAGAGCGTGACCTAGGCAATGTTGAGGTCAGGGCCGCAACCGCGTGCAGCAATGCCTAGCAGCAGTCTTTGAGTTTTGCTGCTAAATCATTGATTTTAAACATGTTTTAATCCTTTGGGCGTTGATTTGCGCTTATCTCTCCGGCCTTGATTCGGAGACACTCATGACACTGGAGAGCCAACATGGGCGCTGGAGATTTTGAAGGTCAGTTGCGGGGATTGCGTCTTACGACGGCGGAAATCACCTACCGCATGCCGGACTTCCGGGACATCATGCAGATCTATATCTGGCAGGACTACGACCTGGCGCCGAGGTTTCCGAAGCTGATCAAGTTCCTGGATTTCTGGTCGCATAATCTGGATGGGCCGCTTGCCACCATCCGGGTGGCGCAAGCCGGGCTCGTGGCGCCGGCGCAGCTGAGCTACGTGGGAACCGAGTGGCAGCTTCACTGAAGAGCGGCCAAGAAATATTTTCCTAGACCTCTTGACATGTTCCTATTGTAGGACTATAAGCATTGTCGATGGTTCCGGAAAGGAGGGGACAGTGTCGACAGCGTCTCGAAATTGCCGGAACCGTGGGCAGCGCCTGCAGGAGAGGGGACAGACAGCGCCCCGCTCCGTCGGGAGCCGAAGGGAAGACCCGGGGACACTATGGTCCCCGCGCCTTAAGTGGCAAAACAACCTTGGCGGCAAACATCAGATACCGTTCGATCCAGGGCTCTGTCAGAGCGACCCCGAGGCAAAAACCGCTGCGTTCCAAGGCCGGGCTTTAAGCCTAACCACCCAAACTCCACCTTTTACCAGCATATGCAGGCTTGAAGCCAGGGCGGGGACTTCCCCTCCACCTTCTATCCTCAAGATGGAAAGGCGGCCGCCATGACCTGACACGCCCCTCAACAATTGCTTAAGCCATGGAACCAAATGCTGGATTTTGCGTTTGTTGCCACGCGCGGTATTGTGATTTGCGCATGATATGGAATGTAAATAACAAGCAGCCGGACACAAGCGCCTAACAGCCAGAGACAGGGTTTCCACGTGCAAGACATTCTTTCCCGCCGCAAGTTGCTCCTCAGCGGCCTCGCTTTTGTTGCAGGTTCGTCAGTTGCGGCGGCCAAGGACGGTGAGGGTACCCGGCGATTTAATGCGCAAAAAGGCACAGGCGGCCGGCTGCGGCAGGGATATCCTGACTTTTTTGAACCTTGGGACGACGACTATGACCGGGACTGGGAACGGTATGATGATCCCTATTACGGCGAGGACGAATATGATCCGGCGCTGCTGCCGCCGCCGGAAGCCGATTTCGATTATCCCATCGAGCCGGTCGACCCGGCGCTGATCGAGCCCCAATACCGGCGGCAGGTGGTGGAATTCGGTGGTCCTCAAAAACCGGGCACCATCATCGTCGATCCGGCGGCGCATTTCCTCTACCATGTGCGCGAGCACCGGCAGGCGGTGCGTTACGGCGTAGGCGTGGGCCGCGACGGCTTCGCGTGGTCCGGCAACGCCGAAATCAGGATGAAGCGGCGCTGGCCGCGCTGGGTACCGCCCAAGGAAATGGTGGCACGGGACAAGCGCGCCAGGAAATGGGCCAACGGGCAGCCGGGCGGGCCGGGCAATCCTTTGGGGGCGCGGGCGCTTTATCTTTATTCGGGCGGCAAGGACACGCTTTACCGGATTCACGGGACGATCGAGCCGGAATCCATCGGCAAGTCCGTTTCCTCGGGATGCGTGCGCATGCTGAACGAAGATGTGGCGGACCTGTTCGAGCAGGTTGCGATTGGAACGCAGGTCATTGTGCGCGGGGCGTGATATGCCGTGTCAGGCGGTTTGGCCGTGCGCCTTGATGTGGAACGAAAAGGCTACAAGGAATACGCCGAAGATAATGGCGTAGGCGCCGATGATCCAGATGACGGCAAGGGCGCCTTCGCCGGGGCGCGCGATGATGAACATGCCGAACAGAATCGAAACGAGGCCTGAGAGGCCGAGCCAGAACTCGCCTTCGATTTCCTCACGCAGTTTTATGGCAGCAGCGATTTGCAGGACGCCGACCACGAGGCTGTAGGCGGCGATGGCGATGAGGAGGCCTAATGCGGTGACGCCCGGCATGAGAAGGGTGAGAATACCGGCGGCAAGCCCGATCAGGCCTTGCAAGCCCACCAGCCAGTGGTCACCGGGCTTGGTGCCGCCGGTGGCGGAGGCGTAGAGGGAGAAGAGGCCATCGACCAGGGCATAAGCGCCCCAGACAATCACCAGGGTTGCGATGGTGAGACCCGGCATGGTGAAGGCTAACACGCCGAAGATAATGCTGAAGAGCCCACGCAGCAGGAAAACCCACCAGTATTTTGCCAGATAGTGTTTCATGATGGCCTCCTGTGTGGAGAGGAATTCTAATGAGCGGGAGGGATTCAGGCAAATGCTAATTGGAAGGTCAATAGTACTTCCAAAACGCAAAGACGGTGAGGATGATGGCCCAAGCCAGAATGCCGTTGCGCACGAGGCGGGGGTCGACGCGCTTGGCGATTTTGGCGGCGAAGTAGCTGCCGACGATGGCGCCCGTCATCATCACTACGGCGGGGCCCAGACGAATGACTCCCGCTCTTGCAAAGATCACGATTGAAATCAGCGTCAGCAAGGAGATGGTGATGTTGCGGAGCGCATTGGCCTGGTGCAGGTTCATCGAGGTGAAGAGGGCGTAGATGGTGAACATGAGGATGCCCATGCCGAGGCCGAAATAACCGCCATAGATGTAGACCAGAAATTCCAGAATGAAGGACAGCCAGAGCCAACGGTTGCCATCAAAATTGAAGTGGCGTTCCATCCGCAATTTGAGTGAAGGGCCTGCGGCGAAAGAAAACGTTGCAAAGAGCAGGAGCCAGGGAATGGCTTTCTGGAATGAGGCCTGGCCGGTGTAGACCAGAATCGTCGAGCCGATGATGCCGCCAATGGCGGCGAGAAAGAGTCGCAAGCCCAGATCCTTGCGTACGCTGGCAAGCTCCGAGCGGTAGGCGTAGGTGCCCACCACGTTGGCGGGGAGGACGGCTACGAAGTTGGAGGCGTTGGCCTCGATCTCGCTCATGCCGGCGGCCACGAGCAGGGGGAAGGTCATGAAGCCGGCGCCGCCGACAATGACGTTGATCACGCCGGCGAGCATGCCGCCTGCAAAGAGCAGGAGAAAGGTGTGGAGTTCCAAGGATTGCCTTTTCGTGGGAGCCGTTCGGCATTCTTTACAGGGCAGGAAAGATAACGTGCCATTAAATTTGTTGTTGACATTGGTACCGACCAGTTGGTATGTGACGGGAGAGAGGACAATTATGGTCGAAGCGAAGGCATTGCCCGATACGCGAACAAAGCTGCTGGATGCGGCCTTGCTGGTTATCCGCACCAAGGGTTATGCGGGCACCAGCGTGGACGACCTCTGCCAGGAGGCGGGGGTGACCAAGGGGGCCTTTTTCCATCATTTCAAAAGCAAGGAAGACATGGCTGTGGCGGCGGCGGCGCATTTCGGCGCCATGGCCGAGGGGCTGTTTTCACAGGCAGACTACCGCACGCTATCCGATCCACTGGAGCGGCTGCTGGCCTATGTGGAGTTCCGCAAGAGCATTTTGCAGGGCACGCTGCCGGAGTTCACCTGCCTGCTCGGCACCCTGGTGCAGGAGGCATACGAAACGCACCCGGCCATTGCTGCGGCAGCAAACCGCTACATCAGCGAACATGCGACAACGCTTGAGCCCGACATTTCCGCCGTGATGGCGGCGCGGGGCACACCTGCAAACTGGACGGCGGCAAGCCTGGCGCTTTACACGCAAGCGGTGATCCAAGGGTCCTTCATCCTGGCGAAAGCCAAGGGCGGCCCGCAGGTGGCGGTGGATTGCCTCAATCATCTCAGCTGTTATCTCAAACTGCTTTTCAATCACAAACCGTAAACGCAAAAAAGGAGCGCGCCAAATGGCAACGTCAACACGCAAGATATTTGTCAATTTGCCGGTTAAAGACCTTGATAAATCCATGACCTTTTTCAAGGCGCTGGGCTTTACGTTCAATGCTCAGTTCACGGATGAAACGGCGGCCTGCATGGTGATCAGCGATGACATCTACGCCATGCTCCTGACACATAAAAAATTCAAGGAGTTCACGCCGAAAGCGATTGCCGACACGTCAAAAACATCAGAAGTGCTCACCTGCCTTTCGGCGGAGAGCAAGGACGAAGTGAACAAAATGGCGGATGCGGCGTTAAAGGCAGGAGGCCAGAAACTGCGTGAGCCGCAGGACTATGGGTTCATGTATGAGCGCAGTTTCCAGGACCCGGATGGGCATATCTGGGAGATCATGTGGATGGATCCTTCTGCCGTAAAATAATCTGACACTTGAAAAGGAGAAATGTGATGAGTGACATGGAACGCGTGATGCAGGGCGTCATTCCCTATCTGATGGTTGAAGGAGCCGACAAGGCAATCGCCTTTTATGGAAAGGCATTTGGCGCCAAGGATCTGGGCACGATGCGGAGCGAAGACGGCAAGCATGTGATGCACAGCCAGCTTGAAATCAATGGCGGCGCCCTGATGCTCAGCGATGCCGCCGTCATGGGAGAAAAGCAGAATATTTCGCAAAGCTACATGATGCAGCTGGTGACCCGCGAGGGCGATAGGTGGTGGAAACGCGCTGTCGATGCGGGCTGCTCGGTGGAGGTGCCATTTGAAATGCAGTTCTGGGGTGACCGCTGGGGCAAGCTTCGCGATCCCATGGGCATCACATGGGCCTTGCTTGAGCCGGGACCGCAGCATGCAAAGAAGGATGCATAACATGGCAAAGGTTCAAAAAATTACACCGTTCCTGTGGTTTGACGGCAATGCCGAGGAGGCGGTGACGTTGTACACCTCGATTTTTGACAACTCCAAAATCGGCCAAGTGATGCGCAATGGCGAGGGCGGGCCGGGGCCGAAGGGCAGCGTGCTGGTCATGGATTTCGAGCTGGAGGGCCAGCAGCTCCATGCGCTGAACGGCGGGCCGATGTACAAGTTCACCCCGGCCATTTCATTCATGGTGATGTGCGAGGATCAGAAGGAAGTGGACCGGCTGTGGTCGCTGCTGACAGAAAATGGCGGCAAGGAAGTGCAATGTGGCTGGCTGGAAGACAAATTCGGCCTGTCCTGGCAGATCGTTCCCAAGGTATTCATGGAGATGATCGGTGACAAGGACCAGGCCAAGGTGGGCCGGGTGATGGCCGCGATGATGCAGATGGTGAAGTTCGACATCAAGAAACTGCAGGCCGCCTATAGCGGGAAATAGAAACTTATGACATCTGATACGACTGCCGAACCAAAAGCAACGCGGCGCGAATGGATCGGGCTTGGCGTGATAGCTCTGCCCTGCATGCTCTATTCGATGGACCTGACTGTGCTCAATCTGGCAATTCCGGAGATGGCTATTGACTTGAAGCCAACTGCGGCGCAGCTGCTGTGGATCATCGACATCTATGGTTTCATGGTGGCGGGTTTCCTGATGACGATGGGAACCATTGGTGACCGCATCGGGCGGCGCAAGCTGCTGCTCATTGGGGCGGCCGCTTTCGGTCTTGCGTCCATTCTCGCGGCGTTTTCAAACAGCGCCGAGATGTTGATTGTCACGCGGGCCATTCTTGGCATTGCCGGGGCGACGCTGGCCCCATCGACGCTGTCGCTGCTCACCAACATGTTCCGGGATCCGACGGAGCGGACTTTTGCCATCAGCATGTGGATTTCCAGCTATTCGGTAGGCGCCATCATCGGCCCCTTGGTCGGCGGATTGCTGATCCAGTATTTCTGGTGGGGTTCGGTTTTCCTGGCCGGCGTTCCGGTGATGATCCTGCTGCTTATACTGGGGCCGGCACTTCTGCCCGAGTTCCGCGATCCAAATGCTGGGCGGCTGGATATTGTTAGCGCGTTGCTATCGCTGGTGGCGGTGCTGCTGTTTATCTATGGCATGAAAACCGGGGCGGAGGCGGGCTTTGGCTGGCAGCCGCTTGGCTTCATGCTGGCGGGCATCGCGGTGGCCATTGCCTTCCTGCGCCGCCAATCCATGCTTGCAGATCCGCTGATCGACCTCAAGCTGTTCCGTTCGCTGAGCTTCAACGCGGCGCTCGGCATCAATGTGCTGGGCATTTTCTTCATGTTCGGCTCGTTCATTTTCATGGCGCAATATTTCCAGCTTGTAGCCGGACTCACACCGCTTGAAGCGGGGCTGTGGTCGGTGCCATCGGCGCTGGTTTTCACGGCAGTCTCATTCATGACGCCCATGTTGGTCAGCCGGATGCGGCCAGCCTATTTGCTGGCGGCGGGCATGCTGGTGTCGGCCTTTGGCTTTCTGCTGTTGTCGCAGATGACAACACTTCTCGGCGTTGTCGGAGCCTCGCTTATTTTCTCGGCCGGATTTACGCCGGTGATCGCGCTCACCACGGGATTGATCGTGGGGGCGGTTCCGCCGGAAAAGACCGGTGCCGCTTCGGCGTTGTCGGAAACCGCCGCCGAATTGGGCGGGGCTTTGGGAATAGCGGTTCTGGGCAGCCTTGGCACCTTCATCTATCGCAGTGAAATGGCGGTGGTAATTCCTGCTGATGTGCCGATGGAACTGGCGCGGACGGCGCGGAGCACGCTGGTGGGGGCGGTTGATGCGGCCACCTTGTTGCCCAGTGATACGGGCAGGGCCCTGCTGACCCTTGCCCGGGAAGCCTTTACCTCCGGATTTTTTGCGGTTGCAGTGCTTTCCGCCATCGGCATGCTGGCGGCGGCCATCGTTACCCTTACGGTTCTGCGCAATGTTCAACCGGCTGGCGAAGGAGCGCATTAGTGACCATCACCATTACCGCCTTTGAACGGTCACCCGATGGCGGCAAGGGACTGGCGCGTGATACTAGGGTTCGCTGGGCACTTGAGGAAGTGGGGCAACCTTACGAGGTTCGTCCTGTCTCGTTCGGGGCGATGAAGGAAGCCGCACATCTGGCGCTTCATCCTTTCGGACAAATTCCGACCTATGAAGAAGGCGTTCTCGCCCTGTTCGAGACGGGGGCCATCGTATTCCATATCGCGCAGCGCCACGGGGGCCTGCTGCCAAACGATGCCAATGCGCGGGCGCGCGCGGTCACATGGATGTTTGCGGCGCTCAGCACGGTGGAGCCGCCGATCCTTGAGCTCGCAAACGCCAGGCTCCTGGAGGGCGATAAGCCCTGGAGCAAGGAGCGCCTGCCTCTGGTGCAGGATCGCGTCCGCGACCGGTTGAGGCAACTTTCCGCCCGCCTCGGCAGTGCCGACTGGCTCGATGACGGGTTCAGCGCGGGCGACCTTTTGATGGTATCGGTGCTGCTCAGGCTGAGACCATCGGGCATTCTGGACGAATTTCCGACCCTCTCCGCCTATGTGGCCCGTGGCGAAGCGCGGCCCGCCTATAAGCGGGCTTTCGCCGCCCAATTGGCGGTTAACGCCGGCACTTGAGGGGCAAAGCTTGCATTTAGGCTGAAATACCCCTAGAAGCCGCCCAAATCCCGATTTACCCCCGTTTCAGGAGAACACGAGCTTATGGCGCGCGTCACGATTGAAGACTGCATTGACAAGCTGCCGAACCGGTTTGAGCTGGTTCTGCTTTCGGCCCACCGGGCCCGGATGATTTCGCAAGGGGCGCCCATCACCCTTGACCGCGACAACGACAAGGACCCGGTCGTTTCGCTGCGCGAGATCGCCGACGAGACGATCAACAAGGACGACCTGCGCGAAGAGTTCATTCATGCCATGCAGAAGCATGTGGAAGTGGATGAGCCGGAGCCAACCGACATGCCGCTCCTGACCTCCAGCGTTGCCGGCAGCGTGGGCGAGCAGACTGCCGCTGGTGATGATGTAGTCGAATTCGAGCAGATGACCGAAGAAGAATTGCTCCGCGGCCTTGAAGGCATGCCGCCGGCTGAAAGCCCCGGTAGCCAGCGCAACGGCTATTAATATCCACAGTTCTTAAGAATATTCAGGCCGGGCCCTCGCGTCCGGCCTTTTTTATCGTAAACTAGCGCCCATGATACGCCAGTATGAATTGGTTGAACGGGTTGTGAAATATGACCCGGACGCGAATGAGGACCTGCTCAACCGCGCCTATGTTTATGCCATGAAGGCGCATGGCAACCAGACGCGGGCTTCGGGCGAGGCCTATTTCAACCATCCCCTCGAAGTGGCGGCCATTCTCACTGAAATGAAGCTGGATGACGCCACCATTGCGGCGGCGCTGCTGCATGACACGGTGGAAGACACGGAAGCCACGCATCAGGAAATCGAAGAGAAGTTCGGCAAGGAAATCGCAGCACTAGTGGACGGCCTGACCAAGATCAAGAAGATCGACCTTGTCACCACGGAAGCCACCCAGGCGGAAAATTTGCGCAAGCTCCTGCTGGCCATGTCGAAGGATGTGCGGGTGCTGATGGTGAAGCTGGCCGACCGGCTTCACAACATGCGCACCATCGAGCATGTGAAGCCGGAAAAACGCCTGCGCATTGCCCAGGAAACCATGGACATCTACGCGCCGCTGGCCGGCCGCATGGGCATGCAAACGGTGCGCGATGAATTGGAAGACATTTCGTTCCGGGTGCTCAACCCGGATGCCAACAAGATTATCCGGGACCGGCTTTCGCAGCTTCATGAGGAAAGCGGCGACGTTCTGCGTGAGATTGAAAAGGCGCTGGCCACCAAGCTGGCGGAGAATGGCATCAAGGCGGAAGTCTATGGCCGGGAGAAGCGGCCCTATTCGATCTGGCGCAAGATGGAGCGCAAGCATCTGTCGCTCGGGCAGCTCTCGGATATTTTCGGTTTCCGGGTGCTGGTGGGCACGGTAGACCAATGCTACCGGGCGATTGGCATTGTGCACCGGACCTGGCGGGCCATTCCAGGACGGTTCAAGGATTATATCTCGACGCCCAAGCAGAATGATTACCGCTCGTTGCATACAATTGTCATCGGGCCGCATCACATGCGGGTTGAAATGCAGATCCGCACCAAGCTGATGCATGAAATTGCCGAGCGCGGCGTGGCGGCGCACGCGCTTTACAAGGATGCGCCCGATGCGAAAGAGGCGCTTGATGGGTTTCGCCCGCCCGGGGCTGAATCCAATGCCTATCGCTGGCTGCGCCATCTGGTGGAGATGCTGCAGGAAGGTGAATCTCCCAAGGAATTCCTTGAGCACACCAAGCTGGAACTGTTCCATGACCAGGTGTTCTGCTTCACGCCGAAGGGCCAGCTCATCGCTTTGCCGCGCGGCGCCACGCCCATTGATTTTGCCTATGCGGTGCACACTTCCATCGGTGACAGTTGCGTGGGCTGCAAGGTGAATGGCCGGCACGCGCCATTGGTGGCCGAACTCGAAAATGGCGATGAGGTTGACATCATCCGCTCGGACGCGCAGGTGCCGCCGCCGGCTTGGGAAAACATTGCCATCACCGGAAAGGCCCGGGCGGCAATCAGGCGGGCGACGCGGGCCGCCATGCGTAAGCAATTTGCCGGGCTGGGCCGCGAAATTGTCGAGAAGCTGCTGGCCAAGCAGAACAAGACCATGGTGGCCAAGGAGATTGCCGCCGCGGTGCCGCGCCTTGGCCACAAGAATGTGGACGACACGATGGCGGCGATCGGCCGGGGCGACCTTTCGGGTTACGACATGTTGAAAGCCATGGGGCTTACGGTTGAAGCCAGCCAAATGCGCGAATCGCGGCGCAAGGGGACCGGCACCAAGAAATCCGACCATTCGCAATCAGCATCGGTTCCGGTGCGGGGCTTGAGCGGCAACATGGCCTTCACCATTTCCAAGGAAACCGGTGCGGTTCCGGGCGAACGCATTGTGGGCATTACCGTGCCAGGCGAAGGGGTGACGATTTATCCGATTTTCGCCCGGGCGCTGGAGCAGTTCGACAGCCAGCCGGAACGCTGGATTGACCTAGCGTGGGAAAACGCCGCCGCGGACCAGAAATTTCCGGCGCGGATCAACATCGTTCTTCTGAACGAGATCGGCGCCCTGGCCCAAGTCACCCAGGTCATCGGCGACCAGGGCGGCAATATCGATGAATTGCAGATGATGGCAAGGCAGGGGGTGCGCGACTTTTTTGATCTGGACATTCTGCTGGAAGTGCATGATGCACGGCATCTGAACGACATCATCGCGGGGCTCAGGACCAAGAATGCGGTGAGTTCAGTGACACGGGCAACGGGGTAGCAGATGTTAAGCCACGACGAAGTATTGGGCGAATTCCGCGCGGCAGGCGCACTTCTCGAAGGGCATTTCATCTTGTCGTCTGGCCTGCACAGTTCGCGCTACCTGCAATGCGCCCGGGTTCTCATGGATGCCAAGCGGGCGGACCGGCTGTGCCAAGCGCTGAAACAGCGAATCACTGATAAAATCCGGGCGCAGGTTGATATCGTGGCCTCGCCTGCCATGGGGGGCGTTGTGGTGGGCTATGAAATGGGGCGGCAACTTGGGGTTCCCGCCATTTTTTTTGAGCGGGTTGAGGGCAAGCTGGTGCTGCGGCGCGGCTTCACCATTGCCAAGGGAGAGCGGGTTCTGATGGTGGAGGATATTGTCACCACGGGGCTTTCTTCGCGGGAATGCATTGCGGGGATTGCCGAGGAAGGGGGCATGACGCTAGCCGCCGCCTGCCTCATCGACCGTTCGGGCGGAAAGGCAGATTTGGGCGTTCCGCTGTTTGCGCTGGCCGACCTTGAAATTCCGGCCTATCCGGCCGACGCCCTGCCGCCGGAGCTGGCGGGCCTGCCGGCGATCAAGCCGGGCAGCCGGGGCCTTGCCAAATGATCATCGGCCTGGGCAATGACATGGTGGACATAAGGCGCATTGAGCAGACTTTAGAACGCTATGGAGCGCGTTTCGTAACGCGCATTTTCACCGACATCGAGCAGAAGAAATCGGACCGGCGGGCGCAGCGGGCTGCTTCCTACGCCAAGCGCTTTGCCGCCAAGGAGGCCTGTTCCAAGGCCCTGGGCACGGGATTTCGCCGGGGGGTTTTCTGGAAGGACATGGGGGTTGTGAACGAGCCTTCAGGACGGCCAACCTTGCAGCTTACCGGCGGAGCCAAGGAGCAGCTCGACCGAATCACCCCGGCCGGGCACACCGCCCGCATCCAACTCACGATTACCGATGATTTTCCCTACGCTCAAGCCGTTGTCATCATTGAGGCAGTGGCCGTTTCCTGACTGTGATTAATTCGTCACAGTACCGGAGCTTGCATGGTGCTACATTGCACCTCATATGGGGGAGGCGCTATAGCCCGAAGTGTAGATAGAGCGCGGAAAGCTCGATTTTGATGCACAAGAAAGACTATCACATGGCACCGGCCCGGGATATGCGCGAGAAATCCGAAGAGGGGGTTTGGGAAACCGTAAAGGTTATCATCCAGGCGCTGCTGATTGCCTTTTTCGTGCGGACGTTCTTCTACCAGCCTTTCAACATTCCTTCCGAGTCGATGTATCCCACCCTGAAGGTCGGCGACTATCTGTTCGTCTCCAAGCTTTCCTATGGCTACAGCAAATATTCCTTCAATTTCTCGTTTGGCGGGTTTGGCACCACCTGGATCAAATGCTGCCCCATTGATTTTCCGGGGCGGGTGGTTCTGGCCGACACGCCCAAGCGGGGCGATGTGGCGGTGTTCAAGCTGCCGACCGATACGAACATCGATTACATCAAGCGGGTGATTGGCCTGCCGGGCGACCGCATCCAGATGCGCGATGGGGTTCTCTTCATCAACGGCGAGGAGGTGAAGAAAGAGCGCATTGAAGATTACGTGGACAATGAATCAGGCGGCGAGGGCGGCGGCCATCCCGTTCAGCAGTTTGAAGAAACCCTGCCCAATGGCGTCAAATACCGGGTGCTGGACCAGGTGCCCAATGGGTCGGCCGACAATACGATCGAATATGTGGTGCCGCCGGCGCATTATTTCATGATGGGCGACAACCGGGACAATTCAGAGGACTCGCGGTTCCTTGATGCGGTGGGCTATGTGCCCGTTGAAAACTATGTGGGACGGGCGGACATCATTTTCTTTTCGATTTCGCGCGGCACAACCCTCTGGGAAGTTTGGAAGTGGCCTTTCGAAATTCGCTGGGGCCGTTTCCTGAACCTTATTTAGGCGCCCGGGGTTTTGGTCCGTTTTTCGCAGACACTGTATGACGAGATCAGGCAGCGCCTTGGCTATGAGTTCAAGGACAAGCTGCTGTTGCGCCATGCGCTGACCCACAGCAGCACCAACCACGACGACTACCAGCGCCTGGAATTCCTTGGCGACCGGGTCCTTGCCCTGGTGATTGCCGAGGAGCTGTTCCGGCTCAACCCGGCGCACCGGGAAGGCCATATGGCAAACCTGCACAGCAACCTGGTGCGCGGCGAAATCTGCGGCGAGGTGGGCAAGGAGCTTGGGCTTGGCGAATTCATTATCGTGGGGCCGAGCGAACACAAGAAGGGTGTGAACCTCATCACCTCGGTGGTGGGGGACGTGGTGGAAGCGCTGATCGGGGGGATTTATCTTGATGGCGGCCTCGACGACGCCAAGGCCTTTATCCTGCGCAACTGGTCGCGCCACATTGCGAAGAACCGCTCGGTGAGCAAGGATCCCAAGACCTACCTGCAGGAATGGTCGCTGGCACGAGGCCTTCCCATTCCGGATTATAAAATACTCAAGCGCGAAGGATTGGAGCATAGTCCGCTGTTCACGGTGGAACTGAATGTCAAAGGCTGGGAGGCGGTCCAGGGATCGGGCCCGTCCAAGCGCCTGGCCGAAATGGCAGCGGCGGACAGTTTCCTGAAGCGCGGGGATATCCGGCAATGAGCGAAACACGGTGCGGTTTTTGCGCCATCATCGGAGCCCCCAATGCGGGCAAGTCGACGCTGGTCAACCAACTGGCGGGCTCCAAGGTTTCCATCGTTTCGCACAAGGTGCAGACGACGCGGGCGCGGTTGCGGGCCATCTTCATGGAAGGGGTTTCGCAAGTCATCGTTGTCGATACGCCGGGGATATTTGATCCGAAGCGCAAGCTCGATGAAGCGATGGTGGAAAACGCCTGGAGCGGATCAGCGGAAGCGGACGTGACGGTTCTCCTGGCGGACGCACGGCTGGGGCGGAATGATGATGTGATGCGCATCATTGATGGTTTGAAGAAGAACGGGACAAGGGCTGTGCTGGCGCTGAACAAGGTGGACCTGCTGCGACGCGAGGTGTTGCTGGAAATTTCCAAGCGCTTCAATGAGGCCTATGAATTCTCCGACACGTTCATGATCAGCGCCCTGAAGGGTTCAGGCGTTGATGACCTGCGCAAGAAGATTGCAGGCCTGATGCCTGCAGGCCCGTGGCTTTATCCTGAGGACCAGGCCGCCGACGTGCAGATGCGTTTTCTGGCTTCGGAAGTGACGCGGGAAAAGATTTATCTCCGGCTGCACGAGGAGCTTCCTTATGCCTCGACGGTCGAGACGGAAACCTGGGAAGAGCTGAAGGATGGCTCGGTGAAAATCGGGCAAGTGATCTATGTGGAACGCGACAGCCAGAAGGCCATTGTGCTGGGCAAAGGCGGGCAGATGATTAAGCTCCTGGGGCAACTGGCGCGGGAAGAGCTGGAGAAATCCTTCGAGCGGCGGGTGCATCTCTTCCTGTTTGTGAAGGTGCGCGAGAACTGGACGGAAGACCCGGAGCGCCTGCGCATGATGGGCCTGGGGAATTGAGGCCTGGGCCATGGAATGGCGCGATCACGGGGTCATTCTTTCGGTTCGCCGCCATGGCGAGACTAGCGCCATTGCCGAGCTTCTGACACCGGCGCATGGGCGCTGCGTGGGGTTGGTGCGGGGCGGGCGCTCGCGCATTCAACGGCCGGTGCTGCAGCCCGGGAATTTTGTGACGGCGACGTGGCGGGCCCGGCTTGAAGACCATCTCGGTACATTTGTGTTCGAGCCGCTGAAACTGTCGGCGGGCACCATTATGGAAAGCTCGTTCCGGCTGGCGGGGCTGACGACGCTCACCAGCCTTTCGCAGACCTTGCCGGAACGCGAACCGCACCGACGCCTGTATGACGCGTTTCAAATCGTGCTCGACGCCATCGACAATGACGCGCATTGGCCGGCGCTGCTGGTGCGCTGGGAGCTGGGCCTTCTGGAGGAACTGGGTTTTGGCCTGGACCTGAGCAAGTGCGCGGTTACCGGAACAGTTGATAATCTTTTTTATGTTTCACCGAAAACCGGGCGCGCTGCCTGCCTGCAAGCCGGCGAAATCTACCACGACAAATTGCTCAAGCTTCCCGGTTTCCTCTTGGGACAACAAGTGAAATCAACGGAAGACATTCTCGATGGCTTCAAGCTCACGGGACATTTCCTGGAGCGCCACATCTTCGAGCCGCGCGGGCTTGAAATGCCGGAGCAGCGCCACCGGATGCTTGCCGATTTGGCCCAAAGGACACATTGACGGAGATGCGTGGCGGCTTAAAGGATAATACATGCTTGGACGATTGAACCATGTGGCGATTGCGGTGCCTGACCTAGAGGAGGGTGCGAGGATCTACGCTTCGGTTCTGGGGGCAAAAGTATCGGCGCCGCAGACGGAGGCGGCGCATGGGGTGCGGGTGGTGTTCGTGGAATTGCCCAATACCAAAATTGAACTGCTCGAACCCTTCGGCGAGAATTCACCAATCAAAGCTTTCCTTGAAAAGAATCCATCAGGTGGCATGCATCATGTTTGCTATGAGGTAGCCGACATCGTGGCGGCCCGTGACCGGCTGGTGGCGGAGGGGGCGCGGGTTTTGGGCGACGGCACGCCGAAGATCGGGGCGCATGGCAAGCCCGTGCTGTTTCTGCACCCGAAGGATTTCTGCGGCACGCTGATCGAACTGGAGGAGGCATGAACCTCGCCAGCGCCATCGCCATCTATTTCATCATCTGGTGGCTGGTGCTTTTTCTGGTGCTGCCGTTTGGCATCCGCAATGCCCATGACACCGGCGAGACGGTGGAAGAGGGCAATGAGCCGGGGGCGCCGGTGAGGCCGCGTCTTGTCCAAAAAGCTGTCATCACGACTCTGCTGGCAACGGCGGTGTTCGCGATTTTCTACCTGGCGCAGACGCGGGGTTTTTTGAGCCTCGACAGCCTGCCATTCTATAACATGATGCCCTCGTCAATCTGAGCAATAAAAAAAGGCGAAGCTTTCACTTCGCCCTTTCTAAGTCAGTTGGCCTTCCATTTTCCTGTCAATCCCTAGAGATCAACGGGGCAGCTGTCTTACGGTTTCCCGCAGGCGCGCCCGGAAGTATCCTCCCCAGACCTGGGTCCACTTTAAGAGTAAACACCGACGGTCTTTTTCTTGATTGGCGGCGAAGCTAGCACAAAGATTCGCCGTGTCACGTGAAATATTACGGAAGTGTGTCTTGACTTTGAAAGAGCCCGGCTTGTGTTCCCGTTTGTTTCCCTTAAAAGGGCGCATCACTGGTTTAAAGAGGATTCTCATGCGTCTTTCGCAGTATTTCATGCCCATTCTGAGAGATGACCCGAAGGAGGCGGAAATCGTCTCCCACAAGCTTATGCTGCGGGCGGGCATGGTCAGGCAGGAGGCGGCGGGCAACTACTCCTGGTTGCCGACGGGGTTCCGGGTTCTCAAGAAGATTGAGCAAATCGTGCGCGAGGAACAAAACCGGGCCGGGGCCTTGGAGGTGCTTATGCCCACCATCCAGCCCGCCGAATTATGGAAGAAATCCGGGCGCTATGACGCCTATGGCAAGGAAATGCTGCGGATCAAGGATAGGCATGACCGGGAGATGCTCTATGGCCCGACCAACGAGGAAATGATCACCGACATTTTCCGCCAGGGGGTGCAAAGCTACAAGGACCTGCCGCGAAACCTGTACCATATCCAGTGGAAATTCCGCGACGAGGTGCGGCCGCGCTTCGGGGTGATGCGGGGGCGCGAGTTCCTGATGAAAGATGCCTATTCCTTCGACGTGAGCCGCGAGGCGGGGCAGCATTCCTATAACAAGATGTTCGTGAGCTATCTCCGGACCTTCGCGCGCATGGGGCTCAAGGCGGTTCCAATGCGGGCCGAGACGGGTCCTATCGGCGGCTCGGACAGCCATGAGTTTCTGGTTCTGGCAGACACCGGCGAGAGCGGGGTTTTCTTCGACGGCGATTTCCATGAGATGGACTGGGACAAGGTTGACGTCGACTATGACGATGTGAACGCCGTTGCCAAGCTTGTTGAAAGCTTCACCTCGAAATATGCGGCGACTGATGAGAAACATGACGCGGCGGAATTTGAGCGCCGGGTGCCGGCACCCAAGCGCATGACCGGGCGCGGCATTGAAGTGGGGCATATCTTTTTCTTCGGCACGAAATACTCGGAGCCGCTGGGCTGCGACGTGCAGGGGGCGGACGGCAAGAAGGTGGCGGTGCAGTCAGGCTCATATGGCATCGGCGTGTCGCGCCTCGTCGGCGGCATCATTGAAGCGAGCCATGACGACGCCGGCATCATCTGGCCGGAGGCGGTTGCGCCATT
>DATLDM010000049.1:0-4519 GCA_035525875.1 Aestuariivirga sp.
CTCAAAGCCGAAGCGCCGTTCGATATGGTCCCGCAGCGAGAGCGACCCCGCGATCAGGCCGACCTTGCCTTTTTTGCCGCCGAGAAAACGTCCCATCAGGGTGGCAGCGGTGCGCCCCGCGCTGGAATTGTCGATCCCCGCATAATGCACCCGCTTGGAGCTCGGCACATCCGACACAAGTGTCACCACCGAAACGCCGCGCTCCACCAGTCCATTGATGGCTTCGCGCACCCGCGGATGATCAAGCGCCACCACCGCAACCCCGTCGTAAATATCGCCAATGCTATCCAGTGTCGCGGCCAGCGTTGCCGCGTCAAACACATCGGTGAGGCGCAGGTCAATGTGCA
Organism: Aestuariivirga sp.; assembly: GCA_035525875.1. GTDB lineage: Bacteria > Pseudomonadota > Alphaproteobacteria > Rhizobiales > Aestuariivirgaceae > Aestuariivirga. The sequence goes on from DATLDM010000049.1 coordinate 348, forward strand.
CCCGCTCAGAGATCAGATGCGCGGCAATGGCGCGTACTTCTTCGCCAAGTCCGATCATGAAGCCGTTGTTGCCTTCCGGCAATACGAAGCAGAAGCGATATTCCTGGCCCTTGGCCAGCCGTGCCGCCAGCCGGTCCGGTTGATAGTTGAGAAGGCGTATGGCTTTTTCAACCCGGAGCGCGGTTTGCGGCCGCACCGCGGCGCGCCCGTTCAGCACCCGGTCAACGGTTGCAACACTGAGGCCTGCCTCGAGGGCTACGTCTTCAATGGTAATTCTAGCCATGGCCCATATGGACTCCGCGCCGGAATTTTGTCAATTCCTGATAGGCGTCTATCAAGGCTTATCTAGCAAGGCGAAATGCCGTTAATCGCGAGGTAGGCTGAGTAAAGCGAAGTGGTCCCGCAGATGAAGAGGCGGTTGAGTTTGGCGCCCCCGAAGCAGACATTGGCCACCAGCTCGGGAATGAGAATTTTGCCGATCAAAGTGCCATCGGGAAGATAGCAGTGAACCCCGTCCGCAGCGCTGGTCCAGATGCGCCCATCCCGGTCCACCCGGAAACCGTCAAACAGGCCCGCCGTGCTCTCGGCAAAGACTTTGGATTTACCCAGGGCCTGGCCGCTTTCTTTCACGTCAAAGCGGCGGATATGCTTGTTGCCGTTGGGCTTGTGGCTGGCGCCCGTGTCGGCGATGTAGAGATATTTTTCGTCCGGTGAAAAGGCTAACCCGTTTGGCTTGTCGAAATCAACGCAAACCGGGGTCACCTCGCCGCTGATCGGATCAACCCGGTAAACATTGGCATTGCCGATTTCGCTGATGCCTTGCTCGCCTTCATAGTCCGTAAGGTGGCCATAGGGTGGGTCCGTGAACCAGATTGAGCCATCCGATTTCACCACCACGTCATTGGGTGAGTTGAATCGATTGCCTTCATAATTGTCGGCAATAATGGTGATGGAGCCATTATGCTCCGTGCGGCTCACCCGCCGCGCCAAGTGTTCGCACGAAACCAGGCGGCCTTCCCGGTCCACCGTATTGCCATTGGAATTATTTGATGGGCTGCGGAAAACCGAGACCGAGCCATCGGTTTCATCATAGCGCAGCATGCGATTGTTCGGAATGTCGGACCAGACCAGATAGCGCCCCCCCGCAAACCAGGCCGGCCCCTCTGCCCAGCGCGCCCCGCTCCACAATCGCTCCACCCGTCCATGGCCGGTCAGGCACTCATTGAAACGCGGATCAAGAACCTCAAACTCCGTACCCTCGATTGCCCCATAGAACATGTGCAACTCCCATTCGTTTTTTTTAGTCATTTATAGGTCATTGATAACAAACTAATTTCGGAAGTAAAAGTGCCTGGATTAGAAGGCGATTTGCACCTTCATGGCGCGTGACCTGTCGCCGGCAAGCTGAAAGGCTTTCTCCGCCTGGTCCAGGGCTAAAACCTTGGTGAGCAACGGTTTGAGATCAACCCGGCGCCGGTTGATGAGATCAACCGCCAGGGCAAATTCCTCATGAAAACGGAATGAGCCCCGGATCTCGATTTCTTTCGAAACGACGAGAGTTTGCGGAACCGCGATATTGCCGCCAAGCCCGAGCTGGACCAGAATGCCGCGTGGTTTCAACACGTCCAGTCCTGTCAGTATGGCCTGTTCGTTTCCCGAAGCCTCAATCATCACATCAAATGTGCCCTTGTTGGCCTTCAGCGGCGCCAAGTCCTGGGCATGATTTGCAACATTGATGGTGCGGTCAGCGCCGATGCCCCGTGCTAGGGCAAGCGTATAGTCGGAAACATCGGTGACCATGATCTCCCGCGCCCCATGGACCCGTGCGGCAACGATGGCCAAGGCCCCAATGGGTCCACAACCCGTCACCAGAACACGCTTGTTCGTTAACGGCCCGGCGCGTGCAATGGCATGCAGGGTGACCGCAAAGGGTTCGGCGAAAGCCGCCTCTTCCAGCGAGACATCGGATGCAATTTTGTGGCACTGGCTTTCGAGCGCCACAAGCGATTGCCGGAATGCCCCCTGCACATGCGGCATGCGCATGGCGCTGCCGTAAAACAGCATATCAAGGCAGTGGTTTTGCAGCCCGGCTTGGCAATAGGCGCAAACCTTGCAGGGGCGGCTGGGATTGACCGCAACCCTGTCGCCAACTTTCAGCGTGGTCACAGTGGCCCCCACCGCTGAAATCTCGCCGGCAATCTCATGGCCGGGAATCATCGGTTCTTTCAGCCGGATCGTGCCAAATCCTCCGTGCTGGTAGTAGTGCAGGTCAGAGCCGCAAATGCCGCCGCGCCGGATGGCAATGGAAACCTCGTCCGGCCCCGGCAGCGAAGGCTCACGCTCCTCAATGCGAAGGTCGAGTGCCCCATGAATGACGATTGCTTTCATGCCTGTTTTACAGCCTTTGCAAGCCTTATTGCCCTTGCATAGTTTGCCCCGCCGCTGCCCATGGCGCCAGTGTAAAAGTTATGGCAACTATTGCAGCCAATGTTCAAGGGCGCGGTTATAGTCATGGGGGTGACGAGTTGCGGCAAGACCAGCGTTGGCGAAGGCCTGGCAAAGGAATTGCACTGTCCCTTCATCGAGGGTGACAAGCTTCATCCCGCTTCCAACATTGCAAAAATGTCGGCTGGAACGCCCCTTGACGATGCTGACCGCTGGCCCTGGCTGGAAATCATCGGCAAGGCCATGAAAGCCGAATGCGACAAGGGCCACGGTGTTGTTGCTTCCTGCTCCGCGCTGAAGAAAATTTATCGGCAAAAACTCGCTGAAGCCGCAGGGCAGCCAATTGCCTTCATCCATCTGTATGGCAGCCGGGACCTGTTGGCGGCGCGCATGGCCGACCGCAAGGGCCATTTCATGCCGACATCATTGCTCGACAGCCAGCTTGCAACCATTGAAATTCCGGGGCCTGACGAGACCGCATTTCATCTCGACGTGATCCTGCCAGTTGACGAGTTGGTCAGACGTTCTAAAGCCTATCTGACCGGAACAAGGATTGAGGTAACTAATCATGTCACAAGCTGAAATCGGCCTCATCGGCCTTGGCGTCATGGGCTCCAACCTTGCGCTCAACATTGCCGAAAAGGGAAACCGCATTGCCGTGTTCAACCGCACCATCGCACGGACCGATGCTTTCATGGCTTCCGCCGGAAAACTGGCAGCCGATCTTATTCCGGCAAAAACCATGGAAGAGTTCGTTGCCAGCATCCGACCGCCGCGCCCCGTGATCATCATGGTGAAGGCCGGCGAACCCGTGGATGAGCAGATTGACGCACTGAAAAAGCTGATGGCCAAAAATGACATCATCATCGACGCGGGCAACGCCAATTTCAGGGATACAATGCGCCGCTTCCAGGAGCTTGAAGGCAGCGGCCTGACCTTTATCGGCATGGGCGTATCGGGCGGCGAGGAGGGCGCCCGCCACGGCCCCTCGATCATGGTTGGCGGAACGCCCGAGTCCTATGCGCGGGTTGAGAAAGTTCTCACCGCCATCGCCGCAAAATTCAAGGGCGAACCCTGTTGCGCCTGGCTCGGCCCCAATGGCGCCGGCCATTTTGTAAAAACCATCCACAACGGCATTGAGTATGCCGACATGCAGATGATCGCCGAAATCTATGGCGTGCTGCGCGACGGGCTGGGCATGAAACCCAAAGCCATCGGCGAAGTTTTTGCCAAATGGAACAAGGGCAGGCTCAATTCCTACCTTATCGAAATCACCGCCGCCGTGCTGGCCGCCAATGATCCCAAAACCGGCGCGCCGATTGTCGATGTGATCCTGGATTCGGCCGGTCAGAAAGGCACCGGCCGCTGGGCCGTGATCGAGGCGCAGATGATGGGCGTTCCGGCAACCGCCATTGAAGCGGCCGTCGCGGCGCGCAGCCTCTCCGCCATAAAAAAGGAACGCGTGACCGCCTCAGCCGTGTTTTCTAAGGCCAGTTCGAATTCATTGGGCGACCCCAATTCCCTGATCGACAAGTTGGAGCTTGCCCTCTTTGCCGGAAAAATCGCCGCCTACGCCCAGGGCTTTGCGGTGATGGAGGCAGCCTCAAAAGAATTCTCCTGGAATCTGCCGATGGCCACCATCGCCCGCATCTGGCGCGCCGGCTGCATCATCCGCTCGCAATTCCTGGATACCATCGCCTCAGCCTTCGAACAGAACAAGGGCCTCA
>DATLDM010000060.1:0-7962 GCA_035525875.1 Aestuariivirga sp.
GAGGAAATGAGCCATAAGCCCCTCGGCAATAGTGCCGAAAACGGGGCTCTCCGCCCCCTCGAGACCGTGCTGGACGGCATCCCGGCACTGGCCTTGAAGGACGCGGAAGCCCAGCGCCTGAAGCAGGGTCAGTCAATTCTGCTCAGAGGTGCGAACGCTCCCGTAGCATGCGATGCGGTTCTGGTGACCTGGGATTCCAAACCCCTTGGCATTTGCAGCATCGAACAGGGGTCGCTCAAGCCGAAGCGCCTGTTTAACCTTTAGACATCCTGGAGATGGCCGAATGACGATGACAGCCGAGCGCAAATCCGCGCTCATGAAAGACTATGGAACCAAGCCCGGTGACACGGGTTCACCCGAAGTGCAGGTTGCTCTGTTGACAGAGCGCATCAATGGTCTCACCGACCATTTCAAAACCCACAAGAAGGACAATCACTCACGCCGCGGTTTGTTGAAGATGGTGAGTTTGCGCCGTGGACTTCTCGACTTTTTGAAGTCGAAGGATGAGGGCCGTTATCAGGCCTTGATCAAGCGTCTCGAAATCCGCCGCTAAACAGCGGCTGACAATTGTATGAGCGGGCGGATCACCGAATTGCCGCCCGCGTCCCCTTTTCACAAGCCTGGCAATAGGGCCAGGTTTTGATTGCTCAATGGGGATGCCGTCCGGTCAGGTGAACGGAAGTGGCGGCGAAGAGCAAAAAGGAATGTTACATGTTTAAGATTGATGTTGAAGAACTGGAATGGGCCGGAAAGCCCTTGCGCATTGAAACCGGCCGCATGGCGCGCCAGGCAGATGGCGCGGTTGTTGTGACCTACGGCGAGACGACGGTTCTTGCCACGGCTGTTGCGGCCCGTTCGGAAAAGCCTGGAATTGATTTTTTCCCGCTCACCGTGAACTACCAGGAAAAAACCTATGCGGCGGGCAAGATTCCCGGCGGCTATTTCAAGCGCGAGGGCAGGCCCACGGAAAAGGAAACACTGGTTTCCCGCCTGATCGACCGCCCGATCCGCCCGCTTTTCCCTGAAGGTTTCCGCAATGAAACCCAGGTGATCACCACGGTGCTCTCCTATGACCTTGAAAATGACAGCGATATCGTGGCGCTTATCGGCGCTTCTGCCGCTCTCACTATTTCCGGCATTCCCTTCATGGGCCCGGTTGGCGGGGCGCGTGTCGGCTTCATCGAAGGCGAGTTCGTTTTGAACCCGACGCAAGAGCAGATGAAAACCTCTGATCTGGATCTAGTGGTAGCCGGCACATCGGACGCGGTTCTGATGGTCGAATCGGAAGCCAAGGAACTTTCGGAAGAGCAAATGCTTGGCGCTGTAATGTTTGGCCATGCGGGCTTCCAGCCTGTCATTGATGCCATCATCCGCCTGGCTGAACGCTCGTCGCGCGAACCGCGCGACTTCGTGGCACCGGATAATGAGAAGCTTTACAAGGCCGTGAAGAAGTCCGTCGAGAAGGACGTGCGCGCTGCCTATGCCATTCCGAAAAAGGAAGAGCGCGTGGAAGCCGTGGCCAAGGCCAAGGACAAGGTTGTGGCTGCCCTCGTCGATGTGGAAAAAGACACCTCGCCGACGCCACAGAAAGTTGCTGAAGCCTTCAAGCATCTCGAGAAGGATGTTGTGCGCAACAGCATTCTCGATACGGGACTTCGCATCGATGGCCGCGACACCAAAACGGTGCGCCAGATCGTTGCCGAAGCCTCCGTGCTTCCGCGTACCCATGGTTCAGCGCTGTTTACCCGCGGTGAAACCCAGGCGCTGGTTGTGACCACACTCGGCACCGGCGAAGACGAGCAATATGTCGACTCGCTCGACGGCACCTACAAGTCCAAATTCATGCTGCATTACAACTTCCCTCCCTTCTCGGTGGGCGAAGTGGGCCGCATGGGCGGCGCCGGCCGCCGTGAAATCGGCCATGGCAAGCTGGCCTGGCGGGCGATCAATCCGATGCTGCCGCCAGCCGACCAGTTCCCTTACACCATTCGCGTGGTGTCGGAGATCACTGAATCAAACGGCTCGTCATCGATGGCAACCGTGTGCGGCGCTTCGCTGGCGTTGATGGATGCGGGCGTTCCGCTGAAATCACCGGTGGCGGGCATTGCCATGGGCCTGATCAAGGAAGACGAACGCTTTGCCGTGCTGTCCGATATTCTCGGTGACGAGGATCATCTCGGCGACATGGACTTCAAGGTGGCGGGCACCAGCAATGGCGTGACCGCGCTGCAGATGGACATCAAGATCACCGGCATCACCGAGGAGATCATGAAGGTTGCCCTGTGGCAGGCGAAAGACGGCCGCCTGCATATTCTTGGCAAGATGGCCGAGGCGCTTGAAAATGCCCGTCCGGGCCTTGGCGAACATGCACCACGCATTGAAGTGATCAAGATTCCAACCGACAAGATCCGTGAAGTGATCGGAACCGGCGGCAAGGTGATCCGCGAAATCGTGGAAAAGACCGGCGCCAAGATCGACATCCAGGATGACGGCACGGTGAAGGTTGCGTCCTCTTCGGGAGCCGCCATTACGGCTGCCATGAAGTGGATCAAGTCAATCGTGTCGGAACCGGAGGTTGGCGAAATCTATGACGGCAAGATCGTCAAGGTCGTGGACTTCGGCGCATTTGTCAATTTCTTCGGTGCAAAGGATGGACTGGTTCACGTTTCGGAGCTTGCCCAAAAACGCGTGAACAAAGTCTCCGACGTGGTGAACGAAGGCGATGCGGTTAAGGTCAAGCTTTTGGGTTTTGATAACCGTGGCAAGGTTCGCCTTTCGATGAAGCAGGTTGACCAGGTAACCGGCGAAGACCTGTCAAAGCAGCAGGCTGAGGCAGCACCGGCAGAGGAAGCCGACGCTTCGTAAACTTAGGCTGTTTGAATTGAAGGCGCGGGAGAAAACTCCTGCGCCTTTTTTTATTGGAATGGCCGATGATTTCATCTTTGTCTGAGGAGCCGATCTTTGCTTAAATAAGTGCATGCAAAATCTTGTGATGATTCCCGCGCTTGGCTGTGACGACGGGCTTTATGCCGATATCCTGCCGCGGCTTTTGGGTTTGATTGAACCGGTCACGATTATTGCGGATAAGGATACATTGACGGGCTGCGTGCAGCAGGTGTTGGAGCAAGCACCTGAAAAGTTCATCATTCTCGGAACTTCCTTTGGCGGCAGGACGGCCCTTGAGGTGGCATTTGCCGCACCCCAAAGGGTTCAAGGCCTGGTGGTTATCGGCGCCGGGCCAGGCGTTGCAGCAGATCCCTCCGCCCGATTCAGACGGACGGAAAGGCTGCGCGGCAATGAATTTGAGAATGTCGTTACGGAAATGGCCGACATGGTTTCACATATGCCGGGGCCAAATGGGGCGAAGGCGCGCAACGCCTTTATTTCCATGGCGCATGAGCTTGGCGGCGCCTTGATGGCGCGGCAATCGGCGGCTTTGGCAAAGCGCTTGGACCTGTGGCCGAGACTGGACGAAATTACCTGTCCTTCCCTCTTTCTGTGGGGGCGGGAGGACAAATTCTCGCCTGCGGCCGACGGGTTAAAAATGTCGACGTCCTTGCTCCACGGCCGCTATGCGGAAATTTCCGAGTGCGGGCATTTCCCAAGTCTGGAAGCGCCGGAGGAAACCGCCGATATAATTCTGCACTGGTTGCAGGACAGCAAGTTTATTTGAGGCTTATGAGATATTCGGCGATGGCCTCGACATCGGCTTGCGGAAGCTTTGCCATATTGGCCTGCACCTGGCCCATGCCGCCTGAGGACATGTTTTCGTAACCAAAGACTTCGCCATTCTGAAAGGCCAGAACGAGATCCTTTTGGTCCTTGTACCGCTTCGTTTCGACCAGCCCATGGAGGCTTGGCACCTTGCCTTTGCCTTCAGGATGGGCCCCGCCCATTAGAAACCGGCTGTTGTCGCTGGCCATGATAAGGTTTCGCGGGGTGTGGCATTCGCCGCAATGGCCGGGGCCGTTCACCAGATAGGAGCCGCGATTCCAGCTTGGTGTCTGGCCGGCATCGGGCTGCCAGGGGGTGGTATCAAGCCCCACAAATTTCCACAGTCCCAGTCCCCGGCGCAGAAGAAAAGCGATGGGTATATCAGCCTCACGCCTGGGCGAGGCAACGGGCGGCAAACTCATGAGGTAGGCCTTGATATCCAGAACGTCGCCCACCGGCATGGCCGCATAGGAAGTGTAGGGGAAGGCCGGAATGAGATGCTGGCCGGATTTTGAAATGCCGCGCTGCACGGCATTGACGAAGTCGAGGTCCGACCAATTTCCAATACCGGTTTGCGGATCAGGCGTCAGGTTCGGAGGGTATAGAATGCCGATGGGGGTTTTGAGGGGGAAACCGCCACTGGGCAAATTGGGATCGAGTCCGGCCTGTTCGGCACCTGGCTTATGGCAATTCCTGCAGCCACCGGCGGTATAGAGAACCTCGCCGTTGGCGATATTACTGGAATGGGCGGAGATTGCCGAGGCGGGCAAAGGCTTTGGGGCGCTCAACAGCCAAAACGCCGTGAAGCCCAGCACCGCGAGCAGTGCCAGACTCCCCAAGCTTCGTTTTGAGACCAGCTTCAGGCTGAATTATCCCTTGGGGCGGCGGAATTTCTCATGGCAGCTCTGGCAGGCCGCGCCGAGGGCGGGGAATGCGGCCTTGAAGCTTGCTTCATCGGTTGTGGCGGCAAGGGCTGCCCTGGCATCGACCCAAGCCTGATACTTGGCGCCAATATCGCTGCCTTCAGCCCAGATTTCGGGCTTGGCCCAGGTCTCAATGGTGGCGCCTTCCATGCTGCTGGCATCCCAGGCGTGGGCTTCGGCTGCTGCGGCGTCTCCGGCGGCCATGGCATCAAGGCTGGCTTTCACAACGGCCGCGTCATAGGGAGCCTCGCCCTTCATGATGGCAACAAGGGCGCCGATGGCCTTGCCGTTTGCCTTCATTTCAGCCTGGCGGGCCTTGATCTGGTCGTCGGCGGCCGCATAGGCGAGGGAAAAGCCCAGGCCCAGCACGATGGCACCGGCGGCGATTGATTTGCAGAGATTTTTGGAAAGCATTGTTCGTCTCCTGAATTGGCAATGGGCTGGGCAGCATGCGTAACATTACATGTTACGTGAATAAGTCCAGCGCCGGATCATCACGAAATGGTGAATATTTTCTTGCGGGATGAACGGCATCTGAACGAGGGGTTTGGACCCTATTCAGGCCCTTGGGATTAGGATTTCATTAGGTTGAATGGTTTACCGTGGAAACCAAGGGAAGTGAAAAAGTAAAATGCTGACTGAGCAGACGAACACCCAAGCAAACCGCGCGATGCGCAGCAAGAAGTTGAGTCCCGAGCTCAATGAATTCTTGCATATGCTTGAAGCGCTCGAAGGCCAATCGGGTGGCCAGGATACAACTTCCGCACAAACCCGCTGACCTTCACTCTTAAAAACTAGATGATGCCGGCCCTGGCTTTTGCGGCCCAGGCGTTTGCACTGGCCTGCAAGGCATAGACCGCCCCGCGATTGGCGCCATTCCGCTCAATTTCCGCGGCTTTTTTCTCCACATCGGCAGCTTCGAAATTACCGGCAAGGCCCCTTAAGGCGTGGGCGCAGCGAAGCGTTGTTTCCGCATCGCCCGCCTCGAAGGCCGCCGCCGCGGCGTTGGCGTAATGGATGCTTTCGGTGGCCGCCAGAGTCATGAGCTTTATCCAAGTGCCCTTAGGCAGGGTGGCGCGAAGGCCATTGAGAATCGAACCGGGCCTGGCGGGTTCAACGATGACAGTCGGTGCCGGCAACGGGGATTTCAAAACACCCCTTATGGCGCGGTGAAGCTCGTTGCTGTCGGCGGGTTTTGGCACGGCATGGTCGAAAGCATCGCGCCAATGGGAAAATTCGGTAGAGTCGGCGAGGAAGGCCGAAAGCGCCAGAATGGGCGTTTTGGAGGTTTTTCCGCCCAACGCACGAATGCCGCGGGCCGCCGTCACGCCGTCCATGACCGGCATCTCAATATCGAGCAGAATGACATCGTAGAAGGATTTTTCCGCCTGGCGGAGCGCGAGTTCGCCGTCTTCCACCGCATCTACTTCAAGCCCCATGCGCTTGAGCATGGCGGTGGTCACGATGCGCGAGGCAGTTGAATCCTCGGCATAGAGAACGCGAGGGCGCGAGCCATCGGCATGTTTGGAGAATTTTTGATCGGGGCGCAGATTCTGGCTGGCAACGGCGGCAACGGGCATTTTTATTTCTGCACTCTCAAATCACGTTCGGAGGCAGACTAGTGGGTTAATTATTGTCGAATGGTATGTATTGCCGTTAACTTGTTGCTATGACTAACGGGGGATTAACCGGTCCCATTCTGAATCATTTCGTGCCGAACATGCGGTCGCCGGCATCACCAAGGCCCGGCACAATATAGCCGTGGGAATTCAGATGGCTGTCAACTGCCGCCGTATAAATCTGCACGTCCGGATGAGCTTCGGAGAAACGTTTTATGCCTTCCGGAGCCGAGAGCAGGCAAACCAGGCGAATGTCCTTGGCACCTTTTTCCTTCAGGCGGGTGATTGCCGCCGCCACGGAATTGCCGGTGGCCAGCATGGGGTCCACCACGATCACCCGGCGCTCGGCGATATCCATCGGAACCTTCATGTAATATTCAACCGGCTGGAGGGTTTCAGGGTTGCGGTATATGCCGATGTGGCCGACGCGGGCCGAGGGCATGAGATCAAGCATGCCTTCGAGCAGGCCGTTGCCAGCGCGCAGAATGGAGACGATCACAAGTTTCTTGCCCTTGAGAATGGGGGCTTCCATTTCCGCCACGGGGGTTTCGATGGTCTGCGTTGTCATGGGCAGATCGCGGGAGACTTCATAGGCGAGCAGCAGGCTGATTTCGCGCAGGAGCTGGCGGAACACGGCGGACGGCGTGTGCTTGTCGCGCATCAGAGTGAGCTTGTGGAGAACGAGCGGGTGATCCACGATGGTCAGGGTTTTCGACAGCGCCGATGTGGCCATAATTCACTCCTTCAATTCAGCCTTTCATTTCGGCTTTTCGCGCGGCAAACTCAAGGCCAGCCGGTAAGTCATCCACGGCTTTGACTTGATTATGGGGCTTGTTCCGCCTATCTGCGTAACAAAATCGGTTACGGAAGAGAAAGATCATGATGAAGACTGCAAATCCCATCGCCGCGGGCACCTCCATTGGCCACGTGCATCTGAAAGTGTCGAATATCCAGAAATCGCTGGATTTCTATTGCGGGGTGCTGGGCTTTGAGCTGCAGCAGCTTTATGGCGACCAGGCGGCGTTTGTTTCGGCGGGCGGCTACCATCATCATTTGGGCATGAATACCTGGGAAAGCCTTGGAGGTTCACCGCCTGCACCGGGCACTACGGGACTTTTCCATACGGCGATCCTTTATCCGACACGGGCCGACCTTGGCGATGCCTTGCGACGACTTAAGGCCCACAACATTCCGCTCGATGGCGCTTCCGACCACGGCGTTTCAGAAGCGCTTTACCTGCGCGATCCCGATCAAAATGGTGTGGAGCTTTATTGGGACCGGCCAAAGGACAAGTGGCCGCGCAAGCCCGACGGCAGCCTTGCCATGATGACGGCGCGGCTTGATCTTACCAGCCTGCTCAAGGAAGGCGCTTAACCGGCGGCCTTCACGGCCTGCGGCAGGGCCTCTTCGAGGGCGAGAAGATTTTCATCGGTTCCCACGCTGATCCTGATACAGCGGTTCAAGGGCGCTACGCCCGGCATGCGCACGAAAATGCCGTGCGTGGCGAGGCCCTCCAGAATTTTCCGGGCATAGGCGCCGTCGCGGCCGCAATCGACGGCGACGAAATTGGTGGAGGAAGGCACGCAGCCGAAGCCATTGAATTGCGCAATGGCGTAAATTTTTTCGCGGGCCCGGGCGACGCGGCTCTGCACGCTCTTGAGATAAGCCTGATCGGCAAGCGCGGCGATGGCACCGGCCTGGCCCAT
>DATLDM010000077.1:0-3718 GCA_035525875.1 Aestuariivirga sp.
TTGCTAGCGATTAAGCAGCAGTCAGATTGCCAGCCGAGCTCTTGCCCGTGCGCTTGTCGGTCACGATTTCAAAGGAGACCTTCTGGCCTTCCTTGAGAGTGCGCAGACCGGCGCGCTCTACAGCGGAAATATGGACGAAAACGTCCTTGCTTCCGTTGTCAGGTTGAACAAAGCCGTAGCCTTTTTGCTCATTAAACCACTTTACAGTACCCGTATTCATGGGATCGTCCTTCAGTTGGGTTATAGTGAGGCCTCAATGAAATGCAAAAGCAGCGCATAAAGACCCGTGTAGTCGATTGTTGGAGGAGTCTTTGCGTGCGCGCAACCCTGACGGGTGACGGAGCGGCCAATCGTCCGGCCCAAGTTTTCGATTTCGATGATATGGAACAAGTTGACGCAGGATGCAAGTATTTCCTTTTGCCGGAATCGCGTCAGCGGATTAAGCTGCGGAAATGACTCAGAAATCTCGCGTGAACGCACTTCGTTTGCTTTTCAGGAAACAAAGACTTACCGGCCTGATCATTCCCCGGCAGGATGAATTCCAGGGCGAGTACGTGGCTGCCTATGCCGAACGCCTCCGCTGGCTCACCGGTTTTGCCGGGTCTTGGGGCATGGCTATCCTCACCCTCACCAAGGGGGCCATCTTCGTTGATGGCCGCTACACCATCCAGGTGCGCCAGCAGGTGGACACCAAGCTTTTCACCCCCCACCACTTGGTCGATGAGCCGCCGGCGGTTTGGATCGCCGAAAATCTGAAAAAGGGCGACGTCCTGGGTTACGACCCCTGGCTGCTCACCGCCGACCAGGCTGAGCGCTTTGCCGCGGCCTGCGCCAAAGTGGGGGCCAAGCTGCAGCCGCTTGCCAACAATCCAATCGATGCGATCTGGGAAGACCAGCCGAAGCGGCCAACCGCCTCCCTCTCGGTTCAACCCCTGCAATTCGCCGGCCAGAGTGTTGCAGAAAAACTGGCGATAATTTCAAAGCTGCTCGGCAAGGCCGGGACCGATGCCACCGTGCTCACCCAGCCCGACTCGGTCGCCTGGGTCTTTAACATCAGAGGCCATGATGTGCCCTACACGCCCGTCGTGCTTGCCTATGCCATTTTGAAAAAGAAAGGCAAAGCCGAACTCTTCATCGATAAGGTAAAGCTGCCGGAAGATGTGCAGGCCCATCTCAAGAAATCCGTCACCATCAGGAAACCCGCCGAATTTGAATCGGCGCTGAAGGCCCTCGGAAAATCCGCCGTTCAGATCGACGGCAATTGGGCCCCGGCAAAAATAAAGTTGGCGCTGGGCAAGGCGAAAATCATCAACGCCACCGACCTCTGCATTCTGCCCAAAGCAAAAAAGAACAAGACCGAACAGGAGGGCGCCCGCGCCGCGCACCGGCGGGATGGCGTCGCCATGTCGCGCTTCCTCTGCTGGCTGGAGCAGGCAGCACCACTTGGCGGCCTCACCGAATGGTCCGTGGCCGAGAAGCTGGAACAGTTCCGCAAAGACACCGGCATGCTGCTTGATCTCTCCTTCGACAGCATCGCGGGTGCCGGCCCCAACGCCGCCATTCCCCACTACCACGTGAACCCCGATGATTGCCTCCCTCTCAACATCAATGAAATCTTCCTCATCGATTCCGGCGGCCAGTATCAGGACGGCACCACGGATATTACCCGCACCGTCATCGTCGGGGAGCCCACCGAGGAAATGCGGGATCGCTTCACCCGCGTGCTGAAAGGCATGATTGATGTCTCGCGCATCCGTTTCCCCAAGGGAACCTGCGGATCGCAAATCGATGTGCTTGCCCGCCAAAGCCTGTGGGCCGCCGGCCTGGACTATGACCATGGCACGGGCCACGGCGTTGGCTCCTATCTATCCGTGCACGAAGGCCCGGCCCGCATCAACAAGTCGGACCGCATACCCTTGGAGCCCGGCATGATTCTCTCCAACGAGCCTGGTTTCTACAAGCAGAATGAATTTGGCATCCGCATTGAAAATCTGCTGCTCATCCACGAAGCGAAAGCCATTGACGGCGGCGAGCGCCCGATGCTTGGCTTTGAGACCTTGACGCTCTGCCCCATCGAACGACGCCTGATCGATACGAAACTGCTCACCCGCGACGAGTTGCACTGGCTCGACACCTATCACGCCCGCGTTCACAAGGAAGTCGGCGATCATCTTTCAGGTGACGAGTTGACCTGGCTGAGAAAAGCCTGCGCGCCATTTTCCTAGTCCCTCATGCTGAGGTACTCATGCGCAGCATGAACCTCGAAGCATTTCTATCCGCATCCATCAACCCTTCGAGGCCAAGCTGCGCTTGGCACCTCAGGGTGAGGATATTTGTGTTTAGCCAAGAAACATCCGGAGCAGCACCACACTGATCACACCGGTCAAAATTGTGACCACCAGCGGCGCCCGCATGAAGGCCACCGCCGCTGTCAGGACTGCGGCGCTGGATTCGGCTAGGCCCGTCGTCAGAATTGTCGGCGCAATCACCGCCATGAGGATTGCCGGCGGCAGCGCGTCAAGTGCTGCCTTCAGCCGCCCCTTCACCACAACGCCGCGCATGAGGTAAAGCCCGCTGGCGCGCGTCGCATAGGTCGCAAGGGCCATGCCCAGAATGGCCAGGATCGTCACTGTCATGATGTTTCGCCTCGCCTGTAAAGCAGCGCTGCCGCGCCCATCCCGACGATCCCGCCGATCACAATGTACCAGGCGCCCGGCACATAAAGCTTCGCGAGGGCTGCTGCAATCGCGCTGCCTCCCAGAATCGCGCCGGTGCGCGAGCCTTTCCAGAATCCCGCCAGTATGCCGATGAACATTGCCGAAAATGCAAAATCAAAACCATAAGCCGCCGGATCGCCAAAGGAACGTCCGACAATGGCGCCAATAGTGGACGATATTGTCCATGTTATCCACATGGGGAGCGCTAGCCCGAAGTAATACCCCAAGGTCAGCGGTGTCGTCAGCGTCCGGCGTTCGGAGAAGGCCCAGTTTTCGTCCCCCAACAGAAACATCATGAACGGATGCCAGCGCCGGTCAATGCCCCCCATGTGGCGTGATAGGGACGCACCCATCAGCACATGGCGGATGTTGACGATCAGGGCCGTGACCGTCAGCAAGACCCAAGGCACCGGATCGCGCCACACTTCAATCGCAACGAATTGCGCCGCACCGGCATAAACAGTGGCGCTCATCAGCCAGACTTCAAAAGGCACCAGCCCTTTGCTTGCAGCCAAGGTACCCCACAACAGGCCAATTGGCGTGCCGGCAACCAGGATAGGCAGGACATCAAGCAGGCCCTGCCGGAACTCACGCGTCGAAGAACTCATGCGTTTCCAGCCCGCCGGAACCACTCCGCCTCGTCAATCACCTCAACCCCGTGTTTTTCGGCTTCCTTGAGCTTGGATCCCGCCCCGGGGCCCGCCACGAGCAGATCCGTTTTCTTGGAAACCGAGCCCGCCACCTTGGCCCCCAGCCGCTCCGCCATGGACTTGGCCTCCTCGCGCGTCATCATTTCCAGCGCCCCGGTAAAAACCACGGTTTTTCCCGAGACCGGTGACGACGCGGCAACGGCCGCAAGGGGCTTCGGTGTGACATGTTTCAGCAGTTCGTTGACCACCTCGATGTTGTGGCCCTCGCCAAAGAATTGCGTAATGGCTTCGGCCACCACTGCGCCGATGCCATCAAGCGCAGTGAGTTCATTCAATGCTTCCTCATCGTGA
>DATLDM010000026.1:0-61864 GCA_035525875.1 Aestuariivirga sp.
CGGCCACAACCATATCGAAGTCGGTGAAGTTCTTCTGAAGAACGGTGCAGACCCAAACGAAACTTTCAGCGAGTATAAAGACTCGCCACTTCATTTTGCATCTTACGCCGGAAACGCTCCGTTCGTGAGTTTATTGATAAAACATGGTGCTGCAGTCAATGCGCCAAGTCTCCGTTACGGTGAGACGCCCATATTTTATGCCGCCAGTCACGGCAATATTGAGGCTATAAAGATTTTGGTTGCGAACGGCGCTGACGTGAATGTCAAAGATGAAAAGGGGGCGACTCCACTCAGCGTGGCCATTGACCCTCCCACCAAAGCTTATCTCAACAGTTTGGGCTTAACGAACTAGCCACTGCTGAAAGGCAGCGGGGATTTTTTTGAGTAGATTAATTTTTCTAAGTCTTGGATTGGTCAGACCGGGCCTTAGCATCTATTTCCAACCAATCGTTGGCGAGGTCATCCCAAAATTGTTTGATTTTCTCATCTTTGGCCAAGGTGGCTTGCGATACGCAGTAATTTGCGCGGGCTCTATTAATTTCGTCCTTTGAGAATTTCATGGTCCACCCACCACTGGAACTCGATTCCCGACCTACTTGTCCCTAGGTTCCTTCCCCAGCTGAACCTAGACATTGCCTTTTCGCCTGCACGAGGGCTCGAACCATTCCTACTTCCGATATCCAGCAATGTCGTACTTCATCACAGAAATAAGCGTTCTTTCATCGCTAGTGAACTTTCCGGCTTCCAACAGATTGACCGCGAGTTCGTCGCGCTGTTCTTCAGAAACGATTTTTTCGTCTTTGCAGACGGCGTCAAAGATGCGCTTGAGCATTGCAAGTCTCTCGGGGGAGAAATAGCTCGCATCTAGACGTGTCGCCACGCTCTCGGGAGTGAGAACCTTGCTCATTTGCCGTGCTCCAATTGACCACGACAAATCTGTGGACGCAGCGCTAATTGGGTCTGAGCGCTTCTGTTGTCAACGGGAGGTGAGGTTAAACCTTTGTAACCACAGCTGAGCCACTCAATATTGGGGTTCCCACCCCGCGCATAAAAAACGCCCCTTGGCATTAATCAAGAGCCGCTTTTCTAACAGTCAAATTTTGCTCTCAGGAGCAGTGAAACTGTCAATAACCCGTGGCGTCGTTCTTCATCTTCTCATCGCAGATCGGATCAGTAGCTCCGGTGCCACCCTCGCAGTATTTCGTGCGGGCTTCCATTGCCTTTTCCTTGGTCATTGCCATCATGTCTGCGCGCATTTTCTGTGATTCAGGTCCCATGCAAATGACATCCATCGCGTTATCCACGCAATACTTGGAGTTCTTCATGGCTTCGCTAACGTCAGCATTGGACGCACTGGCAACAGCCAAAAACCCAACGGATGCGGCAGCACACGTTATAAGTAGCTTTCTCATATTGATTTCCTTTCCCTAAGCGGAACGAGAACCTGTTCCGTTTTCGGACTTCAGGTTAAATTCCGGTTCTCGGCGGGGAAAACGGTTATGGAAACATAAGGTTCCAAAAGGCGGCAAATTGGGAACCGACGGCTACAGTAAATGGCCGGGAGGGGAACTTTTAAAAAATATCTCCGTTATGGTAGCGTCTCCCATACGGCAGGGCTCAGCCCGGATTTCCTTAACTTCGCCCCGTCGCTGAAAAGTGGCGGGGCTTTTCAATGCAACTTTCAGTACGATTTTGCGTTTCCAGTATGCGTGCTGGAAATGATAGCGGCACTGCTAACTTGCCCCGCTGCTGAAATGCTGCGGGGATTTTTTGCTACCGCGAACTTAGCGGGGCCCTGGAAATGGACTGGGCTCGGGTGGGGGAATAGGGTTCGGTTGTGGATTGGTTGCCATGGAGTATAACCTTTCTTTCATCGCAAGGTACCATCGCCGTACGTTGGATCGGGTCGCGGGTCAGGATGTTTATCGGGAAGTTCGTTCAGCAGTTCCTCGATCTGTCAAAGCGACGCCGGGTCCACATTGCAGGGCAAGTCTGTTTCTTCATCAACAAGCCAATAAGTCGCTTTGTCCGGCATGGTTGGGTCATTATTTACCCAAGGGCTTAGATACATCCCCTTGCTCTGAGCTTTTATTTCAATTGCTCTTTTGTCAGCTTGGATCATTGCCCGCTCGCAAAATACCAAAAAACGATGGCAAAGGCGACAATCACGCCGCCTAGTCCAAACAGGAGGACATAACGCACGTTATGGCCAGTTTCACCCGCTCTCGCTTCGGTCGTGGTTTCAACTACTGGTTTGTCTGGGTGCTGGGGCATGGTTTAATGCCTTGTCTGAGAAACCAAGGCTCCCGCAAGGGCGAGGTACGCTTGTGCCATCGAAAGCCAATGCAACTCGGTTTCCCGGTCGTTTGAGCGCTCTGCCCATTCCATGCATTTTTCCGCCTGGGCGCGATAATCGGGAGGGGTACTAAAATTCATGGGTCACCTCGTTTCTGTTCATCAAACCCAGCATTCGGCGAGAAAGTTCCTCAAAAAAGCCCCAGCGCTTGGCTGGAAGCGCCGGGGCCGCGCCACAGCTTGGCGGATGCTTGGCGAAGGAGACGACATCCAAGCTTGGTTGAGTATGTAATTCTGAGCCGTCAGATTAGTTCCCAGCTCCACGCGGCCTTGGATTACCGTTATTTGCTGCCGGATATGGCGAGAATGGTAATAGTTTCATTGCGCCTACCTTCTAGCTCAACGTCGTCCCCGACCTTCGCGCCATCAAGCGCACGGGCTAACGGGGCCGTCCAAGAGATCCACCCAGCTTTGGGATCCGATTCATCTTCACCAACGATTGTAACGGTCACAACGGAGGTCCCTCGTCGGATAGTGACTCGACTACCAAACCCACAGTTTCGGTATCTCTCTTTTGTGCAACGACCTGCATAGAAGACTGTCGAGCCAACCAGTAACGCAGGTCACGGCGTAGTTCTGATTTAAGCATCGGGTCTGCCTCAGCGGAGAGGGTATTTTCTATCGCTGCAATGTGGTCTTTGATCAGCAGTGCACCGCGTGGCGTTACCAAGTTGAGTGTTGAACTGACTGGCCGCTCCTCAAGTGGAGGGGGAGGGGCATCGTCGGTTTCCCTGGTAAATGCTTTGTTCATGGGAGCTTTGTTCCGCGAGTTGCCTTAGTCAGTAAACGTTTTGGGACTGGGACCGTCATCCTAGAAAGCCCCGCCATAGCGAGAATTCCGCCTACTGAACCTTATTAACCTCGGTCAGTTCACCGCTGGCAGAGTTCAGCTTGATAACATAGGCATTCCCACTGCGCATGGCGTTGAAGGCAAAAACCTGGCCAGTGCACGTATTTGCCGTGACATTGGCAAATCCATACCCCGACACAATTTTTTCGGCCCTGTCGCATGAGATAGCAGAGTCCGCACTCGGAGTTTTATTTCCGGTGGATCTTGTGGCTTTCTTTTTGACCACAGCCCTTGACTGCTCGAGTGCAGCCTTTGAAGTCTTTTTCTTCTTCGGAGAAATATACACAGGTTCTTCGCCTTCATACCCTCGCTCATAATCGCCATCATCGCTGGACGTTGTGTGGGGGCAGATGAGGAAAGGTAAGCACAACCGCATGCCCGCTTCGGCGACACTCGGCACAAGTTGAGTGCCCGCAACTACAGATAGAGCCACGAGACCGATGAAACGGGTCGACATCATGCTCACCTCTTCTAATCTATGATTTTGCGGTAATCGCTGGAACACCTGTATTGTAACGAAACTCGTGAAGGTGTTAGAAGTTCCAATGCCAATTACTAATTTCGCTCGCACGACTCATGAACATGACTTCCGACATTCTGCGCACCGGAGGAACCCCAGTGGAACCCCAGAAGCGCGTTCAGACCTATGAGAATATCCTAAACTATTGCTTTTATTGGTGAGCCCGGCGCGGATCGAACGCGCGACCTACTGATTAAAAGTCAGACGCTCTACCACTGAGCTACGGGCCCACGAGTCAGCCTTCGGGGATTGGCGCGGACCATAGTTGCGGGGGCTAAGGGGGTCAAGGGCGGTGTTTTGGTTTAATTTTCTGATCACACAATTGTCTTAAAGAGGCCGAATATGAACGGGTTTTGTGGGCGAGGCAGATTCCTGAAATGACTGACATTGCACTGATTGTCCTGGCGGCGGGCTTGGGAACACGGATGAAATCTGCCCTGCCCAAGGTCATGCACCGGGTCGCAGGACGCAGCCTTTTGGGACATGTTCTTGCCTCCGCTGCCGGATTGTCGCCGAAACGGGCTGTTATTGTAGTGGGGCCGGACATGGATGCGGTCGGCCTGGAAGCCCAGCGCTATTTTCCGGGATGCAATGTCGCCATCCAAGCGGAACGCCAAGGCACGGCTCACGCAGTTTCCATGGCCAAAGAGGGCTTGAAGGGATTCACCGGAACCATTCTGGTGCTTTATGCGGATGTTCCGCTCATCCAGGCGGCTTCATTAAGCGCCTTGGCGGGTAAATTGGACAAAAAAACTCCAATGGCTGTCCTCGGCTTTGAAGCAGCCGATCCCCATGGCTATGGTCGCCTGCTCAAGGCTCGAAACGGCAGTATCCGTGCCATCCGCGAAGAGCTTGATGCTTCAGCACAGGAAAAGAGGATAAGACTTTGTAATGCAGGCATTATATCGATAAATTCAACCGTCCTTTGGAAGCTCATCCCGCAGATCAAGAACAAGAACTCCAAGCGGGAATATTACCTGACCGATCTGGTTGAACTGGCGGCAAAAGCCGGTCACCGGGTGGGGCTTGTGACCTGTCCTGAAACAGAGGTGGCGGGGGTTAATGACCGGGTTCAGCTGGCAGCCATTGAGGCCGAGTTGCAGGCGCAATACCGCCGCGATGCGATGCTTGGCGGGGCAACGCTGGTGGCGCCGGATACGGTTTATTTTTCAGCGGATACCAAGATTGGCATGGACGTGGTGATTGAACCCAATGTGTTTTTTGGGCCCGGCGTCAGCGTTGGCGACAATGTGCTTATCCTTGCCAATTCACACCTTGAGGGGGCAAGCATCCGTTCGGGTGCCAGGATTGGGCCATTTGCCCGGCTCAGGCCGGGGGCTGAAATTGGTGAAGACGCCCATATCGGCAATTTTGTTGAGGTTAAGAAGGCTGTCATCGGCCGGGGTGCCAAGGCCAATCATTTGACCTATATTGGCGATGCCAAGGTTGGGGCGGGTACCAATATCGGGGCAGGCACCATTACCTGCAACTATGATGGTTTCGAAAAGCACCTCACCGATATTGGCTCTGAGGTCTTTGTGGGGTCAAATACGGCCTTGGTAGCCCCGGTCAAAATTGGCGATGGGGCAAATATTGCTGCGGGAAGTGTTATTACCCAGGATGTGCCGGCCGACTCGCTTGCCATTACACGCGCTGAATTGCGGGTGAAAAATGGCTGGGCGACGCGCTACCGGAAGATGAAAGAAAGCCGCAAGGCCGCAAAGGCCAAGGTTTAGGAGTTAAGCATGTGTGGAATCGTCGGCATTCTCGGCAAGCAGCCGGTGGCGCTGAGCATCGTTGAGGCGCTGCGCCGCCTGGAATACCGCGGCTATGATTCAGCTGGCGTTGCAACGCTTGAGAATGGCGGAATTGAGCGGCGGCGCGCACCCGGCAAGCTGCGCAATCTGGAAGAGCGGCTGCGTGAATCTCCCATGATGGGCGTCACCGGCATTGGCCACACGCGCTGGGCAACCCATGGTGCCGCTACTGAGACGAATGCACATCCCCATACGGCAGGCGATGTGGTGATCGTCCATAATGGCATCATTGAAAATTTCCGCGAACTGAAGGAGGAGCTGGCAGGCACCGGCGCTGTGTTTCTCACACAGACTGATACGGAAGTTGTAGCCCATCTTTTGGCGGCAGAGCGCGCCAAGGGGAAATCCCCGCGTGAAGCGGTGGGCCAGGTGTTGCCCCGACTGCAAGGCGCGTTTGCCTTTGCCATTCTGTTCAAGTCCGAAAACGATCTCCTGATTGGGGCGCGCAAGGGCAGCCCTTTGGCCGTGGGCCATGGCGATGGGGAAATGTATCTGGGTTCCGACGCCATAGCGCTTGCCCCTTTCACCAACCGGGTGACTTACTTGGAAGACGGAGACTGGGCTGTGCTGACGCGCAATTCGGTTGAGATTTACAATGCCGCAAACCTGCCCGTGTCACGGCCGATGAATTTCTCGCAAGCCTCTTCCATGATGATGGACAAGGGCAATCATCGCCATTTCATGGCGAAGGAAATTGAGGAACAGCCGGAGGTGGTTGGCCACACGCTGGCTGAATACGTGGATTTCTCCACCCGCACGGTGAAGGTGCCGGGAAATCTGCCGTTTGAATTCACATCGCTGGACCGCCTGACGATCACGGCTTGCGGCACTGCTTCCTACGCGGGATTGGTCGCAAAATACTGGTTTGAGCGGATTGCGCGGCTGCCGACGGAAGTTGATATCGCTTCCGAGTTCCGTTACCGCGAGGCGCCGCTGACGCCCAATGGCCTGTCCATTGTGATCTCGCAGTCGGGCGAGACGGCGGATACTTTGGCCTCGCTGCGTTACAGTAAGTCGCAGGGGCAGCATACCCTGGCCCTGGTGAATGTGCCGGAGTCGACGATTGCGCGCGAAGCCAGCGTGGCGCTTCGCACCTATGCGGGGCCTGAAATCGGCGTGGCCTCCACCAAGGCCTTCACCTGCCAGCTTGCAGCCCTTGCCTGCCTTGCGTTGCTCGCAGCCAAGCAGCGCGGGCATCTCTCAAAAGCTTTGGAGCAGGAGCTAGTGGGCGCCCTGGTCGAAGCGCCCCGCCACATGTCGGAAATCCTGAAGCAGGAGAAACACATTGCCGGCGTGGCGCGGGAAATTGCCCATGCCAAGGATGTGCTCTACCTTGGGCGCGGCATCAACTATCCCATCGCCATGGAAGGGGCGCTGAAACTCAAGGAAATTTCCTACATTCACGCGGAAGGCTATGCGGCTGGCGAACTTAAACATGGGCCCATTGCCCTGGTCGACGAGAACATGCCGGTGATCGTGATCGCGCCGCGCGATGAGCTTTACGACAAGACCATTTCAAACATGGAAGAAGTGGCGGCGCGCGGCGGAAAGATTGTTCTGCTTACGGATGATGAAAGCAGCGCCCACAAGACGTTCCACCGCATCCGCGTGCCCAAGGCGCATTCCTTCATCAGTCCGTTGCTCTATGCGGTTCCGGTGCAGTTGCTGGCCTATCACGCTGCTGTTTTCATTGGGACCGATGTTGACCAGCCGCGCAATCTGGCAAAGTCCGTGACGGTGGAGTAGGGCTGATCGTTCTCCTTATCTTTTGAGACGCGTGCAATTTCCGGTATAGTTGCCTTACGAATCATAGGTGAGGAGACTGAAGATGAAACTTACTGCGCCATCGGTGTTGATATTCGTCATTTCATTGGTGATTGCCGTGATTGCAGCGCTTACGGCGCTGGGAACCATTGCCCTCATTCCGATTGCTTCGGTTTGGATCATGGCAGTTGGTTATGCGGTTCTGGCCGCCGGCTGCCTCTTCAAGGGCGTCTGATCAGGCGGGGGTGCGGCTGGGGCAGGCGCACAAAGATTACGAGTGCTGCCATGCCCAGCGCCGCGCCTGCGAGATCAGTGCCGCTTACGTCTTCAATCAGCCGCGGCAGAACCGGCATGATTGGGCCAAAGCCTACCATGTCGAAAAAGACATTTGAACAGCTTTAATGCGCGCGGTGTTCGCGGAGCAGGTAACTGTTCTTCTTTGCGTCGAAGCCCTTGAAATATTCGTTGACCTGCGGGTGGCGCACCGGGGTTCCGGTCACGTCAACAAGCAGGTTCTGCTCAGAGACATAGGCTACATATTCCGTGTCATCATTCTCGGCGAGCAGATGGTAGAAAGGCTGATCACGGCGCGGGCGTGATTCCTCGGGAATCGAGCTCCACCATTCCTCGGTGTTGCTAAAAACCGGATCCACATCAAAAATCACGCCACGGAACGAAAACAGCCGGTGCTTTACAATCTGGCCGATCTGAAACTTGGCGGTTGGCATCTCGCTCATGACACCTGATTGCCAAGAGTCCGGCTGGAAGGCAAGAGGCACTTAAATGGCCCGCATGGCATAGGGCAGATTGTTTTTTGACTGTAAACCATGTTCCATAATGAGGCGTTTCAGTGGCCTCAAATAATGCAGCGCAGAAAGACTTAGCGCACGCGCTCCTTCAAGGGGGAGTAATCCCAGGAGCAGAGATTTGTTCATAAAATCAATGAGCTGCTGGCGGGGAATAACTTCGGCGCGGCGTACCGAGTTGTATTGAGCCATGAGGCTGTCGCTGACTGCATCCTTGCTTGCGAGAATGAGATCAACCGCAAGGGCGGCATCGCGTAGCGACATGTTAAGGCCTTGCGCGCCGATGGGCGGCACAACATGAGCGGCCTCGCCGATCAGTAACACGCGATCCCTGGCAAACTGACGGGCGGTGAGACCTTTCATGGGGAAAGATTTGCGGGGACCAAGGTTTGAAATGAGGCCCAGTTCGCCATGAGTCTCAATTTGTATTTCGGCTGCCAGTTCCCTGTCGCTCATGGCCATGAGTTCGTCGGCCCGGGCCGGACGCTCCATCCACACCAGGCTTGAACGGTTTTCGGGCAGCGGCACTATGGTGAAGGGGCCGGCAGACTTGTGGTATTCCGTCGAAACATTGTCGTGGCCCATGGAATGGGCGAAGCTCGTGGCAATCGCCGTTTGGTCATAGGACCAAGTATTCGTGGCAATACTCACGGCCTTTCGCATGGCCGAATTCGCACCATCGGCAGCGAGGCAGAGGGAGGCGGAAATTTCAGATGTATTGGACAAGGCGATATGGATGGCGTCGCCGTCAACTTTGGCGCCGGTTGCTGTGGCCTCAACAAAGGTAACGCCCAGGTCTGCGGCGCGTTGGCGGAGAGCGGGAAGGAGCAGACCCAGCGGTATGTTCCAGCCAAAGGCCTCCAGATTCAATTCCTGAGACTCGAATTCGAGGTTTGGGGCCGCAAGGAGTGAGCCCGTATCATCAATGATCCTGAGTTTTCGTAAAGGAGCTGTCCGGGCTTCGAGACTTCCTGGCCAGATATCGAGGTAGCGCAGGAGCTGGATGGAGGGTTGCATCAGTGCGACGGTGCGAGGATCTTCCGCCGCTGCAGGGGCAACGAGGGCGGTTGCGATCCCTTCCTTGGCAAGCAGCGCTGCGGCGGCAAGGCCAGCGGGGCCTGCGCCGGCAACGATGACTTTATAGTCCGTCACTTAGCTCGCCGCCAAGGCAGTTTTCACCATGCTTTCGCGCGCGGAGAATTTTTCATGAAAGGCGCTGAGGTGAGGGCGCGTGTCGCGCCACTTGAAGGCGGGCAGGCGGAAATCGATGTAGGCTAGGGCGACGGCAATCGCGATGGTTCCCGCGGTGACTTCGTTGAGTTCCGCCTGCCAGTTCTTGTCCATATCGTCCATGGCGGCATTGACGCGTTGTTCGGTACGGATCATCCACTCGGCCCATTGCAATCCTTGCGGGCGCGTGGCGGTTTCATAGCGATAGGCGACACAAACATCAGCCAGGCCTTGTCCAAGGGCCTGCAGGGTGAGGATGCGAAAGCGCTTTACACCTTCATCGGGAATCAGCGTCTTGTTGCCCGCGACATGGGCGAGATATTCGATGATCACACGGCTGTCATAGATAGCGTGGTGATGATTGGTTTCGAGAATGGGGATTTTGCCGAGCGCCGAAAGCGCCGTAAGTTTTGGGTTCGCCAAAGTGGGTTTTACAGCCTCCTTGACGTGCTCCAGCCTGCCTGCAAGCCCGCATTCATGGGCGGCGACAAGGCACATGCGCACAAAGGGAGAAATCGTATCGCCATAAATTTTCACGGGGGCTTACCTTCCGAAATGGTTCAGTCTGTAAGCCCAGCTTAGACGATGGACGGAAATCAATGAAGGGCGAAATGCCCTCGTCAATATTTCCTTAACAGCCCAACGAGGCGGCCCTGCACGCGCACACGGTCTGGTCCGAAAATGCGGGTTTCGTAGGCCGGGTTTGCCGCTTCCAAAGCCACGGACTCACCCTTCTTGCGCAGGCGCTTCAGGGTTGCTTCCTCATCGTCAATAAGGGCCACAATGATTTCACCATTGTTGGCCGTGTCGCCCTTGCGGATGAGTACCGTATCGCCATCAAAAATGCCGGCATCGATCATCGAGTCGCCTTTGACTTCCAGCGCGAAGTGTTCACCGCCACCCAGCATTTCAGGAGGGATGGAGATATTGTTGGTATGATCCTGTATGGCCGAGATGGGAACGCCTGCCGCGATCTTTCCCATGAGCGGCACCATGATGGCGCGGGGAATTCCATCATTGGCGGCGGGCATGGGTTTCACCTTGCCAAGGCTTCCCTGAATGACATTGGGCGAGAAGCCGGATTTCTTGGAGGCGAGGCTTGGGGAATGCGATTCCGGCAGCTTAATCACTTCCAGAGCCCTGGCCCGGTTGGCCATGCGCTTCAGAAAGCCACGCTCTTCCAAGGCCACGATCAGACGGTGCACACCGGACTTGGATTGCAGGTTCAGGGCATCCTTCATTTCCTCGAACGAGGGTGGAACCCCTTCTTCCTTGAGGCGCTCATTGATGAAAAGCAGGAGTTCGAGTTGTTTGCGCGTGAGCATGATGGATCGCTTTCATTGCAGGAGACGGAATCGGAACAAACCTGCAACATTTATACAGGTTCCGGTTTAGTTCTGCAACTGTTTACTTTTTGTGGCGGCTAAAAATCGAGATTCAGGATGGGGAGGAGGTCGCCAATGCGGGCCGCCGGGGCGTTAGGGGGGCGGATAATGAGGCAATGGGCATCCCGGAAGGTGCGCTGCATGGATGAATCCTGCTTGCCATAGGGGGTGGCGGTGCGGGAGCCATCGGGGGCAATTTCGAGCTTGGCGCGGACGTAATCCTGGCGGCTGTCATTGGCGGCCATGGCAGTGCCCAAGCGGGCCATGGTCGCGGTCTCTTCAACAGGCAAACCTTGCAAGCAATCGAGAAGGGGTTTCAGAAACAGGCGGGCGCAGACCAGGGCGGAAACGGGGTTTCCCGGAAGACCCAGGACCTGCTGCTTGCCTTTGCGGCCATACATGAAAGGCTTGCCCGGACGCAGGGCGATTTTCCAGAAGTCAATCTTGATGCCAGTATTTTTCAAAGCCTCTTGGATGAAATCATGATCACCGACGGAGGCGCCACCGGTGGTGACGATGATATCGGTCTTTGCCATTTTGAGGATGGCGCGCTCGGTGGCCTTGAGATCGTCCCTGACAATACCGCCATTGATGACTTTCGCACCGAAGCTTTCAGCCATGGCGAGGAGGGCGTTACTGTTGGATGAGACGATCTGATCGGCGCGTGGTTTTTTCCCGGGCAGCACCAGTTCATCACCGGTGGCAATTACCGCCACGACCGGTTTTTTCCGTACACTGACAGTATCGCAATTCATCGCGGCGGCGACGCCAATGTCACGGGCGTTCAAGCGAATGGCGGCGGAGAGAAGAGTTTCGCCCTTCTTGAAATCCAAACCAAGGAGGCGGATGTTTTGGCCGGCACGGGCGGAGTGCAAAATGGTGACAGTCTTACCGTCGGCTTTGGTGTTTTCCTGAATGACAACGGCGTCAGCGGTCGCGGGCACTGGGGCACCGGTAAAAATACGAATGGCTTGGCCTGATTTGAGTTTGCCGTTGAACGCATGGCCTGCGGCGGATGTGCCGATGACTGTGAGCTCTGTAGCGTTGTCGTCGGAACGCACCGCATAACCATCCATGGCGGAAGAATTGAAAGGCGGTTGATCGCGTTTGGCGCTTAGGGGTTTTGCCAATACGCGGCCAAGTGCCTGGGCGAGGGGAACATTTTCCGGAGCCAGTGGCTTTACATTGGCGAGGATGCGCGCGCGAGCCTCTTCGACTGGCATGAGAGTCATTGCTATTCCGCCGTAAAGGTGCCGGACTTGCCACCGGATTTTTCGGTGAGGCGCAGATCGGTTATTTTCATGCCACGGTCCACCGCCTTGCACATGTCGTAAAGGGTAAGAGCCGCAACGGAACAGGCGGTGAGGGCTTCCATTTCGACGCCGGTTTTTCCTTCAACCCTCACGGTTGCGCTGACTTCGATGGAGCTGGTTTTTTCATCGGCCACGAAATCAACGGATACCTTGGTGATAAGCAGGGGATGGCAGAGAGGAATGAGTTCATGGGTCTTCTTGGCGGCCATGATTCCGGCAATGCGGGCGGTGGCGAGGACGTCGCCTTTTTTGGCGGTGCCGCCAAGAATGAGCGCGAGGGTTTCAGGCAACATCATGACTTGCGCCTTGGCGGTGGCCGCGCGTGAGGTGACGTGTTTGTCCGACACGTCCACCATGTGGGCGTTTCCGGTGGCATCGAGATGGGTGAGTTTGCTCATGGTTTTGTGAGTATAGCACGGGTTGCGGCGGCCACATCATCCTGCCGCATCAGGCTTTCGCCGATCAGGAAGGCGTTCACACCGATTGTGGAAAGCTTCGCCAAATCCTGCGGTTTGAAGAGGCCGCTTTCGCCAATGATCAAACGATCCTGTGGAATGTGCGGCGCAAGCGTCAGGGTTGTTTCAAGGGTTGTCTCAAAGGTATGAAGGTTGCGGTTGTTTATGCCAATGAGGGGCGAGGACAGCTTAAGGGCCCGGTCGAGTTCAGGCTGGTCGTGGACCTCAATGAGGACATCGAGGCTCCAGTCCTGCGCCGCAGCTTCCAGTTCGCGGGCGAGGCCATCGTCGATCATCGCCATGATCAGCAGAATGCAATCGGCGCCCCAGGCCCGCGCTTCCAGCACCTGATAGGGATCGAGCATGAAATCCTTGCGCAGGGCAGGGAGTGAACAGGCCTCCCGGGCCAGCGTCAGGAATTCCGGCGCGCCCTGAAATGATGGCATGTCGGTAAGCACGGAAAGGCAGGCGGCTCCGCCTTGCTCATAGGCCTTGGCAAGTTCGGGCGGTTTGAAATGCTCGCGGATAAGGCCCTTGGAGGGGCTGGCTTTCTTGATTTCGGCAATCAGCGCCCAATCACCCGCAGCGATTTTGTTTTGAAGTGCTGCGTGAAAACTGCGCACGGGCGGGGCGTTTTTGGCGAGAGATTCAAGCCGGGCAGGCGGAATAGCTGTTTTGGCCCGGGCTACTTCCTGGCGCTTATAGGCGGCAATCTTGTCCAGGATGGTGGCCATCAGGAGTTAGACACCTTGATCAGCTTGTCATGGGCCTTGAGTGCCGCACCACTGTCGATGGCCTGCTCGGCCAAGCGCACGCCTTCGGCATAGGCCTTGACCTTGTTGTCGATGAGAAGTGCGGCGCCCGTGGTCATCACGACAGCGTCGCGGAAGGCGGTTTTTTCACCTTGCAGGACACCCCGCAAGGCGGCAGCGTTCTGGGCGGCGTCGCCACCTTTCAGGTCTTCAAGCTTGGAGCGCCTGAGGCCAACCGTTTCCGGTATGATTTCAAAGCTGGTGATTTTTCCGTTTTTCAATTCTGAAATCCAAGTGGTGCCGGTTGGCACGATCTCGTCTAGGCCGCCTTCACCATGGCAGATCCAGCAGGCCTCACTGCCCAGGTTTTTCAAAACATGACTCAGGGGTTCGACCCAAGCCTTTGAAAACACGCCGGTAATCTGTTTTTTTACGCCTGCCGGATTGGACAAGGGGCCAAGCAAATTGAAAATGGTGCGGGTGCCGAGTTCAACGCGGGTTGGTCCCACATATTTCATGGAGGAATGATGGGCCGGGGCAAACATGAAGCCGACGCCTGCCTCGGCAATGCATTCACCGATCTTTTCAGGGGTGAGATCAATTTTTACGCCGAGGGCTGCGAGAACGTCAGCTGAGCCCGATTTTGAGGACAGGGCGCGATTGCCGTGCTTGGCCACTTTCAGGCCAGCGCCGGCGGCCACAATAGCGGCGCAGGTTGAAATATTATAGGAGCCGGAGGCATCACCACCGGTTCCGACGATATCGATGGCGCTTTGAGGAGCGACCACGCGGATCATCTTCTCGCGCATGATTTCCACAGCCCCGGTGATTTCATCAACGCTTTCACCGCGCACCCGCAATGCCATGAGCAGGCCGGCGATTTGCGATGGCGTGGCGTCGCCCGACATCATGATTCCGAACGCCGTTCTGGCCTCGTCACGGGTGAGCGGCTTGCCGTCGGCGGCCTTGGCGATGATCGGTTTGAGCTCTGACATCAGCGCACCTTTGCCAATCCGAGGAAGTTCTTGAGCAAGGCATGGCCATGCTGGGAGGCAATGCTTTCCGGGTGAAATTGCACGCCGTGCACATTCAGGGTTTTATGCTGGAGGCCCATGACCAGTCCATCGGTTTCAGCGGTGATTTCGAAACAGTCGGGCAGGCCTATCTTTTCAACCACGAGCGAATGGTAACGGGTGGCTTCAAAGTCCTTTGGGATATCCTTGAACACGCCCTTGCCGCCGTGATGGACGGTGGAAAGTTTGCCATGCATCAGTTTCGGGGCGCGCACCACCTTGCCGCCAAAGGCCTGACCGATGGCCTGCAGGCCAAGACAAACGCCGAAGATGGGAATGGTGGCTGAGGCCTTTTCGATAAGTTCCAAACAAATCCCGGCTTCATTGGGTGTCTTTGGTCCGGGTGACAGCACAATCGCCTGGGGCTTTGCCGAGATGACCTGCCCCACGCTGATCTTGTCATTGCGGTGAACCACGGTTTCAACGCCAAGGTCGCCCAGATAGTGGAACAGGTTGTAGGTGAAGCTGTCGTAATTATCGATGAGGATGATCATTGGGCCCTCCCGGCGCGGCCGGCAAAGCGCACGGCCTCATCGGCGGCGCGGAAAAGGGCCTTGGCCTTGTTCACGCATTCCTGATGTTCGCTTTCTGGCACGCTATCGGCCACGATGCCGGCCCCGGCTTGCACATACATCTTGCCGTCCTTGACGATTGCGGTGCGCAGCACAATGCAGGTATCCATCTCGCCATCGGCGGAGAAATAGCCGACGCAGCCGCCATAGACGCCGCGCTTGTGCCTTTCCAGCTCGTCAATGATTTCCATGGCGCGCACTTTTGGGGCGCCCGAAACCGTGCCTGCCGGAAAACCGGCGCACAGGGCATCAATCACGTCATATTTTTTAGAGAGCGTTCCTTCGACATTCGAAACGATGTGCATGACGTGGCTGTAATTTTCGATGATGAACTGGTCAGTCACCTTGATGGAGCCAATTTCTGCGACCCGGCCCACATCATTGCGGCCGAGATCAAGGAGCATCAAGTGCTCGGCCCGCTCCTTAGGATCAGCGAGCAGTTCCTTGGCCAGCGCACGGTCCTCGGACGGCGTTTCACCGCGCCTGCGGGTTCCGGCGATGGGCCTGATTGAAACTTTGCCGTCGCGCACGCGGACAAGAATTTCGGGACTGGAGCCAATGACCGCGAATTGATCAAAGTCGAGATAGTAGAGGAAAGGCGACGGATTCACCCGGCGCAGGGAGCGATAAAGGGCGAAGGGCGGCAAGGCGAAGGCTGCCTCGAAGCGCT
Organism: Aestuariivirga sp.; assembly: GCA_035525875.1. GTDB lineage: Bacteria > Pseudomonadota > Alphaproteobacteria > Rhizobiales > Aestuariivirgaceae > Aestuariivirga. The sequence goes on from DATLDM010000026.1 coordinate 15,563, forward strand.
GGGAGAGAACGACCTGAAAAATGTCGCCAGCCGTTATGTAGTCTTTGGCCTTGGCGATCATGCCAGCATATTCCTGCGGCGTGGTATTGGATGTGGCCGCCATGATGGGCGGGGTTTCAACGTCCTGAGAGGTCAAATGATCGAGCGGCCTGTCGAGTGCGTCGACAACTTCGGAAATGCGTTCCTGAGCTCGCGCGTAGGCTGCCTTTGTTGACACGCCTTTCTCGAAATAAACCGGCGAGGTGACGGTGACCTCATCACGCACGCTGTCAAAGATCGCCATCACCGTCGGGCGGATCATCATGCCATCGGGCAGGTTCAGTGTATCGGGATTTGGCTCGGGCAAATCCTCCATCAGGCGCACCATGTCATAACCGATATAGCCGAAGATGCCAGCGGCCATAGGTGGTGCATCGGGACCAAGCGGAATGCGGCTTTCGGCGAGCAGGGCACGAAGCGATTCAAGCGGAGAGAGCCGAATCGGCTCAAAGGGACCATCGGTATCGTGCAGGGCCTTGCGGTTGATCGACGCCTCATTGCCCGCAACCTTCCAGATCATGTCGGGGTTCATGCCGATGATGGAGTAGCGCCCGCGCACCGCGCCACCCTCGACGGATTCAAGCAGGAATGAGTATTTGGCGTTGCGGGTGAGTTTCAGCATGGCTGAAACCGGGGTTTCGAGATCAGCGACAAGGCGAGTTGAAACGATTTGCGCCTGACCTTTTTCGTAGGCAGCGGCGAAGTGATCGTAGTCGGGAGATATTGGCATTTGCGTTACTCTGGAAATGGTTGTCAGGGGGTAGCGTTGGGACTTCCTGAAACCTGTTGCCAGAGTGCATTGTTGAGCGAGACACCAATTTGTCCTTGCAGTGCCGTCAGGTAGGCTGTCAGCAGATCCTTGGACGCCGCATCCTTGACGCCTTGCGCCAGTTCCTTTGCCTGAGCCGAATTGCTGTTATAGGGTTCAGCAAGGACTGGCTGTGACTGCATAATTTTTGCGGTTTTACCATCGCCCTCGAGGCTCCAGGCAAATTCCTTTTCCGGGACGCTGAACAGGGCGGTGACAGCGGGCACGTCAAATTCAGCATTCGACTCGTTTCTTCTCAGACCCTGGGCCGTTTTGATTTCGGACTTTGCCTCGGTGGCGAGCTGCTCAAGGATTGCGCCATCATCCAGTTTCTTGACCATGGCCGTCGCCCGCTCGTTCAGCAGTTCACGGACCTTGCGCGCCGTGACATCACTGGTGACTTGCGCTTTGACTGTATCCAAGGATTTAAGCGCTGAGGGAATGACTTCGCGCACTTCATACCAGAAATAGCTGTCGTGCGGTGTAAGGACATCGTTTTCAACGCCCACATCGCTGGCAAACGCTGCTTTCAAAACTTCCGCATTGCCGGGCAGATCCACCTCTTTGCCATCTCGGCCGAGGCCCGTTGCGCTGACGGCGGGGACAACAACGAATGGTAAGCCTTGGGCTTTGGCGATATCCTCAAACTTTGTTTGTGCGGCGCGGGCATCCTCAACCGCATCATAAATCGATTGAATTTCATCCATGGCACGTTCGGTCTGCAGGCGCTTGGTGAGTTCGTCTTTGACCTCCTCCAGCGAAGCCTGTTTTTCCGGCGCGATTTTCGTCGCTTTCAGAAGGGCGGTAACAAGACTTCCCGATACGGGTTCGCTGACTTCGTCCTGCTTCAGTTTGAACGCCGCCTCGGCAACGGTCTTGTCCAGGAATTCTGACTGTGACTTATCGGCAAAGGTGATGTCAGCATCGCTGGCGCCACGCTCCTTGGCGATGGCCAGGAAATCTTCACCGGCGGAAATGCGCTCCCTGGCTTTTTTTGCTTCATCGATGGTGGGAAACGAAATCTGCAGGATGGTGCGTTTTTCGGGGGTGAAGTAGTCGCGCTTGTATTTCTCATAGCCGGCGGAAAGAGCTTCCGGTGTAATGGCAATCTTGGGAGCCATGTCGGCAGGCTCGACTTTCATCACAGCAATGCTGCGGTACTCGGGCGCGGTATAAGCAGCGGGTGTTGCCTCGTACTGTTTTTTCAGTTCTTCGTCAGTTGGAGCCGGAACGTCAGCCTCGCTAGCCTTGATGGTAAAGTATTTGGCATCGCGCTGTTCGTTGCGATAGCGGTACAGCGCTTCAACAAGCGTATTTGGCGGCTTGAATCCACGAGCCACGGCGCCGGTAATGGCATTTTGCGCGCGGTTACGGCTTTCGCTGGCCAGATACATTTCCTCATTCAGGCCGTTTTGCTGCAAAATGCGGGCAAACAGTTGCGGGTCAAATTTACCGTTGCTCTGAAATGCGGGATTGCCTTTGGCCTCCTCGGCAATTGTTTGCTTGGAAATGCTCAACTTCAGATCCGCAGCTTGTGCGTCGATTGCCGCCGACTGGATCAGGTTGTTAAGAATGGAACGGTCAATGCCCATGCGGCGGGCATCGTCGGCCGTCAGGTTCTGTCCGGTCTGCTGGGCCAGGCGCTGCATGGCTTCCCGGTAGGAGTTGCTATACTGCTGGCTCGAAATCTCCTGGTTGCCAATGGTTGCAAGGGCCGTGGCGTTGAACCCGCTAAAGATGTCCTGAACGCCCCACACGGCAAAACTTCCCGCCAACAGCATCAGAAGGATTTTTGCCACCCAGGATTTACCTGCGTTGCGGAACATTTCTAGCATTGGGACGTCCTTTCAAAGGCTGGCTGCAGCCAAATCACAAATTTTGCATAATAGGTAGGTGGCTTGCCTCTCGCAAGCAAGAGATTGCTCTGCTATGAGGCAATGGTTTCAAGGGTTTGGAGTGGTTAAAATGGCAGGAACGGGGCCGCGCCCGCTGGTGGCGGGCAATTGGAAGATGAACGGCACCACCGCCATGCTGAAGGAACCACGCCTGCTGGCGGGCATGCTGCGCGACGTTAAACTGAAATGCGAGGTGCTGGTCTGCCCCCCGGCAACGCTCATCCGGCGGGTCAAATCGGTGATGAAGGGCTCGCGCATCAAGGTTGGCGGGCAGGATTGCCACTGGAATGCGTCCGGCGCCCATACCGGGGATATTTCGGCTGAAATGCTGAAAGACGCGGGCTGCACCAGCGTCATTGTTGGGCATTCGGAGCGCCGCGCCAACCATGCTGAAACCGACGAGATGGTCTCCAAGAAGGCAAAGGCCGGGCAGGGGGCCGGGCTGATTGCGATCATCTGCATTGGCGAGACGCTGGAACAGCGCAAGGGCGGTAAGACGCTTGGGGTTGTTTCGGGGCAGTTAAAAGGTTCCCTGCCAGAGGGGGCCACGGCCGCAAATACGGTTATTGCCTATGAGCCGGTCTGGGCTATTGGCACGGGGCTCACGCCCACAGTTCTAGAGGTGGCGGAGGTTCACACTTACATCCGCGCTGATCTCGGCAAGTTGCTGGGCGATGACGGGGCAGGGGTTCGCATTCTCTACGGCGGCTCGGTGAAGCCTTCAAATGCAACTGAGCTTATGGCCGCCGCCAACGTGAATGGCGCGCTTGTGGGCGGCGCCAGCCTGAAGGCCGCGGATTTCATCGGGATCATCAAAGCCTATATGTGAGGACTGCCCTTGGCCGAAATTCCAACCATTGTTAAACGCAAGCTGCAAGCGCAAGTGATCGGGCCGATTTATGCGGAGATGGTTGAACAGGTTGGCGAGGAGAAAGCTTCTTCCATTCTGGATGCAGCTATTCGCAAAGCTGCCATTGCCGAGGGCAAAGAGTTTGCAAAGAAGGCTCCGGGTGGTGTGACTTCAATGGCGGATTTCATCAAGCTTTATGAGTTGTGGACCGCTGACGGGGCCCTCGAAGTGACGGTGCATGAGGCGACTGACAAGGTTTTCAATTTTGATGTCACGCGTTGCAAATATGCTGAAACTTACCATGAAATGGGGCTGGGCAAGGTTGGGCACCTCATGTCCTGCAACCGGGACGGGACATTCTGCGAAGGCTATGACCCCCATATCAAGCTCGAGCGCAAACAAACGATAATGGCTGGCGCACCGTGCTGCACCTTCCGCTATCGCTATGAGACGGACAATCCCTAGCCTTCAAATTGGCGTGACTACGACCTTCGTTTGGCTTGTATAATCGGCGATTATCGGTCAATCTTACGGGAAGTGCATCCGAAAGTGATGCCTACCATGGGAGATATGATATGACCAAAATCCGCAAAGATACCGATGTTAATTCGCGCCGTGCGTTCCTCAAACGTGGTGCCGTTGCCGCTGCAGCAGGAGCCGCGACACTTGCCATGCCGAATGTGGTGCGAGCCCAGGACGCCGTGGTGTTCAAATTCCAGAGTACGTGGCCTGCAAAGGACATATTTCACGAGTTTGCGGCGGATTTCGTTGCGCGCGTCAATGAGATGGCGGCCGGCAAACTAAAGCTTGAATTATTGGCCGCTGGGTCGGTCGCCAAGGCCTTCGAGGTTCAGGACGCCGTACTTGCCGGTACTCTGGACGGTGGCCATGGGGTGTGCGCCTACTGGTATGGCAAGCACAAGGCATTTTCGCTGTTTGGGACTCCTCCCGCCTGGGGCTGGCGCGCCAACCAGATGCTCGGCTGGATCAAATACGGCGGCGGCCAGGCGTTTTATGATGAATTGGTGCAGCAAGTGCTCGGCCTCAATCTGGTGGGCTTTCTCACTGGCCCAATGCCGACCCAGCCACTTGGCTGGTTCAAGCAGGAAATAACCGACGCCGCGCAATTGTCTGGCCTCAAGTACCGGACCGTCGGCCTCTCGGCCGACTTGTTCAAGGAAATGGGCGCTGCCGTCACCATCATGGGCGGCGGCGAAATCGTTCCCGCCATGGATCGCGGCCTGCTTGATGCGGCCGAGTTCAACAATCCGTCCTCTGACAAACTTCTTGGTTTTGCCGACGTGTCGAAGGACTACATGCTGCAAAGCTATCATCAGTCGGCGGAATGCTTCGAAATCATCTTCAACAAAACCAAGTTCGATGCATTGGCACCGGAACTTCAGACGATCGTCAAGTATGCCGCTGAATCTTCATCTTCTGACATGAGCTGGAAGGCGATGGACCGGTATTCCAACGACCTCGCCGCCTTGAAGGAAGCCGGAGTCAAGGTGCACCGGACGCCGGATTCGGTGCTGCAGGCGCAGCTTGCGGCCTGGGACAAGGTGCTTACCGCACAATCGGCTGAACCCTTCTTTGCCAAAGTTGCCGAAAGCCAGAAGGCCTGGACCAAGCGCGTCGTCGGCCTGCAATTCGACTCGGAAGTGGACCAGCGGATGGCCTACGACCATTTCTTCAAAGCCTAGTGTGGCTTGTTCACCCTCCCCGTGACACGGGGAGGGTGGCATCGAGCATGGGATGGGGACGGGTTTTGAGAACTAGCAAAGAAATTATGCGCCATGAATCGTGAGCGGCTGCCGTTCGTTCTCTTCGCCGTTGGCTTGGCGCTTGTCATTCTGGCGATCTGTTGGTCGCTCTACGCCTATGGCGAAGTAGGGCGGATGGTTGCGGCCAAGGGTCTGCGGCCCGCCAACAGTTTCCATTGTTTAATGTTTTTCGGCGGCACCTGCGATCTTCTCTCCGCCGCGCATGCCGAGAAGGGCTCCATGCCCTATTCCCCCCTGATGTTTTGGGCCGGCGTGGTCGCGGTCATCGGCAGTTTCGCGCTCCATCTAAAACCACGCAGTGTCGACGAAGGCTGGAGCCCCCGGTTGCAACGTCTGCTGATCCCCGTAGATCAAGTGAGCACATTTATCGGGCATGTTTTCGCGTGGTGCATTCTGCTGCTGACGTTGGCGGTCAGCTTCGAAGTGTTCTCGCGCTACGTGCTGGGTGCGCCCACAGCGTGGGCATTTGATGCGAGCTACTTCCTCTATGGCGCCCTGTTCATCATGGCAGGGGCCTATGCGCTTTCGCGTAATGCCCACGTCCGCGGCGACTTCCTCTACCGTTCATGGCAGCCCAAGACCCAGGCGGGGATGGACCTGGTTCTCTATTTCCTGTTCTTCTTTCCCGGAATCATTGCGTTCATTTATTCCGGATATGGTTTTGCGGCACAATCCTGGGTCAATCATGAGCATTCGGCCTATAGCCCTGCCGGGCCACCCATCTATCATTACAAAACGCTCATTCCGATAACCGGTGTATTCCTGCTATTGCAGGGCGTTGTCGAAGTTGTGCGCTGCCTGATCTGCCTGCGCACTGGCGCATGGCCGCAGCGGTTGCACGATGTTGAAGAGCTTGAGAAAGTCATCCTTGAACAGCACGCCGATGCGGAGGCCAAACCATGACCGACCCGCAACTTGGCGTGTTCATGCTCGTTCTCTTTGTCGGGTTGATTATGCTCGGCTTTCCGATTGCCTTCACGCTCATCGCCATGGGCGTGGGGTTTGCCTGGCTCGCCTTTGACGGCAATTGGGAACCGGTCATGTCATTGCTGGTGCAGCGCACCTGGTCGGTGATGACAAATGATGTGCTGATCTCAGTGCCGCTGTTTGTCTTCATGGGCTACATCGTCGAGCGCGCCAATATCCTTGACCGGCTGTTCCGCTCCATCCAGTTAGCGGCTGGTGCGCTGCCGGGATCGCTGGCTTTGGCCACGCTGTTAACCTGTGCCTTGTTTGCCACGGCTACCGGCATAGTCGGCGCGGTAGTGACTCTAATGGGCCTCCTCGCGTTTCCGGCTATGCTCAAGCAAGGCTATGACGTGCGGCTTTCAGCGGGAGTTGTTTGCGCCGGCGGTTGTCTCGGCATTCTTATCCCGCCAAGCATCATGCTCATTCTCTACGGTGCTACGGCAGGTGTTTCGCCGGTGCAGCTTTATGCAGGCGCACTCTTTCCCGGTTTGATGCTTGCCGGCATGTACATGGTCTATGTGGTTGTTCGAGTGATGATCAATCCGGCGCTGGCGCCACCGCTTCCGAAAACTGAGCGCGATGTGCCATTTGTTACCATCGTCCGTGAATTGCTGACATCCTTCGTGCCACTCGCGCTGCTTATTTTTTCGGTGCTTGGGGCCATCATGTTTGGCGTTGCAACTCCATCGGAAGCCGCCGCCATTGGGGCGCTAGGCGCGCTGGTGCTGGCGGCCGGCTATCGTTCACTCACATTCGAGAAACTCAAGGAATCGGTTTTCCTGACGGCGCGCACCTCGGCCATGGTGTGCTGGCTGTTTGTGGGTTCATTCACCTTCTCGGCCGTCTTTGCCATCCTTGGCGGGGATGCCGTCATCAAGGACTTTGTTGTTGGCCTTGATCTTTCCCCTCTCATGTTCCTGATCGTCACGCAGATCATCATTTTCATTCTCGGCTGGCCACTGGAATGGACGGAAATCATCGTGATTTTCGTGCCCATTTTCCTGCCGTTGCTGGATCACTTCGGAATTGACCCGCTGTTTTTCGGCATACTCATCGCCCTCAACATCCAAACGTCGTTCCTCTCGCCGCCGGTGGCCATGGCGCCCTTCTACCTGAAGGGCGTGGCTCCAAAACACGTGAACATCAACGATATCTTTGCCGGCGTGACGCCGTTTATCTTTATTGTGCTGATTGCCATGGTGCTCCTCTACATGTTCCCGGCCATTGGCATGTGGCTGCCAAGCTATCTCTATGGGCGCTGAGCGGCTGTTGGCTTGAGAGAATTCGGCTGGACTTGAAGCGGGTTGCTTTAGGCCCATATAGACGCTAAACCGCCCCGAAATTGAAATAGGTTCGCTTCCTCATGCAAACGGTTCTTCTGGTTGTCCATCTCATTGTCGCCTTGGCCCTGATTGGGGCGGTGCTGCTGCAGCGCTCGGAAGGCGGCGCGCTGGGCATCGGCAGCGGTGGGGGAGGCGGCGGCAACCTGTTTTCGGCCCGGGGCGTTGGCAATGCGCTGACGCGGACCACGGCCATTTTGGCCCTGTGTTTCTTCATTACTTCCATAGGCTTGACTTTAATCGCCCGCCATGGCGGCGGGGCCGGTGGCTCGCTTTTTGATGGCGCGGCCGCCCCGGCGGGCCAGGCTCCGGCAACTAACGGGACGGGTGGCAGCGTATTGCCGCAATTGCCTGCGGCTCCCGCCACACCGCAGGTTCCTGTTTCACAGTAATTGTTTCACGGCTTTTAACAATAATCTGAAAACCCAGCTTTTCAGCCTTCGAATCATGTTTGCAAGCGAGTAGGTTGAACTCCCATGGCGCGATACATTTTCATTACCGGCGGCGTGGTTTCTTCCCTTGGCAAAGGCCTGGCTTCAGCAGCACTTGGCGCACTTCTCCAAGCGCGTGGCTATAGTGTGCGCTTGCGGAAACTCGATCCATACCTCAACGTCGATCCGGGCACCATGAGCCCCTATCAGCACGGGGAAGTCTTCGTGACTGATGACGGAGCGGAAACCGATCTCGACCTTGGCCACTATGAGCGCTTCACCGGGAGGCCCGCCAACAAGCAGGACAACATCACCACCGGGCGCATCTATCAGGATATCATCGCCAAGGAGCGGCGCGGGGATTTTCTTGGCGGCACGGTACAGGTTATTCCGCATGTTACCGATGCCATCAAGGATTTTATCGGCTCGGGCAATGAAGCGTTCGATTTCGTTCTGGTGGAGATTGGCGGAACGGTGGGCGATATTGAAGGCCTGCCGTTTTTCGAGGCGATCCGGCAGTTTGGCCAGGAGGCGCCGCGCGGCTCGTGCATCTATATTCATTTGACGCTGCTGCCCTATATCCCGACGGCTGGCGAGTTGAAGACCAAGCCCACCCAGCACTCGGTGAAGGAGCTGCGCTCCATTGGCATTCAGCCTGATATCCTGCTGTGCCGCGCCGACCGGGAAATTCCTGAAAATGAGCGACGCAAGATTGCCCTGTTTTGCAATGTGAGACCATCGGCCGTCATTCAGGCGCTGGATGTTTCAAGCATTTATGATGTGCCCCGGGCCTATCACACGGAAGGCTTGGACAAGGAAGTTCTGGACGCTTTCGGCATCAAAAACGCCAAAGCGCCTGACCTTGCCAAATGGCAAGCCATCATGCAGCGGGTGACCCAGCCCGAAGGCGAAGTGAAGATTGCCGTTGTCGGGAAGTACACGGGATTGCTTGATGCCTATAAATCATTGAACGAAGCCTTGGTGCACGGAGGCATTGCAAATAATGTGAAAGTGCATTTGGAATGGATTGAGTCAGAAGTTTTCGAGAATGAGGATCCGGCCCCCTATCTCGAAGGCGTTGACGGCATTCTGGTACCGGGTGGCTTCGGCGAGCGTGGTTCCGAAGGCAAGATCCGGGCTGCAACATTTGCCCGGACGCGCGGCGTGCCCTATTTTGGCATTTGCTTTGGCATGCAAATGGCCTGCATTGAGGCAGCGCGAAACCTGTGCAACATTCCCGATGCAAGTTCGACGGAGTTTGGCCCCACGAAACAACCAATTGTTGGCGAGATGACCGAGTGGATGAAGGGTAATGAACTGGAGTTGCGCAAGGCCGGCGGCGATCTTGGCGGCACCATGCGGCTTGGGGCCTATGACGCCACGCTGGCGAAGGGCAGCAAGATTGCCGAGATTTACGGCTCAACGCATATCTCGGAACGGCACCGGCACCGCTATGAGGTAAACACCCGTTATCGCGCGCAACTGGAAAAGGCGGGCATGCGGTTTGCCGGCATGTCACCAGACGGACTTTTGCCGGAAACGATCGAGTATCCCCATCATCCCTGGTTCATTGGGGTACAATACCATCCCGAACTGAAATCCAAGCCTTTTGAGCCCCATCCGCTGTTTGCGTCCTTCATTGGTGCCGCCGTGAACAAGAGCCGATTGGTATAGCTATGGGAAAAGCGCTCCGGCTTTTGAAACCCTGGTTTGCGCTGCTGTTTTTCGTCTGGTTGTTGGTCGGCCCCGCTGCCGCCTTTGACGAGGGGGTCATCGGGCAGGCGGAGCGTGCGGCACTGACCTTCCGCGCCAACCTTCAGGCCATTGACAGTGAATTGGCACTGTCGTCGATTACCGACCAGCGGCTGATCGACCATCGCAATACGCTTGAGGACATTCGCATCAAAGCGCTGAACCAATCCAGCGCGCTGGATGAACCGATCAGGGAAATTGCCGAGCAGGTTGCTAAACTTGGACCTGCGCCACCGGCAGACCGGACAGAATCAGTTGAAATCGAAGCGCAACGCAAGCTGCTGAATGATGTTTTCAATCGTTTGCAGGGGGCCAAGACACAACTCGAGCTGGTGGCCGTGGAAGCCGAGCAGCAGGCAGGGCGCGCCTCATCCATTCAACGCAACCAGTTTTTCCAAAAAATATTTGAATCCAGCAGGTCCATTCTCAACCCATATTTGTGGAGTGACGCCGGCGCCGGACTAACGGTGTTCTTGCAACGCCTCGGGGCGTTGATCGGCAATTGGTGGGTTCAAATTCAGCATACGGCGAGCGTGTCGTCATTGTTGATGTTGCCGCTGACAATAATCCTTATACTTGCAGTCTGGTGGTTTGTAGGCCGGGTGTTGCGGGAACGTTACAAGGCTAGAAGCCTTGAAAGCGACTTTCCGGATAATCTGGACAGGCTTTGGCGTGTTGTCCGCGCCACGCTTGGTACCTTGATCCTTCTGAGCATCCTGTTCGCCGTCACGCTCAGTTACCTGGAAAGCGCAGGTTTTGTGACCGCCCGGTTCAACCTGGTACTGGATGGACTTGCGGCCATTATCACGGGAACTCTCGTCAATGGTGTTTTGGCTTACCGCCTAGCTGCGCCAAATCAGGCCAACTGGCGGCTGATTAATCTTGATGATGCGGCAGCTTCACGCTTTGCCTTGCTTGCCACGGTTTGTGCGGCAATGTCTGGAGCTTCCGATGCGTTCAGCAATCTGGCGGATGGCATTTATCTCCCGGTGAGCTATTCCATCGGGCAGTCGGCTCTCGCCTCCTGTTTGATGCTGGTCCTGCTTGCCCTGTTGCTTTTGAATTTCCGCAATCAGTCCGGCCTGGTGGAGAAAACGCCAAATCAGATCGTTTATTTTCGCTGGACTGAAGTTCTTTTAACGCCAATCTGGCTGCTTGTCCTTTTGGCAACACTAGCCCTCCTGTTTGGCTACGTTGCGCTGGCGAACTTCATTGTTTTCAAGCTTTTTGATACAGCGCTCGTTGTCACATTCCTGTTCCTGGTTCACTACACAATCGATGCCGCGGTCCATACAAGTTTTGACCCAAGCAGCCATTTGGGGAAATTTTTAAGGCGCGTTTCAGGCTTGGGAGAGCGCGCCATCGAGCGGGCAGGGCTGCTGTTTCGCACATTCGTGGATATTCTCCTGGTGTTCATCGGGTTGCCGATCCTGTTCCTGCTGTGGACGGTCACCTGGATCGATTTTCGGGCGCTGGCCAACAAGGCATTCTTCGGATTTGATGTTGGCAGTGTCACGGTTTCACCTTCATCCATCCTGCTTGTCGCGTTCGTGCTCTTTGGCGGCATCGCAGTTACCAAGCTATTCGTGGGCTGGCTCAACCGCCGCATCCTTCTGGAAACCCGTATCGACAAGGGGGTTCAGGACTCGGTTCGCAAAGGCGCCACCTATGCGGGCTATATTATCGCGGCGGGATTTGCCCTTACGGCGGCAGGCTTGGAGTTTTCCAATCTTGCCCTCGTTGCCGGTGCGCTTGGCGTTGGTATCGGTTTCGGCCTGCAATCCATCGTCAATAATTTTGTTTCGGGACTGATTCTGCTGGCAGAGCGGCCCATACGGGTGGGGGACTGGATTTCCATTCCGGCGGGGGAAGGGCTGGTCAAGAAAATAAATGTCCGGGCTACCGAGATAGAAACCTTTGATGGCTGCTCCATTATTGTTCCCAATTCCAACCTGATCACCGAGCCGGTAAAGAATTGGACCCATAGCGACACTATGGGGCGCTTTACTGTTAATGTGAGTGTTGCCTATGACAGCGACGCCGAGAAGGTGAAGGAACTCCTGCAGCAATTGACCAAGGCTCACCCCAATGTTCTGACTTACCCAGAACCGGTGGTGACGCTGCAAAAATTTGGAACCTACTCGCTTGATTTCGAAATCAAGGGCACCGTGGGGGATATCTTCTACGGGGTTTTGGTGGCCAGCGACTTGCGCTTTGCCATTCTCAAAGCTTTTGGTGAGAAGGGGATTGTCATTCCCCAACCCTCGCTCGTGGGCGTTACGCGGTAACTATTTTCTGTAATAGTCCCTGTACCAGCTTACGAATGCGCCAATTCCTTGGGCAAGACCCATCTGCGGGCAAAAGCCGGTCAATTGTTTCAATAGCTCAGGAGATGCATGGGTGCGTGGCACATCACCTTGCTGCATGGGCAGCATTTTGCGGATAGCTGGCTTGCCCAAAGCCCGTTCGAGAGTTTCGATGAAGGGCAAAAGGCCAATGGGCTGGCCGCCACCGATATTGACAATCCTGAAGGGAACAGGCGCGATCGCAGGCGGAAGCGGCATCAGGCGCATAATTGCCTCAATCAAATCGCTAACATAGGTGAAGTCACGTTCCATTTTGCCTGCGCCATACACCTCGATGGGGTGGCCGCCCAGTATGGCATCGGTGAACTTGAACAGCGCCATGTCCGGCCGGCCCCAGGGCCCATACACGGTAAAGAAGCGGAAAGCGGTGGTTGGCACCTGATGGAGATTGGCATAGGCGTGGGCCATGGCCTCCATGCCCTTCTTTGTCGCTGCGTAGAGGCTCATCGGCTCATCGGCCTTGTCGGTTTCCTCGAAGGGAATCTTGGTGTTTGCCCCATAGATGGAACTGGTGGAGGCCAGCAGCAGATGCTGTGGTTTTACCTTTCGCGCGAGTTCAAGCACGTTCCAGGAACCAACGAGATTGGAATCAATATAGGCCTTTGGGTTTTCGAGACTGTAACGGACGCCTGCCTGGGCTGCCAAATGCACAATGATGTCTGGCTTTGCCAGATCTGCGGCACGACTCAGCGAGCCGGCATCCTCAAGTTGGCCGGAAACAAAGGTAAAACCAGAATGCCGGGCCAACAGTCCATTGCGGGCCTCCTTTAGAGTTACGTCATAGTAAGGCGTCATGGCGTCAAAGCCTGTCACCTCGTGACCCTCGTCGAGCAGGCGCTGGGCAAGGTGAAAGCCGATAAATCCGGCGCTGCCGGTAATAAGATATTTCATTGGGCCGCCAGTTTTTGCTCTGCGGAAGCAGCCGGCCTCCCAATACCGAAGTAGGCAAAGCCCTGATTTGTCACATCTTCGGGACGGTAGACATTGCGGAGGTCGACCAGCGTCTTGGCCTGCATTGTTGTTGCCAGTTTGCGAAAATCAAGGGCGCGGAAGGCGTCCCATTCGGTAATGATGACAAGGGCATGGGCCCCAGCCGCCGCATCATAAGCGCTGTCGGCGAAATGAACCTCATGAAGCAAGGCGCGCGCTGCCGTCATGCCCGCTGGATCATAGGCCCGGATAATGGCTCCCTGATCCTGCAGGGCTTGGATTACGGAAAGTGAAGGGGCCTCACGCATGTCATCGGTGTTGGGCTTGAAGGTGAGGCCGAGAATGGCGATCGTTTTGCCACGGACATTTCCGCCACAGGCCGCGATCACCTTGCGGGCCATGCCGCGCTTGCGCTGGTCATTGACGGCAACGGTTGTCTCAACCAGGCGGAGCGGGCTGCCATAGTCTTGGGCGGTTTTGACCAGGGCAAGCGAATCCTTTGGAAAACACGAGCCGCCATAGCCGGGTCCGGCATGGAGGAATTTGGAACCAATCCGGTTGTCGAGGCCAATTCCCCGGGAAACCTCCTGCACATCAACGCCGGTTACCTCGCAGAGATCGGCAATCTCGTTGATAAAACTTATCTTCAGGGCGAGAAAGGCATTTGCCGCATACTTGATGAGTTCGGCGCTGCGTCTCTGGGTAAACAGAAGTGGCGCCTGATTGAGATAGAGCGGCCGGTAAACCTCGGTCATGACGGCGCGGGCCCGATTATCGCTAAGACCGATCACGATACGGTCCGGCCTCTTGAAATCGCCGATGGCCGAACCTTCGCGCAAAAACTCCGGATTTGACACCACAGCCACATCGGCAGCAGGGTTGATCTCGCGGATGATCCGTTCAACTTCGTCGCCGGTTCCCAATGGGACCGTCGACTTTGTGGCCACGACCGTGAAGCCCTTGAGTGCTACGGCGATTTCCCGGGCGACCGCATAGACGTAGGAAAGATCGGCATGCCCGTCACCGCGGCGGGACGGTGTTCCAACCGCTATGAACACAACATCGGAATTGCCAACTGCGGCGGCGAGGTCAGTTGAAAAAAACATCCTTGCTGCCGCCGCGTTGTCTTTCACCAATTGGTCAAGACCGGGCTCATAGATGGGAATTTCACCGCGTTTCAGGGCGGCAATTTTTTCGGCATTGCTGTCGATGCAGGTGACTTCATGGCCAAAATCGGCAAGGCAGGCACCTGAGACCAGTCCCACATAGCCCGATCCGATCATGGTTATTCGCATTTTTACTCCACTGCATTCTGCGTCAAAATGCTGTTATTTTGGGCTGCGGCATTGCTTAAACCATCGCCAGGGAAGCGTCTAGGGTGCGGTATTTGACCGCTGCGCCGCAACTCGTCTACACCCCTGCCATGACTGAAGCAAAGCCACTACTTGCAATCATCGTGTATGACCTCACGGCGACGGGCGTGGTGCGGAATGCCATACGGATTGCCAGCGGCATTGCGGCCCACGGATTAACAACCGAGGTATGGGTGATGAGGAATGCAGGGGAATTCAAGAAGGATGTACCAACTGGGGTGTCCATCATTGAAATTGGTATTCCACGGCCGCTTGGCCATTTCGCGGCCAACCGGCGGCTTATCTCCCTTTCCGCAGTACCCCGCATCGCGCGGCTTATTGCGGAGCGGAAACCTACTGTCCTGCTTTCGGCGGGAAATCACTTTCATCTTGCGGCGGGTCTTGCTTACCGATGGGCGGGCCGACTACCGTCAACGCGATTCCTCGGAAGAGCGAGTAACGCCACGCCGCGCCTTGGGCGTTACTGGGCGCAGGGCGGAGCCGTCGCCAATTTTATTGATGCGATGAAATATCGGGAAATGCACCATATCATTGCGGTTTCGCATGAGCTCGCAGCGGACATGTCGAAGTATCTTGGCATTGATGCCGCCCGGATTTCGGTCATTCCCAACGGCATTGACGTTGCCCAGGTTGAGCGGGAGGCCGACGAACCGCTGGATGACCCTTGGTTTTCACCGGGGAGTCCGCCAGTGATTATCTCGGCCGGCAGGATTTCGCGGCAGAAGAACTATGAGTTGCTGCTGGATGCCTTTGCCCTGCTGCGCAGGAAACACACCGCACGGCTGGTTATTCTCGGTGATGGTCCGGCACGGGCGCGGCGGGCGCTGCTTGATAGGGCCGCGCGGCTTGGCGTCAGTGAAGATTTCAGGCTGCCGGGTTACGAGCCCAATCCAATTCGGTATTTCAGCCGTGCCAGTTTATTTGTCTTGTCTTCACGATGGGAAGGGGCGAGCAACGTTCTTTTGGAAGCGCTGGCCTGTGGCTGCCCAGTTGTAGCAACTGATTGCCCGACCGGCGTGCGCGAGCAACTCGACAATGGCCGGATCGGACCGATCGTGCCAATCAATGATCCGGAAGGGCTTGCAGGCGCCATGGCCCGTCGCCTTGAAGAGCCTCGTGGCAGCAAGGGCTTAATTGAATATGTTGCCCGATTTGACCATGACCGCATGCTCCTGGCCTATGAGCAACTGTTCAAAAGCGAAATGAAGGATGCGTGACGAGCGATCCGGCTGGCAGATAAATGCTTGTTCAATTGCGCGTGTATTGAACAATCAAAAAATATAGTCGAGTCCTACCTTAACAACATCAACGTTGCTATCGACCTTCGGCGATCCAATAATATCATATGTCACCTTGCCATAGTCGATGTGAACGTATTCGAACCGGCCGACCATATGATGGCCCAAACCAAACTGAAACCCGCCCCCTAAAGTTGGCCCGTTCAGGAATTCGGTGTCACTGCTGCCGATTGTGTTTCTTTCTGAATCGGCCCAGCTCCACCCGGCACTCATGAAAACGAGCATATTGTCGAATGGCAGGCCAATGCGCCCGCTGATCGCCGCGATGTTGTCTATGTCCTGGCTTACAAAGCCCGCTCCTGAACCCGTATCTCCATCAAGATCGGCCAGAGATAAATCACCTTCAATACCTATGACAATTTTTTCTAACTCTAACGCATACCCAGCATGAATGCCCGGGTACGGATCTTGGGGCTCAGAATCAATACCATCACTTGAACGGGTATCACCAAAGCCATACGCGCCATATGCGCCGATATAGAATCCGGTCCATTCGAAGCTCTGAAAGCCGTTTGGTGCGGGAGCATTCTCGGCCGCATAGGCAATGTTTATGCCACCTAGTAAAGCAATAAAAACCGCGAGACACATTTTCATATGATTTAAAACCTTTGCAGAATTGCGTTACTCGATAGAATTATTCTTGACTTTAACCAAAGAGATCGTGCGCTTCGATTCTTTATTGTCCAGCCTTATCAATTGTATAACCCAATATAGATGATAATTTGAACTTTTATTTCATATTCGTCAAGCTGGGTAGCTAGCCATTTCCAATGCAGGCCATGGGGAAATATAGGGACATTAATACTTATCCCACTTTCATACTGTCTTCTATGAGCAAGTCGATTCGTGCCGCATTGTCGGCAACCGGATCCACGCCGCGTAGCGAGAGGACGCGCACATCGGTATGGTGTTCGAACAGCCCTATAATTAAGTTATATAATTCCACCAGGTTAACGAGGCGCGCGGCTGTTTCATCTCGGGGGAGGCCATCAAATCTACTATTGCCCCCAGTTCGTCCAACAATCCGGTCGGTTGCAACATAAGCCGGAGTCTCAACCCAAATGAGATGATCTGCGGCAAATGGCGCGAGTCTTCGTATGGTTGTGGTCAACAAAGGCAAGGAAAAATCCTGCGTTTCGGCGAGCATAGACCAGAGCTTCTGAGCTAACCCCTGATCCATAATGATGGGAAGGTTCCTATGCCTTCGGTAGTAGCGCAGGAATCCCACAAGCTTGAATGCCCGCGCGATGCGCGTAATTGAAAAGGGGCGTGCGCTCAGGGCCAGATTAAGCGCGGCCACCAAGAGCTGGATGACAGGCCATTGCAAACGCGCTTCCAGAATACTCAATTCACCACGACCCAGATGTCTTGCTTGCACAGCACGCGCGATGCTGCTCTTGCCAGACCCTGGAAGTCCCACGAGCTCAATTACCAGAGGCAAGCCGCCGGGCCGCAAGGAACTCATGTCTGGTTTCTCCTTAGTGCAGACCAGATGGTCCGCTTGGTGCGGAGCAGAACATCGCCGTACGGTTGGTGTGCGTCGATCACGACGACCCTCGATTGCGGAAAGGAGAGCTGATCAATGATCGCACATTTGCGCTCAATGACGGAAAGATTGTGATCCGGCTTGCGACGATGGGCCGTGTGCGGATCAATTGACAGCTTCAGAAGCAGGTCGGGTCCCAGACGCGACGCCTCTTCGTAAAGCTTCAGTTCAGCCCGCGCGGCCCACAAAAAACTCCGTCCGTCCTGGAGCTTTGGTCCGTCGCTGATGCCGTAGAACTGGCCCTGCGGATAGCGGTCCGTGATAACGACACTTCCTTTTTTCAACATGCGGCGCGCAAGTCGAAGTAAGCGGAGCTTGTGGCGCATTACAACCAGTTGATGGAGCTGAACAAGCTTCGAAAAGAAGTTGGCCTCGCGCGTTTTCTTGCTGTTCCTGCCACCGCTGCCTTTCTTTCGGGAACCAGCCGATTTCACAAATCCCTTTATGCCGCGGCGAAGGATATCGAAGAGTCCCGCTCCCCCGTCGCCAGATCCCATATAGAACGTGTGGGCATCAAGTTTGTAGCGCAACCATTTCTGTACATCGCGCGTGAGCGTACTTTTGCCCGAGCCATCGCTGCCAACAAACGCTATCATCATGCTGCCTCCCGGGAGAGTTTTACCCAACTGGGAGGCACGGCCCATTCGCCGGCCGGCCTTCGCAAACATGAGACGAACATTTAGCACTGCCGCGATAGCCAGCGCGACCAGCCATGGCATTCGATATTGCGTCCGCATATTCCTATTGAGCTCCCTTGCTACGCGAATTATGTCATCTGAAGGTGCGGGCTCATTTTTCAAGAGTTTGAGAAGCGAGGATTGATCAATGCATAGTTTCAGCTCTCTAGATAACGCGATCAATTCTTCCGGATTTGCGTCGTGCCGCAACCAGTCGAGCTCCTTGGCGATATGAGAGGGAATTTCAGGGCTTACAAACCTGCGCCATGGCGGCATTTTCGCCCAAATGCGGACCAGCAGGATGAGAAGTTCCATCTCTGCTGAAGGGATGGGCCAATCGCTGGATAGGTCATTGCGCAAATGACTGAGAAGGGCGTTTTCCCATGGAATTTGCAAATGCTTGACACGCTTCAAGCCCGTCATCAGCGCGTAGTGGACATGAAGATGCAGGAAATTTCCGGTGGCTTCGTCAAGCAACAGCCAGTCTTCCACATTAGGGTAGCGACCCCAGGGCTGGCTGAGGATCTTCAGCGCGCCGGTCTCCACCGCCACGCGCGCGAATGCCGCCTGGTCGGCGGGTGCGACGAACAAGTCAATATCGGTTTTACCCGCCAGAGCTTCTGCCAGATGATGATTGCTTTTCCAATGACAAAAGCGGACGGATTCTCGCTGGAGTGCCAAGCGCAGTATCGTAGCTGCTGGCAGCGGGGCAGGCTTGGCGATGGTGAAATGTTCAAATTGCGGTGTCATATGTTGCAGCTATTTTGTTGGCAAATAAGCAATCCTGTTGGCCACAGCACCTGGTAAGTCTCGTACCAAGTCTTGAATAGCGCGCCCATAACGCCCGGCGCATTCTTCCTCCCATTGGTCACAGTTCTACCGATCACTTCCAGGATCCCCGAATTTTGCCAAATCCGCCGCAACAAAATCATCGACGCCGGTGAATTTCACTGACCTGGCGTCGAGAAAACTTCCGTCGCTTTCATGCATGGCTTTAAGGAGTTTGGCATAGGCAAAATAGGTTCTTGACCCTTTTGAATATGCCTTCGACGCGATTGCCTGCTCTATCTTTTGGTGCAAAAAGCTGGTGAATTTGAAATGCGCGATTGGGAGAATGAAATCCCGGCTTGGGGCCTCGTTGAGTGTATGCGAGTGGAGATACTTGCGGCCAGTGGTCCATTTCACCAGCGGAACCTTGTGTATGGAGCCGACGTTCCGGTCTTTGATGAAAATTGACTTGAGCCGGCGCAGAACAATTTGGAGCGATGTTTTGTGCACATCCCGCTTTGAAATGACGAACTTTCTCAGAAGGCGTTCACGAACACCCCCGTGCAGAATGATAGGACGTGCGCGGCTGGCCGGCCAGCGATAATAGGGGCCGGCGTCGAACCAGGCATATGTTTCGAAGAGCTCCGACCGGTTTTGGGGTGCCTTGAGGCTTTCCATCTGAGCTATGCTTTTCGGATAGAAGTCGACCATGACGGCGGCAATTGCGGTTGTTCCGATGCCGTCCAGATAGTTTACGAACTGAACCGCGTCGCTGAACTGAGGAGGAAGAAAAAGGAACTCGTCCGCATCCGCGCAAATGGCCCATTTATCCGGAAAGAAACGTTGCGGGATACAGGTCTTCCAAAGATGGGCGGCCCGCTTGCCTCCGATCTTGTCGCCATAGCGCAAAGGAGAAGCAAGCACTGCGCAATCCGGCTGGGCACGCAGATATTCAAGGGTTCCGTCATCGGATCTATCGTCCAGGACTACGAACTGACGAATTCCCATGTTTCGGTAGTGTTCGAAAAAGCTTGGCAGGAAGAACATTTCGTTGCGAACAACCGCATAAACTGACAAGGCATCGCCTTGAACTTGCCCATGGGCCACGGAGAAAAGTGTTTCTGTGTCGGTCAATGCAGCATGTACCTTCCGCTGGAACTAGAGATTTTCCTGGAGCGGGGATGAAGCCCGGATGTCGGCGCTCGTTTTGACAGGTATCGCCCGACCATCCAAGAACGTTTGCACGAGAGCCTCATTGAAACTTCCATGCCGCGTCGCAAGCTGTTTTTTCCATCCGAAGTCCGGCACCCCGAATCCCTGCTTGCCGCGAGCTAATATGGACTCTGGCAACACTCCCCGCATTGCTGCTTTGAGTCCACCCTTCAAATCGCCACACATAAACACGAAGCTTTCCGGAAGGCTGAACGCAAACTCGATCATCGATCGGGATAGAAAGGGTGGCCGGCATTCAAGTGACACAGCCATACTCGTCCGGTCAACTTTCGTGAGAACATCATCCGGAAGGTAGGTGTGGAAATCCATCAATCTCGCACATTGGCGCGGCGAGATATCTGGCCTGAAATGCCTGCGATATGCCCACAGGTCATCATATTCCCTGTCCACGCCCAATTTGGCTTTCCAAGCCAAAAGTTTTTGGGTCTTCAAGCCACCTCTCAGAAGAGCCCAAAGGCGGACTGGGTCTCCCACTGTCAACAAATGCATCATTCGGGCCCCCGGCAATGATGCCGGTATTTTCCTGCCCTCGGCCTGTTTCACCGGAACGAATTGTTGCAGGCGGCGCAAACGATCATACCTCTGGTACCACCGATAGCCCCCAAACAGTTCATCGCCGCCGTCGCCCGACAAGGCCACAGTAACGGAGCGGCGGGCAACAGCGCAGACGCGATAGGTCGGAATCGCCGAACTGTCGCCGAACGGTTCGTCAAACCAACCTGTGAGCCGATTGACTACGTCATCCATCTCTCCCTGTTGAATGCGGTGAACCGCATGAACCGTGTTGGCCTGTTTCGCCACAATCTCGGCAAAGGGGGTCTCGTCGCGATCTGTTCCTTCAAAGCTGATGGAGAAACTTCGAATCTGTTTCACTACGCGTGACGCCATGATGGTAACCGCTGAAGAATCAATCCCGCCGCTCAGCAGCAATCCCAACGGCACATCGCTCACCAATTGCGCTTCCACACTTGAAGCCAGTGTTGTTCGCAACTCCTCCATCAATTCCGGAAAGGGCCGGTTTTTTTCAGTCAACGGCAGTTCCCAATACCTTCTGACTGACAATTTTCTGGTTTTGGGCATTAGATGCAGTATTGAAGCAGGTGGCAGCTTGAATACATTCCTGTATATGGTCTTGGGTGAGGGAATGTAGCGATAAGTCAGGAAGTCGATGATTGCGGTATTGTCGGTTAATAGCTGGTCCCGTCCGAAGTAGGCGACGATCGCTTTTAGTTCAGACGCCCAGACAAGGGTTTTTCCGTCGTAATAATAATGGAAAGGCTTGATTCCGGCCCTGTCGCGCAGGGCATAGACTTGGCGAGTCGCCTTGTCGACTATGACTGCTGCATACATGCCATCCAGCCGTTCCGCGAGGCCATCGATGCCCCACTGCCGGAAGCCGTGAAGCAGGACTTCGGAATCCGACTGAGAGCTGAACCTGCGGCCCAGGCGTTCGAGATCGGCCCGCAGTTCACGAAAATTGTAGATTTCACCGTTAACTGTAATCGCTACATTTCCCGCGATCATGGGCTGTGAGCCAGCCGGCGAGGTATCAATAATACTGAGGCGACGGTGCCCCAAGTAAAGCGTATCATCCACGAGTTCGCCAGCATGGTCGGGACCGCGATGTGCCAAGGCGTCGCGAGACAAGCGCGCCCGATGCAGATTTTCCGGGCGAAGGGTCTCGTCGCTGAGTATTCCGAACAGGCCGCACATCGTCGTTCCCTATCATTGGGGCGGTTCATAGCGCGATAATTAATTGGCGCAAAGCTTTGGTTTGTCGCAGTGGATGGCGGTAGAAAGGCTGCATCAGTGGGGCAAGAACTCGTTTTGTACCCTTTCAACAATCTTTCGATAAATTCTTTTCGCGGGATTCGTACTGCGCGAACTGTTGTGATGTGCGAAAATGGGGGTTCTTCCCGTTTGGAGAAAGCTGCCTAGTTGAGCCGCCTTTTCCGTATCCATCAAATCGAGAACGAGAAGCCGATCAGATGGAATTTGACCGCAGACGTCCTCAATATGCTTGTTATAGGCGTCGATAAAGAGATCCCTGTGTTCTGGGCCAAAGGTTTCCCGGGCGCAGTCTGGTATGTAAGGCGCGTACTGGATACGTTCGAAAATAGACAGTTTGCGTCTGACAAATTGCAGCCGCCAATGGAGACTTAGAGAATGCCACCATTTCTCCGGGTCTCGAAGCACAATGATAAACCGAGATTGCGGCATGCTTGTAAATATCTCGCGCCAAAGTCCGGGCCAGGGGACATCAGTGTGGCCGTCGTAGGCGTTAAGCACTGGTTGCAGACACTCAAGAACCAAATCCGGCCGGTTCCAAGATTTGGCCACCAAACGCTGATAATTCACATTTCCAATCTGGGAGGGAAAATGGAGAGAAGGAATTCCTGCGGAATTCATTGCTTCATTCAAGCTTCGCGTGGCAGTCCGGTGAAATGAAATTCCAAAATACTTCATTGTAAACAGCCTAGATCCAATTAGCACAAAAGGCCCGTCATCCGGGCGCGAGTTACAAAGGGAGGCGCAAATAGTCAGCTCAATTCAATACATAGCTTATGTGAAGTCAATGGCGTGGCAATTCGAGAGAAGATCAGCATGGCAACCTTCTGTTGATCTTCCGATCGTAAAAGGCAATGGTTGTCCCAAAATTTCGCGATATCACCCGGGACAAACTCAATGCTGAATTTCACTACGGCCGCTACAATGAGGGGCGTAAGTAGAACACCGTTCAGTGACTTCCTCATCTATGTCGGGTTGTCCCTAATCGCATTTGGGATCGTGAAGTTAGCGGTTTTGATTCCGATTTGGGGGATAAATAGCCCTGAGGCGCTCCTATGGGTGATGATCGCGGTTTTTACGGCACTGACTGTCAGCGTGCGTGCCTCCGATCTGCCTCCTGGGACGGCGATGATCCTCAGGATCATGTATGCTGGTTTTGCAATTTATCTTGCCTTTTCCCTTACCCTTCCAGACGACGCAGGTTTTGGTTTCCTGACGGACCTTCGCCTGCGAAACCGGCAATTTTTTCTGCCTATCCTTTGCGTTCTGGGATTCTGGCGTCCAACATTCGGCGTTGTTGCAATGATGGGCGCGATTTGCGAGAGAAATACGCTGGGCGCGTGGTTTGGCAACAGTCTGTCGCAGACCGAGTTCTTCACAATCGTCGAAGTGTGCGTGTTTCTTCTGATTGCCGCAGCTTTGTTGCCTATTGCGAAGATTTGGTTAGGTCTCTCACAAGTCGAGCAGCCTTTTGGCGCCAGTGACCGCCTGTCGACCATGACAAAGATGACGCTGCTTGCAATCTGCGTTCACCTCTCAAACTATTTCTACTCTGGTTTTGCGAAGATTTTCATTGGGACCTACCCACTTTCCTGGATGATCGCCAATCACACGGAAAACATGATCCTCGTTCACAACGAATACAGGCAACTGCCCTTAAGCCTGATAAGTGGACTTCCTCAGCTTGCTTTTGATGGATTTCAGTATGTTGTAATTGCCTTGAATGCCACAACATTTCTTGGACAGTTGTTTGCCCTCGTTGCTCCACTTCGAATTCGCTGGGTGGTGATTGTTACTGCCTTCTACGATGTAATGCATTTAATCATCTTCTTTGTATCGGGAATATTTTTTTACAAGTGGATTCTGTTGAACATCGCCATTGTTGTGGCGTTGAGGCACTCGCTCAAAGAAAAAATTGATCATAGAGTCAAACTCATGTCGGTGGGGATGGTAATCTTGGCCCCCGTTCTGTTCAATGTGGCAAATCTTGCGTGGTTTGACATCAGGACTCTAAATCATGAACGAATTTACGCAGTTTTGGATGACAAAACTGAAATTGAAGTCCCTTCCAACTATTGGGGCACGTTCTCCATCCATTACGCTCAACAAAGGCGATTGCCGAAATTTTCAGGTAATTTGTTTCCTCCCAGATACGGCAAGACACAAAAGCAAAGTGCAGCCGAGGCTGCCGACGGTTGCCAGACCGCGCTTGCCCCGGCGGATAGCGCGTCTCAGCCTTTGCCCGATCCAGGCGTCGTCGAACATATCCTAGGTCACCATCAATATGTACTTTCGCACCTGGATGCTGCCGGTCGTATTGACTATGATTTCTATCCACACCATATCTGGTCTATGCCTTGGGAGTATCTGACCTTCCGGGACCTCGATAAACGAAGGATACGGGCATACAGGATTGAGGTAGAGGCCGTCTGCCTCGGTATAGACAACGGTGATTTCACGCGGAAGGTTGTTCGGTCCAAGAGCTATGTCATACCCCTCCCAGGAAAGCTGGATACTTTATGATGGGGAGTGCCCGTTCTGCAGCTCATATGTAAAACTTCAGAATCTGAGGAAGTCGATAGGTCCGGTAAAACTCATCAATGCACGCGAAGGCGGGCCCGAATTGCAGTTAGCCCTGGCTGCGGGGTTAAATCTGGACGAAGGCATGGTTCTGTTTTATGGGGGAGAGCTGTATCACGGGGCTGCATGCATTCATATGCTGGCGCTCTTGTCTGAGAAGGGCAACATCACGACGCGGTTCATTGCATGGTTATTTGGATCTCGCTCCCGCTCGGGGTTACTTTATCCCTTTCTTCGATGCGGCCGAAATCTTACCCTCCGCATCCTCGGCCGCCGCAAGCTAGATGGTTCGCTGTTCTAGTTTTCCAAGCTTCTTGCCTCGTTGGGTCTCAATTGCGCTAAATGGCGCCGCTCCATTACCTTGGCGCCGGCTTAACAGGCCGAGGGCCATATTTGGCGAATCGCCGCAACCGTGCGCGGACGGGCGCAAGAAGCATGTTAGCCCAAAAACGCCTGAGCCATGAAGGTGAGTGAAGCGCGTTGATATGCAGGATGACTGGCAGCGGATTTTTGCTGGGAAGCAGCGGAATACTGCGCATATTATATTCCGGTGCAACCGCGTAGAATTTGACTTGCGTCCGCCAAAGCGCTTCCCGGAACGGAATCTGGTCACGGGTAAAGCCGCCTTCGCGGTATAGGTCGGCCCAGCTTTGGAACAGGGCATCGACAGCGGAGCACTTCCTGTAAAGCAAGACCCCGCAATTGATTTGCGGAAAGGCCTGGGGGATATCGAGCTGGTGCTTGCCCAAGCGCCGTGGCGACGAGCGGTAGCGAACCTGGGCTCCAGCAATTTCATATCGTTCGAGCAACTGAAACAAGTCGCGGAGATCGCCAACGACGCGCACATCCGAGTCAAGATAAAGTGTGTTTGCAAAAGGCGATTGACTCACATACTCATGCTTGCGGCGGCTATCGTCTCCCTCAATTTTGCCAACAAAATGGAAAATCGGATCAGCAATGTCCTGATCACTAAAAATGCCAATCTTGAGCCATGGATTGGTTTCAGCGACTGAGCGCGCCGCATCTGCAGCTGCAGACGTGTAGTGATGGCCTGTTACAACAAACAATACTCCTGAATCACTTGAGGTCATCTGCGTAAAGAGCCAATTGCTGTATTAACTGAATCATGGGGGCGAGCAAGTATTTCAGTGACCACTAGCTGTTTTCACATTTGCGGGCAACATTACTGGGGGTCTATTATCCAGCAGCCGATCATCCTCGATTGGGCTGCAAGGGTTGTCCGGCGGCCAGTTTAACCGAAATCAGTCCGGCAATCAGGATGAGGCCAAGGCCCGCAAGGGTGGTCCAGCGGGGGATTTCACTGAAAAACAGGTAGCCCCAGAGCGGGCCCCAGAACATGCCGGTGTATTCGAACACGGTGACAAGATTTGCGTCTGCCATGCGGTAGGCGTTGGTGAGCAGCGACATGGCAACAGCGGCGATGACGCCGCAAATGCCCATGAGAAACAGATCATAGTTATTTGGCCAGGCCCAGGGGCGCACCAGGAAATCCAGACTCGGGTGGCCGACATGGTCTATTCCGGCAATGGCAAAAAATGCCGCAATCAAAACGGCCCCCGCGAAGTAAACCGCGTTCTGGTAAAAGGCCATGACCGTGGCGGCTTCCGAAACGCCGAGTTTGCGGGCAATGATCATGGCCAATGCGTAGCTGGCAGCACTGACAAGACTGAAGAGGGCGGCCGGATTGAACAGTGCCGAGCCGGGCTGCAGAATTATAAGTACACCTATGAAGCCCAGGGCGATTGCAGCCCAGGATTGGCCTGAGACTTTTTCACCCAGCATGGGCACCGAAAGAATGGTCACAATGATGGGTGCCG
Organism: Aestuariivirga sp.; assembly: GCA_035525875.1. Lineage (GTDB taxonomy): Bacteria > Pseudomonadota > Alphaproteobacteria > Rhizobiales > Aestuariivirgaceae > Aestuariivirga. The sequence goes on from DATLDM010000026.1 coordinate 41,828, forward strand.
CAAAGAAAAGTGCTATGGCCTCGGCGAGCGGAAGGGCCGGCAAGGCCATGTAATATGTGGTGTAGGCTACCAAAAGTATGCCGCCGCGCATCACAAGTGCCCAAAACAGGGGTGAGCGGAGCTTGGCAACGCCACACTCAAAATGGACCATCAGAAGCAGGAGCGGCAAAGCAACGATACAGCGGATAGCCATGGCGAGTGTCACTGCGTGATCATGACTGATGGATTTGATAATGGCATCCTGGGTCGAAAAGAGCATGACGCCGAGTGTGAGCGAAGCAATGCCGAGAAGATTGCGGTTGGTCCGCATGGTCAGGCTTCAACCGCTACAGAAATGTGGCGGCGCTCGCGGTGGAAGATATAGAGGCCAGAGCCAATGATGAGGGCTGCCCCCACCCATGTCCAGAGATTGGGCCAATCTCCCCAGATTACAAAGCCGAAGAGCGTGGCCCAAATCAGCGACGAATAGCTGAAGGGGGCAACGACGGAGGCGGGCGCCAGGCGCAAGGCGCGAATCAGGCAGAGGTGGCCAACGGCCCCGGCCAGTCCACTGCCAATCAGAAGCAGCCAATCAAATGCCGTGGGCCAAGACCAAAACCAGGGGACGATCAGGCTTGCAACGATGGCTCCTGCCGTTGCGGTAAAGAGCAGGGAGGTGAGCGGGTCATCGTCGCGCACCATGCGCGTGACGATCTGGTAATTGGCATTGAGCAGGGCGGCGACGAGCAGGAACAACACGCCCAGTCCTACGCCGCCAACGCCGCTTTGCCAGGGTTCGACAACGATGACAGCTCCGGTGAAGCCGACAATAATTCCGGCCCAGCGGCGAAGGCCCACCTTCTCGCCAAGCAGCGGGATGGAGAGAAGGGTTACCAGGATGGGGCTGAGAAACATGATGGTCGTGGCCGTGGCAAGCGGGGTGGTGCGAATGCCGGCGTTGAATACGGCGGTTGTGGACATCAGGAGCAATGAACGTATCGCCTGCTTTCCCGGAGCAACGCTTCTTACGAGTTTTCCAAGGCTTCGGCCGCACACAAGGACAGCAATGATGGTGGCAAAGAAAAACCGCGCCCAGGTGACCTGCACCAGCGAATAGCTTTCAAGCAGGTGTTTCATGATGGCATCCAGGGTTATGAAACACAGCATGGTGGCCAGCATCCAGAGGATGCCGCGCATGCGATTTTCGTGGGAATCCGCTGGAGACATGCAGGTTCTATAGAGTTTTAAGCGCGACTATCCCACTGCGGCTGGGATGCTAGCAAGGTTGCGCTATTTGCATGGCGCAAGCTCATCTTCCATATGCACCCGGATGATGTCCTCGAAACTGCCCTCGGCCTTGAAGCCCAGGCCCAGGGCCCTCTGGGGATCAAAATTGCGCGGCCAGCCGGAGACGATTTTGGCGATTGTTTCGTCATTTTCACGGCGGATGAGCTTGACCACATCATTGCCGGCAACCCGGCGAAGCGCCTCGATTTGCTCGGCTACGGTACAGGAGAGGCCGGGCAGGGTGAGGGTGCGGCGATTTCCAAGCTTTTCCGTGTCCAATGTCGCGGCCTGGATGAGGAATTGAATGGCAGCGCGGGGCGAGGCATGCCAGTGGCGTACGGTATCGCTCACGGGGAGATTCGCCTCTTTCCCAGCGAGTGGCTCACGGATGATGTTGGAAAAGAACCCGGAGGCCGCGAGGTTAGGCTTGCCGGGACGGACACAGACGGTTGGCATGCGGAGCGCCACCCCGTCAAAGAAGCCGCGGCGGGAGTAGTCATTCAACAGGAGTTCGTCGATGGCCTTCTGAGTGCCGTAACTGGTGAGCGGCGTGGTGAAGAACTCGTCGCCAATGGCATCGGGGAAAGGAGCGCCGAAAACCGCAATGGACGATGTGAAGATAAGCTTCGGCTTGTAGCCGCCGCCCGCCTTGCGGATGACCTCGAAGAGAATGCGGGTGGCATCGAGGTTGATGCGGTAGCCCTTTTCGAAATCTTTTTCCGCCTCGCCGGAGACGATGGCCGCGAGGTGGAATGTGACGTCTGGTCTGCCTGCAATGAGTTTTTCAGCTTCGCCGGCAGCCGAAAGATCGCCGACAAAAGTTTCAACCGGGTAATTTGAAGCGGGTGGAGCAGGGGGGATAACAGCATCATAGCGGGTGACACGCGATATGCTCTTCCCGCCCAGCTTTCCCTCATGCCCGAGGCGCGCGAGTAGTTTTGCGCCGAGCATTCCGCCCGCGCCGATAACCAGAATATGCAAATGAACCTCCGATGTTAGAGCGTGATCGTGACATTTGGATCAGGAACAAGGATCCCTCATCCGCCCTGTCGGGCACCTTCTTAGCTGAAGTGCCATGGGAGAAGGCGACAATACCCAAAGGTTTGCCTTCTCTCGCCCGAAGGAAAGGAAACTTTTGTTATCGTGTGCAGCACGACATTGCAACATGTTGCATAACTGTTTGATTTCGCTTGATCTGCATCGTCTCACGTGGCTCATTAATGGTCACCGTTTTATTTCGGTCGCTACCTATGCTGATTGCAGCAGCCTCGACCATTGCACCAACCGCCCAACCGGGCATACAACAGCCGAAGACTCTAATTGAATTGCCGCTGGATGAAACTTCAGTGACAGGTCGCGACCTCGAAGGCAATGGTAACGTTGACCTCACGGCGAGCGGTAGATACGACAGAAGAAGAAGGCATCGCGGGCGAGGTGGGTGCGGTTTGATGCGAGTTACCATCGTCGGGGCTGATATCGAATATTTTTCAAGGTAAATTGCAGGGATGAATTAAATGCAGCGTCACGTTGTACTTTGTATAGGTTTCCAGTGCTGAAAACGTATGGAATTTTTTCTGTTGTAGCTATAACCGGATGCAGCCTTGCATACTTGCGAGCACTCACTTCAAAATGGCCGTTCAGCGATCTAAAATTGCTCCTTGTATTTGGAATTTCACCTGCAATGGCGATTCCGCTGACAGAAATAATTTTCGATCCAGTTAATGTGAACTTGAGTTTGAAGGGATTGTTGATATTGGTGGCCAGTTGTTTCCTGTCGACCCTCGCACTAATCAAACTAGTTCAAATTTCCAAACCAGATTACACTTTTCCTTTAACTGGAAAACGTCTTGTGGATATCAAACTCAAAGCCGCCACTGGGGCCTGTATCGGCTTCTCTTTGGCTTTTGCTGCATTACTATTTCTTACCATCAACACAACTCTTCTCGAACCCTGTCGAAGTGTGCGATGCAACAGCGCAGAAGTTTTATTTGGAACGAACGAGCAGATAAATGGATTTGTTTTCATGGTTGCTTTTTTGCTGAATGCATTTTTCTCTCTTGCAGTATTTTCAGCGATGGGCCTGGCCGTTCGATTCACAAGGAAAGTTGATTGAATATAGGGTTGAATTGTCATGGCTCGTGATCTGCAGTTGAAGTTTCATCCAACAGCTTTTAGAGCTTCCGGCAGTTGTATGTGCGTTTGGGCAGGTTGAGCAACAGGCCGGATGTGGGCCTTTTCATCGACGGCATTAATCATAACCGGGGACACTCTAGACGATGCCGGCGGAGGCTACTCCACTGACGGGCCTTTCCTTGGCTTTCGCCGCACGATAGCCGGAGGTGCGGTACAGGCTCAAGGGGTCTATGGCGCCACCCTTGCGGCGGCGGGCCTCGGCAAGGATGGGGCCAACATCCGTATTGAAGGCCTGTTTGATCAGGCGGTGGCCAGCCATCACGTCGCTTTCGTCCTGGGCAGCGGTGAGGACTTTGCGGTCCACCAGCGAAGCCTGCAAGTAAGCCCTGACAATTTCCATGGCAGAGGCCATGAGGCTTTCGATGGGGTCGGTCACGTTATGGGACTGGTCGATCATGTAGGCGGGCGCGAAGCCTTTGGCGTTCCGCAACTCGGCATCGACGAGTTCGTTGAAAATCAGGAACAGGCGGAAGGGATCGATGGAACCTGAATCCAGGTCATCGTCGCCATATTTGGAATCATTGAAGTGGAAGCCCGCCAGCTTTTCGGCGCGGATAAGGCGCGCCACGATCTGCTCGATATTGGTGTTGGGCGCATGGTGGCCAAGGTCCACCAGGCATTTGGCTTTCGGGCCAAGTTCCTGGGCTGCCATAAAGCTAGAGCCCCAATCGGAAATGACGGTTGCATAGAAGGCCGGCTCATAGAGTTTGTGTTCCAGAAACACGAACCAGTTCTTGGGCAGCTTGTCATAGATTGCCCTAAGCGAGTCCATGTAACGATCAAAGGCGGCATTGAGGTTGGTTTGGCCCGGAAAATTGGCCCCGTCGGGGATCCATACGGTCAAGGCGGTGGAGCCCAGTTTCTGGCCGATTTCGATGCATTCGATATTGTGTTCAACGGCGTGGTCACGGGTGGCCTTGCTGGCGTGGGTGAGCGAGCCGAATTTATAGGATGTCCTCTGGTTGCTCTGGTCCTGAAAGGTGTTTGAGTTCATAGCATCGAAGCCGAGTTCATAGGACGCCGCCTCCTGGCGAAGGGCGTTGTAATCGGCAACCTTGTCCCACGGGATATGGGGCGACACGTTCGGTGTGGCGCGGCAGAGTTGCTGGATTACGCCGCAATCGGCCAGCTTGTCGTGGATATTGCGGGGTTCGCCCAGGCCTGGGAAACGGGCAAAGCGGGTGCCGCCGGTTCCCACGCCCCACGTCGGGATGGCAACCGCGTAATCCATGGCCCGCTGGGTCATGGCCTCAATGTCGATGCCCCGGCGCTGCAACTGGCGCCCGAGGCTTGCGTAATCATCGGCCAAAGCCTGCTCAAGCTTCTTGTTTTCCGTGCCGATCAGGTCCGCCGGGATGGCAAAGGTCATGGTCTACCTCGAGAAGGTAACAGCATTGCCGGCGTCGACATTGAGGAAGTTTCCGGTGGATTTGGCCGAGAGATCTGAGGCGAAGAAATACACGGCCTCGGCGATGTCTTCAGGAAACACGGAGCGCTGCAGGAGGGAGCGCTTGCGGTAGTGTTCTTCCAGTTCATCTTCGGAGATTTTGTTGGAGGCGGCGCGCTGCTGGCGCCAGGCGCCCTGCCAGATCTTTGAACCACGCAGGACGGCGTCCGGGTTGACCACATTCACGCGAATGCCCATGGGCGCCCCTTCAAGGGCCATACAGCGGGCCAAATGAACTTCCGCGGCCTTGGCAGTGCAATAGGCGGAAGCCCCTGGTGAGGCCGCTATGGCGTTCTTGGAAGCAATGAAAACCATGGAACCGCCCAGCGCCTGGCGTTTCATCAAGCGATAGCCCTCGCGGCCCACAAGGAAATAGCCCGTGGCCATGATCGACATGTTCTTGTTCCAGAGGTCCAGGGTCGTGTCCTCGACATTGGCGGCAAGGGTGATCCCGGCGTTATTGACGACGATATCCACACCGCCGAAGGCTTTAACAGCGTCATCCATGGCCTTGATCACCGCGTCTTCACGTGTCACGTCCATGATCACGCCGCGAACATTGTCCTTGCCGAAGGTCTTGCCGAAATTGACAACGGTTGAGTCGAGCGAGGCCTCGTCAATATCGGCAAGGACCACACAGGCTCCTTCTTTCATCAGGCGTTCAGCGATCGCTGAACCGATACCGCCGGCACCGCCGGTGATAAAGGCAACCCGCCCGGCCAGGCTCTTGGCTTTTGGCATGCGCTGCAGTTTTGCTTCCTCAAGCAGCCAGTACTCAATGTTGAAGGCTTCCTGTTCGGGCAATCCCACATAGGAGGACACCGATGACGCGCCGCGCATGACATTAATTGCGTTGACATAAAATTCGGCGGCGACGCGGGCGGTGGCCTTGTCCTTAGCAAAGGAGATCATGCCCACCTGCGGCACGAGATAGATCACCGCGTTGGGATCACGCATCTTGGGCGAGTTGGGGTGCTTGCAGCGGTCGTAGTAGCGGCCATAATCGGCGCGATAATCGGCAATCAATTTGTCGAGGGCCACACCTTCTGCATCATGGGGAATGATTACCGGACGAATTTTGGTGCGGAGGAAATGATCAGGGCAGGAGGTGCCCAAGGGTGCCAAGTCACCCAGCTTTTTGCCATTCACGAACTCCAGCACTTCCGGGGCATCGGTAAAATGACCGACCTTTTTCTCATCCTTGGAAATGCGGCCGCGTATTTCGGGCAACAGGCGCAAAATCACCGCCTGTCTTTCTGCCGGGCTGAGCGACTTGACGGCTTCGCCGCCAAAGGCAGGTTTCTTGCCATTCTTGTCGAGCCAGGTGGCGGTTTTGTTGATGATGCGAAGGGTTGTGTCATAACATTCCTTCGCGGTTTTGGCCCAGGTGAACAGGCCATGGCTGCCCAGAACAACGCCGACATACTCCGGATGTTCGGTGGCCATTTTGCCGAGCTTTATCCCGAGATCGATGCCGGGACGCTGCCACGGAAGATAGCCCATCTCTTTTCCATAGATCTCTTTCGTCAGCTTTTCGGAATCTTTTGAGGCGGCGATGGCGATAACCGCATCGGAATGCACATGGTCCACATGGGCATAAGGGACATAGCCATGAAGGCAGGTATCAATCGAGGCGGCGCGGGTATTGAGATTAAAGGTGCAGTGGTTGAGGTTATGCACCATCTCGTCTTCCTGAGAGAGGTCTTTGTAGAGGCCTTTCAGGGCGAGCAGCTTGTCCATGTAGAGCGTGGCGAAGCCATCGAGCTTCATGGAGGCGATGTCGCCGCCGGAGCCTTTCACCCACAGCACCTGCACCGGCTTCTTGGTGAGCGGATCGGTCATTTCCACTTTGGCGGAGGTATTGCCGCCGCCGAAATTCGTAATGCGAAGGTCGCTGCCCAGAATATTGGAGCGATAAAGCAGAACCCCGGGTTCATCGAGATTTTTGGCATGGGAATTGTCCCACAGGGATGGGATCAGAAGTGATGATGTCATGGATGTCTACCTGGTTGAATTTAAACCACCGTATGATCAGGTTCGCTCAAGGTCAATCAGAAATTCACATATTGCAACGCAATGACGTTTTGCATTGCGGTAAGTATTGACGTGCGTGATTACTAATGATTAGTTTTGATTGTCTTGGAGGGTTCGATGCACGAACGGGAACGTTGGCAGATGATACTCGGAGCGGTCAAGGATCGCGCTGTTGTCACGGTTCGCGAACTTATTTTGCGGACCGGCGCTTCGCCGGCAACGCTGCGCCGGGATCTGGCCAAGCTTGAAGAAACGGGCCAGATCAGGCGGGTGCATGGCGGGGTCGAGGCGCTCAATTTTGATGACCGCCCCCACTTGGCAACCCGGGCATTTGAGGCGAGCCAATCGCTGCGGGCTGCCAGCAAGCGGGCCATCAGCCGCGCGGCGGCTTCGCTTTGTCAGGATAATGACTCAATCATCATCAATGCTGGCACCACCACCTTTCAGATGGTTGATTTCCTGCGCGACCGTAAAATGCAAATCCTCACCAACTCGTTCCCGATTGCTGAAGCCCTTGTGGCGCACAGTGAAAACCGTATCATCATGCCCGGAGGTGAAATCTACCGTGAGCAGGGCATTGTACTGTCGCCCTTTGATGGTGACGCTTCCCAGCATTACACGGCATCCAAAATGTTCATGAGCTGCTTTTCCTTTGGCCCGCTTGGGGTGATTGAAGGCGATGCACTGATTGCCCGCGCCGAAGCCAAGCTTTTGGGCCGCGCCGACAAGCTCATTGTCCTTGCCGATTCTTCGAAGTTTGAAACCCGCGGCAGCATGGCGGTTTGCCCGCTCAGCCGGGTTCACACACTCATCACCGACGACGAAGCCCCTGAAGCCGTTCTGGATCAAATCCGGCAGGCAGGCGTAAACGTCATCGTCGTCAGTGCGGAGCAGGCCGACATTTCCTTCGCTGCCTGAGGCGGAGGAAAAAGATTCTAAACCGGAGGGCGATAACGCCATCCAAATCCAACTAGATGGGAGAAAAACATGACGAAAACAACACGCAGACAAACGCTTCAGCTGTTCACGGCGGGCGCCTTTCTTGGCCTTGCGCCGGGCATGCTTTCCACGCCGGCGAGGGCGGCGGACAAACGCATCGCCATGGTGGTGAAGAATCTTGGCAACAGCTATTTTGACGCCTGCGCAAAAGGCGGCACGGAAGCGGCAAAAGAAGCGGGTGGTTTTGAGCTTATCTACACGGCTTCCACCAAGGCAACCGCTGAAGAGCAGATCGCGGTCATCGATGCGCTCATCGCGCAGAAGGTCGATGGCATCATTGTTTCCGCCAATGACGCGGACGCCCTCGTTCCTGTCGGCAAGAAGGCCATGGAACGCGGCATCAAGGTTATCAGCTTTGACTCGGCAATCGGCCAGGACGGCCGCATCATGCATCTGGACGCATCATCGACGCCGCTGATTGGCGCCAAGCAGGTTCAGATGATCGCCAAGACCCTGGGCGGCAAGGGCGAGGTTGCCATTCTTTCGGCGGCTTCCACCATGACCAATCAGAACTCATGGATCGAAGCCATGAAAGAGGAGTGGAAGAAGCCTGAATACAAGGACATGCCGCTGGTGGCCACCGTCTACGGCGACGACCAGGACGACAAGAGCTACCGCGAAATGCAAGGCCTGGTGAAGGCGTATCCCAATCTCAAGGGCGTCATTTCGCCGACAACAATTGGCATTCGCTCAGGCGCCAAGGCCATTATTGACGGCGGGCTTGTCGGCAAGGTGTTCATCACCGGGCTTGGCCTGCCTTCGGAAATGAAGGATGCGGTGCTCAAGGGCGCCTGCGACAGCTTCGCGATCTGGAACCCGGTTGACTATGGCTATTCCTCCACGCAGATCATGATCAACATCCTGAATGGCGCGGAAGCCGGTCCGGGGTCGACGGTCAAGATGGGCCGAATGGGCGAAACCAAGGTCGGCGATGACGGCCATGCCGCCATGGGCGAACCCTTCACTTTCGATAAATCCAATGTTGAGGAATTTGCGAAAATATTCTGATGCAAAAACCTGATGCAAGCTCTCCCCTGCCAAGGGGGGAGCCTGTTCTTTTTCTGAACGGCGTTTCCAAATCATTTCCCGGTGTTCGCGCGTTGAATGATGTTTCGTTCACGCTGCGCGCTGGCGAAGTGACGGCGCTGGTGGGCGAGAACGGGGCGGGCAAATCGACGATCGTGAAAATTCTCACAGGCATCTATAGTCCGGATGCCGGAGAAATTACCGTGGGTGGCCAGCAACGTAAATTTCAATCGCCGCGCGATTCCTGGGCTGCCGGCATTGCCGCCATCCATCAGGAAACGGTGATGTTCGATGAACTGAGCGTGGCCGAGAATATCTTCATGGGGCACATGCCGGGCCAGAAATTTGTAGACTGGCCGCAAATGCGCCAGCGCACCGCCGCGCTGCTGAAAAGCATCGATGCCGACTTTAATCCCGATGACAAACTGAAGCAGCTTTCGGTGGCGCAGAAGCATATGGTTGAAATTGCCCGGGCGCTGAGCCATGAGGCTTCGGTCATCATCATGGATGAGCCCACCGCCGCCTTGTCACGCAACGAGATTGATGATCTTTTCCGCATCATCGCGCAATTGAAGGCCGCAGGCCGGGCGATCATGTTCATCTCGCACAAGTTCGATGAGATTTTCCGGGTGGCGGACTCCTTTGTTTGTTTGCGCGATGGCCAGAAGGTGGGGGATGGCAAGATCAGCGGGATTACCGAACCCAAGCTTGTAAGCTTGATGGTGGGCCGACCCATCGATCAGGTTTTTCCGAAGCGCGATATCGCCATCGGTGAAGTGGTTTTGAAAGTTGAGGGCCTGTCCAATCCAACTGAATTTGCCGATATTTCCTTTGAGCTCCGGCGCGGAGAAATTTTGGGGTTCTACGGTCTTGTGGGGGCTGGCCGCTCCGAGGCCATGCAATGCCTGTTCGGAATGAGTGCCTCATCTTCAGGGCAAGTTTCATTGAACGGAACACCGCTAATGATAGCCTCACCGGTTGATGCCATTGCGGCCGGCATTTCCTATGTGCCGGAGGATAGGCAGGAGCAGGGGGCTATCCTGCCGTTGTCTTTCAGTGAAAACATCACCCTTGCCTCTCTCGCTTCGCATGTGCGCAATTTTTTCCTGTCGAAGCCGTCAGAACTTGACGCAGTGCGGAAACTTGGAAAGCGGCTCGATGTGCGCGCCGCCCACTGGGAACAACGGCTCGGCGAGCTATCGGGCGGCAATCAGCAGAAAGTTGTCATTGCCAAGTGGCTTGCCGCAAAGCCAAAAGTGATCATCCTTGATGAGCCCACCAAGGGCATCGATATTGGCTCCAAGGCCGCTGTGCATGACTTTATCGGTGAACTGGCGGAGGAGGGACTTGCGGTGATCCTGATCAGTTCGGAACTGCCTGAAATCATGGGCCTTGCCGACCGCGTTGTAGTTATGCAGGAAGGCCGGATTGTGAACATCCTGACGCGTGGCACATGGTCTGCGGAAGCCATCGTATCGGCGGCAACCGGCGCGCGGAAGGCCGCATGAACTTCCTGTTGAAACACCGCGAGTTGGCGCTTTCCCTTATCATTGCGCTTATGGTCACGGGCGTAAGCATTTACGCGCCGGCCTTTGCGACTTTTGAGAACGCAACGAGCGTTCTCAACGATACATCGATTCTTTGCATGCTGGCGCTGGGACAGATGATGGTGATCATAACGCGCGGCATCGATTTGTCCGTTGCATCAAATCTGGCGCTGAGTGGCATGCTCTCGGCATCTCTGGCTCAGAACTATCCTGACCTGCCGGTGGTCGCCTTCATTGCCGTGGCCATCGCCACAGGCCTGGTGCTCGGCCTGATCAACGGCAGTCTCGTGGCGTTCCTGGGCATTCCTCCAATTGTGGTGACACTGGGCACGCTTGCCATCTTTCGCGGCATGATCGTGGTTTATGGCGGCGGCAACCAGGTGAATGCCTCGGAAATGGGAGATGTTTTCCAGTCCTTTCCCAAGCTCACTCTTTTCGGCCTTTCCACTATTTTCTGGATCATGGCCGCCGTAGCCGTTGGGGCATGGCAGTTCCTGTCGATGACGCGGGTGGGCCGCGGGCTTTATGCGGTGGGCGGCAATCCTGTCGCCGCACGTTATTGCGGCATTGATCTGGCGCCGCAGCAACTGCTGGTCTATTCGCTCTCAGGGGCAATTTCCGGACTTTGCGGATATTTTTGGGTTTCGCGCTACGGCGTGGCGTATTCGGAAATTGCTTCGGGTTTTGAACTCACGGTCATTGCCGCTTGTGTAATCGGTGGCGTTTCCATTGCCGGTGGCGTTGGCACGGTAGCAGGGGCGTTGCTGGGTGCGCTGTTTCTTGGGGTGATCGTGAATGCGTTGCCTGTCATGCAGATTACGCCCTTCTGGCAGATGGCAATTTCGGGAGGCGTCATCCTTGCCGCTGTCGTTGTCAATGCGCGGGCCGAAAGGCGCGGCGTGAAACTCATTCTGCCTGAGGCCCGGCTTGCGGCAGGAGCCGCAAAATGAGTGTGACGCCCCGGCATGATGTGGCGGATGCGGCGCCGCGAAGCCTCAGCGACTGGCTGCTGCGTTGGGAGAGCATTCTTGTTGTTCTCCTGATCGTCGTCATCGTCGGCAACACGGCGATCTCGCCTTACTTCCTCGATATCTATAATCTCTCTGACGCCACCTATAATTTTTCCGAAAAAGCCCTAATAGCGCTCGCCATGGCCCTGTTGATCCTGGTCCGCGATATTGACCTGTCGGTTGCTGCCATCATAGCGCTCGCCTCGCTTGCCATCGGCCTTGCGGCGCAAGCCGGAGCAGGGCTTCCGGTTCTATTACTCATTGGGCCGATTGTTGGTGCGGCGTGCGGTGCGTTCAACGGATTTCTCGTCACGCGCATCGCACTGCCCTCAATCGTTGTTACCATTGGCACGATGTCGCTTTTTCGCGGGTTGGCGCAAGTGGTGCTTGGCGACCAGGCGATTACACAGTATCCGAAAAACTTCACGGCGATTGGCCAGAGCTACCTGATCAAATGGCCGCCGCTGCCCTATTCCTTTGTGATCTTCTTGGTATTTGCCGTCGTTTTTGCAATTGTGCTCCACAAGACGGCCCTTGGCCGCAAGCTTTATGCCATTGGAAACAATCCGGTTGCCGCGCGGTTCTCCGGCATCCCGGTTGAGCGCATCCGCTTTATGCTTTTCGTTTTGACAGGAACATTGGCCGGCATTGCCGCAGTGCTTCTCACGGCGCGCATCGGTTCGACACGACCCAATATCGCCTTGGGTTGGGAGTTGGAAATCATCACTGCGGTGATCCTCGGCGGGGTTTCCATCGCGGGCGGTTCAGGCACAATTCCGGGCGTGGTACTCGCCGTGTTCATTCTGGGCTTAGCCACCTTTGGCCTGTCGCTGGTGAACGTGCCGGGGATCGTCATCAGCGTTTTGCTGGGGATGCTGCTTATCTTTTCAATTGCCATGCCCATTGTGGTGCGCCGGCTCATGAAAAAACGGTCCACTTGATGAATGCCAGATTTGAAACGCGGCGAATAAGCATTGCTGCCGGATATATCGGCTATGCTATGATTGTAGTTCTGTCGTTGTTGCCAGCGCAGAGACGGCCGCACAGCGGGGTCGCCGGAGAATACGAACACTGCATCGCCTATGCCCTGGTTGGCGCGGCATTCGCAGCTGGATATTTGACAATACGGGCAAGGCTGTTTGCGGGGCTGGTCCTAACGGCGAGCGCCGCCCTTCTCGAGCTTCTTCAGAATTTCATTCCTGGGCGCACACCGGAACTGTCGGGTTTTCTAGCAAGTTCGCTTGGCGCCTGGATTGGCATTTTCCTGGTGGCACTTGCAGCATCCTTTCAACGCAACCAGACAAAATGAGGCTGAGGTATTCGCTGGCCATGCCGCATCGGGCAGCTAAAACCTCTAATTAACTGGCTTTTTGCCCCATCTGCCGAATTTTAAGGAAACAAAGGAACTTTTTTAGTACCTCAACGTTGGGCTATGTCGCAGGTAGTTCAGAGTACAAGTGGGGGGTTTGATGCAGCGCAACACGGGGGCCAGTTTTCCAATGGCCGATGCAGAGCGCTATCGCATCCTGGTCGAGGCTATCACCGACTATGCGGTCTATTTGCTGGATCCAAATGGAAATGTCGCCAGCTGGAATCCCGGGGCACAGCGGTTCAAGGGATATCAGGCGTCGGAAATCATCGGCAAGAACTTTTCCCTGTTCTATACGCCTGAGGACCGGGCCGCCGACCTCCCCCGGAAAGCCCTCGCGACCGCCGCCAAAGAAGGCAAATTTGAAACTGAAGGTTGGCGGGTTCGAAAAGATGGCACCCGGTTCTGGACCCACGTGGTCATAGATGCGATCCGCAGCCCATCAGGAGGGATTTTAGGATACGCCAAGATCACCCGCGACCTTACCGAACGCAAGGAAGCTCAGGATGCCCTCAGGCGAAGTGAGCAGCTATTCAAACTGCTGGTCGAGGGTGTTTCCGATTATGCCATCTACATGCTGGATGCAAAAGGCCATGTGGCCAGTTGGAACAGTGGCGCCCAAAGGATCAAGGGCTATCGGCCTGATGAAATTATCGGGAAACATTTCTCGCAGTTCTATACTGCTGAAGATCGCGAGAAGGGCGTGCCGGAGCAGGCCCTGAACACTGCTGCCGCTGAAGGACGATTCGAAAGAGAGGGCTGGCGGGTTCGCAAGGATGGTTCGCAGTTTTGGGCAAGCGTTGTGATCGACGCAATTAAAGATAACAACGGCAAGCTCATCGGCTTTGCTAAGATCACGCGTGATATCTCTGAAAAACGGAAGGCTGAACAAGCCCTTGAAGTGGCTCGTGATGCATTGTTCCAGGCCCAGAAGCTGGAAGCTATCGGCCAGCTTACGGGGGGCATCGCGCATGACTTCAACAACCTGCTGATGGTCATCCAGAGCAGTATGGAACTCTTGCGAAAGCGCGTGCCGGACGACGAACGGTTTCTTTCACTCATCGATAATGCCACCGAGGGTGTAAAGCGCGGGACGTCGCTTACCCAGAGGATGCTCTCTTTTGCCCGGCGCCAGGACTTGGATCAGAAATCAGTCAACCTGCATGAATTTATTTTTGAAATGACCGATCTTCTGCAGCGGTCACTGGGCCCATCAATAATTATCGAGTCGCGGTTTCCCATGGGGCTTTCAATGGTCCGGGCGGATTCAAATCAATTGGAATCGGCGCTTCTCAACCTTGCGGTCAATGCGCGCGATGCAATGCCTGCGGGCGGGCCGCTGATCATTTCGGCCCATGAAGAAAAGCTTTTGAACGGCAACAATTTGCGGCTGGCCCCGGGGAAATACGTCTGTCTGTCAATTGAAGACAAGGGTGAAGGCATGTCAGAAGATACATTCAAGCGGGCGACCGAACCTTTTTTTACAACGAAAGGTGTGGGCAAAGGCACTGGGCTTGGATTGTCCATGGTCCAGGGATTTGCCGAGCAATCGGGCGGTCGCTTAAGGCTAAAGAGCAAGAAGGATGCTGGCACAACCGCCGAGTTATGGCTTCCAGCAACTGATGCAGAGAACAAACCGAAACCGGCAGAAGTGCCATTGTCCACGACGGGTTCTCGACCTCATGAACTTGTGGTGCTTGCCGTTGATGACGATGTCCTGGTCCGGATGGGTACAGCCGCAATGCTCGAAGATCTTGGGCATACGGTAAAGGAGGCGAACTCGGGCGAGGAAGCGCTCAAAATTCTGGCACAAGGGATCAAAATTGATTTGGTTGTCACGGATCAGGCGATGCCGCGAATGACCGGCGTTCAGCTCGCTGAAGCAATCCTGGCCGGCCGCCCAGGCTTGCCGATTATTCTTGCAACCGGGTATGCCGAACTGCCTGAAGGGCTAGGGTCGACACTGCCGCGGCTCTCCAAGCCCTTTACCCAGGAACAGCTTGCCAATGCCTTGAAAGCGGCAATCGGCGGGGCAAACCACTTCGCTTCGTCGGATGTATCTTAAAATCAATTTTGGCTATATGACAGCTCTGGGCGATAGCGCTGCAACCCAGGCGGAAACCACGACCGCAGCAGCGATAGCGGCGCACGTCCACTGCAGACCCCGATCAACCGTCCAATCGCGGTCCCACCTTGCAAGCAGCAAGCCTGCGGCAATGCCCGAACCAAAGCCCAGCACATGCGCAAGTACGTCGGTGTTCTCCCCGCTGAGACCCAAAAATGCCAGCAGCGCCAATCCGCCAGCCACCGGCGTCCAGCTGCGAAGCACCGAAAATGCAAAATGCCGGCGCCGCGCCAGCCGCAATCCGGCCAGCAGGCCGATGCCCGCAAATATTGCCGTGGAAGCGCCAATCGATGTGTATTCCGGGGCCCGCACAAGGGCACTTAGAACATTGCCTGCCGCACCGGCGGTGATCATTGCAAGTGCTGCGACACCAGCGCCGGTGACTTGCGACAGGAGCATCAGAAAGACCGTGCCGAATACAAGATTGCCGAGAAGATGTGCGCCACTCTCGTGCAGGCACAACGCCGTGACCGCACGCCACCACTCGCCCTTGAGCATCAATCCGGCCTGGGCCGCCCCGGCGCCGAGCCAGTCGAACGAAAACGCTTCGTGGCGCGCGGCGGCAAAGAAGAACAATAATACGACCCAGTAAACCATTGCCACCTCGACGCGGGGCAATGCCGGGCTTAACCGTTCTCTCTCAGGCGGGCGCTGGCGGTTTTCGCTGTCATAGGCCGCGAGTTCGTCATTGGCCCTTGCGGCGTCCTCATGCGCTACATACAGGGTTGTGAATTTGCCCTCCGGCACAATCAACGACTGGATGCCCATGGCCGTCAGGACCAAGGCATACTGTTCTGCCTGGCGGCGATTGGGGCAACGCCGGACCTCAGCCAGATCGCCTTGCTCGTCCAGGTCCACTCCGGCCACCTTTTTCACATTCCGCTTGAAGTTGAATTCGAGATAGGTTACCCCGGAGGACTCTACAAGCCCGACCGTCAGACATCGGCGTCGCGCATCAGCCTTGTCATGTTCATGAGCCGCCTGGCGAGATTTACCGCCACATAGTGGTGTACCACGGTGGCGGGGTCGTGATCGTCGCCCGCCCGAACGAGATTTGCCGCGTCGATCATCACCAGCACCGATGGCTCCTCGGCAAGCACCGTGGCGATGCGCGGCACGTTGCCGTAGAAGGCGATCTCGCCGATGAGCGCGCCGGGCATGAAACGCACCACAATGAGCGGCTCGCCGCTAGGCCGCGCCACCTCGGCCCGCATGACGCCCGAGAGCAACACGAACATCTCCCGCGACTCCGCCCCCTGGTTCACCAGCACTTCGCCGGGGTTCAGGGTCACACGCCGGAATTTGCTGGCGAACTCAGGTCTCTCGCTGAGGGCCAGAAGATCGTCGAGGAGTTTGGAGCCGGCATCAGAAGTTGTTTCCGGCCGGCCTGACAGAATTTCCGTCTCAAGCGACTGCAGCGCTTCGTCGACTGTGTCGGCGAACAGGGCCCGGTCAGCTTTTCCCGCGAACTCGCGGTAGCGTGCCTCCTGGAACCGCGGCAGCCCGCTGAAGATCACTCCGACGCCGGCCCTGGCGCAGAGCCGCGACAGCTTGCCAAGAGAATAAGCCGCCGAGGCATCGAGGCCGTGGACGCGGGCGAAATCGATCACGACGAAGCGCGGCGCTTCCTCGCGTGACAGTTCGGCGCGGACGCTTTCCACCAGGGTGTTGGCGGTGCCGAAGAACAGGAAGCCGCTGAGCTCGAACACCGCGGCCTGGTGGCCGGCCTGCATGAGGTAGTGGACCTCGGCGTCGCTGCGCTCGACCAGCGAGCGCCGGCTGGCCAGCGTCGAGCGCAGGCGCACCACGTTGACGCGCGCGAAGGAGACGATGAACATCGCCGCCGCCGCCAGGATGCCAATGCCCAGTGCCTCGAAGAAGCCGACAGTCGCTGCCACCACGAGGATCAGCAGCACAAGCAAATAGTCGGTGAGCGAAAACTGACGGCGCCGGACCCAGAGCCAGGTGATCAGCAGGTCGAGGCCCAGATAGGCGATCACCGCCACGAAGAGGCCCGCCGGCAAGGCCGAAAGCAGGGTGGCGCCGTAGATGAAGATCAGCAGGCAGCCCGCCGCGGCGCTGAGGCCCGGCAGCACGCTGCGGAGTCCCATGCGCTGGCCCAGCAGGGTGCCCGGGATCATCTGGTATCCGGTCATGCCGCCGCCGAGCGCGCCCACGATATTGGCAATGCCCGTGGCGCGCAGGTCCTTCTCGAGGTCGAGGTCACGGTTCAGGGCGAGTTCGAGGCCCGTGGCGTTGAGCAGCGTTCCAAGAATGGTCAGCAGCGCCACGACCATGATGGTGGGAGCGGCGCGCAGAATGGCCCACGGATCGGCATCGAAGACCAGCGACGGGGCAAGGACCTGGAGGAATCCGCCGGTGTCGAAGGGGCCGAGCAGCAAGTTGGCGTCCTCGGCCTGCTGCAGGTCCATGCCGGTGGCGAAGAGGATGGCATAGAAGCCGGTGAGGGCCAGAGCCAGGACCAGCGGCAGCAACAAGTCGCTGCGGATCCGGCGCGAGGCGAGGGCGATGCCGCCGCCGATCAGCACCCAAGGGAGCCACTGCACCAGCATCGCCGGTTCCAAGAGGGGTGCGAGATTCCAAATGGTGACGCGCGCCCCAAGGCCCAGGCCGATGGCACCGGTCAGCAGCAGGTAGCCGGTGGCGGCGAGGAAACCGCCGATGACCGGATAGGGAATGAAGCGGGCGAGGAAGCCGAGGCGCAATACCCCGAAGCCCCAGGCCACCAGGCCGGAAAAGGCGGTGGTGACGGCAATCAGCATGGCGATCGTGGCCATCAGGCTGTCGCCCTGGTCGGCGGGCCAGGCTTCCGCCATGGCGCTTGCCGAGACGGCGAGGACAATGGCGGTCACGTCCTGCGGATGGCAAATCGTGCCGCGGAAACTGTAGAAGAAGCCGCCCACTCCGCACATCAGTGCAGCGCCGAGCAGCGACAGGCCGAGGCCGGTCTCCAGCAGCGGGGCCAGGGAGCCGCCGTAGATGATCGTGGTGAAGGAGATGACGAAGGAGACGGTGAGGGCCGCGGTGAGAAAGGCCGCCCAGATGCCGCGCAGGACTGATTTCACGCCGTCGCCAATGCCATCCGTCTTCGCTGTTGCTGTGCTCACCTTTGGTTTCCCCCCAAGATTCCGGTGCATATCACCCCCACAGAGTCGGGCCGGACCTCAATCAAATCCAAATTGGAAGGGTTTGTCGAGGTTTAGATTTTCCACCTGACCAGAAAATTCCTGCCCTTGCCAAACCCAACTGGAAGTAGCAGTCTTGATTGGAAGGCTGAGTGGAGGAGATAAAATCATGTCCAAGTCGCGTGCAGTAAAGTTCGCCATGGCATGTTCGGTGGCTATCGTAGCCATTGGTAGTGGAGGGATCGTCAAGCCGGCAAACGCCGCGACCCTTGTTGATACGTCATATTTTGGCGGCAGCAGATACGATTATTACGTTGAGTCCACAGGAGTGCTCTGGTCTACCGCCAGCGCCGCAGCCGGGTTATTGGGCGGAACACTGGCGGCATTAACGTCCGACGCCGAGAATGCACACGTGGCGGGTCATGTGGACGCCAATGCTGGAATGTTTGGCGGGATTGTTGGTCCCTGGCTGGGCGGTTATTGCGATGAGAATTGCGGGACACTGACAAACTGGAATTGGGTCACGGCTGAATCGAACGCCCGGTTGACGTCGTCGGCAAGTTGGGCATTGGGACAGCCCGATGGTTTCGAAATTAATCCGCACTATCTGCTCTATTACAACGGGGGCTCTCCGACAGGAACATTGTGGGGAGACTACGGAAGTAATTGCGGACCGCTCGATACTTGCGGCGCAGGCCCAGTAACCGGGTATGTTGTGGAAACACTAGTGCCACTGCCTGCAGCACTCCCACTCTTCGCCGTGGGCCTCAGTGCGATAGGCTTCATGGGCTGGCGGAGGAAGCGGAAGGTTTCCGTCAACTGATTATTTGATGGCAGGATCTCGTATTCAGGGATTCATAGGTTGGGCGCTCACTGGAGCGGGTTGCGCCTTATGGGCCTATGGTTATGGTGTGATCGACGATTCCCTGCCTTTTCTGGATTGGCCAGCCTTCGCACCTGAATGGGTATCCGAATATCTTCCTAACTGGGAAGCGGAGCTTGGATTTGCACTTTCCAGTTTGGGGTCTGTGCCACTGGCATATTCGCAGTCTGCAGCTCTTTGATAATAAAGGGGGCGCTTCGCTCTCCTTTCAATCAAACTGCCCGCCAAAATCGTGAGAACTCCCACAACACCGGCTGATCCAGCAAGAAACGCGAACGCAGTATTTTCCATTGTCCCGATAAACCCATTGAACGGCCTGACGGTTGGAAACCGGGACAAATACGAATTGTTCCACGCGCCTGAAAATTAAGGCCCCGCCACCCTGAACGCCAATGTGGTCAAAAAATTTACCTATGCCCCCGACGGCGACCTGCGCCCGCTTCAATGGAGCGCCAAAAATAAATACGAAAGCCCTTGACACTATATTCCTACCATGCCAAATATGTTCCTGTTTTGTTCTATAAGGGATAGGAAGCACCATGGACTGGAAGATGGACTGGGACTTGGCCATCAAACGCAACAGCGAAGCACTCAAGGGCATCATCGAGGCTCTGTTCGTGATGCTGGGCGAGGCTACAGTTTCGCGGCTTCCGCGCCCTGTTTATTACGCCGTGCTCCGTATCCTCCGGCCCGCCGAGTCCGCCGTGCGCCGTCTTATCATCATTGCGGCGCGGGGCCTTGCGGTGAAGGTGACGCCTTCGCGGCCCATGCCCAAGGGGACAATCATCGGGAAAGGCGGCACGCTGCGCCTCTCCTTCCAGCTCTACGATACGCGGAAAGATTTCCCGGAGCTGCGCCAGCACCGCGTCAAGTACGCGAAGCATCCGCCACGCATCCATGTCTTCCCCTACGATACCCTGGTGCCAATACTCCGGCCCGCCGCCGTTCCCCCGCCGCCGCCCGACGGGCTTGTCAATGCCGGACGCCTCAGC